>JAJQEF010000020.1:0-92346 GCA_021201795.1 Rikenellaceae bacterium
CCCCCCCCCCCCCCGCCCCCCCCCCCCCCCCCCCCCATTGGACGTTTGCGATTTATATGGAGTCCTCATAAATGACGATATAGAGATTTTCGTCGAACCATAAAAGGAATCCAATGCGGGATTATTATTTTTAAATGACACTAACCAATAATATATATAAAATGAGTTAAAACTATGGGAATAGTAACTATTGTAATATTAGCTATTGTCATTTCAGCCGCTACAGGATTCGCAACATATTTTGCCGTAATGAAAACCACTGAAAAACGTCGGTTGAATATGGTAAAAGAAGCGGAAGTAGAGGGGGAAATGATAAAAAAGGAAAAGATCCTTCAAGCTAAAGAACGCTTTATACAACTTAAAGCGGAACATGAAAAAACAGTTAACGACAGGAATTCAAAGATCGTACAGATCGAGGCTAAACTCAAGGAAAAAGAGCGCAGCTTGTCCCAACAGATCGATGAAGTCCACAAAAAAGATAAGGATCTTAATTCCCAAAGGGATAAGCTGGAGGCGCAGTTGCAGAACATTGAGTCTAAAAAAGAAGAACTCGATAAGAAATTTAAAGAGCAGATTACCATGCTTGAACAAATTAGCAGTATGAGCTCCGAAGATGCGAAGAACTCCCTGATGGAATCCATGAAAGCGGAAGCTGAATCGAGTGCCATGACCTATATTAACGAAGTCATGGAAGAGGCGAAAATGACTGCCAGCAAAGAAGCGAAAAAGGTAGTTATACAAACTATCCAAAGGGTTGCGACCGAAGCTGCAATCGAGAATTCCGTCACGGTTTTCAATATCGACAGCGATGAAGTCAAAGGTCGTATAATCGGACGTGAAGGACGTAATATACGTACACTCGAGGCTGCTACGGGAGTTGAAATAATAGTAGACGATACGCCGGAAGCTATTGTTCTTTCAGGCTTCGATCCTGTAAGAAGAGAGATTGCAAGACTTGCGCTCCACCAACTTGTTACGGACGGACGTATTCATCCTGCCCGTATCGAAGAGGTTGTTGCTAAGGTTCAGAAACAGATAGAAGAAGAGATCGTCGAAGTCGGAAAGCGTACTGCTATCGATCTCGGAATACACGGATTGCATCCGGAACTTATCAGACTTATCGGTAAGATGAAATACCGTTCTTCCTATGGACAGAATCTTTTGCAGCACTCGCGCGAAACTGCTAACCTTTGCGGTATAATGGCTGCCGAGCTCGGACTAAATCCGAAAATCGCACGACGGGCAGGGTTGCTTCATGATATAGGTAAGGTGCCAGATGACGAACCGGAATTGCCGCACGCTATTATCGGTATGAAACTCGCTGAAAAGTATAAAGAAAAACCGGAAGTCGTAAATGCCATCGGTGCTCACCATGATGAAACCGAAATGACTTCGTTGATAGCTCCGATAGTTCAGGTTTGTGACGCTATTTCAGGTGCGAGACCGGGAGCAAGGCGGGAAGTTGTGGAGTCATATATAAAACGCCTTAAGGAAATGGAAGATACGGCTATGGCCTATCCGGGCGTTATGAAGACTTATGCTATCCAGGCAGGACGCGAACTGCGTGTTATCGTAGGAAGTGAAAAAATAACGGATCAGAAAGCCGAACAGTTATCGCACGATATCGCTAAAAAGATCCAGGACGAAATGACTTATCCCGGACAGGTTAAGATCACTGTAATCCGTGAAACCAGATCGATTAGTTACGCTAAATAGAAAGTTATATTAAATAATAAAAAAGGCATCCCAACCGGAGTGCCTTTTTTATTATTTATGGATATTCTGAAATATTTATTCTTTAGGAAAATATTCTTTAACAGCTCCGGCTTTAGCATTCCCGATAACTTCGGATATTTCCTCCAGCGTTGCGGATTTTATCTTTGAAATCGTTTTGAACTTTTTTAAAAGTTTCTCAATGGTTTTCGGGCCGAGTCCAGGAATAAGTTCCAGTTCTGATTTGATGAAATTGATGGAACGTTTCTGCCTGTGAAAAGTTATTCCAAAACGATGAGCCTCATCGCGAATGTGCATAAGTATCCGAAGTGTTTCGGAATTTTTGTCCAGATAGAGCGGAACACTGTCATTCGGATAAAATACTTCTTCAAGTCTTTTAGCCAATCCTATAATGGCTATTCTGCCATCCAATCCCAGTCGTTTTATAGTATTGTATGCAATGCTGAGTTGTCCCTTACCGCCGTCCACTACTATTAATTGAGGAAGATCGCCTCCTTCCTCGAGAAGTCTTTTGTATCGTCTGAAAATTACCTCTTCCATCGAAGCGAAGTCGTTCGGACCGATGACGGTTTTAATATTGAAGTGTCGATATTCTTTTTTCGACGGTTTGCCGTTCCGGAACACTACGCAGGCTGCTACCGGATTGGTACCCTGAATATTAGAGTTATCAAAACATTCGATATGATATGGTGGAACATCCAGATAAAGGTCTTTCTGCATTTGTGACATTATCCGGTTGGTATGTCGCTGAGGGTCGGTTTTTTCAATATATTTTATCTTTTCTATTCGATATAGACGACAGTTTTTTTCCGCGAGCTCCAGTAGTTTGAGCCTGTCTCCTTTTTTCGGAACAGAAAATTGTTTTTCCGGAAAAAGCTCGGTATTAGGTATGAATGGAACAAGTATTTCTTTTTGAATACCGCCTTCCAGCTGCCTGTCGAATTCCGAGATAGCGAAAGATAAAACATCCTCTTCGGTCTCTTCCACACCCAATTCCATTTCTATGGAATAGGAATTTATTACGGCGCCGTTCTTTATTCTCATAAAGCTGCTGTAGGCATTCCCGTCTTCCATCAAAAGAGCAAAAACATCCAGGTTTATCAATGCATTGTTTACGATCACCGTTTTGCTCTGATAATTGCGTACCTCCTCGATCCTGTTCTTTATTTTCTGTGCAAGTTCGAAATTCATATTAGCTGCGGCCAGGTTCATTTCCTCTGTCATGTAATTTATGACGTTTTTCATGTTACCTTTAAGAATGTCTGCCGTTAAAGAAATATTTTTGCCGTAATCTTCTTCCGATTGATTTCCCACACACGGGCCTTTGCAGTTGCCGAGATGATACTCGAGGCAAACGCTGTATTTACCATTACGTATTTTTTCTGGATCCAAATTAAGCGAACACGTTCTTATGGTGTGAACATTTCTTATCAGCTCCAATATTTGTTTTTGTATATATACGGAAGAGTAAGGGCCGAAATAACGTGAACCGTCGCGGACGAATTTTCTGGTCATAAATACACGGGGAAATGGTTCGTTCTTTATACATATCCACGGATAGGTCTTATCGTCCTTAAGGAGAATGTTATACCTCGGTTTGAGCGTTTTGATGAGATTGTTTTCGAGAAAAAGTGCATCTCTTTCGGACTCGACAACCGTGTGTTCTATGTCATGGATATTTTTTACGAGTACAACGAGTTTGCGGTTCTCTTTATGACGGGAGTCCACAAAATAAGAACTGACTCTTTTTTTAAGGTTCTTTGCTTTGCCTACATAAATAACCTTACCGTCTTTATTTATAAAACGGTAAACTCCCGGAAGATCCGGCAGGACAGCAAGTTTGCCTTTTATGTTCTCCGTTCGGTTTTCTGCCATAAGGCGATAAAATTACTAAAACTTTTAAGATAGGTGATTTACTAACGGTCTCTCTCTGTCTTTTTATGGTGTTATTACCAAAAGTGATACCTTAAATCCAGCGTTATCCCGAAAATAAGAATGCACCGAAATCACTTAAGGATAATTCCGGCGCATTTGTTTAATCAGATACACTAATTACATCATCGTTTCTACGAGTTCCCTTTGAGTGTCGAAGAATAAAATTCTTTGTTGTTCGCCACTTTCGGAAATGAGGGTAGATACTCTTTTCACTGTGCTGATATTACTTTTTATGGTTTCATAAGCATAGTCGTCGACTGTTGTAACTGCATTTAAGGTGAAAGTTTTTATCATTCCTAAATTATACATTTCATTTTCTGCATAAACTGCTGTAGTATCGAAATTTATGTTGGATATGTAAAAATCCACTTTTGTACCGGAGTCGAATTTTCCTTTCTCCGTAAGAATTTCCATATCGTCTATCAGTTTTTTTATGTCTTCTTTTAAAAGATTTTTTTCTTCTTTAGGTACCAGTCTTATCGTAGAAAAATAATTTATATCTGTTATTAAGTTTTTAAGTATGTTCTTGTCCCATATCATTACAAGGTGATCCAAGCGGCGATAAGCGCGATGGTGTTCTTCCTGTATGTTTTTCATTCTGTCTGTAAAAACGAGTTTGGACATCGGACGTGTTTCTTTTGTCTTGCTATATAGGGACTTCCATTTGAAAAATATAAATTTAGTGATATGTTCGTATCCAAGATATATACATTGTGGAAGGATGTTGCAGCACATACCTATTTCATTTTTATTGTATACCTGGTTCATGCTGAAGAGATCCAGAAGATTCTCCATCATTTTATAGTTTACTTCATCAGGTTCGATGAATTCATTGATAATAAATTGGCAAGGTCTGGATGTGCTTGGGAGAGACTCGATTATGCAATCCAAAGAAATTCTCATTTTGGTGCATATCGCGGCAATTTCAGAGAACGTGAACGGAACTTCCCGCCTTAGTCGCCGGTAAACGGCTTCTTTCTCTATAAGAAGAATATCGGCAAGTACATTGGATATTTTTTCGTTTTCTGGTACTCTACACCGGACTTCTTCAATAAAATTATCATACAACAATTCGTTTTTCATTTCCTGCTATTTATTTATGAACTTTATAAAAAGTCTATGGTATAATCAATTGGTGTGGGATAAGCCATTCTATAATGTAAATGTAACAAAAAGTTTATTTTTAAATGATGTTTTTTATTAGAAAATATTTAGAACATAATTAAAAAAGGCGGTATTTACCGCCTTTAAACTTGTTTTAACTCTGTATGTCAGTATCTTAAAATAGAAAAATAAATTTTTTTAATATTGAATATTATTATGTAATTTTTTATTCATGGTTTGATTTATTATTTTGCGGGAATCCATTTTCAGCAAGGGGAGATTCATTGTTTTGAAATTCCAGCACTTTTCTTTTGACAAAATACTGCGGATAGTTCTGTTGTATGAATTTTATCATCTCTTCCCTAACATAGAATTGAAGATCAGCGCTTTTGCCTGAATCCGGACTGCTTAGTAATATACGAAGTTCCATGGAATCTTCGCGCATATTGGTTACATTTATATTTGCCACTGTTTTATCCCAAAGAGGATTATTGGATATGATTTCCTGTAGATGTGTCCTTAGAGGTTCTATAGGCATCAAAAAATCAACATATAAAAATACGGAGCCAAGTAAGTCGGATGAGTTTCTTGTCCAGTTTTCGATAGGATTTTCGAGAAAATAATTAATCGGTAATATGAGCCTTCTTTTGTCCCAGATTTTTACAACTACATAAGTTGTATTGATCTCTTCTACTGTACCGTTCTGTCCTTCGATAACAACTACGTAGTTCAGTTTTATCGGTTGGGTTATTGCGATCTGAATGCCGGCCATTATGGAGGAGAGACTTTTTTGAGCGGCAAGACCTGCCACAGCGGTGAGTATACCGGCAGATGTCAGGAGACTGATGCCGACGGAACGAATCTGGTCGAAGGTCATAAGACAGATAGCTACTGTGATGACTGCTATTAAACTTATGATTATGCGTTCGAAAATAGAGAATTTAGTTACACTGCTCTGGGCTTCGAGACCGGTTTTAGCTTCTTCTTTTACTTTACGTTCGAGATAATAAAATAAAATGCGTATCCCTTTGATAACGATCCAACCTATGGTAATTATAAGCAGGATCTCCATTGCATGGTCGATTAGGTGCTGATACTGGGTGTCGAAAAAACTTGTTTTGGTGTAAATTTTCAACATTATCCATAAAAGCAGAAATAATATCGGCATTTTAAGCATATCCACTACGAAGTTATCGACTTGGCTCTCTGTTTTTGCCGCTCTTTTATTAAGACGTTTAACCAGGTATCTATATAAAAATATCACTATTATAACAGCTCCAATAAATACCAGTGCGCTTATTATGAATCTTGTCGAACCACTGTTTACTATCTCCTCAATATTTTCCATAAGTCCATTATTTAATACATATATCTGTCTTCACCACATCCATGACTCTTGCATATGCAGTCGTCGTCACACTGGCAATCATCTCCACAGCTGCAATTCTCGGAACAATTGCATTCCGTATTATCATTCAGATATTTATCGCAAAGATTTATAGTTGTATTTAATGCGTTCTGTAAATCTTCAGGGATATCTGCATATTCCTTACATTTTATGTATTCTTCTCTTAAGTCCATTATAGTTCTTTTGGTTTGGGATTCTGACCTGTAACCGAAATTCCTTAAAGCATCAAGAGATGAGTCCTTGCATTTTTCCAAAGAAGATTCTTTTTTGTTGCCGTTAGTTTTAATGTAGGTATTAAAATAGTAGACGCTTTCTGCAAGCGCGCTGACAATTTGTAGTATTAATTTTTGTTCCATAATAACCATTTTGGTACTCTTTTTTGCAAAAAGAATACCAATGGATAACGCAATGAAATCAATAAAATGTCAATCTAAAAATAAATAGAGTAAATTGTCTGGATTTGCCGGATTAAAAAGTTTTTTTTAATGATATAATGTAATTATCATTTCCTGTTACTTCTCGGATTTTATTCCGCAAAAATTTTAAATAATCCACAGGATTTTCGGAAAATATTCCTTTGTTCCTGAAGTAATCGCTTACTATAGACTCGATTCCCATATTGATAATTACCTGCCGTTCAGAAAACTTTTCTGTGATCCTGATATTGATCTGATAATTGTTGAATATATCAGAAGCCTTTGAGATGCAGTTTACTGCGGGAATTTCGATTTTATTCGTTCCGGTATTAAGCAGAAGATTTCCGTCTTTGGTTATGGATTCTATAATAGAATAGAACTCTTCGTTGTTGCTCATTACTTTGATCACTTCGCCTGGCAAGAGTGAATCGGAACGCAAGAGGGTTGCTTTCATAATTAAGTTATTTTTATTCAGGGAAAAGTAATTCCGAGGGTATTCCTAATTCTTGGGCAATAATCTTTTTTGCCAGTTCATCCGGTTTTTGCCGGCCGGATAGCCACATTCTGACCGTAGCTTCCGAGCGACAGGTTAATTTCGCAATTCTTTTTACAAACCTGCCCTTTGGCGATTCGGTAGATAAAGAATCGTAATATTCTTTAAATGTAGTTTTAACCATAATTATTGTTATTTAGGTGCATAATTTTGTTTTTGTGGCGCACAAATATTATATTTGGTCGCAAACAATTTTGTTAATACATTTTTACAAGACAAATTTATACGCATTCGAGTAAATATACAAATTTTAGTTAGATTATTTACTCAAATGCATAAGAAAAAAATAAGCAAAATGATCCAGGATAGGGTTAAATTTTTAATAAAGAAATATAGTAATGGAGTCAAAAGCGCATTTGCAAGTCGTGTCGGACTCTCTCCTTCTGTGATCGAGAATATGGTAGGAATACGCGGAGGTAATCCACGTTTCGATGTATTGGTTAAAATTCTGACGAGTTTTCCAGAATTGGATGCCAATTGGCTTGTGTTGGGTGAACGTAGGAACCTAAATGATGAGGTGGCGATAGGAAACGAACTGCGTGAATATTTTGCCGAATTATCTATAACCGAACAGCAGGCTGCGGATAGTTTGGGCGTGGATCTAACCGTGGTCAGAGAGCATCTCAATGGAAAACCGTTCGATGAGGAAAGTGCTGAAATATGGAGTGAAACCTTTGGTATACAGGAGAAATGGCTATTTTCCGGGAAAGGAAATATGTTCAAAAAGATACAGGGGCCGATCAATATAAATCTGGAGAGTTTAAAATATGTAGCGGAATCCAGGACAGGTTATCAGGCAGAAGAAATCCGGAAATTAAGGAGCCAGCTTGCAGAACTTGATGAACGCATTGAAAACCTCTCGGCACAAAACAAAACGCTACATTCCGATAATGCCGCTATTCAGGAAAAGTGCGAAATAATGCTGGAAAAGATAAATAAACTCTTAAGTAGATAAAATAAAAAATGCTCCGTATATGGAGCATTTTTTTATTATTTACTATTGTCTAAAGCCTTCCATAATACGGCTGCCAGCGAACCGCCTACCAAAGGTGCTACTATAAACAACCATAGCTGCGACAGGGCTTTGCCGCCTTCGAATACGGCAGGCCCGAAGCTTCTTGCCGGATTTACGGAAGTACCTGTGATCGGAATACATACGATGTGTATCATAACCAGAGCCAAACCTATTGCCAAACCGGCAAATTTATTCTCGGCACCCTTGGACGTGGAGCCTAATACAACCGTTACGAAAATACAGGTAAAAACAATTTCTGCCACTAAAGCCGGAAGGAGGTTGGTGTAGCCGTTAGCTCCGGTATAAGTCGTTGATGATCCGGAATCTTTTGCGATAATAAACAAGATTGCCGATCCGATCAATGCTCCCAGGAACTGAAAGATCATGTAATTGCAGGCCGTCCTTCCGTTTATCCTTCCTGAAAGAAGCATCCCCAATGTTATTGCCGGATTAATATGGCATCCGGAAATCTTCCCTATTGTATAAACCATAGTGACCACGGCAAGACCGAATGCAAATGCTACTCCCAATGTTCCTACGGAAAAGAACGGTTGTACAGTTCCTGCGAATACGGCGCTTCCGCATCCTATAAGTACAAGTACCGCTGTACCTATCATTTCAGCTAAATAATTTTTCATAGGTTTAAGTTTAATTTTTGTAAATAAATTTTTATGCAACTTATGTATTCATTTTTAAAATATCAATTCTTTTTAAGTAAATGTTGGTGCTTAATGCCTCTTATATCGTAACAAGCGGATATTCCTGTTGCTCCATTAAATTAATCTTATCACTGCAATATGCGGTTCTGTTTGGTATTATTTGGGGATATTTTAAATTGCAAGGCTTCAGGACATTAATTGCCGTTATAACACATCTGATTTGAAAAAAAGTTTTCAGAGATCCGTAAAGTATATTTCATATCTATAAATTTAGGACTGTATAGATTATATCCATAGACTTTAATATTGTGAAAATGGGACCTTTTAACGTTAATTTTAGCTCCATAGAACTCTTGTAGCCGTGTTGACATCTTCCGCACACCGATTAATGGTTAAGTTTGTAATTCTATTTTCCCGGGCGGCACTGTCTTTGTTCGGTAATTAATTGCCGAACAAAGACAATTTTAAACCAAAATATTATGTATTACAGCAACGGAAATTACGAAGCCTTCGCAAGACCTAAAAAACCTGCGGGAGTCGATGGAAAAAAAACGTATCTTATCGGTTCTGGACTGGCTTCTATGGCAGCCGCGGCGTTCCTCATTCGGGACGGGCAGATGAAGGGAGATAAGATCCATATCTTTGAAGAACTTAAATTGCCCGGCGGCTCCCTCGACGGCATATATGATCCTTCGCGCGGATTTATTATCCGGGGAGGGCGTGAAATGGAAAATCATTTCGAATGCTTATGAGATCTCTTCCGGTCCGTGCCTTCGCTCGAAGTGGAGGAAGCATCGGTACTCGATGAGTTTTACTGGCTGAATAAGGAAGATCCTAATTTCTCTTATATGCGCGCCATAGAAAAAAGAGGTCAGGACGGTCATACGGAGGGTAAGTTCACTCTGACTGAAAAATCACTCGAAGAGATAACTAAATTATTTCTCACATAGGAAGAAGAGCTTAAAGACAAAAAGATCACCGATGTTTTTTCTAAGGATTTTTTCAAATCGAACTTCTGGATGTATTGGCGCACGATGTTCGCTTTCGAAGATTGGCACAGTGCTATGGAGATGCGCCGTTACATTGCCCGGTTCATTCACCATGTGGACGGTCTGCCGGATTTATCTGCATTGAAATTTACAAAATATAACCAATATGAGTCGCTGGTTCTGCCTTTGGTTAAATTCCTCGAGAGTCATGGTGTGAATTTTTATTACGAGACACGCGTCGTCAATATCGAAATAGAAATTGCCCCCGGTAAAAAAACTGCGAAAAAAAATTATTCTGGAGAAAGGAAGCACCACGAAGGATGAAATATTGTTAACGGATAACGATCTTGTTTTCGTTACGAACGGAAGCATTACCGAGAGTTCCACATACGGTGACCAGAATAATCCTGCCGTCCTGAACAATTCTCCCGGAGGAAGCTGGACGCTTTGGAAGAATATTGCGGCACAGGACGCAGCATTCGGCAAACCGGAAAAATTCTGCTCCAATATTCCGCAGACCTCCTTCGCTTCCGCAACGGTTACTACCCTTGATAATAAAATACCTTCATATATTCAGAAAATTTCAAAACGGGATCCATTTGCCGGCAAAGTTGTGACAGGAGGAATCGTGACGGTAAAAGATTCGAACTGGTTGATGAGTTATACGCTCAACCGCCAGCCTCATTTCAGGTCCCAGCCTAAAAACGATCTTGTAGTGTGGGTTTACGGATTATTCTCTGATAAGCCGGGAAATTACGTTAAGAAACCGATGCAGGATTGTACTGGTATAGAGATTGCCGAAGAATGGCTGTACCATATGGGTGTTCCGGAAGCGGAAATACATGATCTCGCAATGAATTCAGCCAACACGGGCCCCTGTATGATGCCGTACGTAATGTCTTACTTTATGCCACGCGCAATAGGTGACCGACCGCTGGTTGTTCCTGACGGTTCTGTGAATCTGGCGTTTATAGGGAATTTTGCCGAAACTTCCAGGGACACGGTCTTCACTACGGAATATTCCGTACGTACCGCCATGGAAGCGGTATACACACTCTTGAATATAGATCGGGGGGGGTGCCGGAAGTTTTTGCTTCGGCATTCGATGTGAGGGAACTTATAAGGGGATCGGCCTGTTTGACGGACGGTAAAAAGCTGACTGAGATGAAACAGCCGTTCCTCCTGAAAAGGATTGAGAAACGACTGATAGAAAAAAGTAAAGGAACGATAATTTACGAATTGCTGAAAGAGAATAACCTTATATAAAAAAGAGAAGCGCGAGCTTCTCTTTTTTCTTCGAGTTATTATGAAATGATTTTACCGTTGCCGTCGTACACGGTTATTTCCGTTTTTATCCGGTAGTTTCTGCGCATGGTCCTGGTGTCGTTATCTTCGTATATCTGTACTATGATGTCGTAGAAATAGTTTCGGACCGGCAGCGGTAAAGTAGTTATGAATGTTTGTTCCTCTGTAGAACCGCTGAAATGTGTGTAAAAATATACTGTGGGCTTGGAGGAAGCTTCGTATACGTACGTTGTTCCGATATATTCCCCGTTGACGTTGGATACAAGCTCTAACGGAGCTGCGAAATTGAAATATGATTCGGACGGAAGGGCTATTCCGCCAATTGTCTCGATAATATAAGTATAGCTCGCCGCATTGGTTATCAGGAATGAATTATCGGTACTTAGATCAGGGTCGTCAGGAAAGGACATGGTAAATCTCATCTTGGCACAGGTCCGTTCTACCGTAACATTCACGTAAGAATCTTCCGAATTGACAAAATCATAAGCGGATGTCATCCCGTACATACAGAATCCCGTTGCGGTATTAAGATTGTTAGTTTTATTTACTGCCGGGGTTTTGGTCTCTTTGAGTTGGCTGATGGTGGTTATAGAAGCCAGGTCTACATTGCCGTAGTTGGTAACTACGTGAATGTCTTTCGTCCCCAATTCCTCGGGTTCTAATGGAAGCGATACTATGCAGTGGTCGTCACCCCTGCTGAAAACCTATTCCTATAAAACTATGGGTAATCTCGTCGCTAGACGGTTCGGTCATCATTATGGCGACGCTGTTAATTATCTGCTCGGATGCAGGATTATCTTCGTCCACTGTTTTTGTGGAGAATTCCGAACCGGATAGCCTTATAGTTAAAGCGTTGTCATCCGGAATCTCAACGAGAGGAGATTCTTTCGTACATCCGTATATTAATAGCAATAACGTTATGTAAATTATTTTACGCATATTATTTTAATCTACTGTCCTTACGCATCTCGATACGGTACTACTGTAATCGTATCTTCGGAATTCGTGATAAAGTACCAGATACCAGTTGTCCCGGTCGGCAAGTGTGATATATTCCGAAGCGCCGTACCAATATGCCTTTACTTGTATCGATACCTCGTTGTAATACCAGGATTCGTTTGCCGATGTTCCCGGAGGGGATTCGAACGGGCATCCGCCGGGAAAATCTTCTTCTCGGATCATGATATCGCCGGGGGTAAAATAGTTGTCGATTATACCTACTTTTTCGTCCGCGAGTACATCCTGATGATTATTCACATCGTAAAGAACCGAGCTGGAGAGGTCCGTTCCGGTAAGTAATTCCAGAAGGGACTGTGCTTCCTGCCTGAACGGAAGGGAATAATACGGCATGTCGTATCCATCTGCGAGCCAGGTGTTCGATGTCCATATGTTATATGCGATGTCGCAGTATGCAAGGTAGGAGAGTAGTTCGCAGGAGTTTATCAGCCTCCATCCTTCTCCGTATTTCTGTTCGCAGTAGTACGGAGGGTCACCGCGTTGGATCCTCGGACCGCCTGTTTCCGGATCGTACCATATGATTTGGTCGTTGTATGCACCCAGTAACCCTTGTGAAAGATGTTCGAGATTGTTGTGCATCTCTATCTTACCGCATTCGGTAGGGAATATGATACTTGAGTCCGTCGGAATAACGGGAGGAATCGTGATATGCTGATCCCCATGGAAGATATACAGATACGAGTCTTTGCTCCACGGTTCGACATATATGTATATTTGTATACCTCCTTCTGCATTTATGTAGGCGTTAATAATATAGTGGTAATTGCGGATCACGCTATTATTAGACAATGAGGCCACTGTGCGTCTTTGTTCTGCCAGGCCTCCCTTCTCGTCGTCGGTCTCTATGGGGAAAAGATTGTTGTTGATGTTAAGTTCCGTGAAGGACGTACTGCCTTCCTGAACAAGGAATTCAGGAATATAAAACACGACGGAACCGATGCTGTCGTTACTGTAGTCGAAATTTTCCAATGATGCGGGACCGGATGTTTCGGTGTTTCCGGTATAAAATTCATCCAGAGGAGGAACTGAAAATGCGGACGCCACATTGTCAAGGTAAACGGATGTTATGGTTCCTTCCGGTATCGTACTGCCGGAAACCCTTTTACGGAAGATCCCCTCTATTTTAGCGAGAGAGCGTACAAGTTCTACCCTTGCCGTGGGCAGTGGAAGCGGAAGTGGATTGGCTTCAGTACCTCCGCTGACTATAGTAATGTCTTCGTATACTGCCGACATCAGGAATCGTCCCCCGTCGCTTGTACCGTCAGGAATAAAATCCGGAACGTAATCGAGATTCAGAAATCTACTGTCGGATGTGAAATCCGTTTTATTGGTTATCGAAAGTAACGCGTTCACAAAATTCCCGGGGTAAACGGTCTCGTTGGCTATAAAATAAAAATCATAATTTCCGGGATCTATCGCTATCGATCTGCTCCTTTCACCGAATCCGTTGGGGAAATATACTTTGTCGTTATATACGACATCTCCGCCGTCCGCTTCGAAAATAATCATACGAAGTTCATCCACGCGGTCTTCCCAATAGATGTCGTCTTCGTTGATGCTGTACGTCGCAGCCCTGATAGTCAGGAACAAAGATGTCTTATTATTGTCCTGTTCAATGTGCGATTTTTCCGAGCATCCGGCAATCAATAAGACTGCTGTTAACGGTAAAAATATATTTTTTATACTGATTCTCATTTTTCAGGTGGTTCCGGTTACATCTCGGTTTCATAACTGTGCACAAGCCAGTTGTTTACCCATATCTCTGCTATGGTATAAGTGCCGCAGTCGCACTGATCGTGTGCTGTGAAGTTTATGGTGAAATCGTGGTCGCAGTTAAGATTGACGTATGGATTTTTCAGGATCAGAGCTCCCAGAAGGCTGCCTCTGTAAAGTTCGCTGTCTTCGGTAATATTTCTAATAATAATGGTATATTCTGGTCCTGTTTCCAGTTTTAAAAGAGTAAATCTCGATTTCAGTATCTCTGAATCTAAGATCTCTTCAGGATTGTATATAATTGTTTCATCTTCTGCGATCTCTCCATCGATATTCATCGAACCGTTGCCCGACTCGATGAGAATTTCATATTCGTCTTCAGCCGGCAGTCCCTCGACGGTGATTGTAATGCGGTTGGTTACTTCCAGAATGTTTACCGCAATGTTATCATATACCGATCCGCTGGTTTTTTCTTGCACATATACGGTATTGCTCTCTCCGAAATAAACGTTTATATTTTCCAGAGACACCGCTTGGTTTCCGTTTCTTTCAAGACTGAATAATAAGTCTTCTTTACTGGTAGCGCCTTCTTCGACCTCGTTTATAAAGAAATGATAATCGTTCAGTCCCGACCAGGCTGTTACGGTATAAAGACCGCTTTCGAGATCCTCCGTATGAGTGAATCCGGAACCGGTGTTTATATCGTTAAGTTGACTGTATCTTACCAGGATGTCATTCTTGTCGAAGATGAATACCATAAGATCGTTAACCTCCGGATAGGTCGCTTCAGCCTGGCATTTGGTCCGGGAATAGAATGAGATAGAAAGCCCCTGACTGCACTCTTCCATCGAATCGTTATCATCGTTTATGCACGATTGAAAGAAAATAAATGCCAGTGAGAATGTTAAAATTATGAATCTTAAGCGGGATATCATCTGAAACCTTTATTAATAAGATCCCTACGGAGAGATGTTCCTCTCCGTAGGGATAAGTGTATTTTAGAATTCTATATCGTATGAATGAACATGCCAGTCGGTAACTGTGACTTCAACGGTCATATATGTTTCCTCCGGAGTCAAAGGATCGATAGGGTCGATAGGAATTTCCGGTTCGTCCGGATTTCCCGGTTTAGGATCCGGATTTTCAGGAGTAGTTGTGTCAGGATCTTCCGGATAGAGAGGGTTCCAGTTATATCCGAGCGAACTGAATCCTGTTATATTTATATGGTAAATATTGTTCCTTATAACAGGCGAATTTAAAGGATTGGTTATACTGTCCGGGTTCAGCAATGCATAATAAAGCATCTTGCCTCCTGAATAAACGGAAACCTTCTGGTTTTGTACTGCATCCTGTGCAGCTTGTTTCGACGAATAAATATTTCCGTCAGCAGCTCCTACGTAGAACGTCCCGTTCGTAAGCGTTCCGCCGTCTGCTATCTGCGCCGGGTCGGGAGTGAAAACAGTTTTTACAAGTACATATGCCGTGTTGCCTTTTCTATATCCGGTCGTTCTGGTATCCGCTCCGTAAAGGTGAGTATTCTCGAAAACGAATTTACCCGTAAGCGATTTATATCCGTCGCCGGCCGCAGGAAGAGCTGGTACGGGTACAGGAGTCGAAAGGTCCGAGTAGTCGTAGTACGTATCCGCCTGGTTAATATATTCGCCCAATGCAGGTACGTAATTATAACCGTAACTAACATAATTCGGCTGTGAGATCCAATATATCTCGGTAGTTCCCTGGGCTACGGACCATGTAACGTTAGAAACAGTTCCGAGAGTTACTCCGTCTCCATTCACTATCGTAGATGCAGCAGAAGAAGTTACTATTACGCGTGACGCTACACGATTCACGGCGACTGATATCCTGTTCGCACCGTTGTTTACAGCCTGGACCGTTATGTCAGGCTCGATATATATCTGGCTGTCGCTTTTACCCGTCATAGTTATGATGTCGTAATTGACGCCGTTAACTGTTCGTGTGCGTGCAAGGCCTGTTACATCGACCAGATCGTCTTCCGAAGTAATGGATGTTTCAAGAGGATTAGGGTCGTTCAGAACGATATATACAGTTTTGTAACCGGATGTCGTTCTGAATGGTTGGCTCGGAGAAACCGTGCTTCCTGTCGATGAGATGTCAGTTCCGGAGAATCGTTTGCCCTCTATGGTGCCATCGGCACTCAGCATGTAAATGTCGAGAGTTTCAACCCCGTCGTTGCCTTCGTATATACCGTCGGGGTTATAATCATCCGGCAGCGCTTTGCCCAAGGCAGGTCCCGGAAGGGAGATCGTAAGATTCAAGTAGGTAGGAACACCTTCCGGTTTCGATTCTTCCACATTTTCCGATTTGTTACTGCATGAAAACAGCAAGACACCGGCAGTTATTGAAAACAGTAATGATTTAAAATTCATAGATTTGGATTTTTTGTTAAACTATTACCGTACCGTAAAGCAATGATTATACCCGGTGTTTCCCGTTTATATGAAAAAAGGTCCGTTTTTGAGAAATTACGGTCCGTTTTTAGATTTAAATATGCAAGTAAAATACACAACCGCCGGTTGCGGTCGGCGGCTGCGGTGAAAATTGTTAAACCTGTGTTATTTGATTAGAATGTTTTACTCTTCTGCCTGTTCGTTTATCTCCCAGCTGACCTGGGTGACTCCGTATTCCATTGTCAGTTTTGCCGCGAGTTTTTCTATTATAATATCATGCTTGCCTGTGGAGAATATTTCCGCTTTTATAAAACTGTAAGAGGGATCCTGGTCGTCGCAACTCTTTAGGGAACGTAACTGGAGATGTGGGTCCAGACTTATGGTGTTAAGCATCATTATCCGGATATGGTTCTCGATCTGTGCCTTGCAGCGTATCCTGAACCTGTAATATATATTGGTGTTGTCTTCCTTGAAAGAGAAATGTTTACCTACCATAAAACCGAGAGGGCGGAATAGCACATGGGTTGCTATAACGAATGCTACCATTACCATTGCCTGTACTGTTAGGCCGAGCCCGGCAAAGGTGCCTACCGAAGCCGAACACCATATTGTCGCGGCAGTATTCAGACCCCTGACGCTGAATCCGTCTTTTAATATTAGTCCGCCGCCCAGAAAGCCTACGCCGGTTACTATCTGTGAAGCAATGCGGCTGGGATCTCCGGTACTTCCGGTTAAAGAAACGGATAATAAAATGAAAGCAGCGGAACCCAGGGCAACCAGGGTGTTGGTACGCAGTCCTGCATTTTTCTGGCGGAACTGCCGTTCTATGCCTATCATTCCTCCGCAGATGAATGCAATTAGGAGTCTTAATGTAAATGTGTAAACAGTCATGGTTTGAAGTTTTGCGCAGTCCGGTACCCGCAGCTTACGCAAAACGGATCACTCTATCTGCCGATTCTGAAATAATGATGATCTTCCATTTCCTTTTTAATTACGATGCAAAAATAGTGTGTGATTTATATCATCTGCAGTAGAAAACCGTTAGAGCATAATTAGAAGATAATTAGTGTCTGATTTGACGGATTTTAATTAAATTGTTTAGAAAAATATTGCATAAAGATTTTAATTGTTTATATTTATACTACAATCCAATTATTTAATTATATGAAAGAAACTTTTACCTATAAGCCCAAAATGGCTTTTTCTAACATTTTTTGGGGAATTGTTGCTCCGCTGCTGCTGATTATTGTTCCGATAGTTTATCCCTTTAATATAGTTTTCGGATCCGTAAAGATACTTAATTATCCATGGAGCATGCTATTGTTCATTGCTATCGGGATCGGGCTTTTCGTCTCTTTTCTGGCTAAAACTAAAAAAGAGTCCAAATTGAAAACTGCTGACGGATCAATAGTGATCGAGGAAGGCACTGTGAGTTATAAAGATGTGGTGAAAGGTGCCGTGAAAAATGTATCGTTCAAATTATCGGAAATAAACAACGTCAAATATGTTGAGGACGATGAAGAATTGGTTGTTACTACAGCCGATTCTAAAGAACATACTTTTGATAAAACTTATTTCGAGAACGAAAGTGAATTTGCGCGTTTTCAGGGAATTTTAAAATAATTAAGAGTAAATAACCGGTGTGAATTTCATACCGGTTATTTTTTATTTTAACATATTGTTTCGATAGGTGGTGGGACTGTAACCTGTAATTCTTTTGAAAATCCGGTTAAAATGAGATACTGTTTCGAATCCGCATTCGATACATATCTGTGATATGTTCATATCTTTCAACAGTAATAGTTTACAAGCATAACCCACACGTAGTTCCAGTAAGTATTCGGTGAAAGTTTTACCGGTGCTGTCTTTGAAAAATCTGCAGAAGGCAGTAGGTTTCATGGCTATTACCGATGCCACTTCATTAAGTTTGATTTTTTTCGTGTAATTCGAATTTATATAAGAAAGTATTTTATTAAGTCTGGTATTGATGACATTCGTTAAAGTGCTGGCGTAATGCTGTGAACTCAAAAAACTCTTGTCATTGATCCCCGATATTTCATTCAACAACAACAATAAATTCGTTATCTGCTCTATACCGCTGTTTAACGGCATCTCCTCAGTTAGTTTAGCTATCGTAGGTGAATATGCCGTTTTTATTTTCACTCCACGTGAAGAATCCTCAAGAAGGTTTTTAATCTTTCTGAACTGTGGGTAATGCTTTATAGAATGCTGCATAAAATCATATTCGAATTGAATGATGGTTCCCTCGGTTCTCAATATGCATTCTCTTTTTTTATATAGTTCGTCGCTGCTCATATAGTGGGGAAGGCTCGGCCCGAATAATATAAGGTCACCGTCGGAATACGGTACTATATTATCACCGACAAAACATTTGCCGAATCCTTTTTTTACATACATTATTTCATATTCCCGGTGAAAGTGCCATGGATATTTAAAGTAATCATAATTGTAAAAGCGGGCCTTTACGGGATTATTCTCCGAAATAACCAGTTTTTCATTCATTATATGTCTCATGGCATAAAATAATTTTTTTGCAAAAAAAAGATAACTGTTCGCAAAGATAAGCAAATCATTTGTAACGTTAAAGAGATTTAGACTTTTGTTGTTATTTCATATGTTTGTTTCCGACATAATTTTAAAATCAATCCAATTAAAATACGCATAGAACATGCAAATATGTGCAAATTGATAAGTTCTTTATGCATTTTATTTTTAATGCATTTAAGTTAAAAATTGCCGCTGAATAAAGGTTATTGCTTTTACTTTTTTATTTAATTTGGTTAAGGGGTTATATAATGTGAGTTAAGGTAAAATATAACTATTTTGCTTAAACTTCGGGTTTGCGGTAATATCCGCAATATATATGCAAAAATAAGCGGTGATATATTTTTAATTTCACTTTAATTTTGTCGTATACATTTAAAATTTAAAAACCGCCAATAGTTAATTTAAAACTTTTAATAATGAAGAGAGGTACTTATATTCTTAATTTCGATGAAGAATACGTTGTACGGATATAACAAGCCGAATCATTTAGGTTCAGATATGTTCGATTATCGATAATGAAGGAGATTAAACACACATAGCTAGTTTCATAATTTTCAAATTTTCGAACACGAAGGAAGCCTCTTGCAGGGGAGGCTTTCTTTCAAAACTTCAGATTGCTACAAATGTTACAATCAATGTAACATTTGAACTATAAAAATTAAAACGGATTAATTTTTTTGTGAAAAAATATGATTTAATATTTACTGACTTAAGCTAACTAAATTAAATATGAGACGATTTTTATTATTTATCGCGTCTTTTGCCGTGCTGTTTGCTGCATGTACAAAGGACGAAACAGAAACCGGAGTTAAGACTTCGAATGTGGAATTAAATGTAAATTCCCTGGGATTTTTCAGCTCGGGAGGGACGAAAACTTTTATTCTGACCGCCGACGGTGATTGGAAAATCGAAGGCGGTACAGACTGGTGTAACGTTTACCCGACCAGCGGAGGAAGCGGAACGCATACTATCAGTGTAACTGTAGATTCAAAAGAGCTTACTGAGGATCGTAATACTGTACTTACTATAGGAGATAAAAATTTTACGGTTACGCAGAAAAGAACTGGAGCGATGACTCTTACCCCAGCCAAATTCGAGGTGGGGCCTGAAGGTGGAACTATAGTTATAGAGGTTGACCATAATATGGATTTTAATGTTATCATTCCGGAACAACACACCTGGTTGACCCGTGTTGAGAGTAAATCGCAAAAATCAAATGTTTATATAGAAGTCGGTGCATCCAGGGAATACGAAAAACGTGACGGTAGTCTGGTTATCGAAACCGAAGACGGGAACATTTCTGAAACGATCTATATCTATCAGGCGCAGAACGATTATTTGGTGCTTGGAAAAAACCACCAAACACTTAATAATGAGGCACAGGTATATTCTGTAGAACTGCGTACCAATATAAATTATGATGTAGAGATCGAAGACGAACCGGAGTGGATCAGTGTTTCCGAAACAAAGGCAATACGCACGGACGTGGTTCGCTTCGATGTAAAAGCTTTGTCTGAAGAAGACGGTAACCGTGAAGCAATAATAACATTTATCGACAAAAACTCGGGCAAATCCGATAAACTCGTTCTTTGCCAGCTGGCTGATGGAACGCTTATCGTTTCTAAATCCGTATTCGAATTCGATGCCAAAGGCGGCGCTGTCTATGCAATTCTTCTCGATACGGATTATACTACTGAGGTAATAAAAGGTATGAGCTGGCTTACTCCGGTTACGGAAGAGGAGGCTGCTGTCCTTGCGAAATCGGAATCATCTCAATTGGCTACTCAGAAATTATGGTTCCAGGCATTCCCTAACTATTCCAAAGAAGACAGGTACGGTGAAATAATGATTACCGACGAATATAATGGAGTTACCGATGTTATTAAAGTATATCAGGATGCTAAGGATTTTTCGACGAATGATGAACGCACCAGCAGATTGATGGTTGCTTCGATAAACAAATCGACAGGCAATACTTATCACAGATACGATAACGGCAAGATTCTTATTAGCTGGAGGATGCTGTTAAATGATACTCAGGAGACAGCGTTCGACCTGTATCGGATGGTGGGAGGCGAGACAGTGAAGCTCAACAGTAGTCCGATCGTTAACACTACTAATTTCCAGGATACTGATTTCCCGACAGCGGATATAACTTACATACTGAAATATGCAGATGACGATGTTGAACTGGATCGTTATACCATTACTCAGGAAAGGGTATCAGGTGGTCTTTGCTATACCAGATTCGATCTTAAAGAGACAGCATCCGATCCTAATTTAGGAGGAGGCAGTATAAAATATGTGGCTAACGATGCTACTGTGGGACATCTTCTCGGAAGAGACGATTACCAGATGGTTATCAGGCGTAATGCATCTGCAACAGGTCAGGATGGCGACGATGATGAAGACGGAGGTACTTCGGATACTGATATATATAGTCCGGTTATTCTCGAGGCTTACGAACTTGACGGAACATTCCTGTGGAGCGTTATTCTTGGACCTAATATAGTAAGTTATAATGGCGTTTGCTTCCCTACAATAGATATGAATGGTGACGGTGTTGATGAAATAATCGTAAAAACCTCCGAAGGAACCATATTCGGAGACGGTAAGAAAATCGGTGACGTAAATAAAGGCGGTATAATAGATTACAGACCGCAGATTCCGGCAGGTCAAACGTTCCCTCGCGGACAGGTGGACTTCCTGTCTATACTCGACGGCCGTACCGGAGCTGAAATCGCAAGAGCGCCTTATATCCCTCTGGGAGACAGTAGTACGGCTTGGGGAGATAATTATTGGAAACGAGCGAACAGTATCCGTATTACAGCCGGTTTGCTGCCTACTCCCCGCGGACCTAAGATGTGTGCAATGGCATGTAGGGGTATCTATGCGAAGTCTGTGGTCGAAGCATGGGAATATAATCCCAAAGGCGACGTCATCGATGATAATACCACACTTGCCAATATGGAAAAATTATGGAAGTTCGATTCGGATGATTATCCTAAAACTTATGACGGACAGGGCTGCCATAGTGTGAGTGTCGGTGACGTCGACGGAGATGGTTGCGATGAATTGGTTTACGGAGGTATGACAATAGATCATGACGGTACGGGATTGAATACGAGCGGATTGGGGCATGGCGACCAGTTACACCTCGGAGATTTCGATCCACGCAATGCAGGACTTGAGATATATCAGTGTTACGAAACGGGCCTTACACAGTCGTCATTGAGGGACGCGCGTACGAACCGTAACCTGGTAAGATTTATGGGCTCTTCTAACGGAGATATGGGACGTGCTATTATCGGGGACTTCCATCCGGACTTCTATGGCTGCGAGATGTTCCAGTATGAGGCTTCAGGTCCTAAGAAATTGTACGATATCGATGGTAATTATACGGGGTATGATGTAAATACTGCTCCTAATATGGCTATATGGTTTACCGGTTCATTAAACAGACAGACATATAACGGTAATACGATAGACCATGCGTTCACATATAATTCCGTTAACGGTAACAGTAACGGTACGAGGGTGCTTACATTGAATTCGGTGCATTTCGATGTTACTACCATAAACAGTACCAAGAGCAATCCTTGCTGGTACGGCGACATAATGGGAGACTGGAGGGAAGAGATCATCATGCCGAGCCAGGACCTTCAAAGTATCCTGATCTTCTCATCCTGGTTCTACACGGAATATAAGATACCGTATCTTATGAGTGACCATGTTTACAAAATGAGTGCGATGAACCAGCATGTAGGGTACAACCAGCCGAATCACGTAGGTTATTACTTAGGTTCAGATATGTTCGATAATAAATAATTGACGGAGATTAACCCATATAGCTAAATTTCATAATTTTCAATCTTCGAATAAAGAGAGAAGCCCTGTAGAGGTAAAGGGCTTCTTTATTGGCAAATGTTTAGAAGCATGTAAAGAAAATACAGATTTACTTTTTAGATAAGTTTGGATGCCAAATGGGTAAGGGCTGAGTATGATTTTATGTATAACCAGCCTGCCCCATGCGGGATCTAACGAGAATAAGAATGTCCGGATAACAGTACTTTGATTGAGATTAAACCCACATAGCTAATTTCATAATTTCAGTTTCGGACATTGAGAGAGCCTTCTGAAATGGAAGGCTCTATTTTTATAATACGTCTGGTATTGCAGCAGTTGTTGTGTGGTTTTGCAGCATTAGAATCATAATGAATAAATATTTATTTCATTTGAGAAATTATTTTAATGTTTCAAATCTTGCTAACTTAAAACTATAATTAAATGAATCGTAAACGGAACCAAAGCGAATCCTTCCTTTTATGGCGATATATTCGGTGACTGGAGGAAAGAAATAATAATGCCGAGCTACGGATCTGCTGACGCTTCAGATCTTCTCGACATGGTTCCCTACGGATCATAAAATACCTTATCTGATGAACGACCATGTTTACAAACTCAGTGCGATGAATTCGCATGTAGGTTATAACCAGCCGACTCATACGGGATTCTATCTCGGCTCGGGAATGTTCGATTAAATATCCGACCGAACAGACTAATAATAAAACCGTCCGTTTAGGGAAGGTTTTATTATTTTTATGGGTATTTATCCTATTTTAATCTTATTTTACCGGAAAACTCAAGTTCCGCAAAAAATATGCAAAGATACGCATAGTGTTCGTATGAGATTAAGGTAATTTTGCATTTAAGGAGATATAGTTCCAATAATAAAGGTTTTAGGCTTAATAAGGAAAATAAATAAACTAACTTTAAGAGAATGAAAAAACTACTGGTTTTAATGCTGTGTTCGGTCTTTATACTGAATATCGATGCATTTGCAAATGAGTCGGGAAGGAAACGATACAATTTCAATTCCGAATGGAAGGTTTTTGTAGGCGATACTCTCGGTGCTGAAACTAAACAATTCAACGATGCCCAGTGGAAAGGCGTCACACTTCCTCATTCATGGAACGAAGACGATGCATTTCGTCTCGCTTTAAACCGACTTCCTAAGGGCATTGCATGGTACAGAAAAACTTTCAACCTGCCTGAATCTGCGAGCGGACAGAAAATATTTTTTGAATTCGAGGGATTGAGGCAAGCCGGAACAGTATACGTGAACGGACAGGAAGTCATTCTCCATGAAAACGGGGTTATGGCGTTCGGTATCGATGTTACGGATGTGGTAAATTTCGGTAATGAGCCTAATATTATTGCAGTAAGGACTGATAATGCCGGTAATTATAGGGGAAAGGCTACCGGAGTAAACTTCCAGTGGAACCACAGTTCTTTCTTTTATGTAAGTTACGGAGGGCTTAATAAAAACGTGATCCTTCATACTGTTCCGCGTACATATCAGACTCTTCCGTTATACAGCAATCTCGGAACTACCGGAGTTTATGTTTATGCTACTGATATAGATATTAAGGGTGCAACGGCAATTATAAATGCCGAATCCGAGGTCAAGAATGAAACGGACGCTACCCGCACGCTCCAGTATGCTGTACAGATCAGGGATATGGCTAATAAAGTAGTTGCCGAATTCAATGGTGAAACTTTGACTATTAACGCAGGCGCTACGAAAACCTTCCGTGCTTCCCAAAAAGTAAAAGGTCTTAACTTCTGGAGCTGGGGTTACGGATATCTTTATGATGTAGTGACCGTGCTTAAAGAGAATGGGAAAATTATAGATGAGGTTACGACAAAGACCGGATTCCGCAAAACTAAATTCGGAGAAGGTCAGGTATGGCTTAACGACCGTGTTCTTCAGTTTAAAGGTTTTGCCCAGAGAACTACCAATGAATGGCCTGCGATAGGCAACAGTGTGCCTGCGTGGCTGAGCGATTATTCTAATCAGCTTATGGTCGAGACTAACGCCAATCTTGTAAGATGGATGCATGTGACTCCATGGAAACAGGATGTGGAATCTTGCGACAGGGTAGGTTTGATACAGGCCATACCTGCCGGTGACTCGGAAAAAGATGTGCAAGGGAGACAGTGGGAGCAGCGTGTGGAACTGATGAGGGACGCGATTATTTATAACCGCAACAATCCGAGTGTGCTTATGTACGAATGCGGAAACCACCGTATATCATATGAACATATGAACGACATGAAGGCTCTGCGTGATATGTACGATCCTTACGGAGGGCGTGCCATAGGATCCCGTGAAATGCTCGATGTGGATAATGCGGAATGGGGCGGTGAAATGCTCTATGTAAATCATAGTGCCAAGCACCCTATGTGGGCTACTGAATATATGCGCGACGAAGGACTCAGGAAATACTGGGACGAATACTCGTATCCTTACCATAAAGAAGGCGATGGCCCATTGTATCGCGATGCTCCCGCTCCTGAATATAACCATAACCAGGATGTGATGACTGTGGAAATGATCCGCCGCTGGTTCGATTATTTCGAAGCACGTCCGGGTACCGGACATCGCGTAAGCTCCGGCGGTACTAAAATTATATTCTCGGATACCAACACCCATTACAGGGGCGCGGAAAATTACCGAAGAAGCGGTGTGGTGGATCCGATGCGTATAGCGAAAGACGGTTACGGAGCTCATAAGGTAATGTGGGACGGTTGGGTCGATATCGAAAATTACCGTACTTATATTATCGGACACTGGAATTATGATAATAATGTAGTTAAGGATCTTTATGTGATATCCGCTGCTCCAAAGGTGGAACTGTATCTGAACGGTAGATCTTTAGGAGAAGCCGTAAGGGATTACCATTTCCTCCATACATTCAAAGAAGTAAAATTCGAAGCAGGTACGCTGCGTGCCGTTAGCTACGATGAAAAAGGAAAAGAATTGAGTTCTTACGAATTGCAAACCGCAGGCGAACCTGCTGCGATCCGTATGAAGTCTATGATGTCCCCTGCTGGTTGGATGGCTGACGGACACGACCTTACTCTCGTTGAAATAGAAGTCGTAGATGCCGAAGGACGCCGTTGTCCGCTTGCAAACGATCTTATTAGTTTCGACCTTCAAGGTCCGGCTGAATGGCGCGGCGGTATAGCTCAGGGTCCTGGTAATTTTATACTTTCAAAAGATCTTCCGGTAGAGTGCGGGGTGAACAGGGCATTGATACGTTCGACTCCACAGGCAGGAAGGGTAAAACTTACCGCTACGGGTAAAGGTTTGAAATCTGCTTCTTTGGAATTCGAAACTGTTCCTGTGAAGGTCGACGGAGGACTCAGCGAAACGTTCCAGGCTGATTATCTCGAGTCTTATCTCGACAGAGGGCCGACTCCGAAAACCGCTTCATATAAAGTCAGCCGTAATGCTGTCGAAGTAACTTCCGTAACGGCAGTCTCTGGTCAGGAAAATGCTTATAAAAGTTACGACGACAATGAAAACTCATTATAGGAGAACGACGGACAGTTGTCTACCGCATGGATACAATACACTCTCGAGCGCGAAGCTGAACTGTCCGAGGTTTGTGTGAAACTTGCCGGATGGAGAGCTACAAGTTATCCTATCGAAGTTTATATGGACGGTAAGAAAGTATGGTCGGGAACGACGAAGAGAAGTCTCGGTTATGTCACATTGAAATTCGAACCTGTGAAAGGAAAGAACGTAATGGTAAGGCTTACCGGTGAAAGTTCCGAAGAAGATGCTTTTGCTGGAATCGTCGAGGTGGATCCTAATGTGGTAATGGATATATTTAAAAATTCGGCTAATAAAGATGCTAAAGGGCAGCTCAGAATTGTAGAAATAGAATTTTACGAAAAAGCTCAATAAGATTAGTTAGTTTGTTAGGAAGGGCCGGTCTTGAAAAAGACCGGCCCTTCCTAATGCCCGGAGTTTTACGGAAAAACTCAGATGCGGAAGTCAATCTTAAAGAACTTGAAAACGGAATGAAAATAAAAAAATAAAGAATGGAGATTGATGACTTAAAGCATGGAATTGTGGTTTATTTTTCGACCCGGTAACTTCCGTGTCGTTTTTTTACATACATTTGTTTTATTATGGAATATACATGCAAGTACCTCGAGGAATCGCGAAGATTGACAGTAGAGGCCAATAAGATAATCCGGGAGCTTCGCATCCGGGAGATATGGGAAGAGTCAGGTGCGGAAGTGAATCAGGTCGGATCTCTCCGCATGGGACTGTTAGGTAAGAACCGGGATATGGATTTTCACGTTTATACCGATATTCTGAATGTGGAGCGGAGCTTTTCCGTGGTGGGAAAATAGCCGAACATCCCGCAGTCGTGAAAACTGCCTTTATTAATCTGCAACATACGGAGGAAAAATGTGTCGAATGGCACCTTTGGTATAACGATAACTCAGAGAAACTTTGGCAGATCGATATAATACAAATACTGAAAGACTCGAAATACGACGGTTATTTTGAAAAGGTCGCTGATGATATTTTAGCGACTTCCACTCCGGAACAACGCGAACTTATAATTAAAATGAAGCATGAAACTCCGGATGAAATCAAAATTCCGGGAATGGAATATTATATTGCCGTAATCAAACACGGAATAAAAAATTACAGTGATTTTACCGATTGGAGAAATGAACATAAATTCGACGGAATAATAGAATGGTAATTTCTTTAATTAACAGTAATTTTGCATTTTAAGGTATGATTTTGGAATAAAGTTATGGAAAACAGTTTCTTTTCCTCTATAAACATGGAAGATTGTTTACTTCAGATAATAAGTACAGTCATAGCGATCCTGTTGCTGTGGATGTTTAAGTATTTGGCTCATAAGCTGACCAATAGTTACGGTACTAAACTGAGAAAATCCGAGATCAGAAAAAAACAGATCCGACAGTTGATTTCGATTTCTCTCAACCTATTGTTTATTATTATCATAGCTATTATATGGGGGGTGCAGACGCGTAATCTGTTCGTTGCCCTGTCTTCTATTTTTGCCGTGATCGGAGTTGCATTGTTTGCACAGTGGTCAGTACTCAGTAATGTAACCGCAGGAGTTATTATGTACTTCAGCGCTCCGTTCCGTGTGGGAGATAACATAAGGATCATCGATAAGGATGCTCCGATAGAAGCCGTAATTGAGAATATCCAGACATTTTATACGCATATCCGTACGAAGGATAACGAGCTCATCGTCCTTCCCAATAACCTCTTCCTGCAAAAAATCGTTTCTATAAAGGAGTAGGAATAATTTTCGCATACGATTAAACCTGTCGTGTTCGTTTTATTATTATGATTTTAAGTGTAAGCCGTAGAACGGATATACCTGCCTTTTACCCGGACTGGTTCTATAACAGGATTGGCGAGGGGTTTCTGTGTGTCCGTAATCCGATGAATTATCATCAGGTAAGCAAGGTTGCTTTGAACTCTGATGTGGTCGACTGCATCTCTTTCGGGACAAAGGACCCGGGGCCGATGATCCCGAGATTAAACGAATTGGACAGCTATAAATATTATTTTCAGGTGACGGTTAATCCTTACGGTTCTGTATTGGAACGTTCGGTGCCGGAAATGGAAAAAGTTACTGAATCAATGATCGATATATCTGTAAAGACAGACACCAGCCGTGTCATCTGGCGTTATGATCCTGTTTTTTATACCGACAAGTTAGGTTTGGAAGAGCATCTCGGTTTTTTTGCAGAAACGGCTAAACGTTTGAGCGGATATGTACGCAGATGTATTATAGGATATCTGCATCTATATAATAAAACGACAAGGAATATCCAAGGACTTCCCGTAAGGGCGCTGTCCCCGGAAGAAGCGGTTGATATCTCATGCAGGCTTAAGGAAATTGCAGAGCAGTACGGTATCGAGCTAATGTCGTGTTCGGATTCTTTGGGTTTGGAGAAATACGGTATAGGAAAAGCTGCCTGTATCGATCCGGTATTGATATCGGAAATATGCGGTTATACCGTATCTGTTAAAAAAGACCGCAACCAGCGTCCGGTATGTAATTGTGCAGAAAGTATAGATATCGGAGAATACGGTTCCTGTCCCCATGGATGCCTCTATTGCTATGCTAATAAAACCCCCGGTGAAGCGGACAGGAATCACAGGCTTCACGATCCGGATTCCCCTTTATTGCTGGGAAATATAATGGAGGACGATATTGTCAAAGTCAGAAAAATAGTTTCTTTTAGAACCAATACTTTGTTTTAGATAATAAAAAAGCACCGGTTTGGAAGTTCCGGTGCCTGATCTTTACCATTTATTATAGCGTACCTTATTTTCGTCGTACTTATCTTTAGGTGAATTTTCTCCGGATGGATATCCTACCGGTACCAATGCCAGCGGAATAACGTTGTCCGGAAGCGATAATGCCGATTTCACCAGTTCGACCCTGTCTTCCGAAGGATAAACTCCCGTCCATACGGCTCCGAGATCGAGGGCTTCTGCCGCAAGTAGTATATTCTGGGTTACAGCGGAACAGTCGATGTACCATATGCCGGAAGCCTCCTCGTTACCGCAAACAACGATTGCCATTGGAGCCTCTTTGAGCATTTGCGCATAAGGAAGTTTTTCCGCCAGGCTGTCCATAGCTTCCCGGTTATCGAACACCACGATCTCCCATGGTCTGCGGTCCATCGCCGAAGGTGCGGCCATTCCCGCTTTGACCATAAGCTCTATTTTTTCCTGTTCTACAGGCTGCGCCGTAAAACTTCTGACGCTCTTACGTTCGAAAATATTTGCGATAGCTTCCTTGTCGCTGTATCCGTCCACAGATACAGTTTTTTCCTGATTATTGCAGCATGATGCTAATATAAAAGCGGTTGCAATTCCGGATAAAATATAACTTCCGATTCTTTTTTTCATAATTCACAATTATTGGTTAAAAGTTTGTTCTGTAATCATTAATTACAAAATTATAAATAATTTACGTAATTATTGGAAAATAATATGTAATAAATTTTATAAAATGATAGTTTCATTGAAGGTTATAGAAGAAACGTGTATACGTTGTCTGCGATGTGTTAAGGTTTGTCCCTCATCTATTTTTTATAAAGACGAGGCGGAGAATCTTATAAAAACAAGGAATAAACAGTACTGCATAAAATGCGGACACTGTGTTGCAGTATGTCCGACCGATTCGGTGGATCATGGAGATTTCCCTGAATCGAAGGTGCATCATATCGACCGCGGACTTCTTCCGACTCCGGAACAAATGATGCTCCTTATAAAATCGAGAAGGTCTAACCGCGCTTTTATTAAGGAACCCGTACCGGAAGAAAAATTAGATATGATTATCGAAGCCGCACACAGGGCTCCCACGGCCAGCAACATGCAGAAAGTTAATTTTACACTCATTACCGATCCGGGGAGGCTTCATGCCGTGTCTGCTGCGACCATAGATATCTTCGATTCATTAGCTAAAAAACTTAATAAACCGTTAATCAAACCTATCGTAAAAAAGTTGATGCCGGAGGTGTACGGTTATCTTCCGAGATTTGAAAAACTTGTCGGAGAGTTTAGGAACGGTAATGACATTATTTTGAGAAATGCTACTACTCTTCTGTTTATACATTCCCCGAAGGAAAGTCGTTTTGGCGCGGAAGACTGTAATCTGGCCTACCAGAATGCGTCCCTTATGGCGGAAAGTCTTGGAGTCAGCCAGTTTTATACCGGATTCGTGTGTAACGCCATCAAACAGGATAAAGAAAAAAGGATACAGAAACTTATCGGTCCCGATGAAAAAATTTATGCCGGAATGGCAATGGGATTAACTTCATTTCAATATCCTAATTATATAGATAAAATGGATGCAAAAATTAAAAAATTATAGATGTTATGAAAGAAAAAGCTCTTGAATTACTAAATGTCAATGCGGATATAGCTATTGCTACCGTGGGTCTGGACAATAAGCCTAAATTACGGGTTTTTCAGATAATGAGAATATCGGATAACACCCTTTATTTTGCGACAGGATCGGAAAAAGAAATTTACCAACAACTTAAGAATAATCCTTATGTGGAAATCCTTGCAATGGATGGAAATATATTCGTACGCCTTGCAGGTAAAGCTGAATTCAATGTTCCCGACGAGGTTCGTTCTTCTATATACGATGACAATGAAATTCTTCAAAGACTATATCTTAATTATTCGGATCTGGAATATTTCAGTGTAGATGTAGACAAAATGGAATATTATAACCTCGACACTCAGCCGCCTACACAGGAGACTTACGAACTATAATTATAAACCTTTCCGCAACGGAAAGGTTTTGTTTTTTTGATGAATAATGATAATTATTTGCCATTTCGAGGATTTGTTCTTTTTTAAGGCTAAATTTGCAGGATTATTTAAGATTAAATGAGCGAATCAGGTTGCATATCTTATAGGCAGATATTCAGGGCAACCAGCATTTTCGGAGGGGTACAGGTCTTCTCCGTTGTTATTAATTTGCTCAGAGCCAAGGTAATCGCTTTATTTCTCGGACCTGAAGGTATGGGAATATTCTATCTTTTTCAACAACCACTTACCATAATAAATCAGTTGTTCGGATTGGGAATAGGTTCCAGCGGTATACGTGATGTTGCAAAGGCGGAATCATCCGGTAACCAGCTTGAAATATCGCAAACCATTGAAACAGTCAAAAAATGGACATTTCTGGGCGGATTAGCCGGGACTTTTTTCACCCTTGTTTTTGCCCGCCGGTTGAGTCTATGGTCATTCGGGAACGAAGAATTCGCGTGGTCGTTCGTATGGCTCTCGGGAACGGTTTTTCTTACGACTGTAAGCAACGGATATGACGCTGTATTAAAAGGAACCAGAAGGATTAAACAGATCGCCAAAGCGGGGATTGTGAGCTCTTCGATAGGGCTCGTGGCTTCCGTGCCGTTATATTACTATCTTGGACTTAAAGGTATCGTATTCGGTATAATTGCGACCACTATAGCGTTGTTTACCGCTAACCGTTACTATACATCCAGGCTGAAATACGAACATTCGGAACAATCTGTTTCCGAGATTTACGGAAGAGGAAAAAAGATGGCCTCCCTCGGAATTATGATGGTCCTCGCTTCAATAATGGAAACTTTTGCAATGTATATCGTTAGTATGTACATAAGAAGTAAAGGCGACGCGGGGGATGTCGGATTGTTTCAGGCTGCCTTGCAAATAACAAACGTTTCAGTAGGATTGGTATATACGGCAATGGCAGGGGATTACTATCCCAGATTGTCTGCTGTCTGCGGAGTGAGAAGCAAGGTAAACGAATTGGTTAACCAGCAGGCGGAGATCGCCGCGATTATAACAGCTCCGATACTCATAGGATTGATGATATTCTCACCGTTTCTTATACGGATACTCTTGTCGTCCGAGTTTATTCCGGTAACCGGATTCGTTAACTGGATACTGTTCGCATCGTTGCTCCGCTCGCTTTACTGGACGATACACTGGATAATGCTCGCTCATGGAGATACACGTATGTTCTTCTATATGTGTCTTATCCCGAACATTCTTACGGTCGCCTTATATCTTCCCCTGTATAATTATGCAGGTATAAATGCTCTCGGTATAGGTTATCTCGTACAAAACCTGATAACTGCCGTGGTATTGTATTTCGCGTTGAGGAAAAAATATTTCCTTATAATCCACACAGGATTCTTCAGGATATTTTTCATAGGTATATTATCGGGAATAATTGTTTTATTGTCGCTCGTTTATCCGGGAGGATATTATGGATACGCGATCGGTATATCTGTTATGGCTGCGCTTTCATGGTATTCGTTCCGGGAACTTGACAGAAGGGTGGAGATAAGCAGTATCATTTCTAAATTCAGGAAGCATGGGTAAATTGACGGTATTTTTACAAAAGACATCAGGGATACTATATCCGTTGAAATATGCATTCCGCAAAATAAATGTGTCGGATAAATGTTTATTTGGAAAAGGTTCTGTTCCTGTGAACAGCGTGTTCGAAGGTAGGAACGTGATTAAGGAAAATGTGCGGGTGATCGATAGTCGGATAGGCGAAGGAACTTATATCAGTAAAAATTCGGAATTAAATAAAACCTCTGTCGGACGATATTGCAGTATAGCCGATAATGTAAAAGTGATTGTAGGCAAACATCCTACAGAAAAATTCGTATCGACCTATCCCTCATTTTATTATGATACCCGGGAACAGCTGGGATTCACATTTTACGATGGACGGATTCCCCTGTACGATATTGTTGATATTGTCGACGGTAAATTCTCGGTTATTATCGGGAACGATGTATGGATCGGTTCGGGTGTTATTATTACCGGAGGAATTACCATCGGAGACGGAGCGGTGATTGCTGCGGGATCTGTTGTAAATAAAGATGTGGAACCTTATTCCATTGTAGGAGGTGTCCCGGCAAAAGAAATACGTAAGAGATACAGCCCTGAGGTTATCGAAAAATTATTATCCTCAAAATGGTGGAACCGTGGTTATGAATGGATAAATAATAATAGGGGAAAATTCACGGATATAGAATTATTTCTAAAAGAAACGGAGAATGAGTAAAATAGGAATAGTTACGGTACTATATAACAGCGAGACTGTTCTGACAGAATTTTTCGAAACTCTGAATGTACAGACCTTTACTGATTTTACCCTATACGTCGTAGATAATAAATCTCCGGATAACTCTCTCGAGCTTACCAAATCTTTATCTTCAAAAATGGATTTCCGTACTGTTGTTATCGAAAACGAGGATAATTACGGAGTGGCGAAAGGTAATAATATCGGGATCAAAGAAGCCCTGAAAGACGGATGCGAATATATTTTATTATCCAATAATGATGTCGTGCTGGAGCCGCAAACGATAGAATCGCTCCTATCAGGGTTAGAGAACTCGGAAACTGACATGGCGGTGCCTAAGATATTTTATCATGGGACTGATCTTATATGGGCCGCCGGCGGTAAGTTTACATATTATAACGGTTCTACAAAACATTTTGGGGGAAGGAAGAAGGATGACGGACGTTACGACAAGCAAAGAAAGGTTTCATATTCGCCTACCTGTTTTATGATTATTAAAAGAGAAGTTTTTGAAAAGGTCGGATTTATGGATGAAAATTATTTCGTTTATTACGACGATACCGATTTTATCTGGCGATGCCGCGAAAACGGTGTCGAACTGTTTTATTTACCCCAGTCGGTTGTGTATCATAAGGAAAGTACATCTACCGGTGGGCAGAAAAGTGATTTTGTTATTTATTATATGGAGCGTAACCGTATATATTTCACTTTGAAAAATATTGGTGGTTTGCAGTCTGTAATGGTAAAATTATATAATGTGGTTCACAATAACCTCAGAAAACCTTTCGTTTTGGATAAAAAGCAACTGGAACTGGCAAGAAAGGCGCAGAAAGAAGGTAGAGAATTGCACAAGAAATTTGTAAATGGACGCAGTTAATTTTATATATTCCGGACCATATTTGTTTTTGCTGGCCGCATATTTAGTATTGGCTTTTGCAGAACAGAATTTCACCGGAAGAATGGCCCAAAATACCGTAAGGTGTGTGTGTGTCCTCATATTTTTGTTTTTTTTCGGACTAAGGGGATATATCGGATGGGACTGGCATTCTTATGTAGGTATTTTTGATAATGTTAAACCTTTGTTCAGTGGAGATTATGTTTCAAATTATAATATGAGCCAGGAAGCAGGCTTTATAACTTATATCTCTGTTATAAAATGGTTCACGTCCGATTACCATGTCTTTATTTTTATTTCCTCCCTGATAGATGTGGTGTTATTAGGTATTGTATTTAAACGGTATTCTGTATCGTTTGCGATGAGTTTTGCTGTGTTCGTTGCTTTTTCTATTATACTTGAAGTCAATCTTTTACGTAATATTAAAAGTATACTGATTTTTTTGCTGGCTGTACCGTATTTGCAGCAGCGGAAAATAATCCCGTATATGCTGTTAATTGCTTTGGCTATGACTTTTCATTCTTCCGCTATTGTTTATGTTCCGCTTTATTTTATATTGAACAGGAAATTTTCTGAAAAAACGATAATAGTAACACTCGGATTAGGACTGATAATTTATTTTGTTCAACTTCCGATCTGGAAAACCGTATTATTTTGGGTGACGGATTTGCTGGATGGAATCCTTCCCGTCATAAAAAAGAGCTCTGTTACAAGTGGTATTTACGGAACCGGAAGAGGTATTACCCCTAGGATTTTTGAAACTATTTTATTTTCAGCCTTCGTCCTTATGAATTATAAAAAACTTGTTAAACAATCCGAGTCAAATCTTATATTTATAAATTTATTTTTCGGATATCAGATCGTATATCTTTATTTCTCGGAAATGGTGATTATCGTAGACCGTATAGGGAATCTTTTTAATATTTCATATTGGATAATAATACCTGTCCTTATGCAACAAAAATGGACCTTTAGGCATCTTATAAAAAGTTTTCATTGGTATTTAGCAAGAATCTTGATAGTTTCGTACATGTTTGCAGTGCTTACAGTGAGAACGAACAATATATTGTATGAGTATGACAACATACTGTTCAAACATAAAAGTATAGAATACAGGAAAGATATATTTAATAAAAATGCGTCAAAATTATTAGTTGGTTAACTTCTGTTTATGAAATCTGTTATGATTACCGGAGCTTATCCTCCTGATATTTGCGGAGTGGGCGATTATACTTTCCGGTTGATGAATTCTTCTGTTGCAAAAAATTCCGGATGTACTTTGTACTTATCCAGGAAATGGTCCTTATTTTCTTTTTATAGCAGGGTCCGTGACGTAAAAAAAATGGGCGTCGATGTTTTGTTTATGCAATCTCCGACAAAATGGTATGGCTGGAGCATAATGCCGCACCTGTTCGCCGCCTATTTTTCATGGTTCACGAAGAAAAAGTATATAATAATGCTTCACGAATATCTGCAATTAAGCATGAAGTCCAGAATGGCTACGAAAATTATGCTGATGTCTGCGGATCATGTTATATTCTCCAACGATACCGATAGGTTGGCTGCTGTAAAACATTTTCCGCGATTGAATTCAAGAAGCTCGGTGATTAAAATCTTTTCCAATATTCCTCGTTCCGGGACTTTAAAACCGATCACGGAACGGAATATAGATATTGTGAATTTCGGACAGATACGTCCGGGAAGAGGAATACTCGAATATATATCAGTTGCGGAAAAATTGAAAAAAGAACATCCGAAACTTCGAATAGCCCTGGCAGGACAGGTAAGACCCGAATACGGGAAATTTTATGAGGAAATAAAGGCATTGTGTGAAGAAGCATCGATAGAACTTCATATCGATTATGACGATCAGAGGACTTCGGAATTATTGAACGACTGCAAGATTGCCTATCTTCCTTTCCCGGACGGAATATCCGAACGCAGGGGAAGTTTTCTTGCCGCATCCTATAACGGAGCTATCGTCGTCTCGAATGAGGGTCGATTTACGACTGACGAGTTGATGAGGTCAGTTGTAATAGCATCAAAAGAGGATACAGATAAAATTATTATGGATATTCTTTCGTTTGATAAAGAAGAACTATCGAAATACCAGAAAAAATGCGTAAATTTCATTTTTGAAAATATGCACTCTTCATGGGATAGTGTTATGGAAAAATATATTGAGGTTGCGCAAAAATGCAAAAAGTAAATAGTAAATGAAACAGATTACAATAATCAGCGACTTTTGTTATCCGAATTTTGCAGGGGGATCGAGTAAACATGTTTTCGATCTGCTTATGAATTTCCCCGAAGAGGAGTTTAATCTGAAATTGGTTACCCGTTCTAAAAATCCAGGAAGCGATTATTTTGCAAAAGATGAGAAGGCTGAGGAGCATTATGTTCGTTTTTTTCAGAAGGGTAATGTAAAAGAAATGTCTCTGGGCTCTATTATCAACCCTTTCCGGTATATCGGTTCTTTAAAGAATACCGATTATGTACTATTGCAGTATCCTGTTATGGGAGTAGTCGGCGGACTGGTTGCTAAATTGATGGGGAAAAAAATATACTACCACTATCACGGTCCTGTACATATCGAATATAAGTATAAGACAGGAAAGGAAGGATTCCGATATAAATTGATGTGGGGAATACAGAAGATCACAGCTATGCTGTCGGATAGAGTATTGGTACATTCCGACTATATGAAGGATATTGCAATAAAGGAACATAAGATCAGGGAATCTAAATTCGGTTTTGTTCCTCCATATATAGACAAAACTCTGACTTCCGATAAAAAGGAAATAACAAGATCAGAAAATGAAAAAATACAGTTATTGATACCGCGTCGCCTGACAGCCAGAACGGGTGTTATAGAATTCCTTGACCAGTTCCTTAAATCAGATAAGAATTTTAGAGATAAATTTATTATTTATGTCACCGGTTGCGGAGAACTGGCGCCTGAAGTGACCAAACTGGCGGATAGCAATCCCGAGCATATAAAGTTCCTCGGTTTTGTTAGCTATGATGAATTAAAAGAGCTTTATCATCAGGTAGATGGAGTAATAGTGCCTACCCTTGATTTGGAGGGATGCGGACTGGTGATACTCGAGGCACTTTCTTGCGGAACTTCCGTGATTGTTTCTAAAACTTGCGGAGGAGGATATGAATTTGTAAGAAAAAATATGGGTAAAGATTTTATATTTGATGTATTTGATCACGAAAGTGTGATTCGTACACTCGAATTTATTGCAAAAAAATCTTATGATCCGGAGTATTATAAAGATATCGCTTCCCGGTACGATATAAAGAAAATGATAAAACATTATACTAACGATATCCTTAATTGAAAAAAAGAATCCTTCATATACAAGTTTTACCTTTAATGTCCGGAGTCCAGAAAATCTCATTGGAGATAATGAGAAATCTAGATGAAAAAGAATATGAAAAATATATTCTTTTCAGTGATACCGATACAGGAGAGAAGAAAGCCGTATGTACACGGCTTTTTACCGAAGCAGGCGTGAACGTTATATTCTCGGAAAAACTCAAACGTTCTATAGGGTTATGGGATTTTAAGGCGCTTATCGAAATATACCGTTTGTGTAAAAAACAAAAATTCGATATAGTTCATACCAATTCCACGAAACCTGGTATTGTGGGCCGTATAGCGGCAACTATGGCAGGTGTGCCCGTGGTTGTTCACACCGTTCATGGAATCGCGTTTCATGACTTTGAGAAATTTCCCAAGAGACAGTTTTACTGTATGTGCGAAATGATTGCTTCTTTCTTTTGCGACAGTATAGTTACCGTAAACAAATATTATCTGAAATATTTTAAGCTATTTAAAAAGAAAATGTCCGTGATCTACAACGGATTGGATTTTTCATTATTCCCGGAAAAACAAGTATCCACAGATGATAATGTAAGAGTTTTATTTGTAGGGAGGTTGGAATTTCAGAAGGACCCCCTTACAGTTCTCAAGACAGCGAAACTTGTTCTGGAGAAGTGTCCGGATGCCGTATTTACTATTGTAGGCGATGGAACCCTTTATGAGCCATGTCGTAAATTTATAGAAGAAAATCATCTGGATGATAAAATCATTCTTGTAAAATGGCAGAAAAATGTTGCTGATTTTTATTCTTCACATGATATTTTCCTGACCGCTTCACTTTACGAATCTTTCGGTCTTACTTTCCTTGAGGCCGGGTTTTATGAATTGTCTGTCGTTACTACGAATGTGGAGGGTATTCCGGAAGTCGTTATTGACGGAGAAACAGGATTTTTATCCAACCCTGCCGATGCTGCTGCGTTGGCCGGTAATGTTGTCCGGCTGATTGAAGATAAAAACCTTCGCGAGAGTATGGGTAGATCAGGAAAGAAGCGTGTAACTGAATTGTTTACCGAGGAGAAAATGGTGGGAAAATATAAGGATCTCTATGAATCATTATACGAAAAAAAAGTTCCTCGAAGATAAAAACCGGAGGAATCAAAAACCGGAAATAGTTCCGCAAGGCGACGATACCTTCAGGATCGACTACCCTGCATTTTATCGTGACGATATAAGATCTGTTAAATCAGCTGATCTGGCTGGTGCTTATGCAGCAAAGCTTTCGGAGATTATTGATAAAACTCCGTATAATTTTGAAGCCGTGTTATTGCTTACTGACTTTTTTACGGATAATGGCATGATAGAAAAGGCTTGTGAGATGCGTTTCGATGCTTGCCAGAGAATTATCGAACTTCTTCCTGAAGATGAAGAAGTGGAACTTTCATGGAACGTACCAGAAAATCATACGCTTATTTTTTTGCTGAATTATTCCGCTATCGATCATTTTCTTGCAGGCGAATTCGGGATTTCCTCGGCGCTACTTGAAACGTGTCTGGATGTAGATCCGGAAGATCATATGGAATGTTCGAAGATTCTTTCCTATTGTTATGTTGCTTTAAAAGACGAAGATTCTTTTCGCGCGGAGATTATAAATATCGATCCAAAGGATATGGAGAGGGCACTGCTCGAGCTTTGGGCATCGTTCCGTTTCACAGGACGTATAGACGATAAACAATTACTGGATTTTGTCCGCTCTTATCCGTTCCTTTTTGAGGAGCTTACTGCGGAGTCCCATCATGCGGATGAACAATTTATTGCCGAGACTGATAGCGGTAAAATGTCCCGTCAGGCGAAGGCACGCCAGATATGGTTAAAAACCGAACCGCTCTGGGAACGGTTCGGCGATTTTATAGATATTTTAAAAACGGGAGTCGGTAAGTTTAAGCTCTGACTTGTCCGTCACCTTCTATTATAAATTTATAGCTTGTCAGTTCCCTTAATGCCATAGGGCCCCGTGCGTGGAGCTTCTGTGTGCTGATTCCTATTTCCGCCCCCAATCCGAATTGCGCACCATCCGTAAATGCTGTGGATACGTTGGCATAAACACACGCTGCATCTATCGTACGTTCATACATATCTATCATTTCACGATTCGTACTTATTATCGCTTCACTGTGTTTCGAAGAATGTTTGGTTACATGGTTGATGGCTTCGTAAATATCGCGTACTGTTTTAAGTGCCATTTTGTAATCCTGGAATTCCGTGCCGAAACTGTCTTCCGTAGCTTTTTCCAGAAATTCCGAAGGGTAATTGCCGGAAAGCGCCGAATATGCTTCTTCATCCGCGTATATTATTACATTCTTTTCAGCAAGTTTACTGCATATCTCCGGAAGATCGGACAGCCTGTCCCTATGTATTACTACACAATCCAGTGCGTTACATACGCTTACCCGGCGAGTCTTGGCATTGAATATAACTTCCGCTCCGGTTTTCGTATCGCCATATCTATCGAAATAGGTGTGGCATATTCCAGCCCCTGTTTCTATAACCGGAACACGGGAATTATCCCTCACGAAATTTATCAGTCCCTGGCTGCCTCTCGGTATGATAAGGTCGACGAAACCTACGGCGTTCAGTAGTTCTGCGGTAGCCTCTCTTCCCGCAGGCATAAGTGTTACGATATCAGTATCCAGCCCGTTGTTTTCAAGTACCCTTTTAATGACCGATACGATTGCCGCATTGGAGTTATATGCGTCTGTTCCGCCTTTTAAAATACAGACGTTCCCCGATTTAAGACATAGTGAAAATACGTCGAAACTTACATTCGGGCGCGCCTCGTAAATTATTCCTATTACTCCAAAAGGTACGGTTACTTTTTTTATGACCATGCCGTTGGGGCGTATATTCTCCTCTAAAAGAATATTGAGGGGAGATGGTAGGATCGCAACTTTTCTTATATCACCCGCAATATCTTTTATACGTTGTTCGGTTAGCATCAGCCTGTCGTACATCGGATTCGCTTTATCCATAAGTGCGAGATCCTTTGCATTCTCTTCCAGAATGTAATCTGTGTTTGTTTCGGCAGCGTCGGCAAGGTCGTTAAGCACCTTGTTGATTTTGTCGTTGTCGACAAGTTTAAGTTTACGGCTCGCTTCGAGCGCAGTTTCGAAAAGTTGCATATTCATAGATTTTACGATTACAAATATAACTCTTTTTGTTTTATTATGATTATTGGACAATTTGCATTCCACGTGTAAGATTAAAATTGTTATATTTGTGTGGCATAAAGCGGATTTATAAAAATACTACGTATTCCACATGAGTGAAGAGATCGAAATTGGCGGAGGGAACAGGGAAAATATAGAAAATGAACCTGAAATTCTTCCTGTGAAGGACAACAGCGATTACAAATATAACAAACTGACGGACGATACGTCTATGAACAGGCATAAGCTCACCGGTATGTACATGGACTGGTTTCTGGATTATGCTTCTTATGTTATTCTCGAACGTGCGGTTCCGCATATCGACGATGGGCTAAAACCCGTGCAGAGACGTATTCTCCATTCTATGAAAAGGATGGACGACGGACGGTATAACAAGGTAGCCAATATCATCGGTAGTACCATGCAGTTTCACCCGCACGGCGACGCTTCGATCGGTGACGCCCTGGTGCAGCTTGGACAAAAGGATCTTCTCGTCGATTGTCAGGGAAACTGGGGAAACATTCTCACCGGAGACAGTGCCGCAGCTCCGCGTTATATTGAGGCCAGACTGTCGAAATTTGCGTTAGACGTGGTATACAATCCCAAAACGACGGAATGGATGTTGTCATATGACGGGCGTAATCAGGAGCCTGTAGCGCTTCCCGTCAAATTTCCGCTGCTGTTAGCCCAAGGGGTGGAAGGTATTGCTGTAGGTCTTGCGTCTAAAATTCTTCCTCATAATTTTATTGAACTTATCGATGCTGCTATAGCTCATCTCAAAGGGGAAGATTTCGAACTTTATCCGGATTTCCCTACCGGTGGGATGGCGGACTGTTCCAAATATAACGACGGACTCAGGGGCGGTGTAGTAAAAGTCAGGGCGAAGATTACGAAACTCGATAAAAAAACTCTAGTTATTACTGAAATACCGTACGGGAAGACTACTTCTACGGTTATCGATTCTATTATAAAAGCAAATGATAAAGGCAAGATCAAAGTCAAAAGCGTCGATGATAATACTGCTGCCGAGGTGGAAATCCGGGTTCATCTCCCAAATGATGTGTCCGCGGATAAAACCATAGACGCACTGTATGCTTTTACCGATTGCGAGGTGTCGATATCTCCTAATTCCTGTGTGATCCAGAACGATAAACCACTATTTGCAGGCGTAAGTAAAATACTCGTCCATAGTGTAGAACATACGCGGTACCTCTTAAAGCGCGAGCTCGAAATAAAATTAGTTGAACTCGAGGACGACTGGCATTATTCGAGTCTTGAAAGAATATTTATCGAAAATAAAATATATAGCGATATCGAGGAGTGTACCACGTGGGAAGAGATACTTGAGACTATCGATAAAGGACTCGAACCGTTTAAAAAATTGCTCAGACGTGAAATTACGGAAGAGGATCTTACGAGATTAACGGAGATAAAGATCAAGCGTATTTCGAGATTCGACGCGTTCAAGGCGGATGAACATATACGTTCTCTGGAAGATAAAATGGAAGAGGTGCGTAAGAATCTTGAAACATTAACCGAATATACTATCGATTACTTCCAGCGTCTCAGGGATAAATATCATAAAGGCAAGGAACGTAAGACCGAACTTCGCAGTTTCGATTCTATCGAGGCTACAAAAGTTGTGGTAGCTAATGCTAAATTATATGTAGACAGAGAAGAAGGATTCTTCGGTATCGGCAACAGTATGAAAAAGGCTGAATATGTGTGCGACTGTTCGGATATCGACGATGTGATTATTTTCAATAAAGAAGGTAAATATATCGTCACGAAAGTTTCGGATAAAGCATTCTTCAGTAAAGGAATTTATTATATCGGTGTGTTCAAGAAAAACGACGACCGTAAAATATACAACGTAATTTACAGGGACGGGAAAAACGGATACATAATGATGAAGCGTTGCGCCATAACAAGCATTACACGCGACAGGGAATACGATATAACCAAAGGAACCCCGGGTTCGGCAATACTGTATATGAGCGTTAATCCCAACGGGGAGGCAGAAGTGCTGAAGGTTTATTTCAAACCTCGTCCGAGACTGAAAAAACGAATCGTTGATCTCGACTTCAGCGAGCTGGCAATAAAAGGAAGGCAATCGCAGGGTAATCTGTTTACAAGATACGGTATCCATAAAATAGTTCTCAAAGAACAGGGAACCTCTACTCTCGGAGGACAGAACATCTGGTATGATGAGGATATAAGACGTCTTAATGTCGATGGCAGGGGAACGCTTCTGGGAGAATTTGCAGGAGACGACAAAATAATAGTAATAACATCGGGCGGAAGCTACTATACTTCTGGTTTCGATCTTTCACAGCATTTCCCGGAAGATACTATGACCGTCGAGCGTTACGATGCAGCGAAAACTTATACGGTTATTTATTACGATGCCAACCAGAAATACTATTATCTTAAACGTTTTATTGCCGAACTTAACGAGAAACCACAGGTTTTCATCGATGAAACGGAAGGCTCTTATATGGTGAGTATATCGGATGATGATTATCCGCAGGTGAAGATAATATTCGGAGGACAGAACGAAGGACGTCCGGATGAATTGATAGATGCGGAAGAATTCATCGGAGTTAAAAGCCATAGGGCTAAGGGCAAGCGCCTGACGACATATGAAACAGTCAAAATCGAATTTATCGAACCATTGCAGAAGGATACTGTTGTCGAAGATGAACAAGCGGAAGAAACCGATGAAGATGTTAATCCGGAGATCGAAGTTGAAGATGACGACGACAATTCACAAATGGAATTATTTTAAACGGGCATGAATATTTTTCTGGTAGGATATATGGGGTCCGGTAAAACTACCGTCGGTAAGCCTCTGGCTAAAAAGCTGAATATGGATTTTGTAGATATGGACAATTATTTTGTCGATAAACACAACCGTACCATAAACGAAATTTTTGCCGCAGACGGGGAAGAAGCATTTAGACAGCTGGAACAGGAACTTCTCCATGAACTTTGTGCCCGGGAGAATTGTATTATTGCTACCGGAGGCGGTGCGCCTTGTTTTTTCGACAATATGGATAGAATGAATGAATCCGGATTGACCGTATATCTTAAGGTTACTCCGAAAGGATTGCTCAAACGTCTTCAGCACGGGCTCGATAAAAGACCTCTGCTAAGGGGAAAAACGGAAGCTGAATTGCTGGATTATATAACCGATATGCTGGGGAAAAGAGACGTACATTATTCTAAAGCGAAGATGATAGTCGGATGCGACGGTTATACGGATGTACAGATCATAGATCGGCTTGCCGACATTATAAAAAACGAATATTAACTGAAAACTCAAATGCTATGAAGATTTCAAAGACCGAATGGTTCGGCATGGAAGCAGTGGAAATGGAGGCCGGAGGCTATCAGGCACTGTTGATCCCCGAAGTGGGAGCCAACCTTATAAAACTATCGATCCCGGAAAAAAATATTGAAATATTCAGAACCCCCAAAGAGGAAGGAATCGAGAATTTCCTTAAAACTCCTCAGTTGTTCGGTCTTCCGATATTGTTCCCTCCTAACCGTATAGAGGATGGTACATTCACTTACAACGGAATAAAATATGAATATCCCATAACCATACCGCATCAGAATAACCATCATCACGGGCTTCTTAAAGTTCAGAAGTTCATTGTCACGCACACAGGAATAGGGGCGGATCATGTGAAAGTTTCAGCTTCGTTTTTCTCGAATCGTGTGAATAATGAAATATATAAAGGATTTCCACATGAATTCGAGTGCCGTATGGATTTTAAATTATCTGCGCAGGGATTGGAACATACGGTTACATTTATAAATAACAGCGATCAGCCGATGCCGCTCGGAGTAGGGTACCACACTCCTGTAATGGTGCCGTTCGTTAAAGGTGCCGATCCACAGAAATACAGTCTTAAAATGTCAGTGGGCAAGAGATGGGAATTGACAGAAAGAACGCTTCCTACCGGAAATCTTCTCGAACTGAATGAAGAAGAAGTGCAGTTGAAAGAAGAAGGAATGGCGCCTGTGGGCAAAGGTATGGAAATGTCGATGACATCGGAACCGTTAGTTGTGGACGGTAAAGAATATAACGGAGCGATATTTACCGATAATGCGAACAATGTAAGCGTTTATTATGAAACGGATAGGGAGTTCGGACACTGGACGTTCTGGAACAACGGAGGAGGAGTGCCATGGGCATGTGCCGAACCGCAGACATGGGCAATAAATGCTCCTAATCTTGACCTCCCGGATGAAACAACCGGATTTAAAACAGTTGCTCCCCATGGAGAATGGAGCGCAGTCAGCAAAATATATGCTAAGCAAGTAAAAAAGACCGGGAAACCGGTCTTTTTTATTGTTTGTATCTACGGTTGATGAGCCGCCATATTCCTGCCATAATCACCAGAGTGATTACGGTAGATATTATCAAACCTGCATAATAAGACAGACCGAGCATTTGTTCCGAAGTAAAGAAATAAACCGATACGACCATTGTCATGAAAACTCCGGGAATGAATGTAAGGTAAATATTTTTCCTCTTTTCTGCCAGATATACAGTGATGGCCCAGAGTGTTGCTGCTGCAAGTGCCTGATTCGCCCATGCGAAATATCTCCACACTACATCGAAGTCCAGGAACGTAATAATGAATCCTGCTGCAAGAAGCGGGATGCTTACATACATTCTTTTACGCAAGGTTTTTTGTTCGATTTTCAGGAAGTCCGCAACGATAAGCCGCGCACTTCTGAATGCAGTATCGCCGCTGGTGATAGGAGCGAATACCACTCCCAATAAGGCTAGTACCGCCCCGAATTTTCCTAAAGTGGTATTGGCAATGGTATCTACTATCCACGCCGCATTATTACCGTGCTCTGCAAGACTCTCATTCAGTTGAAATACACCCCCGAAGAATGCCAGACCTATCGCAGCCCAAATCAGTGCAACTATACTTTCAGTGATCATAGCTCCGAAAAACACGGGTTTGCCCTGCGTCTCACACTTTACGCATCGAGCCATAAGAGGCGACTGAGTCGCATGAAAACCTGATATAGCACCGCATGCCACGGTTATAAAGAGAGTGGGGAATATGGGGAACGTCTCTGCATCCATTTTCATATTCGTAAATGTCGCAACAGACAATTCCGGTATATGGTAGCTTCCGAAAAATAATACCATAAGAATGCTAACCGCCATAAAAAGGAGTGCGAATCCGAAGGCCGGATAAATTCGTCCTATTATTTTATCTATAGGCATCAGCGTGGTCAGTATGTAGTAGAAAAGGATTATATATATCCATATCGTGGAGTTCAAACCGGTTATTCCCTGTAGCAAACCAGCCGGACCGACCATAAATACCGCACCCACAAGGATCATAAGAAATACGGTAAACACCCTGAGTATTTGTTTTATATTATTACCCAGATATTTGCCGATAATCTCAGGATAGCTTAAACCGTTGTTTTTTATGGATATAATTCCTGAAGCGTAATCATGGACAGCTCCTACCAATATTCCTCCGAAGGTTATCCAAAGGAATACCACAGGACCGTATGCCGCACCGAGAATTGCCCCGAAAATAGGGCCTAAGCCTGCAATATTCAGGAATTGGATTAAAAAAGTCTTCCACATCGGCATCGGTATATAATCGATCCCGTCGTAACTCGTTTTCGATGGAACTTCTCTGTTTTTGTCTGCGCCGAATATCTTTTCAATATATCTTCCGTAAAAGAAATATGATAAAATAAGCAGTAATAAACAAATACAGAATGTTATCATATATTATTTAATAATGTTTGCAATCAGTGCTGCGGTTGAAGCCGTAGACATAGACAAACCTATTATTCCCGCAGCTCCCAAATTGTTGTTTCTTGGCTGTTTTGTAGGTACTACAATTTCACAGCCCGGTTCAATTTTGGGGTATTTTTTGTGTAGGAAACCCTTGCGTGTGGAACTTACGGTTCCGTTCATGTAAATTATGAAAGGACGTTTACGTGCATTATTCGCGTATTCCCCTGCCTGTGATATATATTCATTAATATTTTTTTTGGGCATAAAGGGTACGGTGTTGGAATAAAGCACTGCACCTGATATTTTTACAGTACTGTTCATTTTAGGTATGAACAACCTGTCTCCTTCACGCAAAATGAGGTCCTCTACACTGCCCGGATTTTTAAGTATTTTTTCGAGATCGATACCTACAGGGTAGTAATCCGATATATCGAGTGATCTTACAGAAATAGAGTCGGTTCCGTCACCGCGGTTTATTTCAGCGACTTTGAGAACCGCTTCTACGCGCGCTCTTTCCTCTACCGTCATTCTTCTTTTGAGGCTGGCGCCTTTCACGTATGCTTCAGGAGTTATTCCGCCAGCTTCTTTTACGAGTTCCGTTATTCTTTGGCCGGCCTTCGATATTACATATTCCCCGCCGAACAGAATCTCTCCGGAAATATAAACGGATTGCTGAGCATTATATGCAGGCGATCTTCTTACGTATATTTCATCAAACGGTTTTAATAGGAATTTGTTGGCCTCTTCTGTGAGCCCCAGGTCCTCGAAAATCGAAAATGTGAAATTCTCTGCTGTATGAGGGCTGTATTCGATTGATCGCGGATCCTTAATCCTTCTGGATACTTCTATTTTAGATGTAGAGGCGGATTCCTTCAAACCGCCGCTTATTAATATAACGTCCTCAATGGTTAGATTGTCCCTGAACGGTATTGTCATCGGATGGATTACTTCACCTTTTACCGTTACGTAATAATTCTCTCTCATATCGAATATGGTCGGGATATAAACATAGTCTTCAGGTCTTAATGTAATGTCTGCAGTTCCGGATGCAATACTTAAAACGTCAAATGGAATTATTTCATAGGTAAGATCCGGTTTGAGTCTGGTTATTTGTCCCCTTGATGAAAATTCGCTGCCGAGAAGACCGTCTGCCTGTTCGATTAATTGGGATAGGGTGAACATTTGTGTTGAATATTCATACTCTCCCGGACGATGAACCGCTCCACGGATTGTAACCCGGTTTGCATACGATTCTATGATCTTATCGACATGGATATCATCTCCGTCTTCCATTATTATATTTGGGAGGTCTTCCAGTTTGACAGTAAGGATTTCAAATTGTACACCTCCGGATTTTCTCCTGATACGTATATTGTCCATATAAGCGTCACCCTTGAAGCCGCCTGCGTATTCTATCAGGTTTTCAAGAGTTTCCCCTTCGATAAGCTCGTATGTCATAGGGCGTTTGACATGTCCTGTTATCCTGACGAGTTTTGAATACGGGTTAACGATTATCATATCGTTGTCTTCGAGCCGGATATTTGTTTCGTACTTCCCGTTGATAAGATAATCGTATACATCTAAAGAGGCTATCTCTTTGCTCGAGCGGTAAACTTTGATGTTTCTTAAAGAACCTATCGAATTAACGCCTCCCGCGGAGTATAATGCGTTAAAAAGTGTTGCAAGTGAAGGCAGGGTATAAGTTCCGGGAGTACTCACTTCACCCACCATATTTATTTTTATACTTCTTATTTGTCCGAGAGATACTTTTACTTCGGATTCTTCGGTGCTGATATTGCCTATTATCTGGCTAAGGCTGTTTTTGATCCGGTTCTCTGCTTCTTCTATAGTAAGACCGTTAAGATAAATAAGCCCTACTTTACTGATATTAATAGTTCCTTCTGTGGAAATCTTTGTTTTAATATTCAACTCTGATAATCCCCATGTTTCTATGATTATTTCGTCTCCTGCAGCCAGAATGTAATCTTTAGGGGTAGGCATATTGTAATTCGGTGAAAATGTCAGCCTGCTGTTTCTGAAAATGCTCCTTCCGAATACTCTGCTGCCTGTTCCGAATCCATCTGTCCTTTTATATAGTTCGTCATCGTCTTCTTCACCCCATTCATCGACATCCCTGTCCTCATTTTCGGTAGCTTCAATTTCCTGAGTTCCGATCTCCGTTTCTACCTGCATTCCTTCACCCGCATTTTTAAGAGCAGCTTCTATATGGTCCGATATAGTACCAGGTGTATTACCGCCTACGGTCTGTTGTATAACAGGAGCTGTGATCTGTGCGTTCGAGTGTGTGCATATAAACAATATCGCAAATAATATAAAAAAGGAAATTAGCCTGTTCTTCATATATAAAAAATTTACAAGTTGAGTTAAATAGGGTACAAATATAAGAATATTATTCTTAATCGTATAAAAGTTTAAGACTCATAAAAATAAACAAAGGATCGCGCATGCGATCCTTTGTTTATTTTACTCAATATTGATTTATTGGAATAATTTATTGAAATCCTCTGCCGATATTTTTTTCTTGCTTATAGATAAGTTTTCACTTGCGGCATCCACAATTTTTTTCTCGAAAACCTTGTCGTGAATTTTTTTCAATTCCTCTTTATTCGAGAGTATCTGCTCAGCGTAGTTCTCTAGCATATCGTCTGCAACTGAAGGCATGCCGTAATACGCGAACTGCATTGCAGCCATAGCTTTGGCTTCTTCTTTCAATTCATCCTGAGTAACTTCCAGATTTAATTTCTCAACGAAGTATCTCTGGATAAGATACCAACGCATCATATCAGCGAATGCAGGAAATTCTTTTTCAATGTCTTCTTTTGAAAATTTCCCGTCATTAACAGCGTATAACCAATTTTTAAGGAATTCTTCAGGAAGGCTTAGATTTGCTTTTTTCAGGAGATAATCCTTGACGTCAATGGCAAATTTATAATCCGTTTCACGGCTAAGTTCAGATTCTATCTGTTGCTCTACGTATTTGTTAAATTCGTCTTCATTATTAACATTGCCTTCAGGGAACGCCATCTTGAAGAATTCTTCGTTCAGTTCAGAAGTTATGAATTGGCGTATTTTTGTGATTTCGAGCGAAAATTCAGGATTTATACCGTCGAGTTCGTCTTCTTTAACACCAAGAATGGAAGCTCTCTGTGAAGGAGTTTTGTAAAGTTCGTTGACGTTGACTTCCATTTTATCCCAGACTTTTTTACCGATGAACGGAGCGCGTTCTTCCTCACTCATACCGACCAATCCCACGTAAGCCTCTTCGATTTTCATTTCTTCCTGGTCCAAGGTGACTGTAAGAGCCTCGTCTTTAGAAACTACGTCTACGTCTTCGAGTTTGCCGAAACGACGGAGGTAGTTTTCTTTGTAGCCGCTGGTCATGTCGTCAGCAATCTTGATCGAATATTTTGTAACTTTATCTTCTTTTTTATCGAGCTCTATATTAACTTCCGGAGCAATACCTATTTCGAAAAGGAATTCGAATTCTGTGCTGTTTTCGAAATCGATAGGTTCCTGTTTGCTGCTCGGCATAAGTTCTCCGAGTGTTTTGGTGTTGCTCTCGTTCAGGTTGTCGACACTCGCTTTAGTTGCGACCCTGTAAGCCTCTTCTGCGACGGTGCTCTTCCTGTACATTTTATTGATGATCCCCATGGGAACCATTCCCGGGCGGAAACCTGGTACGTTCGCTTTTTTCCTGTAATTGCGGAGCGCTTTGTCTACTGCTTCTGTATAATCCTGTTCTCCTACGGAAACTTTCAGTAAAGCGGTTTGGTTGTCGAGGTTTTCTCTTACGATGTTCATTTTATGTTATTTATATTGTTATTCAAGGCTAAAGTCATGAATTTTAAGGCACAAAGATACAGTATTTAAAATATATAACAAATTTGGGCGAATAAAAAAATATTTTACCTCTGCAGTTTAAATCCTTGTAAATCAATTAATTGAATCTTAATATTTATTAAAATCAACTAAAGCTGACATGAAAAAATTATTAATTGCGACATCTGTAGTGCTTGTATGCGTTTTTGTAGCGTGCGCCCAAAACAAAGAAGAAAAAGTTACGATGCAGGGTATACCTTATCCGTTGGAGTGGGTCAATACACCTTTAAGTTGGGATGTCGATGGAAGTGACTTTACTTTGGTAGGAGGTAAAGGCTCGCGTTTGTTCGTAGATCCACGCAAGGAGAGTCGCGACGATACGGGACCAATGCTGCTGTTTCAGCCGGATGAAACATTCCTGTTCAGTTGTAAAATGAAAGTGGAATTCGGAGCGGTGTTCGATGCAGGTGTGCTGATGATCTACGATAATACGGATCTTTGGGCTAAACTGTGTTTCGAGTATGCGCCTGATCCTGAGCAGAGGCCTACTATGGTATCTGTTATCAATAAAAAATATTCAGATGACAGCAATCACCATTATGTGGATGGCGATGAGGTTTATGCAAGGATTGCAGGACTCGGGGGCGGAGCGTATGCGTTCCATTATTCTATGGATGGTGAAACATGGTATCTGCTTCGTTATTTCGAAATGGGAACGGACAAGAAATTGAGGATCGGGTTCCTTTCTCAATCGCCGCGCGGAGAACAGTGTAAAACCGTATTCTCGGAAATTAAATACTCTTCGGATAAGCTGGGGAATATTAGAAGCGGTGAGTAAAAGAGGACATATTTTAAAACAAAAGAACCTTAAACATCAGTTTAAGGTTCTTTTGTTTGTGCGGGTGGAGGGACTCGAACCCCCACGCCGTGAAGCACTAGATCCTAAGTCTAGCGTGACTACCAATTACACCACACCCGCATTGGATGATGCAAATGTAATGAAAATTTTTTATTTGCAAATTTTTGATGTTAAATTTTTAAAAAGTTACCGTTAAGCCGTACCCCTGAGTGACGCAGAATACCTGGCTGTAAATGAAAAAGTCTTCCCGTGTAGTCTCGATCCTGCGATTAAGCTGTAATACCGGGCTTCCGGGCGTCGTGTGGAAAAAATCACTCAGTCGTTTATCTGCTTTTATCGCGAATAACTGCTGGGTTCCCCCTGTCACGGTGATCCTGTAATTTTTACGCAGGGAATCGAAGAGGGATTCGTTCTCCAGATCGAGATCGTAAAATCCCGGTAGTCCCTTGTCCTGCAGCATTGTGATATCGAAGAACATTGGCGAACCGTTCATTTCCCTGAGCCGTTCGAAATATATACACCCTGAATTTCTTTCATCACGAGTGATATGAAAAGAGAAGGCTTCGGTCCATTCGCGGTGGTCCGGTTTGACTATGATTTTTGTCTTTAAGAGTTCTTTACCGACAGCGGTAGTGGTTCCGGATAGCGAGAGTATCCCTATGCCCTTTGGAGCGCCTTTGACGATACTGCCTTTGCCGTGGTGCTTCATAACCATTCCTTCATCCACCAATGCCTGCACAGCCTTACGGACCGTAGGGCGCGTAGTGTTGAATTCTTCGCATAGCTCGTTTTCAGACGGAAGTATGTCTCCTGCGCGGTACCTGCCTCCGGCGATGTCTTTGCGAAGCGTCTCGTAAACGAGTTTATATATAGGCAGATCTTTCATCCTGTAATTCTTTTTTAAATTTGATATAGACCGTTTATAACGGCAAAATCCGAATCTCTACATGACAAATATAAAATAAAACCCAAAAACTATACAAGTTGTAAACTTGTAAATATTAAAATATTGTGTAACTATTTGATATACAGTCATAAAAATATTTAAAAATTTACTTGTATATATTGAATTAAGTTGTAACTTTGTAAAAACAGTATTTTGCGAAATCTTTAAAAATAAATATATACTAACTAATTTATGGTAACAGTAGTAATTATGCCCAAACAGGGACAATCGGTAGAGAGCTGTATTGTTTCCGAATTCAAAAAGAAAAAGGGCGACAAAGTGTCCAAAGGGGATATTCTTTTCGCTTACGAAACCGACAAGGCTTCGTTCGAAGAAGAATCGCAGGTCGAAGGAACGGTTCTCGACGTATTTTACAGCGACGGAGATGAAATTCCGGTTCTTACTAACGTGATGGTTATCGGTAACGAAGGAGAATCCACAGCTGAATTCAATCCTAACGGAGGAGGAGTTCATGTGTCGGAGCCTGAACCGGTACAACCTGTAAAAGAAGAGATCGCGGAAGTTAAAACGGAAGATATTAAGTCCGCTCCTCAGGTGCAGACTTTGGGAGAGAAATCTATCGGAGTGTCGCCTCGTGCGCGCGCCCTTGCGGATAAAGAAGCGGTAAGCCTCTCCGATGTTCAGGGAACAGGACCAAAAGGAAGGATCATCGAACGCGACGTTAAGGCTGTTGTTCAGTCAAGACCTAAAATGACGCCCCTTGCTAAAGAAGTCGCTAAAGAGACGGGAAGCACACCTCAGACAGGAACAGGGCTTGCAGGCAAGATCACAGGTGCGGACGTGGTGTCTAAAAATCCTGTTTATTCAGGCGACTTCGAGATCAAACCGCTCACTAATATGCGTAAACTCATTGCAAAAGCAATGCACGCTTCGCTTCAGAATTCCGCACAGCTTACGCATCACCTAAGTGCGGACGCACGAAGAATGCTGGAACTCAGGAAAAAAGTCAAAGCTGCTATGGATAAGGGAGTCGGTGCTAATATCACGCTTAACGATATGGTGTGCTTCGCAGTTATCAAGGCGCTTAAAAAATTCCCACAGGTCAATGCGCAACTGCTCGGCGACAGTATGAAATATTTCAACAAGGTACATCTTGCTCTTGCGGTAGATACCGACAGAGGACTGATGGTTCCTGTGGTTAAGAACGCGGACGATCTCTCTATACAGGGACTCTCTAATCAATTTAAGGAAATAGCTAACGCTTGTAAAAAAGGAAGTATCGATCCCGATCTTCTTGCAGCGGATGCAGCTTCATTCACCGTATCTAATCTCGGAAATTACGGTGTGGAGATATTTACCCCTGTTATAAACCTTCCGCAGGTTGCGATTCTCGGTGTGAATACAATCGTTCCGCGTCCTAAGGATCTGGGCGACGGTGTGTACGGATTCGTTCCCCATATCGGACTCAGCCTTACTTACGATCACCGCGCACTCGATGGAGGAGAAGCTACGAGATTCGTTAAACAGGTTGCGATAGAAATAGAAAATCTGGAATTCGAAGTATAAGATGACACTGTCGGTAATCGATAAAGCTATCCGTATAAGCGGAATAACGATGATCTGTTTAGGGATTCTCGTTGTTCTGTGCGAATTCGGAACGATACGTCTCGCAGGAACAGGCGGGATGTTATTGATGTCCGGAGCAATTAATTTATACTATTATAAAAATTCCACTCTTGCCGCATATCGAAGGCTGGTGATAATGAATTTAATGGTTTGCTTTATAGGGTTATTTATCACTATTGGGGGTACGGGTCGTGTAATTTCGATACTATTGATCGCGATCTCAGTCCTAATGGTTTGTCTTCTTTTAAAAAAGAAAAAAATAAACAAATAATTTATGATAGATTTAGCAATTATAGGCGCAGGGCCTGCTGGATATGTTGCTGCCGAGAGAGCAGGAGCTAAAGGGCTGAAGGTCGTGCTCTTCGAGAAAAAAGAACTCGGTGGAGTGTGTCTTAACGAGGGATGTATCCCAACCAAGACGCTTCTTTACAGCGCAAAAGTTTACGACACTGCTAAGCATGGTGACAAATACGGAGTATTTGCACCGGACGTAACGTTCGATTTCAAAAAAATAACCGATCGCAAAAACAAAGTAGTTAAAAAACTCGTAGGCGGTGTTGGTGCTAAAATGAAGGCACACCATGTAGAAGTCATTAAAGGCAACGCTTATATTAAAGAGCGCGGTTCCGAAGGAATCGAGATCGAATCTGCCGGACAGAGTTACTTCGCTAAGAACCTGCTGGTCTGCACCGGTTCTGAGGCATTCGTTCCGCCGATTCCCGGATTGGAGTCTACAGGAGACGTTATCCTTACCAACAGGGAGATACTCGCACTTACCGAAAAACCGGAATCGCTGGTTATAATCGGAGGCGGTGTTATCGGAATGGAGTTCGCAAGTTTCTTTAACAGCATGGGCACTAAGGTCACTGTTATCGAGATGCTCGATGAGATACTTACCGGCATGGATAAAGGCATGAGCGCTATGCTCCGCGATATGTACGCGAAGAAAGGAGTGGAATTCAACCTGCAGGCCAAAGTCGTGGAAATAAAGGGTAATGAAGTGGTCTTCGAAAAAGACGGACAGAAACAGTCCGTTAAAGGCGATAAAATTCTTGTCAGTGTCGGAAGGCGCGCGGTTATAGCAGGATTCGGACTGGAGAACTTAGGTGTGGAACTGTACCGCGGAGGTATTAAAGTCGACGAGAAAATGAAGACCAACGTACCTAACGTATATGCGGCAGGAGACGTTACCGGATTCTCTCTTCTTGCTCACACTGCGAGCCGTGAGGGCGAAGTCGTCGTCAATAACCTAACAGGACGTAATGATATAATGAGATATAACGCTATTCCTGGCGTAGTTTATACCAATCCGGAAATTGCAGGCGTAGGACTTACCGAAGAAGCTGCCAAAGCTAAAGATATCCCTTACAGGGTGGCATCGCTTCCTATGGCTTACGCGGGGCGCTTCATCGCTGAGAATGAAGGCGGAAGCGGCGTCTGTAAGGTACTTGTAGGTGAAAAATACGGTGAAATATTAGGTGTCCATATGCTCGGAAATCCGTCTAGCGAGATGATATACGGAGCCTGTATGGCTATCGAGCAGGAGATGACGTTGAAAGAGATGGAAGAAGTCGTCTTCCCTCATCCTACTGTTTCCGAGATATTTAAAGAGACCGTATTCTCGTTTTAAACAAACAATTAACAAAGTTATTAACAGAAAATTTTAAAAATATAAAGTTATGCCTAAATCGCAATACATCGACCCGGATAAAATGAGACAGGCTGGGGAAATCAAATTTACACCGATACCTGTAAATCAGTATAAAAAATCCGTAAAGGACGAGCTCAAGGATAAAAATTTCACTAAAGAAGACCTCAAAAGAATCTACCATGACATGGTAGTGATCCGTGAATTCGAAACCATGCTCAACCTTGTTAAAACAACAGGTGGATACAAGGGTGTCGAATACAATAACCCTGGACCTGCACATTTATCTGCCGGACAGGAAGCTGCTGCCGTAGGTATGGCTTACAATCTAACTATCGACGACTTTATCTTCGGTTCCCACAGAAGTCACGGAGAAATTCTCGCTAAGGGTCTGCGCGCAATCGAACTTCTCAGCGATGAGAAGCTTAGTGAAATTATGAACGGATTCTGGGATGGTGCTACGGTTAAAGTGGTCGAAGCCGGATTTAAAGGTTCTGTTAAGGATCTTGCTAAAAGATTCCTTGTTTACGGTGCGATGGCAGAGGTGTTCGCTCGCGTAACAGGGTTCAATAAAGGGCTCGGCGGAAGTATGCACGCGTTCTTCACACCGTTCGGGATTTATCCTAACAATGCTATCGTGGGCGGTAGCGGCGATATAGCGGTAGGTGCTGCACTGTATAAAAAAGTTAACCGCAAACCCGGTATCGTAGTTGCTAATATCGGTGACGCTTCTATGGCCTGTGGACCTGTATGGGAAGGACTCGTATTCGCTGCAATGGACCAGTTTAAAACCCTATGGGAAGGTGATATGAAAGGTGGGCTGCCAATCATCATCAACATAATGAACAACCAGTACGGTATGGGCGGACAGACCTGCGGAGAGACTATGGGCTACGGACAGGCAGCGCGTATCGGTGCGGGTGTGAACCCTGAGCAGATGCATGCTGAGCGTGTGGACGGATACAATCCTCTCGCGGTTATCGACGCTTACAAACGTAAGATGAAGGTTCTCGAAGAGAAGAACGGTCCTGTACTTTTAGACGTTCTTACATACCGTTACAGCGGACACTCTCCATCTGACGCGTCTTCTTATCGTACCAAAGAGGAAGTGGAAGCATGGGAAGCTCACGACTGTATCAAAGGGTTTGCTAAACAGCTTATAGACGGTAAAGTCGCTACGCAGAAAGAACTGGATGAAATTTCAAATCAGGTAGGCGACCTTATCTTCGATATATTCAAACTTGCTATCGACGAGGAGAAATCTCCGAGAATGGATCTTAAAAAAGAACCGGGACTTATCGGAACAATGATGTTCTCGAACGAGTCCGTAGATTCTTTATCCGACGCTAAACCGGATGTGAACCATCCTATGGAAGAAAACTTCCGTGTTCAGCAAATAGCTAAAAAAGAACGCTTCGCATTCGATAAAGATGGCAAACCGTTCTCTAAAATGAAACAATATCAGTTGAGGGACGGTCTCTTCGAAGCGATTATCGACAGGTTCTACAAGGATGCCTCTCTCGTCGCTTACGGCGAAGAAAATCGCGACTGGGGCGGAGCGTTCGCAGTTTACCGCGGACTTACCGAGGCTCTTCCGTATCACAGGCTGTTCAATTCGCCTATATCGGAAGCGTCTATCGTGGGAACAGCTATCGGTTACGCTATGTGCGGAGGACGTGTAATTTCTGAAATAATGTACTGTGACTTCATCGGAAGGTGCGGAGACGAAATATTCAATCAGATGCCTAAATGGCAGGCTATGAGCGGTAATGTTATCAAAATGCCAGTCGTGGTACGTGTATCTGTAGGTTCGAAATACGGTGCACAGCACTCTCAGGACTGGACTTCGCTCGTGGCTCATATCCCCGGACTTAAAGTCGTATTCCCTGTAACACCATACGATGCGAAGGGGCTTATGAACAGTGCGCTTCAGGGAACAGATCCGGTAATCTTCTTCGAGAGCCAGAGAATTTACGATATAGGCGAACAGTTCCATGAAGGCGGTGTACCGGAAGGATACTATGAAATACCTATGGGTGAACCCGATATCAAACGCAAGGGCGATGATGTAACTATCCTTACGATAGGTTCCACTTTATATCCTGCATTGCAGGCTGCCGATATTCTTCAGGAAAAATACGGCATGAGCGCGGAAGTTATCGATGCACGTTCGCTCGTTCCGTTCAATTACGAGAAGGTTCTCGAATCGGTTAAGAAAACCGGCCGCATTCTCCTCGCGAGCGACGCTAACTCGCGCGGATCGTTCCTTAACGAGATGGCTCGCAATATAACGGAACTTGCGTTCGATTACCTCGACGCACCTGCGGTGGTTGTAGGTTCGCGCAACTGGATCACTCCGTGCTACGAACTCGAAGACGCATTCTTCCCTCAGCCGGACTGGTTCCTGGATGCTATCCATGAGAAAATAGTTCCTCTTAACGGTCATGTACCTTCTCGGAATTTCACCGACGCGGAACAGTTAAGAAGGGCAAAGGAAGGTATCTAATATACACGACTATTAACTGACTTAAAACTAATTTAATGGCAAATAATAATAAACCGGAGGTGGTGAAGGTTAACGCCCACCTCCACACGCCATACTCGTTCAGCGCCTTCGACGGAATTCCGCAGGCTCTGGATATGGCCGTGAAAGAAAATGTGAAGGTGGTCGGCATCAACGACTTCTATTCGATGGACGGTTATGCCGAATGGAACGATGAATGCCGTAAAAGGAAGCTCGCACCCCTGTTCAATATAGAATTTATCAGTCTCAATAAAGAGGATCAGGATGCCGGAGTAAGGGTAAACGATCCCAACAATCCCGGAAGAACCTATCTGAGCGGTAAGGGGCTTGCATTCCCGGTTAATCTTCCGGAACCTTACGTATCGCAACTGGCGGACGTGAGGGCGGAATCCAACGGACACGTAAAAAAGATGTGCGATAAACTTAATAGTATACTTGCTGAGAAAAATACTAACATTACCCTCGACTTCAATGATATAGAACAACGCCTTACTAAAGGTTCTATCCGTGAACGTCATCTTGCCAAAGCTCTGCGCGAAGCGGTATACGCTGAGTGCGGTAACGACGAAGCGAAGATAAAAGAGATGTTCCGTGCGGTGTTCGGGGATAAAGAACTGAAATCTGCTGTTGGCGATCACGCTGCGGTAGAGAACGAGATTCGCGGAAATCTGCTCAAGGCAGGTGGCGGAGCCTTCGTTCCGGAAGATACTAAAGCGTTCCTTCCGATGGAGACTGTAAGACAAATCATCCTGGGCGCAGGGGGTATTCCGACATATCCGTTCCTTGCGGACGATGCAAAAGGCGGATTTACCGACTTCGAGGAAGACGTGGTTAAAACTGCGGAGATACTAAAAAAACGCGGGATCTATTCCGTTGAGTTCATAACAACCAGAAATAGCATTGAATGGCTCGAGAAATATGCCGGATACCTCAGTGAGAACGGATTCGCCGTTACGTTCGGAAGCGAACACAATACCCCTGCGATGGAGCCTGTGGAACTGTTCGCGCGCGGAGGAGCACCGCTTACGGATAAACTGCTTCGGATAAACTACGAGGGAGCGTGTATAACCGCTGCACATCAGGATTTGGTACGTCAGGGCAAACACGGATTCGTAGATAAAGAAGGCAATGCGGATACCGGTAATACGGCATACTATATCGAGTATGGAGATAAGGTAATTAAAGAAGCTATCGGATAGGAGGAACAGAAATGGAAGAATTGAAAAAACTGATCGATATATCCAGGCATTACGGATGCGACAGTAGGTACGTGATCGCTGGAGGAGGAAATACCTCATACAAGAACGAAGGTAAACTGTGGGTCAAAGCGAGCGGATATGCCCTTGCTACTATTGTCGAAGAAGGATTCGCCGTCCTCGACCGCGATAAACTCAACGCGATGGCCTTCAGGGAATACAGCCCGGATACAGCCGAACGCGAAGAGCAGGTTAAGAACGATCTTGCGGACGCATGTATAACCAAAGATAGAAGACCGTCCGTCGAGACCTCACTTCATAACGCCATGAGTGCGAGCTTCGTAATCCACCTGCATCCCACCCTTATCAACGGTCTGATGGGGGCGCAGAACGCAGAAGCCGACACCAAAAGGATTCTGGGCGAGGAAGTTCTATATATACCTTACATCGATCCGGGTTATGTCCTTTATAAAGAGGTCGATAACCGCGTGCGCGATTATAAGGAAAAATTCGGTAAAGAACCGGAAGTCATTCTTCTTCAGAACCACGGAGCCTTCGTAGGCGCGGACTGTCCTGAAAAAGTAAAGGAAATTTATACCGGAATTCTCGAAAAACTGGAAAAAGAGATCAAACAACCGCTTCCGGAAGGAGAGGTCGATGTTTGCCGCTGCGCGCAGAAAGTTGTTCCTGCGATAAGAATGATGTTATCCAAAGAGTCGCTTAAAACCCTGAAGGTTAAGAATAATGCTCTAATAGATTACTTCGTGTCCGATGCGGAGAACTATAAAAAAGTATCGAGACCGTTCTCACCTGACGCTATCGTTTACTGCAAATCGAACTATATTTATATAGGTTCCGAGTGTGAACCCGAGAATATAATATCTATCGCACAGGCGGAGATCGAAAAATTTACGGCTAAGTTCGGATACCAGCCTAAGGTAATACTTATCAAAGGACTGGGACTTATTGCCGTGGGGGACAATGCGGCGCAGTGCGACATTATTCTCGATGTATTCGAGGATATGATGAAAATAGCTTACTATGCGCAGTCGTTCGGCGGCGAGCACCCTATGACCCAGGAACAAATAGACTTTATCGATAACTGGGAAGTCGAAAACTACCGCCGTAAGATCAGCGCAGGAGCCGTAGCCGGGCGTGCCGAAAATAAAAATATTGTAGTTACCGGTGCCGCGCAGGGATTTGGCGAAGGAATTGCACGCTGTCTTGTAGGGCAGGGAGCTAATATTATCGTTGCCGATCTTAACGAAGAAGTAGGTAATGCGACCTCTTGCAGACTCAACGGAATGGCTAAGAGCAACCGCGCGATATTCGTTAAAACTAACGTCGCGGACCTGCAGAGCCTCGACGAACTTATGCACCAAAGCGTGTGTAGCTTCGGAGGGATCGACATATTTATCAGCAACGCAGGGGTTCTGCGTGCAGGAGGTCTGGAGGATATGACGCCTGAGAATTTCGAGTTCGTAACGAAGATAAACTACAACGCTTACTTCTATTGTGCTAAGGCGGTGTCGCCTATAATGAAGCTGCAGACTAAATATTCGGACGATAAATACTGCGACATAATACAGGTAAATTCCAAATCCGGACTTCGTGGAAGCAAAGCCAACTTCGCTTATGCAGGAGGTAAATTCGGTGGAGTGGGGCTCACTCAGTCGTTCGCGCTGGAACTTGCACCGTTCAGGATCAAGGTAAATTCTATCTGTCCCGGCAACTTCTACGAGGGACCGCTATGGTCCGATCCGGAGAACGGATTGTTCGTACAATATCTCCGCGCAGGCAAGGTTCCCGGAGCTAAGACTATCGAGGATGTGAAGGAATTCTATATGGCTCAGGTTCCCATGCGCAAAGGGTGTTCGCCGGAGGATGTAACGAAGGCGGTGTTGTACCTTGTAGAACAGACTTGCGAAACAGGACAGGCGATCCCGATTACAGGCGGACAAGTTATGCTTAATTAGAAATGTAAAAATTAAAGATATGAAAACTAAAGCGGTTAGATTGTACGGCAAGAAGGACCTTCGTCTCGAAGAGTTCGATCTGCCTCGGATCAAAGACGACGAAATATTAGCCAAAGTGGTTTGCGACAGCCTTTGTATGTCATCATACAAGGCTTCCACCGAGGCGGACAAACATAAACGCGTACCGAGGGACATAGACAAAAATCCCGTCATCATAGGACATGAATTTGCCGGAGAGATCGTAGAAGTAGGCTCTAAATGGGCGGATGCGTTCAGGGCAGGGGATAAATTCTCGATTCAGCCAGCGCTGAACTACGAGGATGGTCCGGTGGGAGTGCTGAGTGCACCGGGATATTCTTACCGATACGTAGGTGGAGATGCGACTTATGTGATTATCCCTAAAGAAGTTATGGAGCAGTGGTGTTTGTTGAAGTACAACGGTGCCGGATATTATCCTGCTTCGCTGTCCGAACCTTTGTCATGCGTAATAGGTGCAATGCACGCGAATTACCACACTACCCCGGGATCTTATATCCATAAAATGGAGATCGTCGAAGGAGGTAATATGGCGATCCTTGCAGGTGTGGGGCCAATGGGGCTCGCAGCTATAAATTATGTTATAAATCGGACCGACAGGAAGCCTAAACTTGTTATAGTTACAGATATCGATCAGACCCGTTTAGACAGGGCCGCTTCTTTATATACTCCTGAGCAGGCTGCAACAAATGGCATAGAATTACGTTATGTCAATACAGGTGCGATGAGTGATGCGGTTAAGGAACTGAGGGATATTACGGAGGGCAAAGGCTACGACGACGTATTAGTGTTCGCCCCGGTGGCATCGGTCATACAACAGGCGGACGGTATACTCGCCTTCGACGGATGCCTTAATTTCTTCGCAGGTCCTTCGAATCCTGAATTTACCGCTCCGATGAATTTTTACAACGTTCACTACGCTTACACACACGTAGTCGGAACGAGCGGTGGAAATATGGACGATATGGTAGAGGCTCTCGATCTTATGGGCAAAGGACTCGATCCGGCAGGACTGGTTACACACATCGGAGGTTTGAACGCCGTTGCAGAGACTACATTGAATCTGCCGAATATACCTGGAGGTAAGAAACTTATCTATACACATATAGATATGGAGTTGACCGCAATAGCCGATTTTGAAAAAAAGGGAGAAAAATGTCCGATATTCAAAAAACTTGCCGATATTTGCACCGGCAATAACGGACTTTGGAGTGTGGAAGCTGAAGAGTATCTGCTCGCCAATGCCGATAAATTAGGATAGTTAGTTCAAGTACGCATGTAATAGTTACGGCGTAAACCATAAATAAATTTTTTCAAGGAAATGAAACAGTTGGATACGAAGTTTATGCACCCGGCAGAACAAATCACTGTCATAATCGGGCGCATATACCGTAGCGGAATGACTACCACTTCAGGTGGTAACATCTCCATCAAAGACGAGAACGGAGACATCTGGATTACTCCCAGTGCAATCGACAAGGGTAATCTTACAGAGAAGGATATCGTTTGTATTAAAAAGGACGGAACGGTCGTAGGTCCTCACAAGCCCTCTTCGGAGCATCCTTTCCATAGGGCTATCTATGATATGAGGCCCGAGGTAACTGCGGTAATTCACGCACATCCGCCCGCACTCGTATCGTTCAGTATAGTACATGAGGTGCCGGATACCAACATAATCCCGCAAGCAAAAAGCATCTGTGGTAAAGTAGGGTTCGCTCCTTACGACGTACCGGGAAGCGCAGCACTTGGCGAAAAAATCGCTAAGGAGTTCAAAAACAACCCGGGAATTAAAGCCGTTATCATGGAGAACCATGGAGTAGTGCTTTGCGGTAAAGATATGATGGACGCTTACGAGAGATTCGAAACACTCGAATTCTGTGCAAGAACGATCATCAAAGCCAAAACTCTCGGAGAACCAGCTTACCTTACTGACGACCAGATCGGACGGTTCGAAAAGTCTATACAGACCAACTACCATTATTTTATTGGTGTTACATACCCGTCCGACGAGCGTGCGATACGTACCGACATAGTAAGGATCGTAAGGCGTTCATGCGACCAGGATCTTATGATCAGCACGTACGGAACCGTATCCGTCAGATGGAGAGGCAACGACTTCCTTATAACCCCTCCGGGAGTACCGCGTTGGGACATTCAGCCGGAGCAGATAGTGCAGGTGAAAGACGGAATGGTCGAAGCCGGTAAAGTGCCGAGCCGTTCGGTAGCGCTTCATCAGATGATATATCAGATGAACCCGCATATAAACTCGATCATTATGACGCAGTCGCCTAACCTTATGGCATTTAGCACTTCAGGCGTGAAGTTCGATGTGAGGACGATACCTGAAAGCTGGATATTCCTTCAGGACATACCGAACGTACCGTTCGGTATGCACTTCGAAGAACCTGCTAAGATAGCTGAAATGCTCGGTAAAATACCTGCAGTACTCGTAGCCAACGACTCGGTAATCGTGACCGGAGATAAACTTCTCCAGACCTTCGATAAGCTGGAAGTTGCGGAGTTCAGTGCTAAATCGCTTATTCTTGCAGCACCGATCGGTAAACTAAAACCTATTAACGACAAAGAGATCGAGAGATTGATGGTTGCGTTCAACGTTTAGTAATCCGTTTGCGGAAGAACGTTAATTTTGTTATCTTTACGGTTGCAAATAAAACCTTAATCCGCTGAAAGATGAAACTTATCGTTAGCAATAGTAATGATCCTTATTACAACATTGCTGCGGAGAAATATATTCTGACAGAACGTCTTAATGAAGACGTTCTGTTTATTTATATAAATAATCCATGCGTCGTCGTGGGACGAAACCAGAACCCCGAAGCGGAAGTAGACATAAAATACTGCCGTGAGAATAATATTCCTGTTCTGAAACGTTTATCAGGCGGAGGCACAGTCTATCACGATTGTGGCAATATAAACTACTGTTTTGTAAAGACCAAGGGAGAAGGTCTTGTGTTGGATGAGGATTTTCTCGAACCTATTGTCAGAATTTTATCCGGATTGGGAATCAACGCTGAGAAGGGTAAACGCAAGGACCTCTGGCTGAACGGGAAAAAAGTCTCCGGAACAGCATTCCACATAACCCGGAGCCGCATCATGTTCCATGGAACCCTTCTTTATGATTCCGACCTTGATATGCTGGAAAAATCTCTTAAAGGTGATGAATCCAAGAGGGGGAAAAAAATCGCGTCCGTTCGCAGCGAAGTAACCAATATTCGTCAACATATGGCAGAGAAATTGCCCGTCAAGGATTTTTTCACTAAATTGATCGAAGGTTCGATGGAATACTTTTCCGTCGAAAATTATGAACTGCTGTCCGGTTCTTTGCCGGATAATGAAGATATGCCATGAAAATACTTACAGGGAAAAATATTCGCGAAGCTGACTTATATACGATGGAGAATGAACCTATATCGTCTCTCGACCTCATGGAGCGCGCATCTCAGAAGCTCGCTGAATATATTGCTGAAAGGTTCCCAAAACGTACGGAGTTCGTAATTTTTGTCGGTAAGGGCAATAACGGAGCAGACGGTTTAGTCGTGGCCAGACTGTTGAGTCAGAAGAGATATAAATGCCGTGTAATTACGCTCTTTGACGAAAAGGAATGCAGCGAAGAATACAGAGCGAATTATCGGATACTTCCATCGGATGTTGTTGTGGAAAAATTAAACGGGGATTTGTTTATTGATAAAAAAGAAGTGTTGGTCGATGCCCTGCTTGGAACAGGGCTGAATGGAGTGGCGACTTCACCGATAAAAGAGGCGATTGATTTTATAAACGGGGTTGAGAATACTGTCGTCTCGATAGATATGCCTTCAGGAATGACGACCGAGTTCGGAAATGGTGGACGCGAAGTCGTTAAAGCAGATATTACCCTGACGCTCCAGTTTCCAAAATTATCACTGCTTCTTCCGGAGGGCGGAGGTAACACAGGGGATATGGTTATCCTGCCGATAGGGCTTGACCGGGATTTTATGGAAAAAAGCGATTCGGTTTACAATTATATTACTTCAAAGGAAATATCTAAATTAAATCTTAAAAGACCGGAGTTCGGTCATAAAGGAACATTCGGTCATGCACTGGTGATCTGTGGAAAAAAAGGAATGATGGGTGCTGCGGTATTGTCCGCTTCTTCCGCGCTCAGGTCAGGCTGCGGACTTGTTACTGTTCATGTTCCTGAAAACGAACGCCAGGTCATACATATTACGAATCCTTCCGCGATTGTAAGTTGCGGACAGGGCGACAGTTTCTCCGGTTTGCCCGAAGGACTCGATAAATACAGTTCGGTAGGGGTGGGATCCGGTATGGGAAATTCACCTGAAACCGTTTTAGCGCTACGTAAATTGTTGACCGAATACCGTAAGCCGATGGTGGTAGACGCGGATGCGCTTAATATAATATCGGAAAATAACGATATGCTTGATCTTATTCCTGAAAGTTCGATACTAACCCCTCATCCCGGAGAGCTGGAACGACTGTTGGGTAAATGGAACGGAGACGAAGATAAAATCCGCATGATTGTAGAATTTGCCGGGAAATATAAAGTGATTATGGTAGTCAAGGGTGCGCATACGATGATATGCCTTTCTGACGGAAAAATTTATTTTAATTCAACCGGCAATCCGGGTATGGCTAAAGGCGGAAGCGGGGACGTACTGACAGGGATTATAACAGGCTATCTTGCTAAAGGCTTATCACCGTCGAATGCTGCAATAAAAGGGGTATTTGATCACGGTAGGGCAGGGGATGACGCTGCGCTCTCCATAGGACGGGAACAGATGAATTCTGAAGATATAGTAAATTTTTTATAGATTTTCGTAGTGATCGAGAATTCCGCCTCCGACGACCAGATCATCTTTATAAAATACTACGGGCTGACCCTTCGCAGGGGCATATGCCTGATCGGATAATATGACTTTTAGAAAGTTTCCTTCGATCGATAGTCTGCAAAATCCTTCCGGATTTATTCCAAGGCCCCGGATCTTTACGGATATGTTTGTGGAATTCAGAAGCATTTCAATATCCGGACTTATGAAATCACGTATATAAAGAATATTACTGAGAAGCTCTTCTTTTTTTCCGCAGATCAGCCTGTTATTTTCCGCGTCTATCCGGATTATGAAAAGCTCTTCTTCAACAGTTAAGTTAAAGCCGCGTTTCTGGCCGACAGTGTAAAAAGGATAGCCGGAATGCTTGCCGATGGTATTGCCGCTTTTATCTGTGATGATCCCGTTCTGAAGATTTGCCACATCCGGAATATTCTCCTTCAGGAATTCCGTATAATTTTTTCCTCCGAGAAAACATACGCTCATACTTTCTTTTTTACGGCTGAAATTTTCGTATCCTTTTTCGGACATTATCGTCTTTATTTCCGTTTTTGTATAATTACCTAACGGAGTTAACGCTCGGGATAATATTTCCTGGCCGAGTCCCCATAAATAATAAGACTGGTCTTTTACCGGATCTTTCGCTTTTTGAACGAAATATTTATTGTTGGTTTTGGCGATATTTATATAGTGCCCTGTGGCGATATATTCTATTCCGTGTTTGTCTGCATACTTCTGTAGGTATTTCCATTTTATTACAGGGTTGCACAGAGAGCATGGGGCCGGAGTTTCACCAGCCAAATATCCGCCAATAAAATAACTGATTATTGTTTTTTGAAATACATTTCTTATGTCGGCACTGAAAACAGGAATCCCCAACTGTCCGGAAAGTTGAAAGGACGTATCTACTGAATCCATTTCGGACAGCAGATAGTTTATTCCACTGACATTATATCCTTCTTTTTTGAGAAAAAGCGCAGTTGCTGCGCTATCTATACCACCGCTGACTGCTGCAAGAACAGTTTTCATGTGATGAAAACGGAATTATGCATTGTTAAAGAGTGTCGAACTCTTCGTCTATCGAGGTGAACTCCACATCGGAATTATTGAAAAATTCCGGTTTATTCTCTTTAATATAGCTTATGACTTCGTTAAGTCCTTCCGCAAATTTTGCAAAGTCTTCCTTATAAAGATATATTTTGTGCTTATCGTATGTAAAGTTTCCGTCCTTGCCGATTTTTTTGCGGCTCTCGGTAATCGTTAAGAAGTAGTCGTCGTTCCTGGTTGCTTTTACATCGAAAAAATATGTTCTTTTTCCTGCTCTCACGGTTTTTGAATAAACCTCTACTCCGGCACTTTCCTCGTTTTCCTGTTTGTTATCAAAAGTAGAATACATAAGTTTTAAAGTTTAGATAGTTTCAGTTATATAATCAAAGGTACATATAAAATTGAAATATCAAAATCATCCGTTTTAGAAATATATACCCTCACCGTAACGGCTCCAGTTTTCGAGAACCTCAACTGCTTTGCTGAATTCCGGGTCAAGATATTTATTCGTTATTTTATAATATTCGTTTGAGTTCCAGAGTCTTTGGGCTATCATTGCCTTGATCTGGGTTTTGATTTCATTTCCCGATTTTGTGAAACCGTACGAATCATAAGATATTCCCCTGTTTTTTCCGGACTCGATCAGCTCTTCGGTCATGGTATCGTCGACAACGAAATTTTTTTCAAAATCGTCGAAGTCCGGGTACCGGGAAAGAATAGTATTGCGGTTGCGGTCGATGTAGTTTACTGTATATTCGTTAAGGATTCCGTTTCTAATAAGCAGCGCTCTGTAATCAGAAAAATAAGTGGTATCCCTGGCAACGAAAATATCCGGAGTAATTCCTCCGCCACCATAAACTATACGGGAACTGCGAAGGGTATAATAAGGTATGGAATCGTTCTGTTCGATATCTTCGCCGCTTATAATTCTTCTGCTGAAGTTTGCGTAATAATTCTGCCTGTTGCCCTGTTCGTAAGGTCTCTGGATTACGCGTCCGGTAGGGGTATGGTATCTTGCGATTGTAATACGTGCTGCAGACCCGTCCACGAGCGTAAATTGCCGCTGAATCGTTCCTTTACCGAATGTTCGTCTTCCGATGATAAGACCGCGATCCCAGTCTTGTACGGCTCCTGCGACGATCTCGCTCGATGACGCAGAGAACTCGTCGACAAGGATTATAAGTTTGCCGGTCGGATATTTTGGATTTTTTTTTGCGACAAAATCCTGTCTTTTCACTGCGCGGCCCTCCATCCATACTATGAGCGATCCGCGCTCGAGGAACTGGTTGCTTACTTCTATTCCCTGGTCCATAAAGCCGCCGCCGTTTCCTCGAAGGTCGAGAATTATCGAAGTAACACCTTCCAAGTCATTCAAGGATTCGATCAGTTCATTGACGGTAGTTGCTGCAAAGCGGTTTATTTTAATATAACCTATACTGTCGTTCACACGGTAATGGGCATCTATCGTATTGATCGGAATCTTATCCCGTACTATGCGGAAACTTAGAATCGAATCTACTCCCCGCCGTGTAATCCCCACTTCGACGGATGTCCCGCGAGGGCCCCTCACAAGTTTCGGAACCTCGGTATTCTTCATACCTACGGCATTTATGCCGTCGATATTTACTATGCGGTCATTCGGAAGGATGCCTACCTGTTCCGCAGGTCCTCCGACGATAGTATTGAGAATAAAAATAGTGTCCCTAAGTATATTGAATTCTATTCCTATGCCTTCGAAATTGGCTTCGAAATTCTCTTCGACACTTTTCATCTCTTCAGCAGATACATACGCAGAATGAGGATCGAGTTCGGACAGCATGTTTCGAATGGCTGCTTCCACCAATTCGCTGGAATTAAGTGTATCGATATATGCGTTCGTGAGATAATTGTAGAACTGGGAGAATTTTTGCAGCTCTTTCATATCTTCCTTGGAGGCCTGTGCAGAAACAGGCAGAATACACACGCACACTGCAAAAAGGAATATTGTTATTTTTTTCATTGCAATCTGTTTTGAAAAACAAATATAACAAATTCCCGACCAATGTACATTAACCGGTAATTAGAAGATCAGTGCCTGCAGGAAGTATACCAATACCCCTGATAAAAATCCGGTAAGTGCCATCAGGGATATGTTTTTAGCATACCACATGAAATTGATCCTCTCGAGGCCCATAACTACTACTCCTGCGGCAGAACCTATTATCAATATACTTCCGCCAGTTCCTGCGCAATATGTCAACAACTGCCAGAATGTCCCGTCCTGTGTAAATTGGGCAATGTAACCGGGATCAGCGCTTGCAGCTATCATGGTACTATCGGCAATCGGATACATTCCTATTGCCGCTGCAACCAGAGGAACGTTGTCTACGATCGATGAAAGTATTCCGGTTATTGTGGTTATGAGATATACGTTGTGTAGTTTGTCGTCCAGGAATGCGGAGAAGGTGGACAGGACCCCTGCGCATTGTAGGGCTGCAACTGAAAGCAGGATACCGAGGAAGAACAATATCGTTGCCATGTCTATGTGCTTGATTACTTTCGCAACTCTGAACTTTATGGATTACTCTATATTTTTGATCGTGCAGTACATTACTTCCGTGTACATCCAAAGTATTCCGAGCGCAAGCAGAACTCCCATAAATGGAGAGAGGTGTGTTACTGTTTTGAATACGGGTATCGATAGAAGGCATAATACGCCGACGATAAGTATGGATAACCGCCCTTTTACTCCTATGACTTCGAAAATTTCAGGAGTCTCCTCTTTATAGTCAGGAGAAGTAAGGATTCCGTGCAGGAGCCTCGAAGCTATAAACGTCGGGATTATAAGTGAAACTATACATGGAAATATAAGGTTAATGACGGTTGGAACGGCAGTTATATTGCCTTTTATCCAGAGCATTATCGTTGTTACGTCACCGATTGGCGACCATGCTCCCCCGCTGTTTGCCGCAATTACTATTATACTCCCGAAAAGCCAGCGTTCCTTGTAGTTGGGCACGATCTTCCGAAGAAGCATTACCATGACAATCGATGTGGTGAGATTATCCAGAAGCGCGGACATAAAAAACGTAAGGAATGCAATGACCCAGAGAAGTTTATGTTTGTTTTTGTATTTTATTTTACTGGTAATGAACTCGAAGACTCCGTGTACGTCGATAAGTTCGACGATAGTCATGGCACCCATTAGAAATAATAGTATCTCAGCTATATCGCCTATTTGTTCGAGAAGCTGATAATTCGAAACAAAACTTATATACTGTTCTTTAAGCGATAATGATCCTAAATTATTAGCACTAATATAAGCCTGAAATTCTTCTCCGCTGAATGTAGGTATTATTCCCGGTGAAGCGAAAATATATACGACCCACATCAACACTCCTGTAATAAGGGCTATGGATGCTTTATTGACATTCAGGTTATGTTCGAGCGCTATGCCGACATAACCGAGAACAAAAATAACTAACATTAATGCTATCATGGCTGCTGAAATTTAGTGAACAAAAGTATCTTAAAAATGAATCCGTTATACCCGAACACTCAATATTTTGTTGTTATTTTTTTAGCAATATTCCCGGAGACCGCAAAGATTAAAATAGTAGCGCTTTTTTCTTTTTTAATATAATAATTCGTTTTTTTGTACAAAATTTGAGAATATTTTACAGATATAAAATTAAACAAATAGAAAACATGAAAAAAGGAACGATTGCATTAATAGTTATAGGAGTTCTTGTACTTATCGCCATTTTTAGCTCCATAGGTAAGTATAACAGCCTTCAGAGGATGAGGGAAAGTGTGAAATCACAATGGGCGAATATCGAGAACCAATACCAGAGGCGCGCCGATCTCATTCCGAATCTTGTAAATACGGTGAAAGGTTATGCTTCTCATGAGAGCAGTACGCTGGAAGCTGTTACGGATGCCCGTGCAAGAGCTACGCAGACACAGGTAAATTTCGAGGATCTGGACGAACAGACCATCAGCAGATATAACGCTGCACAGGGACAGCTCAGTTCTGCGTTGGGCAGGCTTATGGCGATAGTCGAAAGTTATCCGGATCTAAAAGCTAACCAGAATTTCCGCGACCTTCAGGTACTGTTAGAGGGAACCGAGAACCGTATAGCTACCGAGCGTAAAAGGTTCAATGATGAAGCAAGGGGGTATAATACTACGATCAGGCAGTTTCCTAATAATATTCTTGCCGGTATATTCGGATTCGAATCGATTCCTTACTTTAATGCCGAGCCGGGTTCTGAAGTGGCACCGGTAGTTAGCTTCGAATAATATGGCATCCAATATTTTCACAAAAGAACAGAACGAAACTATCGTAAAAGCGATACAGGCTGCCGAATTGAAAACTTCGGCAGAGATAAGGGTGCATATTGAAAATCATTGTAAAGGTGCGGTACTTGATCGTGCCGTCGAGGTTTTTTCCATGCTTAAAATGGATAAGACCGAAGGGCGCAACGGGGTGCTTATTTATATAGCTGTCAAGGATAGAAAGGACGCTATTATAGGAGATGTAAATGTAAATAAATTCGTCTCGCGCGATTTCTGGGACAACTGCTGTAAAACAATGACGGGGTTGTTTGCGGAAGGTAAGTTTACGGAAGGTATTTGCAGTGCGATTAAGGAACTGGAAATAGAGTTGGAGGGACACTTCCCGTATCAGAAAGATGACGTGAACGAACTTCCGGACGATATTTCTTTCGGAGATAATTAATGGATATGAAAAGATTTTTAATTGCTATAATTGCCGTATGTACGGTTATATTGTCATTTGCCCAGAATATTCCGGATCCCATGAGCCCGGCAAGGCTGGTGAATGATTTTGCAGGTTTATTCACATCTTCTCAAATAGATGCGCTGGAAACCAAGCTGGTGGATTTCGACCGTACCACTTCCAACCAGATCGCCGTAGTTACGGTAAATGACCTGGACGGCATGGCCGTGTCGGATTATGGGGTCCGTCTTTTCGAAAAATGGAAGATAGGCGGAACGAAGAAGGATAATGGAATACTTATTTTGATCAAGCCCAAGACGCAGAGCGAGAACGGCCGGGTGTCAATCAACGTTGGATATGGGCTCGAAGGTGCGGTGCCGGATATTCTGGCTGGACGTATCGTGGATTACGATATGATACCCTATTTTGAGAAAAACGATTATTACGGCGGTGTGGCAGCTGCCGTAAATACTCTCATAGGGCTTACCGAAGGAGAATTTACTGCGGATGAATATTTGAAGAGACATAAGAGGGCGGAAGCGCTGTCCGTGATTTTTTCAGTATTGATATTCATGCTTGCGGTCTTTTTGTTGAGTCTCAGACGCAGGAAAGGACATACCGTAGGTTCAGGGAACAGAAGCGTTCCACCGACTATATTTATAGGAGGAGTTCCGTTTATGGGGCGCGGACGGGGCGGCTTCGGAGGATTCTCCGGAGGCGGGGGATTTGGCGGCTTCGGAGGAGGAATGACCGGAGGAGGCGGTGCCAGTGGTTCGTGGTAAATTAACCAGATTATTGTTTAAAATAGCTGGAATAACTTCCCTTGCTTTAGGGATTCTGGGTGCTGTATTGCCGTTGTTGCCAACCACTCCTTTTTTACTGTTGTCCGCTTACTGTTTCAGTAAAAGTTCCTATAAATGGCACAAATGGTTGCTGACAAACCGGATCTTCGGAGAATATCTGAGGAATTATAAGGCCAACAGGGGAATCCCCAAACGTGTGAAGATTTATATTCTTGTCACTTTGTGGGGAACCATACTTGCTTCTGCTATATTTGCTACCGATATGTGGTGGCTACGCTGTCTCCTTATATTGATCGCAACCGCAGTGACCATACACGTTGCAAGGATTAAAACTTCGAATAAATGAAAATTCTTATAGCCGCAGCGACTGAAAAAGAACTTGTACCATTCGTATCCGGATATATTTCCGGAGTGCAGGATACGATGTTATACGGCCACCGTATAACGTTGGAATATACGGGGATAGGAATTGCTTGTTCTGTACTGCGGATATATGAAAGCGTTTTAAAACATAAGCCCGATATTGTTATTCAGGCGGGAATTGCAGGTGCCTATCCGGATAGCGGTTTGAAGGTGGGTGATACTGTTTTCGTTAAAAGCGAGGTTTTTGCAGACCTCGGAGTAATGCACGGTAATGGATTAAAACGTGAATTCAGGGAATGCGGCCGATTGTTGAATCCTGATGAATATCACGGGAAAAACGTATCCGGAAACACTGTTGCTACTGCATGTTCTTCATATCATATAATTGAAAATGCCGATGTGGAGAGCATGGAAGGATACGGATTATTTTTAGTATGTTTGCGTAATAACGTGAAATTCGCCGAGGTTCGAACGATTTCAAATATAGTATCTGAAGACAGGAGTTCGTGGAATTTCGATCTTGCAGTGAAAAATCTTTCATACGAACTGTCGGCGTTTATCAAAAATATTTAGGCGATGCAGACTTTTTTGGGAGAAGTCGCCCGTACTCTTTACGGTCAATACGGAGATGAGATCCAAAACCTGAAAATAATTTTCCCGAGCAGGAGATCCAGGATCTTCTTTAACAATGAACTGTCGCGGATCGTAGGGAAACCTATTTTCCAGCCTGATTATTTATCCGTAGACGATCTTATGGAGCAGATCGCAGGTATAAGTAAGAGCGAATCCGTACGACTTCTTGCCGAACTGTATAAATCTTATAGTAAATACCACGAAGAATCGTTCGATTCGTTTTATTGTTGGGGAGAAATGCTTCTTGCCGACTTCGATACTATCGATAAATACCTGATAGATGCGCGTACTCTTTTTATAAATATAGCGGATCTTAAGGATATGGAACAGAACCTTTCATATCTTACTGAAGATCAGATTGAGATAATAAAACGGTTCTGGAATAATTTTGATCCGGAGGATATGTCTTCGCCTGAGAAACGCAGTTTTACCGATATCTGGAATTCCCTTTTCGATATTTATACCGACTTCCGTGAAAGGATAATAGGGCAGGGAATGGCATATCCCGGACTTATTTATCGCAGTGCGGCAGAGAAAGTAATGTCAGGTATGGTTCCGGAAAATATAACGACTTCAGGATATGCAGTTGTGGGATTCAACGCCTTGACGGAATGTGAAAAAAAAGTATTCGATTACCTCCGTAATACCGGAAGTGCCGGATTTTTCTGGGATTATGACATATATTATACCGGTAACAGGGAGCAGGAGTCCGGGTTGTTCCTGAGGGAAAATATAAAACGCTACCCATCTTTAATGAGCGATGGATTCGATAATTTTTCAAAACCGAAAAACATAACGGTAGTTTCTGCGCCTTCGGATGTCATGCAGGCAAAATATACTTCCGATTTTATCAGGAAAATACTCGATCAGGGACAAGTGCCGGATAAAGAAACTGCCGTGATTCTGACGGATGAGAACCTGTTGTTTCCTGTACTTCATTCAGTTCCCGAATCCGTTACGAATGTAAATGTTACGATGGGATATCCGCTGAAATCGACTCCGGCTTATACTTTTTTGGAAAAATTGATCGGGCTGCAGCAAAGGAAAAAGAAAACTGAACTCTCGTGTGTATTCTATCATAATGACGTAAAAGGAATATTGAATCATCCGTATTTAAATGCAGCTTCGAATGATTATGCTGAAAATAAATATAGTGAAGTACAAAGACGGCAGCAGATCTATATATCGGAAAATTTCCTTAAGGAGGAAAATATATTAGCCGGAAAAATCTTTACGGGTATTACGGGATGGGAATCTATATGTGATTATTTTACGGATATTTTTAATTCCCTGTTCGACAATTATCCTCATGATAATGACGGGAATTATCCCGAAAAAGATTTTCTGATGATCGTTTCCGACCATATCGTGGGTTTGAAAAATTCCCTGAAAGGATGCGGTATAACGATAAGCGATGCCGTGCTTTTGTCTTTATTGAGAAAATCTTTGTCATCCGTAAGGATTCCGTTCGAAGGCGAACCTTTGAAAGGGATTCAGGTGATGGGTATACTCGAGACCCGTAACCTCGATTTTAAGAATATTCTGTTACTATCTGTAAATGACGATACCTTTCCCGGTAATTTATCGACGTATTCGTCATTTATTCCATATAACTTAAGACTTGCGTACGGCCTTCCCACACCTCAACATCATGAGGGGGTGTTCGGATATTATTTTTACAGGGTGCTTCAAAGGGCGGAAAATGTGTTTATCGCGTACTCTTCCAAATCCGATGAAAAGAAAACCGGAGAACCGAGCCGCTACATTTATCAGTTGGATTATGAATCTCCGCATAAAATTCACTACGAAAATATATCACTGAATGTCAATATACGTACTAATCAGGATAATCCCATTGAGAAGAACGAGGAGATCCAAAGACTGTTAAATGAATTTACGGGTAAAGATGCTCTCCGTTCGCTGTCTCCTTCTGCGTTTTACGGGTACATAGAATGTCCCGTAAAATTCTATTACCAGACTCTCTGTCGAATAACGGAAGATATCTATATTTCAGAGGAAATAGATCTCCCTATGTTCGGTAATATCCTTCATAAAGCTGCAGAGGTAATATATGGGTCTATAAAAAACGATCCGGCCGGTGCACGGATGCTGCGCGGGAAATTTCGTCTTGCCGAGATTGAAAATATAGTTGATAAAGCGGTATGTCAGGAGTATTTCCGGGAAAATTATTCATCGGGTGATTTTGGAGGGAATGTAGCGCTTGTAAGGGATATAGTCGTTAAATATTTGTCAAGATGTGTTCTGAAATACGATAACGCCAATCCGGATTTTACTGTAAGAGAAACAGAATATTGGATTAGTTCATTTATTGAACTAGAAGGGCAGGAAGTGAAACTCGGAGGTAAAGTAGACCGGTTGGATGAACTTCACGATGGCAGATTCAGGATAGTCGATTATAAAACAGGAAGAAATAAACCTGATTTTAAGGAAATAGGATTTTTATTTTCCGGGACTTTATCCGAAAGAAATCCGGCTGCCCTTCAAACTCTTATTTATTCTTATATGGTGCATCGGGAATTCGGCAAAGAAGTTGTTCCATCATTGTATTTTGTAAGGAACATGAATGATCCCGGATTTTCTCCATTACTGAACGAGGCTTCATCCGGGGAGATTTATGAATACAGCAAAGTAAAGAGGATATTGGAAGAGAATTTCAAAAATAAGTTATCGGAACTTTTCGATCCGTCCATCCCTTTTATGAAGAGTGAAGACAAGAGAACATGCGAATACTGTGCATTTAAAGATATTTGTAGATAAAGCTCTGATTTTTTATATTTGTAACTAAATAAAACAATTTAATTATGTATAGTTATAATCCTGTATTTTTCACCGTATACGCGATAATCTGGTTTGTTGTCGTAGTGATTTTGGTTATTTCAAACTGGAAACTGTTTGAAAAAGCCGGGGAAAAAGGTTGGAAAGCTCTTATTCCTTTTTATAATTTCTACATTTTTATCAAAATAAGCGGCAGAAAAGAATATTATTTCTGGGTAATTTTAGCCGGAATGATACTTATGCCGGTATTGAATTATTTCAATATGTCTCAATTACAGGCGTCTATGGAGTATGGAGCTTATCCTGCTAATCCTTTTATGCTGGGGCTTCTTTCATTATTCGGTCTGGCAGTTGCGGTAACTATGCTTGTTTTTTCTATTTCCGTTTTATTATCCATCTGCGACCGTTTCGGAGTATCGAGATGGTTTACTGTCGGATTGGTATTATTGCCGATTATTTTTATGCCTGTTCTGGCCTTCGGAGACTACAGATATACTCCGCCGGTCTCAAATTTCGATTCACCTGAAAGCACGCGTCCGGAATCTCTTTAGCCGGATAACTAACTAAAAATTTCCCTCACCCAAATATTATGGAAGAAGCTTATATATATTCAGGTTTCCTGATCGTATATTTTTTTGTAATGTCGGTCCTATGGATCGTTATGTATGTTTCCACATGGCTCATATTCCAAAAGGCCGGAGAGAAAGGGTGGAAGTCTATAATTCCGGTCTATAACAATTATATTTTTGTAAAGATAAGCGGTAAGCCGTTGTATTATTTCTGGATTATGTGGCTCCCTTTAATATTTATGTGTGTGTTTTACGCAAACATGATTGTGCAACAACTCGGAGACCCGTTTTTAAACGTCGGCTTCAGAATGGTTATTGCGATAGCGCTTGTGATTACAGGAATTATATCCATAGTTTATAATGTACGTGTAGTTATCGCTCTATGCGATCGTTTCGGGATTTCCAGATGGTTTACATTGGCTATGTTTACTGTTCCGATAATTGCCCTACCGGTACTTGCTTTCGGAGATTATAAGTACTCGCCTATGTATGTCGAAGATATTAACGGGTAGAATTTATCCGGATACTTGCTTTAACGAATGCCAGGGCTTTGATCCGGGATAAAGGAATATCTTTATCCGCATGGTGGGAGTTTTGGCTCACGAGTTTTACATGATTCGGCAATTCGGATTTTTGGATATATTTTACCGTTATATATTCTTCTCCGTCCAGATCGATAGAGATGAGATACATCTCTCCCCAGAAAATGTTATTTACAATATCGTTGGTTTGTTTGTATAAGACGATGTCTCCGCTTTTGAGAAGAGGGTACATACTATCTCCGCCGATATAAATCGCTCCGTCGCATTTCGGAAGATTAGGTATCTGTATATAGTCTATAGGTGTTAAATAGTTGTGGTCGAGAAATAGCGGAACCAGCCCTGCCGTACCTTCTATATTATATAGAGGTATGCGTTGTATAGAAACATTCCTGTCCGTACGGTGTTTGTTCAGAGGAACTACCATATCTCGCATTACTCCATTATAATGCATCTCCCCTTCACCTGAATCCAGCCAATTCGGATTTATATTCAATTTTTGAATTAAGATTTGCTTGTTACGTTTCGATAAGGACGATTTTCCTGTCTCAATCATTGATAAAGTACTCTTTTTCACTCCTAATATCTCCCCCAACTGATCTTGAGTCATATTGAATTCTTTGCGTATTTGTCTGAGCCGGCTTTCCATTTAGTTCAATTTTTTGTATTATACAAAGTTTGAATAAGTTTGTATATTGAATCGCAATTAATTATTTTTGTATAAAAGATTATAATATGCAATCCAATAATATTTGAATGTTTCATTTAGTTACAAAAATAAACAAAAAAATCAATTAATCCTAAAAATGTTCAAAAAATGATTTCAATAAATGACAAAATTTATGCCGAAGTTGCGGTAAAACTCAATGAAGTTCTTGAAAATCAAAACAGTTTTTTTTATGGTTCAATAGAGTTCGATACCGAACAATTCTATTCCACTTTAACATGTACATTGATTCTTGACCGAACGGAATATGGCGACAAGGATAAAACCTTCAGTAAAATCTCAAAAATAACCCCTGTATGGTGGGAATATTCGACCTATTCGGAGATAGGAAATGAAAACAATGATTTCAGTTGGACGGAATTCAGCGGATTTTTATAATCGGGGTATATCGTATTGATGGATAATGAAACAACAGGCATTAGTCCGTTTTTTGAACATTCCAGTGGGGGATTTATAAAATTTATTCGGACTGTCAGAAAATATCTCGACATTGAAGGATTTCATAAAGTATATTATGATGTATTAAATCTTTTTGCACATAACCGGATAAAAAGACTCATTATCACTATGCCTCCCCAACATGGTAAATCTATAGGCAGTACGGTGATGCTACCATCGTATTTATTGGGTCTGAATCCGGATCTCAGGATTGTAACAGCTTCCTATGGTTCCAGTTTAGCATCAAAACATAATAGATACATACAGCGGATCATCGATAGTGAAAATTATTCTTTTATCTTTCCTGATACTAAACTTAGCAGCGGAGGTAATACAAAGGGCTATGTAAGAACTTCGCAGGAATTTGAGATCGTAAACAAAAACGGAGGATTACTGTCTGTCGGCAGGGGCGGACCCCTTACCGGCAACGTGGTGGATATTATTATTATAGATGATCTGTACAAAAATGCGGCGGAGGCTAACTCCCCGTTATTGCGGAGTAAAATATGGGAGTGGTATCTCTCGGTAGTTAAAACCAGACTGCATGATAAAAGCTGTGAAATAATAGTAATGACCAGATGACACGAGGAAGATATTATAGGGGAAATAAAGCGGCGTGAAACAGTTATTCCCGTCTGGGAATTGAATGCGGAATATGGTAATGACGAAGCATGGTATGAACTTAATTTCGAGGCTTTGAAGGATGGTGTCCCTAATATATTCGACAGCAGAGCCAAAGGGGAGCCTTTATGGCCCGAAAGGCATAGCAAAAAGTCGCTGGAGGCTAAAAGATCGCTTGATCCTTATATATTCGAAACTATGTACCAGGGCCATCCTGCTCCATTGACAGGTCTTCTTTATGGTGACCGTTTTAACACATATTCGGAAATACCGTCCGGAATAATCAAAAAAGGAAATTATACGGATACTGCGGATACAGGTATCGATTATTTATGTTCCGTTTGCTACGACATTGATAATAAAAAGGATATTTATATTACGGATGTTGTTTTTACTCAGGAAGGAATGGAGATTACGGAAAAAGCAGTAGCCGAAATGCTCGATAGAAATCAGACCCGTATTGCTTATATAGAAAGTAATAATGGGGGACGAGGTTTCGCACGAAATATAGGTAAAGCAGTGGCCTTTGCTAAGGTAGAGTGGTTTTTTCAAAGTAATAATAAAGAGTCCAGGATACTTACTAATTCATCTACGGTTTTGAAATATGTTTATATGCCGGATGACTGGCATTTGCGCTGGCCGGAATTTTATTGGAACCTCGTCCGGTACGGTAGGGTTTTTAAAAAAAATAAATGGCATGATGCAGCAGACGTATTGACCGGGATAATCGAAAAAGAAATAGTTGAAAAGGGTAATAATATTATAAAATACGCGAGATTTCACTGACCTATTTTTAATTCATGTTGTAGGAATATTTGTAATTTATTGACTTTTTCAGTCGATTAGATAGCATTTTATGTTAAAAAATATTAATTTTGTCTTGGAAACCTCATTAGGTTTCATATTGTTCGTATGAAAACTTAGGGAATATTTTTATTGTAAGCGAACAGTAAGTATAAAACTCCCGGCTGGTCCGGAATGCCTAAAGCAGGCGTGAGTTGTTGTGCTTATTCGCTTGCCGGGTAGTCCTAAGACCTTCATACGAATGTAGCCCAGCAATCTCACGCCTCTTTTTTAGAAGTGACTTTCAAGTCGGTGATGAAATGGGGTTTGGGCAAACCGGAAATAATATCCAACCCTTAATTTTTATATTTATTACTGCAATGGTATATATAGCCATTGCAGTTTTTTATTCCCTTACATATATACGTTTTACTCTTTGCGAGATCGAAGTAAATATTTCGTAAGGAATGGTATCGAGAACTTCTGCCATTTTCAATACATTCGGCACATTCCCGAAAATAATTACCTCATCTCCTTCACCAACAGGAATCCCGGTTATATCTATCATACATGTGTCCATGCAGATGTTTCCTACAATGCGAGCTGGTTTGCCCTTAACATAAAGTTCCCAGTTTCCATTACCCAGTTTTCTGTCCAGCCCGTCAGCATAACCGACAGGGATAGTGGCGATAACGGATTTTTTCTCTATTTTACCTCTCCGGCCGTATCCAACGGTTTCTCCCGGAGACAAAACTTTGATCTGGACTATCCGGCTTTTTAGGGTAGAGACATTTTTCAAGCAGTGTTGTTCCGTTGCGCTTATTCCATAAAGTCCGATCCCCAGCCTTACCATATCGTATTGAGCATTGCCGAATCTTTCGATAGCACTGCTGTTAGAGGAGTGCATGAGAATATTTTGTTCTGGAAAAGCGGTTTTTATTTTATTTGCCATTCTTTCGAAGAGATTGATCTGGCTAGAGGTGAACTTGTCGAACGAAGGAGATTCGCTTACTGCAAAATGAGTGAAAATACTACTTATTGAAATTTCCTTGTTGAACTTTAAAATATGTATCAGTTGATCTATATCTTCTTCTACGAAACCAAGCCTGTGCATGCCGGAATCTATCTTGATGTGAACCGGATAGCCGGATTCTCCGTAACGGCTGAGTTCTTTCATGAACATTTCAAGAGAACTGAAACTGTATATTTCAGGCTCCAGGGAATGTTCGATCATAGTAGCAAAACTCCATGAATCGGCATTCAGCACCACAATAGGCATAGTAATGCCGGCTTCCCTTAAAGCTATCCCTTCGTCTGCAAATGCTACAGCCAGATAATCCACGCCATGGTGTTGAAGCATGGAGGCTACTTCAAATGAGCCGCTCCCATAAGAGAAAGCTTTTACCATTGCCATAGTTTTAACTCCCTGTCGCAGTTTGTTTCGATAATGATTCAGATTGTGCAGCATGGCGTCCATATCCACTTCCAGTATAGTGGAGTGAATTTTATTTTCTAAAATGCGTGTAATTTTTTCAAAACGGAATTCTCTGCTACCTTTTACCAGAATAGCTGAATTTGAGAAATCTTTTTTCTCGATGTGTCGAAGGAATTCTTCTGTTGTGGAGAAAATTTCTTTAGGAAGCGTGAAAACATCCTTGCATAAATTTATATTGCGTCCGATGCCGATTAATCTGACAATTCCTTTGTCTATAAGTAATTTATTAGCTTCCCTGTAAAGTTCAATATCATCATCCGACGAGGTTCCTAAAATGTCGGAAAGTATGACTATTTTTCTTTCGCTGCCAGCGATAGACTCGAGATAGTCGAGAGATGCGGACAGCGAATTTATATCGGAATTATAACTATCGTTTACGATCCTCGATCCGTTTATTCCTTCTATCAGCTCCATCCTCATTATTACAGGGGCGAGCCTTGACATGTTGTCGATAAATTTTTCAGGTGGAATTCCTGCCGCAAGCAGAACCCCGATGGCCGCAACTGTATTTTCGACCGAAGGAAGATCTGTAAAGCTAAGTTTCACAATAAAAATTTTTTCACCGTATTTTAACTTTAATATCCCCGTTTTATCTGTTTCGTATTTAAGTATCCCTTCCTGTCCGATCGTAAACAATCTTCTGTCAGGATAAAATTCCCGAATCTTTTCCGCCTCGTTGACATGTCCGCTATGGAATATGATCGTTTCAGAGTCTTTGAAAAGTCTGATCTTTTCTTCGGCAAGATGTCTTTGGGAAATGAAGTTTTCGTTATGCGCTGTACCTATATTCGTTATCAGTCCTATGTCCGGTTTAATTATTTTTTCAAGAACGTCCATTTCTCCTGGCAAAGAGATGCCGGCCTCGATTATTGCCATATCTTCGTCTCCGTTCAGCATAAGTAGAGACAAAGGAACTCCTAAGCTTGAATTGAAGCTTCTCGGACTGCGGAACAGTTTAATATCTTTAGGGCATAATTGAGCGATCCATTCTTTTACTATTGTTTTTCCGTTGCTTCCTGTTACAGACACTATTTTCCCCTTGAATCTGCTCCGGTGATATGCCGCGAGTTTCTGCAGAGTTTTAAGGCTGTTATCCGAAATAATAAATGATGCTTCAGGATATGAAGAAATATCGAATCCCCTGTCGACTAAAAAGGAGCGGATTCCTCTTTTAAACATGTCGGCAATATAGAAATGTCCGTCGTGATTTTTTCCTGCGATGGCAATGAAAATAGAATTGTCCGGTAACGATCCTGCAGTTCTGCTGTCTGTTATTACGTTGCGGACAGTCTGATCTGCGCCTGCCAGTTGAGTGGATGTAATTTCAGCTATATCGCTAAGCAGGTATTTCATTGTCAAAAGTTATTGCGTGCTTCCGGAGAAACGTCCAGTCTGCTGAAGTCTTTGTTGATGTATTTGTAATGGCCCGCCATGGCTATCATGGCCGCGTTGTCCGTGGTGAATCTGAATTCCGGAATGTAAGTTTTCCAGCCGCGTTTTATGCCTTCTTTTTCAACGGCATTTCTCAAACCTGAATTTGCCGATACGCCTCCACCGATAGCAATCTGCGTTATGCCGTATTGCTTAGAGGCTTTGATGAGCTTGTTCATCAGTATCTCCGTGACTGTTGCCTGCAATGATGCGCAAAGGTCATTTTTGTTTTCTTCGATAAAAGACGGATTGGCTGCCATTTCTTTTTTCAGGAAATAAAGAAATGATGTTTTCAGTCCGCTGAAACTGTAATTCAATTCGTCTACCGACGGTTTTGCAAAACGGGACTTACTCGGATCGCCTTCTTTTGCGAGCTTGTCTATCACTGGACCCCCTGGGTAAGGAAGTCCCATTATTTTAGCGCATTTGTCGAATGCCTCACCAGCTGCGTCATCGATGGTTTCTCCGATAATCTCCATATCCTCAGGGCCTTTTGCAAGAATTATCTGCGAATTTCCTCCTGAAACCAGCAGACAAATGAATGGGAATTCTGGATGCGGGGTTTCTTTTTCAGGAACGTCGATAAAATGGGAAAGGACATGACCGTTCAAGTGGTTGATCTCCAGTAGGGGAATATTTTTGGCAAGAGACAAACCTTTTGCGAACGATACTCCCACGACGAGAGAGCCGAGAAGTCCGGGGCCTCTTGTAAAAGCTATCCCATCGATATCATCCATGGAAACGCCGGCTTCTTTAAGGGCCGTGTCCACTACCGGTACTATATTCTGCTGGTGCGCGCGTGAAGCGAGTTCCGGTATGACCCCCCCGTATTTACGGTGGACCTCCTGTCCTGCAATTACATTCGACAGCAAGATGCCGTTACGGATTACTGCCGCCGAAGTATCGTCGCATGAAGATTCAATTCCTAATATCGTAATATCCATAATAATTCCGGGTAAAACACGTATAAAATAAACAGCAGCGACCAGATGGTAAATTCGGACGGCCGATATGCCGATTTTTTTTATTAAAATTGTACCACAAATGTAGCATAAATGCGGAAATTTATAAAAATAATATTGTCAGTATTTTCGATCCTTATTTTGACAGTTATTACTGTTCCGGTATTCCTATCGGTACTTTTGAGTATAAATTCCGTACAGAACTTTGTCATATCCAAGGCAGCAAATATATTCAGTAACTATCTCGGAACTACCGTAACGATTGAACATATCGATCTGAAATTGTTTAACAGGGTCGTTCTGAAGGGTGTATATCTGGAGGATTTCGAAGGTGATACGTTGATATATGCCGGTCATGTGGATGTGGGTTTCAGGGGATACAGTCCGGCCAGGAATGTATTGAGGTTCGGGGATGTTACAGTTGCCAATGCGGTTATGAACCTTCGGCAGGATTCTACGCTGACCTCTAATCTTTCTGCTGTATTTTCTAAATTTAAAAATGAAGAGAAAAAGGACCGTAGGGATTTTTATCTGAGAAGCGGTTTTGTAAAAGTTCACGGTATGCGCTTTTCCATGAAAAAATATGAATTTATCGAAAGACCGTACGGCGTTAACTTTACCGATCTCGATGTCTCCGGGATACACCTTGAAATTCCGAAATTCAATCTGGAGAATGATATTATCACGGCTGAGATAAAGAGTCTGTCTTTTGAAGAAAAAAGCGGATTCGAATGCAGGGAGCTCAGTATTGCCGATATATCGGTATCTCCGCAGGCTATTAAATTGGATGATCTGCGGATAAGGGATGAATACTCCCGGATCACAATGACTGAGTTTGGTTTTAACTATGATGATTGGAGCGGTTTTAATGAATTTTTAGATGATGTGTCTTTAAATTCAGTAATGGACGATTGTTTTGTCGATTTCAGGACCATAGCATTTTTTGCGCCTTCCTTCCAAACATGGGATTTTACAGTCGTAATTCCGAGAGGAAGTGTTCAGGGGCCGGTATCGGACATGAAAGGATATTTAAGAAATACGAAAATAAATAATAATACACTACTCGATGTCGATTTTTCCATGAGCGGACTGCCGGAAGCGGCCCAGACGGAGTTTAGGTTCGATGTAAACAGGCTTGTTACTGAAGATACCGATATAGATCGTATTTACAGGGGTATAACAGGAAATGATCTTGGAAAGGTATTGGAATATATCGACGGTTTGGGAGATATAAATCTAACAGGAAGTTTTAACGGTCTTTTTTCCGATTTCAGTGCAGAGGGAAGATTAATTACGGATGCGGGAAATGTGGATTTGAAAATGGATCTCATTCCGGATAATACGGGCAGCCGGATAAAGGGGAATGTAATTCTGGATAATGTGAGTGCCGGCAATATTATTTCTTTCGGTAAACTGGGAGAAGTAACTATGGGAGCCGAGGTAGAAGGTACGATCTCTTCTGCGAATGTGGATATTCTGGCCCGCATCAATATAGAATCCCTGTTCTTTAACGATTACACCTATAATAATATTGAGGCGGATGGTATTATCCGTAAGGATTATTATGAAGGAAAAATATCTTCCTACGACAGGAACGCGGAACTTACAGTATCGGGTATAATGGATTTTACCGGAGAACTTCCGGACTACGACCTTGAACTTTATATTATAAATGCGGATCTGGGAAAACTGAATCTAAATAAACGCGATTCGGTGGCAGTTATAAGTATGAACATGTATATGAATGCTGAAGGTTTTAATATAGACGATATAAATGGATACGGGGAAATAACGGATTTACAATATTTGTTCAACAGCGATACGGTCCGTTCGGAAAATGTAAGGCTTATAGCCGAAAATAACGACCACAACAAAATGTTGGCGCTATATTCGGATATTATGGACGTTGAGCTTCATACGAAATTGAATTATGCGGATATGATTCCGTATTTCGAAAACACCCTTTCAAAATACATATCTTCATTTACAAGAAGAATCGACCTCGTAGAGGAGCTCGAGATGCGCAGCAGGACGGAAACTGTCAGTACAATAAGGGATTACTATATTGTAAAGGCTAATATTAAAGGAAACAGGAATTTCGTTTCGGCTATCGTGCCTGAATTACGGGTGTCGGAGGGAACCAACCTCTCTTTTATTTTTAATCCGCTCAGTGAGGATTTTTCCGTAATGCTGGAATCCGAGCTTGTGGAGTATAAAACTGCCTATGCATCCGGACTAAGCTTCACGAATATGAATCAATCGGATTCCATCGCAGTGTATCTCCGTACTTCCGAGCTTGGTTTCGGAAATTTCTATATGCCTGATTTTTCTCTTCACGGAGGCGCAAAAAATAATGAAATAAATATTTCGGCAGGATTCAAAAATGAACTCAATAAAACTTCGGCGATTATAAATACCGTGTCTTCGACCGTATACGATACGGTCACATCGAAGAGCACCATCACCACACGGTTTTATACTTCCCGCCTTGTAATGGGAGAAAATTCCTGGAACATAGTTTCGCGTTCTATATTTTTCGGGAATGGGAAAATTGAGATCGATAGGTTCCGGATACAGAGCGAAGGTCAGCAGCTAACGGTAAACGGTATAATTTCGGATAATTCCTCAGATACCCTTAAATTGGCGATGAAAAATTTTAACCTTGCACCTTTATCCGCTTTCGTAGATCGCTTCGGATTCAAGGTTTCTGGTACCATAGACGGTGATGCAGATATAACAGGTGTTACCGGAGACAGGTTGTTTTATTCGCAGATAAACTTTAATAATGTCGTAATTAACGACCGCGCTTTGCCAGACAGTAAATTTAATACGGTTTGGGATAATGATAATGACAGAATAGTCGTATCCCTGATGACGGATCAAAATGTTAAAATAATTGATGGGCATTATGTTCCTAAAGAAAAAAATTATTTTGTTAAGGCAGATATTCCTTATACTGATCTTATATTTTTAAGCCCGTTCCTTGATGGAGTTCTCAGGGATATAGAAGGAACCGCACATACTCAAATAGAACTTACGGGCACAGGGAATAAACCGTTACTTAATGGAACCATAGCTATAAGGGATTTTTCCACTACCGTGGATTTTACGAATGTGCGGTATCACCTGTATGACACTATGGTTAATGTGATTAACAATAATCTGGAACTTAAGGGGAGATTATATGATGATAGTGGTGGAGATGCCGGTCTCGAGCTGGCACTTACCACGAAGTATCTTGCCGATATGAACTATGATGTCCGCGTATATCCGGATAAATTGTTGGCCCTTAATACTACTGCTAATGATAACGATATATTTTACGGAAGGGTATATGCTTCCGGGAGAGTTGGCGTCCGGGGAAACAAACGCAACGTTTTTATGGATATATATGCAAATACGGAAGCGAATTCCAGGATAGTGATACCGATCGATGATGCCGCTTCCATATCCGAAGCCGATTTCATTTATTTCCGCACCCCGCGCGATACTACCGATAGAACGGATATCTCTCGCAGGAAGGAACTGAGGAGCAGAATGAGAACCCAGCAGAGACGGGAGACCAAAAGTGATCTGGAGATAGATATTACAATGGATATAAATCCCGGACTCGAGATTAAGCTTCAGATGGACACTGATAATAAAAATGAGATAAATGCAAAGGGAACAGGAACCATAGGAATGGGGATAAAACCAAATGAAAATCTGTTTACTATGGCCGGAGACTTTGAAATTGTCGAGGGAACCTATGATTTCAGTCTTCCCAACCTTCCGGCGAGCAAACAGTTCTCGATAGAGAGGGATAGCCGCATACAATGGACAGGGGACCCTTTGAGCGCCAATCTGGATATTCAGGCTGTTTACAAACTCAGGGCTTCTATTGCTCCTTTGATGAACGAGTCTTATAGGCAGAACGTTCCTGTGGAGTGTGTGATTTTATTGACGGATAAACTGACTCAGCCTACGATAAATTTCGATGTACGTGTTCCTACTGCGGATACGGAAATACAGAGTGCCGTACATAATGCAATGAATACACAGGAAATGAAGTCCACGCAATTTATCTGGCTGCTGGCAACGAATAGCTTTTATGTGGATAATAATTCGACGAGCAATATCGGAACGATGGCGACTGTTTCGACGGGAGTAGAATTTCTTACTAACCAACTGAGCAGCTGGTTCTCCAACGACCGCCTGCGGTTTAATTTCGGATACAGGCCCAAGAGCGATGTGTCGTCGGATGAAATAGATTTCTCGTATTCGCAGGAGATAATACCTAATAAACTGCTTATAGAAGCGGAAGCTAACTACAATCTCGGTAATAATCAGACTAACACTGTCAATAATAATGCAAACCAGCTATCCGGGGATTTTTATATAACGTATATTTTCGATCGAATAGGTAATCTGCGCGCCCGGGCATTTACCCGTACTATCGATCGTTTCGATGAAAATCAGGGTTTACAGGAGAGCGGTGTAGGATTATATTATAAGAAAGATTTCGATTCTTTCAGCGATCTCTTCAGAAGGAAACGACGCAATACAGTGAAAAAAGAAGAGGAGGAATGATGGTTCCTCCTCTTTAAATTTTTATTATAAGGTACTGTTACTGTCGTATTCGGGAATTTCTTCCGTTTCAGGAATAACGGCAGGTGAGTACATAAAATTTTTCAATGGAATATCCTCCCTTACAACAAATGCCTTGTCATAGACGTTCTTCACTCTTCCCCAGATAACTATCGCTTCTTCCGATGTAAGGCAGTCGCCTACGGTAACTTTAAAATAAGGATTATCATAGGACCAATATACCGGAATATCCGGAAAATTATTCCTGAATTGTTCCAGAACGGTGTTGGATCTCACCCTTGCATCCTGTCCGTTGTCGAAAAATATCCTTACCCTGTATCCGCGAATCTTTTTTTCAGGATACACAGGAGATGAATTTGTCGCAGATGCTGCACTTCCGTGTTCATTTACCGTAACGCTGGTTCCGGTAACCGGATCGGACTGCCGTAAAGAGTTTTTCAGCTCTATGTCCTTAGAAAACATCTTTACGGACGATGTAATAAAGAAAAGTAATAAAAGACTTTTTCGTATCATCGGATGAATTTTTCAGTTTAAAATATATCGTCAATACCGGTGAATTCCATAAATTCCTTAAGCGGCATATTGTCTATTTCGTATTTATGTCCTATTATTGATTTTTTGAATTTAAGATATCCGCTTACCGTTATATCGCTCTCCAGGATTTTATCAATCGATCCTTCGCTCATCACGAGCATGGCACCTGGCATGTCGTATTTTATGTCCAGTGGAATTGTAATCTCCGTTACTCTTTTTTTTCTGATAGTAATTCCATCAGTGAGTTTTGCTCTGAGAAGTTCCCTTCCGGAACCATTATTGAGAGCCAATTCTGCGTCGGATATACTGAACCTGCGGTTGGCGCTGCTGTAAATCTCAGCGGAAACCGATATCCTTGCTTTAGATAATGTTACTCCGTGGGTTTCGAAATTAGTTACTTGCAGTAGCCTTATGTCCGCATCGTCGTTTATTTTGCATGAAGCAAAAGTTAATATCGCTAATGCTATTAAAATTAATTTTTTCATTTTTTTATTCCAGTATATATCTTTACAAGTCCGAACGTCAAATTTATCATTTTATTTTCTTTAAAACCAGTGTCGGAAAGAATCCGGACAAATCTTTCGCCATAAGGAAAATTTTCCACCGATTCCTGTAGGTATCTGTATGCTTTGCGGTCGCCGGAAACAAGACCTCCGATATACGGCAGGAATTTCCTGAAATAAAAAGTATACAATTTATTGATTATAGTATTTCCCGGCATCGAGAATTCAAGTATATAATACCTTCCTCCGCTGCGCAGCACCCTGTAAATCTGTTCCAATCCCTTGGGTATATCTTCGAAGTTCCGTATCCCGAAGGCAATCGTTACGGCATCGAAGGTATTGTCTTCATACGGAAGATTCTCCCCGTCCGCTTCTTCAAATGTCAGATGTGAATCGAGGTCTTTTTTAAGTGCTTTCTCTTTTGCAATAGCAAGCATCTCCGGAGAAAGGTCCGCTCCGTGTATAATCGCTCCGGGAATTTTACGGGATAGCATAAACGCCATATCCCCAGTTCCGGTGGCCAGATCGAGTATGGAGGCCGGATTGTTCCTGTCTACTAATGACACTGTTTTTTTTCTCCATCTTTTGTCGATTCCGAAAGACAACACATGATTAAGCAGATCGTAGCGAAAAACTATGCGGTCGAACATCGTTTTGACCTGCTTTTTTTTCGATTCGTTTTTTTCGTATGGTTTAACAGTCATGTCTATTCGAATCTTATCGTTTTTTCAGGACGGATGCCGGAAACGATCGTGGTAGGTATGGTAAGAAGTATGATAATGGACACGAATACGCCTGCATTCAGCAGAATAATGTAGAACCAATCGATATATACAGGAATTTTGGATAGAAAATATCCCTCGGCATCGAGTTTCAGTATTCCTGTTTTTTCCTGGATAAAGCACAGTGCAAGTCCGATAATATTTCCGAATAACATTCCTTTTAAAACTATGTACGAGGATCGTGCTATGAAGATTTTCTGTATCGTGAAAGTTTTCATTCCCAGAGACTTCATTATTCCGATGAACTGGGTTTTTTCCAATAATATTATCAGTAATGCTGCGATCATATTGAAAACTGCGACCAGCAGCATTATAACTATTATAATAACAGCATTGAGATCGTGCGTGTCCAGCCAGTCGAAGATCAGTGGATTATTTTCCTTAAGGTCAATGACTACCAAAGGTTCCGTGATCTCTTTCGACATTGAATTCAACAGAGCAAAGATATCGTAACTAAATGTTTCTATAAAACTAAAATCGTCCGCTGTTACTTCGAAACCGGAAATTTCAGAACTGCTCCAATTATTCAGCCGTTGAACGTTCCTTATATCTGTCAGGATCATAATATTATCCAGATCGGTAAGATCAGTATGGTAAATTCCTGAGACAGTAAATCTGTCAGTGCGGGGAGGATCCTGGATGAACATTAACTCCATACGGTCGCCTATGCCGAGCCGCATCTGAGAAGCGAGTCCTTGTGAGATCAGGGCGTTTTTATTACGTGCGCTGTCCGATACTACAGGGAGAGTGCCTTCTGCAAGATTTTTCTCGAAAAAACTCCAGTCATAATCTGCGCCCACTCCTTTTAGCAGTATCCCGTCGATTACTTCTTCTCCTTTTATTATTCCTGATTTAAGCGCATAGCGATTCAGTTTTTTAAAATGGGGCAGTTTTTGTATGGCATCGATAAATGGCTGGTCGGATGAGATTGGACGCGCCTCCAAAGGATCTCGGTCATCATAATGTTTTATCTGCACATGGGACATGAATCCGGTCAGATTGTCTGTTATCTCTTTTTTGAAACCGAATATAATGCTTAATGAGATTATCATAACGGCAAGTCCTATCGCAACACTTATTGTTGCGACCCTTACCATTACCATATTGGTTCTGCCACCTTTTTCAGCAGCAATACGTCTGGCAAAAAAATATTCGAGATTGACTTTTCCCATTCACGTGCAAAGTAACATAAAAAATATACATTTGTCTAAATAATAAGTGAAAAATATGGCATCAATAAAATTCATTTCAAAAACGTTGTTATTTGTTTTTCTTCTTTTAAATATGCAACGAATGAATGCCCAGGCGCATCTTAATTATAGTGAAACGGAGCAGCGGATGGCTTCAATGGGGCTTGTGGATATTAAGCAGTTGGACCCGTCCATACTGGTACAACTCGTATATGCGACCGCTGATAATTTTGTAGGGGAGGTTCTTTACGATGATATAAACAAGGCATTTCTCCGGCCTGAGGCTGCCGAGGCCGTTGTCAGGGCGCAGCAATTATTGAAAAAAGAAAATCCGGGATATACACTCCTTGTATATGATGCTGCAAGACCGATGGCAGTGCAGAAGAATATGAAAGATAAAGTCAGGGGAACCAGTATGGATATATACGTTTCCAGTCCTGAAAACGGTGGCGGCCTTCATAACTACGGTATGGCTGTGGACATAACGATAGCGGACGATAGTGGTGCGCCGCTCTCCATGGGAACCGATTTTGATTTTCTCGGGAAGGAATCGAATATAGATAAGGAACAAGAACTGGTTGCAAAGGGTAAAATCACCGAGAGTGAACGACTTAACAGGGAATTGTTGAGGAAAGTTATGAAAGGGGCCGGATTCATGCCTTTGAAAACAGAATGGTGGCATTTCAATTTCTGCACGAGAGCGTACGCAAAAGCCAATCTTTCTTTGATAGAATAAGGACTCTTAGAGTTTTGGTTTAATTATATCATTTTTTCTGTCTTAAAAATTAATAAATGTGACTTTCTGGCACATGAATTGCATCTGTTTTAAAA
>JAJQEF010000020.1:92356-225621 GCA_021201795.1 Rikenellaceae bacterium
GTTAAATTTTTAATATTTATCTTGCGTAAGTCTAACCTAAAATTAATTGCCTATTGATTAAAATCTACTCTTAACAAAAAACTTGAGTAGAATGAATCTAACAAAAATGAACGATTGGGAGTTGCTGACCGCTTATTCCTCAGGCAACGGAGACGCTGTTTCCGTGTTGATCGAAAGACACCGCAAAAGGGTATTTGATTATATCCGAATGATGGTTAAAGACCCGGACTTGGCAGACGACCTTTTTCAGGAAACCTTTATTAAGGTAGTGAAATCTTTAAGAGAGCGCCGTTATGAGGATAACGGTAAGTTTCTGGCGTGGGTTATGAGAATTGCCCATAATCAGGTAATTGACCATTTCCGCAGACAAAAACAACAAAATAACGTGCGTAACGAAGATGCAGGCTACGATCTGCTGAACAACAAGAAATATTCCGACCGGACGGTAGAGGAAACTATGATCTCGGATCAGATAACTTCCGATATCCGTAAGTTGGTGGAGTATCTTCCTGCTGAACAGAAAGAAGTAGTTATTATGCGGCACTATCTTGATATGAGTTTCAAGGAAATTGCCGAGCAAACGGGCGTGAGTATCAACACTGCTTTGGGGCGTATGCGATATGCACTCATCAATCTCAGAAAACTGATTGAAGAGAAACAATTGGTTTTAAACTAATCGGAGACAATATCAGCCGACAAATTCCGTTATACCAAAAAAACATATTTGCCTATGAAAGAAAATTACGATGAATCTCTGATTGATGATGCCGAACTCGACGAAGAAATGCTATTTGCAGAACACGTTATCAAAGATGATTTCGATCTTCTGGCGATAGATGGACTGCTTAGAAATGCATTCTCGAAAGAGTCGGAGTAATGTTTAACTGGAGGACGCAGGTATAGGCGTCCTCCTTATTTTTTTTATCTTTGTCATAAAATATATTATTATGATAAAGCCCTATATTACCCTTTTGGTTTTATCGTTGCTGATCTTTGCCTCTGCTTCCCCCTCCAAAACAAAAATCAAAGGCAGTGGAAAACAGGTCACCAATGTAGAACATGTTAACCCTTCTTTTAATTGTATCCGTGTATCGATAGACGGACAGGTTCAGTTAATCGAAGGCACAAGTGGAATAGTCAATATTACCGTTTACGAAAACCATCGTGAGTATATCGAAGTCGTATCGTCGGGAGATACCCTTCATATTCGCTATAAAGATGGGGTCTCACTCACAAAAGCGAGAAATTCGGTCACTGTGTTCATGCCTCTCGCCGTTAAATATGTCAGGAATGACGGAAGTGCTTCTGTTACTGTTAAGGCTCCTGTCGCACCGGATATCGAGGTGAGAACATCAGGCAGTGGCAGATTGGAGCTCATGAATGTCGAATGAGATAATATTTATGTCAATGCCAGTGGAACAGGGCAGATAAATATGAGCGGCCAATGTAGAGAACTTAAGATCATTTCAACCAACCGGGATAAATTCGACTGTGAATTTCTGAATGCCGACGAAGTAAATATAACTCAATCCGGAAGCGGAACGGCAGTGGTCTCCCCATACCGTACATTATGGATCAATGGAGGAAGTTCGGGAATAGTCGTTTATACCGGGGATCCGGATGTTCTGGGCAACATAACTTCCCGAGTAATGAGAAAGCAGTGATCACAAGGTATATTTAGTCGATAAAATTGTATAATGTCGTGAAAAAAATCACGACATTTTTATTATGATTTATCTATAATCTCCACTTTATCTATGTATATTTGCAGGTATTAATCAAATGTGACGTATATGAAAAAGAGAGAGAATTTATTCCCGGAAACCATAATTTTGCATAATCCATACCCTCAGCCGGATACTTATAATTCCCTCTCGATGCCCATGTATAATACGGTTGCATTCGAGTTCGAAACAGCGGAACAAATGGAGAGCGCCTTTACGGGACGTTCCGCGGAGCACGCTTATTCCCGCATAACTAATCCTACTGTACAGAATTTCGAGAACAGGGTTAAGGCTATAACCGGTGCGCTCGACGTGGTTGCATTTAATTCCGGCATGGCAGCTATATGTAATACCATAATTGCGCTGGCATACAGCGGTGCCAATATCGTTACTTCACATCATTTATTCGGTAATACATTTTCTTTTTTCAATTCGACGCTCCGGGAATTCGGCGTCGAACCGAGATTCTGTGACCTTACATCGGAAGAAGATGTCCGTAATAATATCGATGAAAATACTTGTGCGGTATTTCTTGAGATAATAACCAATCCCCAGCTCGAAGTTGTGGACCTGAAAAAGTTGTCTGCCATATGTATTGAAAAAGAAGTGCCGTTGATTGCCGATACGACCATCGTTCCGTTCACGGTGTTTCATGCGAAGGACTTCGGTGTTAATATAGAGATTGTTTCCAGCACAAAATATATTTCCGGAGGAGCTACTTCCATAGGAGGCTTGAGTATCGATTACGGTATTTTTGACTGGACTAAATCTAAAAAACTTGCGGAGTTTGCCAGGGGCTTCGGTCACAATTCTTTCACGGCGAAAATGAGAAAAGAAATACACCGCAACCTCGGTTCGTATATGACTCCGCAGACAGCTTATATGCAGTCCCTCGGACTCGAGACCTTGCAGGTCAGATTCGAGAAAGCTACCTCCAACGCCCGCAAAGTTGTTGATGGAATGAAAGCCTTTAAAGGTGTAAAATCAGTAAATTACACTGCGCTGCCTGATAATAAATTTTATGATATCAGTAAACTTCAGTTCGGAGATTCGCCCGGAGCGATGTTCACTTTCGATCTCGAGTCTCGCGAAGCATGTTTTAAATTTTTAAATAATTTGCGGCTTGTAAAACGCTCGACTAATCTATTTGATAATAAAACTCTTGCCATACATCCTGCGAGCACCATATATGGCACGTTTGATGAACCGACTCGTGTTAAAATGAACGTACGCCAGACTACTGTAAGAATTTCCGTAGGGTTGGAAAATTATCGGGATATACTGCATGACTTTCATCAGGCACTGGAGGAAAAATAATGAAAACTTTAATTCTTGCCGATAATCAGGAAATTACAAATGCGGGACTGCGATTCCTATTCTCTGATAAAGATGAGATTGCAGATATTGTTTCTGCGTCCGATAAACAGGAACTTGTAAAATTTTTGTTGGAATCAGAGGATGCGGTTGTGTTTCTCGACTATACTCTTTTTGATTTTTCCAGCATAGACGATGTGGCGATAATACAGGAGAGATTCCCTAAAACTTCATGGATCCTTTTTTCCGAGACCCTTAACGACGTGCTTTTAAGAAGAATAGTACAGTGTAATTATAATATAAGCGTGGTTCTGAAAACGTGTTCCGTCGCTGAAATTGAGATGGCTTTTAATTCTTCCATTCATGGGGGACGGTTTATCTGTAATTCGATCAGCAACCATCTTCTGGGAACCAGACTTACTACACCTGTAAAAACAGATGTAAGCCTGACTGCTACCGAAGTGGAGATACTGAGAGAGATATCACTCGGCAAATCGGCAAAAGAGATAGCCGCTCAGCGTAATTTAAGCGTTCACACGGTTATTACCCATAAGAAAAATATTTTTCGCAAACTGGATGTAAACAATATTCAGGAAGCTACAAGATATGCGATGAAATCAGGAATAATAGATATAGCGGAGTATTGTATTTAATGCTCCGCTATTTATTATCTATTAACAAACTTAACTAAATTAAGTAGGTATTTCTATAAAGGATATTCTTCGAATGCGTAAAGTACCGTAGAAAGATATCTTTCACCTGTGTCCGGAAGTACCGCCACAATTAATTTACCTTTATTTTCGGGGCGTTCCGCCAATATGGATGCCGCATAAGCCGCAGCTCCGGATGATATTCCGACTAATAATCCTTCATTCCCTGCAAGTCCGCGGCTGGTTCTGATAGCATCGTCGTTCGATACTTTCAAAATTTCGTCTACTACATCTCCGTTAAATGTCTTGGGGACAAATCCTGCACCGATTCCCTGTATTTTATGAGGACCGGGATTGCCTCCAGATAATACCGGAGAATCCTCAGGCTCTACAGCAACTATTTTTACGTTCGGATTGAGCTCTTTCAATCTCTTACCTATACCGCTTACAGTTCCGCCGGTTCCTACACCTGCCACGAAGATATCCACTTTGCCGTCAGTGTCCCTCCATATCTCTTCCGCCGTAGTAACTACGTGAATAGCAGGGTTGGCAGGATTCTCGAATTGCTGGAGAATGATAGCATTCTCATTTTCTTCCTTTAAAGAATTAGCTTTGGCTATCGCACCTTTCATTCCTTCCGCACCCGGAGTAAGAACTATATTTGCTCCTAATGCTTTTAAGAGGTTGCGTCTCTCGATGCTCATGGTTTCAGGCATTGTGAGAGTAAGTTTATAACCTTTGGCAGCCGAGACAAGTGCTAAACCGATCCCTGTATTACCACTGGTAGGTTCGATTATCTCTACTCCTTTTTTAAGGTTTCCTTTTTTCTCAGCATCTTCGATCATGGCGTTGGCTATGCGGTCCTTAACGCTTCCGCCCGGGTTGAATGATTCGAGTTTTGCAACTACTGTTGCTTCCAAGCCTTTGGCTTTATTGAAGTTCGACAGTTCGAGCAAAGGTGTGTTGCCTATCAGCTCTGTAAGTTGTTTTGCGATTTTTGCCATCGTTTTATATTTTTTAGTGTTTTTTCTTATTGCAAAGATATGCAAGAATATTACCGACAGTTATAACAATGAGGCGGTATTTTCATACCACATTTATGGTATTATTTTGCTAAAGTAATATTTTTAAAGAATATAGGAGTCGTCCGGGAGATCTTTTGCAAATAAATTTGAACAATTTCGCCCACCTTACTATTTACAGAATATAGGATGCGACTCAACAATCTTTGAATCCAAGTTTTCACGATTGTACTCCCCTTTCACTATATTTGCAAAAAAATCAGAGATTATATGGAGAAAAAATATGACTTCGATAAGATTATCGAACGGCGTGGTTCCGGTGCGGTTAAAACAGATGCCCTGAAATTTCTTTACGGTAGAGAGGATATTATGCCTATGTGGGTTGCTGATATGGATTTCGAGACACCGGATTTTATCTTGGATGCCCTGAAGATAAGACTTGAACACCCTATATTCGGATATACCCGTAATTCCCCTGGATACAAAAAGTCCATCGTCGAATGGAACAAAAACCTCCATGGGTGGGATCTTAAAAATGACTGGATCGCGTTCATTCCCGGAGTCGTGAAGGGAATAGCAATGGTAATGAATTATTTCACTAAACCAGGCGACAAAGTTATAATACAGCCGCCCGTTTACCATCCGTTCCGCATTACAACAGAGAAGAACGGACGGACGGTGGTAAACAACCAGCTCAAATTGGTCGCTGGGCAGTATCAGATGGATTTCGAACAGTTGGAATCGGTTATAAAAGGCTGTAAATTGTTCATACTTTCCAATCCACATAACCCAGGAGGAAGGGTATGGAGAAAAGAGACGCTTGCACATCTGGCTGAAATATGTTATAAAAATAATGTCCTGGTTATATCCGATGAGATACATTCGGATATGGCTCTTTACGGAAACAGACATACTCCGTTCGCTACGGTATCGGATGAGGCTCGCAGGAATTCGATAACATTCGCCGCACCTTCTAAAACGTTCAATATCGCAGGTATCGTAAGTTCCTACGCAGTGATTCCGGACGATAAACTAAGGCACGAATTTTACAGCTGGCTCGAAGCTAATGAATTAAGCGATCCTTCGATATTCTCGGCAATCGCTGCGGAAGCTGCGTTTACTTACGGTTACGAGTGGATGAAGCAGATGCTTGCCTACATCGAAAAAAATGTAAACTATGTAGCGGATTTTATAGATGAAAATATTCCTACGATAAAAGTAATTAAACCGGAGGCTTCCTTCCTTGTATGGCTGGACTGCCGTGAATTGGACCTTAACCATGAACAGTTGGTATCTTTGTTCGTAAACGACGCAAGGCTCGCATTGAACGATGGCGAGATGTTCGGACCGGGCGGGGAAGGATTCATGAGAATGAATATAGGAACTCCGATGTCTAATATTAAGCTTGCACTCGGACAGCTGAAAGAAGCCGTAGATAAGCTATAGCTTGAGATTTCTTTTATTTTCGGCATGTAAATTAATTTACGTTAATAAACCGAATTATTCTTAGTTTGAAGACTTCTGTTGTCTGAGCGTGAAGTTAGGCAGAGAAAAATAATAACGTTTTGGTAATTATTTAGCTGTAAATCCAGACGCTTCTTTGGAAGTATCCATTAAAAAATATTTTGAAATGAATAAGGTTCCGTAATCCGGAACCTTATTTTGTTATGAGTATGAATCATTGATCTAAGAAAGAAAAGAGATAAGTACCCCTGCTGCTACTGCCGATCCGATAACACCGGATATATTACTCGACATAGCATATTGGAGCAGATGATTGCGCGGATCGTATTTGACCGCTATCTCGTTTGCTACGCGCGACGCCATAGGAACTGCGCTCAGACCTGTCGCACCGATAAGCGGATTGATCTTCTTTTTTGTGAATAGATTGAATATCTTTACGAAACAGATACCGCCCGCAATAGAAATTGCGAACGCGAGAAATCCTCCCACTACTATACCGATAGTCTTCCAGTCGAGGAACGCTTCTGCTGTCATGGTCGCCCCTACGGATAGTCCGAGAAATATGGTAGCGGAGTTCATGATCGCTCCCGAAGCCGCATCGAATAGGCGTGAAGTGTTAGCTCCGATCTCTTTAACGAGGTTGCCGAACATAAGCATACCCACAAGAGGAACGGATGACGGTACGATTATACCGACCAACGTTCCGACAGCGATAGGGAATATTATCTTCGCAACCCTCATATTCTTGATCTCGTTCTTGGAAGGGTGTAGACGTTCCTGTTCTTTCATATTTATCATAAGTTCTTTCTTGGTACAGAATAGTTTCACTACCAGAGGAATTATCACCGGAACAAGTGCCATGTAGGAATATGCTGCAATGGCGATAGGTCCCAGAAGGTGTGGTGCGAGTTTGATCGTCGTGAAGATCGCTGTCGGACCGTCTGCTCCGCCGATAATGCCCAGAGAACCAGCTTCCTGTAATGTAAAACCAAGTAATACCGCTACAAGAAGCACGCTGAATATACCCACCTGTGCAGCAGCTCCGAATATCGCGAGCCGGAGGTTCCTGAGAAGCGGACCGAAGTCTGTAAGCGCCCCTACACCCATGAAGATGATCGGAGGAAGTATTCCAGTCTTAATAAGGGCATAGTAAATCAGGTTCATTATACCATGATCGTGGGCGATTTCGAGAAGGGTCTTGTGCATGATACCGTTCTCTTCGGTAGCCTGCACAACGCCCATTTCTCCGCCCGGAAAGTTAGCCAGCAATATACCGAACGCTATCGGTACGAGAAGGAGCGGTTCGTACTGTTTCTTTATACCGAGATAGAGAAACAGGAAACTGATCCCGAACATTATAAGTATCTGAGGTTCCGCGATAATATTGTTAAAAGCGGTCATCTCGTACAGTTTCTCAAATATATTCATACCGGTTAGCGGATTTTAAGTATCACATCGTCTTCGTAAACAGTCTCGCCGCTATTAACCGGAATAGCGACTATTACACCGTCCCTTGTAGCGAGAATTGCATTGTAGGTCTTCATGGCCTCCACATAGCAGAGGGTGTCGCCCTTCTTGAAGCTGTCGCCCACTTTGAGCGGAGTCTCTGACGGAGTCTTCGTAAGGAAGAACTTACCTTCGAGAGGCGATTCGATATCCTCTGCATTGCCGTCCGCTACCGGATCAGGCGCAGTGACCGTGCCAGGTGATTCCGCAGGGGTGCCGATTCGCTGGTTGCCGTTAGGTATGTCCGCTCCCGGAGGTGCAATAGTTACGCGGAATTTTTCTCCGTTAACGTCCACTGTAAGCGTCTGCGGTGCGATAACCTCAGCGGCAGATGTTATAGGCATCGTTTCTTTTTCTTTGCGTTTAGCAATGTCAGCCTCGAAGTCTGCTTTGGCCTTGCCGGATTTATATGCTTCGTATTGAGCAGGGTGCATAGCATATTCGAACAGTTCTTCCTCGTCCGGACCGAGCTCCCAGCCTTTATCTTTCATCTTCTGTTTATAATCCTCCAGTGCGTCAGGATATACCGATTGAGGATCGCCTTCGAAGAATTCGCGTCCCTGCTCCTTCGCAAGCTGGATAATTATAGGATCGAGTTTACCCGGAAGGCGTCCTGCCTTACCGAGGATCATGTCCCAAACATCGTCAGCGATCATGCTCCAGCGTTCTTTGCCTTTGAGCAGCTGCATTACGTTCATCAGAGCAACGTTCTTAACATACTGGCTGAACGGAGTTACGAGCGGAGGATATCCGAGACGAGGCCATACGTATGCCACCTCATCGAACAATTTTATCAGAAGATCGTCCTGTGATATTTTAGGTTTGTTGTTCTTCTCCATGTAGCGGTTGATGCTCTCGATATTTGTTTCGAGGTCAGCCATAAGGCTTCCCATCATACCTCCCGGAAGTCCCGGACCGATAAGGAGCGAGTTCATGAGCCTGTTGCGAGGACTTATATAATAACCAAGAAAATCATCCATAAACTCTTGTGTTAAGGCACGCACCTTCATATATGCTTCCATGTTTATCTCAGGAACCTTGAATCCTGCATCCTTAAGCATAGCCTGTACGGTAAGAAGGTCCGCGTGTCCCGTACCCCATGAAAGTGGTTCCATTCCGACGTCTATGAAATCTGCTCCTGCTTTGCATACTTCCAGAATGGATGCGACCGAAAAACCCGTACCTGCATGGCTATGATATTGTATAGGTATTTCAGGATATTTTTTCTTGATGTTCGCTACGATCTCGCCAAGTGACACAGGACGTCCGATACCTGCCATATCCTTGATGCATATTTCGTCAGCGCCGGCTTCGATAAGTTCGTAAGCCATGTCGGTGTAATATTCAACAGTGTGAATAGGGGAAACTGTAATACTCAGAGCCGCCTGCGAGATCATCCCCGCCGCCTTTGCGTATTTAATGGACGGTATAATATTGCGCTTATCGTTGAGTCCACAGAAGGTACGTGCTATATCCGTACCCTGCGCTTTTTTAACTTTGTAGAATAATTTTCTCACATCGGTAGGAACAGGGCTCATACGGAGTCCGTTGAGTCCGCGGTCGAGCATATGCGTTTGGATGCCAGCGTCGTTGAACGGCTGGGTCCATTTTCTAACCGCTGTATTCGGGTTCTCGCCGAATAATAAATTTACCTGCTCGAATCCACCTCCGTTGGTTTCAACCCTGGCAAAACATCCCATTTTCACGATCTCCGGTGCTACGCGCTCCAATTGATCCACCCTCGGCACATATTTGCCTGCCGACTGCCACATATCCCTGTATAAAAGGCTGAATTTAATTTCTCTGCTCATTTAGTTATTGGTTTTAGTTGTTATTTTACTTTTTCGATTTTTACTACTTTTGATTTACCTTTTGTCGCCATACCTACAGCTGCGGTGATAGCTGCTATGATCTTAGGCGGAATGGTGTCGTTGCTTCCGGAAGCTGCGACCGAAGGCGCAGGTTTTAAGGTCTCGTCCGGAGCAAATTTATTGACGAGTTTTATCAGCCCCTGGCTGAAGTATATTATTAACAGTAGTATGACGAAAACCGTTCCCATACCTACTGCAAGAAGCATTAATGCAGTACTAAATTCACTCATATCTTAAAGTTTAAATTTGTCGAAAACGAAAACGACTAAAATTAATAAATTTTTTTTATAAAAAGAAGTATTATGTTTCTACAACATATTTTGTTCTGAATAACCCTGTATTATGAACCATATAAAACAAAAAAACGGCTCCTGTTAAGAGCCGTTTTTTAAAGTATCCGTAACAGACTATTGAAGTTTTTTAAGCCTGTAAAGCAGTTGCTGTATTGCTTCCTGATAGTCGTCTATGATAGAATCCTGAAAATCTTCGGTAAAAAGATCTTCTCTTTCTTCCTTTATGTAATTATAGAAGTCCGTACAATGCTGTACTATATTCTGCGGAGTCGGAGTTTGAGGAACGTTGATGTCGATATTCTCGAGGAGTGCATAAGTCGTTTCAACGATACGGTCCAATACGTCGCCTAGTGTTTCTAATGCCTGATCTAGCGCCATATGTTCAGCGTAGCTTCCTTTACCTGTTACGTGCCAATGGTAAAGTTTCAGGCTCACGTTGAAAGAATATAGGCTTCCGAAGAAATCGCCTACGTTTTTATTAGCTCCCGATGGATTGTTAGGGCTTTGAGATTTAGCCGGTTTTGATTTTGTTGCAGTTTCCATAGTACTATTCTTTAAATATGTTTACTACGGAGCAAGCCAAAATTATGCCAACAGCATTTGAGATTGTACTATTGCTCACAATCTTCCAATTCCGTTAATTCCTTATCTTTTCCCGTTTTTATAAAATTTTTTATTCTTTGCTGGAGGAAAGAGACCGCAGTCAATAATCCGCCCAGAATAATAAATGCTATGATTCTTCCTGCGTGAGACATGTGCCATACGTCGTAAATGTAGAATTTAAGAATGATCAATCCGAAGAATGCCAGTGATATCGAACGGAGAATTTTTATTTTCGCACGAATTCCCCATATCATAAGTAATGTCGCGATTGTGCTCCATACAAGAGGATAAACAAATGTGTGGATTTCTCTAAGATTGCCGTATAGTTCGTGGTTAAGGAGTAATGCAATGTTATCGGTTTCTATACTTATTATATATATACTGAATGCTGCGGCAAACCAGAGAACTATATCGCTCTGTCTGAAATTTTTTTTATAAATATATTTTGTCAGCATACTTATATTGAACGCTGTAAATGGAATTCCTATCAGATGAAAAATAAAAAATGAGTCCGGATATATATTCTCAGCAAAGACTGAATCACCCAGTGTCTTCGTCGATTCGAAAAATCCGTTAGTAAAAAGAAGAGTCGTCACAAACACTATTATAAGCGAAGGAAGGTTCTCCTGAAGTTTTTTTCGGAATATAATTATAAGAAAACTTAAGTATACCGCTATAAACTGGTATTCCAGCATCGTTGTAATTACATTCGTCCACGAATTATATTCCAGATATGTTACAGACTGATTCTTTATTTCACAGTATGGGATTATAAATGCGAGCACCAGAGTGATTGCTAAAAACGTTATTCTGGAGGGTGTGTCGTAATATGTTTTTCTGCGGAAGGTGAAGTACACTGCGGCAAATGAAGCAGTAACGCATATTCCTGTGATTACTGCCGGGTTGAAGACCGGAACAAGATTGTCGTTAATTATATAAGCACTTACAAGATTTTCCGTAAACATTGTCAATACCGATGCCGATACCACGTAAAGACTGATCCTGAATGCTTTGATATCTGTTATGTACCATAACAGTGCGAGAACGGAGAGTTCCGCAGCCCAGAATAAAGTTATCGTATATCCGTCGAAATGATTAGGTATTGCTATCGTGAAAAATGCGACGGTAAGCAATAAAAGCAGGGCTTGCAGGTTTTTGTCGATATCCCCGAACTTATTCATAACAAATAAAACGCCTGCATTCAATACGGCAAGACTCAGGGGAACAATTCCGGAAAATTGTCCGTCATAGTCGCTGAGAATAAATATAAAACCGATATATATCAGAAAGTTGTCCAGCGTTATCAGGGACGTTATATATGGGGAAAGTTTTTTCTCATCTTTTAAGTGGTCCAGAATGGCAGCTGCATAGAACTGTATAAAGAAGAGGACCGAGAAGATCGTCGCGGGCCATAATTCTCCGTAATAGTCTGTTCCCAGTTTTAACAGGTAATATACTGCTGTACAAGAGAAAGCCAGTACGGCGGTTACTCTCCATTTCTTAAACAGTGAAAGTGCCAGCATTCCCGTATTAAGAAGAAAAATGTAGGAGAAGAGTCCTGTGATGCTCGATGAGTATGTTCCTGCCATAAGGGGAGCCGTGAAGCCTCCCAGCAGGGATAGGATCGCAAGTTCCTTCCTGTCGTAGTAGAGGGAGAGCAATACGGATAATACGGTAATAAAGGTCAGGATCACAAATGCAGTGATTTCAGAAAACATTCCGTGCATCCTGAATGCGATCGTGACAGTAAAATAAAGGGCTGCTATACCGCCTCCCGTAAGCACAGATGAGAAAATCCTGTAATTTTTTTTTAGAACATATCCGCTTCCGATCAGTAGCAGTCCTGTAAATATTCCGACGGCTACGCGCCAGAACTCATTTATCCAACCGTTATCTATGGAATATTTTACGAAGAAACCTATTCCTAGAACGAATGTTGCTATTCCTATTTTACTGAGTAGGTTTGCTCCAAGTAATTTGTCGGATAGCGATCTTTTTTCAGATTTCTTCCGGTTATACGGATTTTCAGTAGGGAAATTATTAGGAACATTATATGCACCGGTTTGGCTTTCGATATTTTCTTTTTTCTCTTCTTTGTATTCGGTGACTGTCTGGGAGTCGGGAACCATATTATTCAATAACGGTGCGAGTTGTCCGGATTCCGTAGTTTCTTCTTTTTTCTCCATAAAAACAGAATCTGGTTCGGTTACTTTATTTTCGGACCCTGTATTTAACAATGGAGAGACAACTCTGTCTGTTTTGGGCTGCGCTTCGGATTGGGTGTTGACAAAGTTTTGAAGGCGGTTTATTTTTCCTTCCAGAATCTGAATGTTCTTCTTCAGCCCGTCCAGTTTTACAATGCAGACGACTATAAGGCCGACCAAAAGTAGAGTAAGAAAGTATAGCATCTCGTTTTATTCTCTGATTATTAATATATAAATGTAGTAATTATATTTAAATGGCAACAAAAAACCGCCCCTCGAGGCGGTTTAATGTTTATAAGGAATAGTCCCAGTCTTTTATCGCATAGTCCCAGTGTTTCTCCACAAGTTCAACGGTACGGCTGTCGTATTTATATTTATTCTTTTTGAAACCTTTTTTTGAATCCAGATATTTATTGATATTGGCTTGAGCCAAATCATAGCCCGGAAGGCTTAGTTCATTATAAATACGTTCCGTTAATCCTATGGAATCTTTTTCGAAATCCTCGAACTTCACCTCGATCAGATTGCCTTTGGGAATTAAAAGTTTTTCTTCTTCGTACCTGCGGTAGAGTTTAGTGTAAACGTCGAGTATTTTTTCTTCAACGTATTCTACGGACACGTCCTGAAGTTTAAGTGGTTGGAACGCGTTCATGAAGAATCCTCTGGTACTTTCGAATACCGTGTAAGGATTGCGCATCAGGTAGATAAATTTCGCATCCGGGAAGGTCTCCATAAGGAATTTTATCCTTGCCGTATGCGGAGGATTCTTGGAGAGGAATTGGGTTCCACCGGTGTTCCATAGTGATATTTTAACTACTTTTATAAGAGTTTCGCGGAATATTTCTTTTTCTTCTTCGGTAATGTCGTTGAAGAGCAGGTATTTTTCACAGTATTCATCCAGATATTCGGGGAAGAACCAGAAATTATAATAGGAATACGGCATCATACTTCCCAGTGCGAATTCCTCTTCCTGTGGAAGACCCGGATCGAGTTCCATGTTGTCGTGCGGTCTTTTATCCGGCATAAGCCATTTTACGGTCTTTTTGAAAAATGGCTGCCCCCACATCATAAGATGCGGAAAAACTGTCTGGTACGTCGTATTGTAACCGAAATGATCGTCCTTGCATAAAACGTTATGGACAAAAGTTGTACCGCTTCTCCAGTGTCCAAGTATAAATAGGGGGGGATTCTCGAGAGGTTTGTCCGCAAGAAGTTTCTGATACTTTTTTTCCTGAATCGGAGCCATTGTGCTGAGTATATGGCATATCGCTTTGGTTAGCCTGTATTTTTTTAAATACGGTTTTTCTACGGTGCGTCCCGCGCATATTTTTTTGAAAGTATCGACATCTGCCCCGACAAGGGTATTTATAGGTAGTTTGTCGAATTCTAAAAGCCCCATTCCTGATTTTTTTTAGTGCTGATAAGCGGTAAAATAACTTCCATGATTTTGTTTACGGATTCTTCGACTGTTAGCGATGTAGTGTCGATCTCGACATCAGGGTTTTCAGGCTTTTCGAATGGAGCGCTGATCCCTGTAAAATTTTTGATTTCCCCGAGACGGGCTTTTTTGTACAGCCCTTTGACATCCCTGTCTTCACATACTTCCAAAGGGGTACTTACGAAAACCTCTACGAAATCGTTTTCGCCGATTATACTGCGGGCGAGATTACGTATATTGTTATTGGGGCTTATAAAAGCCGATATGGTAATTATACCGCTGTCTATAAATAATTTACCTACCTCTGCGATGCGCCGTATATTTTCGATCCTGTCACTTTCCGTGAATCCAAGGTTGTTGTTTATTCCGCTCCGTATATTATCCCCGTCAAGAATTCGGCACAGGAACCCGAGCCTGAAAAGTTCTCTCTCGAGTGCTATCGCAATGGTACTTTTACCTGATCCCGATAATCCCGTAAGCCATATCATTATGCTGTGCTGTCCGAGCAATTGCTCTTTGTCCGTACGGATCTGCATCCGTGAAAAAATGGGGTATATGTTATTATCGTTCATATTATTTAACTATAAAGAATGGATTAAGCAGAGATTCTTTATTATAACGCAGAGGGCAGCCTGTTCCGACGTCGATCAATTCCTTCCCCGCAGCGGAAGCTATCGCATGGCCCGCCGCCGTGTCCCACTCCATTGTTGGACCGAAGCGCGGATATTCGTCGGCACTACCTTCCGCAACTTTGCATATTTTAAGCGAACTTCCGCAGGATACAATCTCGATCTCACCGTGTAGTTTTTTTTTTTCGTCGATATATTTTTCCGTTACAGGATACATATGAGACCTCGAAGCTACGATGGTGAATTTTTCCCTGTGTTGTTCTTCCGGTATTTTCACTGATATTCTGCTGAGATTTCTAAGGGACAATTCGTCCTGTATTTCTGCTTTATAAGCTCCGTTTTTATCGGAATAATAAAGTATTTTTTTGACAGGAACATAAATTACCCCTGCAATGGGAACTCCGTTCTCGACAAGAGCTATGTTGACGGTGAATTCTCCGTTCCTTCTGATAAACTCTTTGGTACCGTCCAGCGGATCTACAATCCACATAGTGTTCCAGTTTTTGCGAACTGAAAAATCTTTACTCTCTCCTTCTTCGCTTAGTATGGGTATTCCAGTCTCGTCGAGAATGAAGCAGATTTTTTCATGCGCCTTTTTATCCGCTACGGTTAGCGGTGATTCGTCGTCTTTAAAACTTAAGCCGAACTCTTCGTCAGGCAGGGTATATACCGACATAATTTCACCGCCGGCTTCGACAGCAGCTCTTAGGGCTGTTTTCAAATAGGATTTTTCCAACTTTTTAAATAAATCTTTAATTACAGTAGAGGAACGGTCATGAACCAAATGATTGCCAAAATTATCAATTAAAATTAAAAAAATAAACTTTATGTTTTATTCGGGACAATTATTGTTACTATCGGGAATGAACGGAACCGGAATATGTCTGTAACTTTAATAAATTAATGTTTGATGAAATATTTAGTTGTCCCGGTTATTTCGCGGCCTGTTAAATTTTATTATTTTTGGGACGATTTAAAAATGCCCTATAAACCGACTTCCATATGATGATCCGTGAATTTTTCACTCCGATGAATGTAACGCTGTTAATATTATTTATTACCTCTTTCTTTTTTATACAGGGAAAATATCGAACCGATATTGTGGCTCTTTGCGCATTATTGGCTTTGACCGTTACCGGTATCTTAGAGCCGTCCGAGGCCCTTGCCGGATTCTCCAATTCGGTGGTGGTGATGATGGTCGGATTGTTTGTAGTCGGAGCAGGAATATTCAGGACGGGATTGGCAAAGCTTATAAGCAGTAAAATTTTGCTTCTCGCAGGTAAGAACGATACGCTTCTTTTTTTCCTGGTTATGCTGGTTACCGCATTTATAGGATCCTTCATAAGCAATACGGGAACAGTGGCCGTAATGATGCCTATAGTTATAAGTATAGCCGCAAGTGCCAATGTGAGTCAGAGACGCTTCCTTATGCCGCTTGCATTCGCCAGCAGTATGGGCCTGTTCACCCTTATCAGTACACCGCCTAACCTGGTGATCCAGGAGGCTTTGGTCAGTGGAGGATTCGAGCCACTTAAATTTTTTTCATTCGCCCCTGTCGGATGTGTGGTTGTTACCGTCGGTGTGATAGTCTTGTTCTTTATGTCGAAGTTGCTGGTAACGAAAAATAATAATGTCGAGAAAAAAGATAAAAAAGGGAAATCCATAAAAGATCTCGTAAATGCTTATAATCTCAGACAGCAGTTCTCGAGATTGGAGGTGCCTGCGGGTTCCGTACTGGTCGGCGTCAGTCTCGCAGATTCATGTATTCGTTCTGAGTATAGTGTAAATATCGTTAAAATAGTAAGAAGAAGCGGTTCCCGTTTTAGGTCTTCAGTAACGGAAGAATTGGCCGGTCCGGATTCGGTAATAATTAAAGACGATATTATTTATTGTCAGGGAAGTATGGAAAATATGCAGGCTTTGGTGAATGATAAAGGCCTTGTAATGCTGGATGCCGATAATCATGAACATGTTTACGATATTCAGAATCATGGAGTAGCGGAACTTTATATTCTTCCTAATTCCGAATTGGTTAACCATACCCTGAAAGATATGAGTTTCAGAGAGAAATACGGAGTAAACGTTATAGGTATACAGCATAACGGCAATTACAATATAGAACATATAGCTAACCAGAGACTTCATTCAGGCGATGCACTTCTTGTTCAGGGGGATTGGGATACTATCGCTAAACTGGCCGATTACCAGGAGGATGTGGTGCTTGTCGGCCAGCCTTTGAAAGAAGCGGCAAAAATAACAATCGATCACAAAGCGCCGATGGCAGCAGGTATAATGCTGCTTATGATCGCAATGATGGCATTCGATGTCGTTCCCGGCGTCGTGGCGGTTCTCGGAGCTGCGGTACTTATGGTAATTACCGGCTGTCTTAAAAATGCCGAGGAAGCATACGGAAGTATAAACTGGGAGAGTATTGTGCTTATCGCCGCTATGATGCCGATGTCTACCGCATTCGAAAAAACAGGTATAACTACGATCATTTCAGGATTTCTCATGGACAGTTTAGGAGGAATGGGACCGTATATACTTCTTGCAGGGGTTTATTTCTGTACTTCGCTTATGACTATGGTCATCAGCAATACGGCGACCGCCGTCCTTATGGCGCCGATCGCTATGCAGACCGCGCTTATAATGGGTGTAAGTCCCTATCCGTTCCTGTTCTCGGTGGCAGTAGCGGCGAGTATGTGCTTCGCATCTCCGTTTTCTACTCCGCCGAATGCACTGGTGATGACTCCGGGTGGATATAAGTTTATAGATTATATCAAAGTCGGACTGCCTCTGCAGATTGTAATGGGGATAGTTATGGTTATTGTCCTTCCCTTTATTTTTTCATTCTAAAGGACTTGATTAAATGTTAATTAAAATGTCGCCGGATGTGCTCCGGCGATTTGTTTTTGGCAGGTTCTTGTGATAATTTTGATGTTATCAACTAAAACTACAATAGCTCCTATGAAAATTTTTACAAAACTTTTATTATCTGCATTATTGCTATGCACATGCGTAGCGGTATCCGCGCAGATAGGAACAAGGCTTCCATCGGAAAAATTCAATTACGAAGATACTGTAACCGGACTCACGGTGAAGGTTCTTACTAATAGTCCGGAGTTCAGCGACGGCAGGATATATCAAACCCATCCTCAGTGGACCTATGATGACAAATATGTGGCGTTCCGTTCGAGGCGCACCGGCTCGGGACAACTGTTCTTCGTTAATGAAGAAACAGGAGTTATCGTTCAGATAACTGACGGTCCGGGTAACGGGGACTACAATCTGTCCCGCAAAAAACGGACTGCTTTATTTTTTCAGGAGAGAGCCGGGAGAGCCTTCAAAGATTATCGAACTTAACACGGATCGCGTCCTTGCAGATAGTGAGAAAGGACAAATGAAACATTATTCCGAATATGAAAGGGTGGTGGCTGAATGGCCCGATTCATTGCGTGTATCCGGAGGAATGGGACTCGACGTCGAAGAAGATATGTTATTTGTCGGTGTTGCTCCTCCCCAGGCAGATGATTGGGTTAATCCTATTGATGACAGCGAACACCGTATTAAGAACCGTACCGGAGGGATCCGCAGCGTGAATGTACATACAGGAGAAATAAACTTTGTATTTAATGTGGATTTTACTATGGGGCACGTGCAGGCGAGTCCGTTCGTGACGCGTGAAATCGTATTCTGTCATGAGACCGGAGGAGATTCTCCGCAGAGAATGTGGTTCGGAGATATGGTTAACAATACCTACCGTCCTCTATATATAGAGTCCGATTATGAATGGGTAACACATGAAACTATAGCTACTGCGGACCATGTATACTTTAACGTATTGTCGCATCTCGACCCTCTCAGGAAGAAACCATCCGGAATATTTTCTGTAAATCGCAGAACCGGGGATGTTCGTGTTCTGGGTCAGGTACTGGAGCCTGATAAAAATCCGGAATATGCTGACGTTCTTCGCCGTGGAAGAAGTTTCTGGCACTGTAACGGTTCCTCGGACGGCTATTGGGCTGTTGGAGATGACTTCGCAGGCAACGTGTCTCTTATCAATGTGAAGAACGGAAGGATACACCTTCTTACAACCGGGCACATGATGAAGCCTGACCATGCCCATCCGTATTTCAGTACGGACAATAAAAGGGTGCTTATCCAATCCGGTAAATTCTCGGAGGGCAAGAGGCTCGCGGTTATGGTCGTGGACATTCCGGAGGAATGGAGGGATTAGTTTTTTGAATATACGGAAAAATCTTATTTATAGCAGGCTCCTGATTTCAGGAGCCTTTTTGCATATTTTATGTAGGTTTCCAATTAAAAAATAATCTATGGAAAATCAACAAGAGTGTCATGGAATGCCCAGAATAGGAGAGCAGGCGACTTCTTTTACGGCACACACTACAACGGGAAAGATTAGCTTCCCGGATGATTTTAAAGGTAAATGGGTGATTCTGTTCAGCCATCCTTCGGATTTTACACCTGTCTGTACATCCGAATTCATAACCTTCGGACATATGGCGCAGGAATTCGAGGACCTTAACTGCCAGCTTATCGGTCTTTCGATAGACGGCCTGTCGAGCCATATCGCATGGCTCAGGACCATTGAGGAAAAAATCCGGTTCAGAGATATGGAAAATGTGGAAATAAAATTCCCCTTTATTGATGACGTATCTATGAAGGTTGCTAATTTATACGGTATGCTCCAGCCCAGCGAAAGCGAAACGAAAGCGGTTCGTGCAGTGTTTTTTATCGACCCTAAGGGGATCATCCGTGCTGTTATTTATTATCCGCTGTCGCTGGGACGTAATTTCGACGAGATCAAACGTGTGTTGATCGGATTACAGACGATCGATAATTTCTCCGTTTCACTTCCTGCCGACTGGCGTCCCGGAGATGAAGTGGTGGTTCCTGCTCCGCAGACATGTGAGGCGGCAAAAGAGAGAATGGCCGACGATTCGATAAAACATGACGATTGGTTCTTCTCCCTGAAAGAGCTGCCTAAAGATAAAGTAGAAGAAAAATTATACGAAAAAAATAACTAATAACTAAAAGATTATGGACGATAGAATGAAAGAGTTGGTACATAAGCTCGCGGAATGTGTGCATATGTGCAACGACTGCTTCAATGCCTGCCTCGATGAAGAAAATGTGAAAATGATGAAGGAATGTATCAGGCTCGATAAAGAGTGTGCAGAGATATGTTCAGCTACCCTGAACCTGGTTTACGGAGGCAGTCATTTCAAAAAGGAAATCCTGAGTTTATGTAAAACTATCTGTCATCAATGCGCGGATGAATGTAAAAAACATCGAGTGGAGCATTGCCAGAAATGCGCGGACGCATGTGAATCCTGCGCTGCTGCATGCAGCGATTTCTTGAACGACTCCTATGACGGAGTTTGTTAATTGGCATAATTTCCTTGAAGGGCCGCACTGTAAGGGCGGCCTTCTTTGTTAAATAATGATAAATATTTTTAGCTGAGAATAAGAATACAATGAGGTGTCCATACCGTGAAATTTATCTGTCGTTTGAAAATTGTTAAACTTACATACAGATAGTTTCAAATGGTATAATGTTTGTCTCGTGTTAGCTACTATTAACTATTAAAAAATATACTAATATGGCGACAAAACATGAAAGCGGATCGGATTTTTACGAATTCTTTATCGATGAACTGAAAGATATTTATTGGGCGGAAAAACATCTTGAGGAATCACTTCCGAAACTTGCCGATGCTGCAACCAGCGAAGAAGTTAAGGATGCGTTTATGAAACATGCGAGGGAAACAGAACAGCATATTTCTATGGTTGAACAAGTATTTAGGTATATGGGTGAAGAACCCGAAACAAAAAAATGCGAAGCTATGGAAGGGCTATTGAAAGAAGCTAAAACTATCATTAGCGATACGGAAAAAGATAGTTTCACACGGGATGCAGGATTAATCCTTGCAGCTCAGAAGGTCGAGCATTATGAGATTGCTACTTACGGAACCCTGAGGATATTTGCAGGATATATGGATCAGGAGGAGGTCGTGGATGTTCTTACACAGATACTCGATAATGAAAAATATACCGATGTATCGTTAACAAAAGTTACAGAGTCTTTTGTCAATGTTAAAGCTGCGGTGGAATAGATATAGATTTATATTTTACTAAAATATAGCGGATGGTTTTAATCATCCGCTTTTTTATTTTTACTGTTAAATTTATACCTATCTTAAAATGATAAATCTTAAAATACGAATAATGAATGTTGAGGGAAATTAAATATCTTCCCTGTATTTCTGGGGAGTCAGCCCCGTTCTATTCTTAAACCATCGGTAAAAAAAAGATGTATTCGTAAATCCTATGTCGGAAGCGAGGGATTTTATCGGAGCAGATGAAAATTTCAGTCTGGATTTGGCTTCCATCAAAAGGAACGAGTCGATTATTTTAGTCGCATTCTTTCCTGTCATTTTCTTTATCACCCGTGATAAATGCTGGAGCGACAGCCCCATCTTATCGGCATAAAAACTAAGATGGTGTTCGGAAGTGAAGTTATTCCTTAATAGCAGCGTAAACTCCATATATATCTGGTATTCGCGCGACATTTTATGTTTGTCAATCTGATAGTGGGCGTGGTACGTAGCCTTGACCTGTTCTATCAGGATATTAAAAACAGACTGTATGGTCACATCTGTTAATAAATATGATCCATCGGAAAAACAAAATGCAAGGAAATCAAAAAATCGTTTCTGTGTATTGTATTCTATTTCATTCAATTTCTTTACCGGATGTATGCTTAATACGGGGATAAGTTCGAAAATAGGCTGCATAAGCGGATTCTTGTCGAGAAATCCGGATGAAAAAGCGACGAATGAGAAATTAAATTCCCTGCTTATACTTTGCAGTTGGATAAAACTGTCTGGAATAAGGAACGTAAAATCTCCCTTTTTGAAAGTATAGTCCGATAGGTTTATCGTTACGGTTATTTCACCTGCCGTGCATATGAAAAAGATTGCGCTTTTAATTCTACACGGAAATTTCGTGTATGATTCGAGTATCTCGAAGTCAATATTTTGACTGGATATAAAATCTACAGGAATATCCAGTTTCGGAAAATCGTTATTCATTACCGCGAATTTAATACGTCTGCAATATATTCAAAATTTATTTATTATCAACCCTGGATGTTCAAAAAAGTAAGTCGATTTACAATTCGGGGACTTGATTCATATAATAAAACGACAGACCTTTGCCATGTATAAAACTCTATTTTATGAATAAAATTTTACATTTTGTATTTTTAACGGTTGCTGCAGTGTTCCTGCTGAGTAGCTGTGATGATTCTGATCCGTATTATGGTTCCGGAGTTCAGTCGGAATTTAATCTGTTATATTCCAATAGAACAGGTTCTTCCGAAAAATACGGAACCCTTCAACTGAAATATAGCGGTGAGGAATTTTATGGTGCGGATGTCTATTTTGAAAAACAATCGGATTATACGGCAAATATCAAGTTGCTAAATGTGGTTCCTGGGGAAGCTGCTCTTATAGAAAATGTAGAGCTCGTTCCGTCGGAAGGTTCTGGATATACCTTCGGAGGTTCGGCAACAACGGAACGTGGAACGGCTTTAAAATACAGCGGTTCGGTTGTCGTTACGGAAGAAGGATATGAGAACGCCAACAAGAGGCTTGTTTTATCGCTATCGGATGTGGTCATTCCTGAAAGTTCGGTATTCGTTTCAGGGACATATCCTACTATGAAAATCGATGCACGGAGGGAAACCGGTTATAACGGAACATTCTATTCCATGCCTGCTTACCTGGACTGGAAAGTTAAGAGAGACGGGAAAACCGAGAGCCTCATAAGCGTTGCCGGAATCGATATGACACTGATGGTACAGAGACTTCTCGGTTCGATGCTTTATCTTGTTTTACCTGATATTACGTTCCACAAGGACGGTAATCTTACGGTAAAATATGCTGCCCTTCCTGATGTGGATATGGCTGATCTTATGAACGGTAATGTCGATGCTGGCATGCGTCAGGAAATCAATGAATCACCTAAGAATCTTGTTTTTTACAATGTAAAACGTGAAACAAGGAATTCCAATCTGGGTGAGAGGGATTATATGTATATAAGGATCAATATAGAGAGCCTGCTGAAAATCGTTAACATAGGCAATATAAATATTGATCTCGGAGGTTTGCTCGGAGGTATCGACCTGGGAGGTGACGGACTGGATCTGGGCGAAATAATCAATGTATTACTCGATTATTATCCTAAACTTAACAGTTTGCTGAATAACGGAATTCCGTTCCTTATAGAGAAAAATGAAGTTTATGTCCCTGAATACGGAACAAGTTATTTTTACGGAGACTATAAATTATATATTGAAGAGAACGAAATAGGCTGGTTAATAGAGCTTCTTCCCGATATCCTCGATCTTTTAGGTGTGGACTTATCGTCTCTTCTGCAATCTTTGATCGACGATCCGACCCTTGCACCTATTCTAGGACCTCTATTGGATAATATCGTAGACGATATGAAAAATACAGTATCGGTAAAACTTGGTTTATACCTTCAAGGTGAAAATAATTAAACGCATGAAAAAATTATTACTACTGACCGTTATAACATTAATTATATGTTCTTCGTCATTCGCTCAAATTGTCGAAGGATATGTTTATGACGATAAAACAAAAAATCCTTTGATCGGAGCAAGTGTGACTTATTCTTTCAGAGGTGAATACAAAGGAGTTTCGACAGATTCCAGGGGATATTATCAGATCTCGGTTCCGGACGGAGGTGCGACCGTTATATATTCTTATATAGGATATGAAGAACAAAGCGTGCCTGTCGTAGTTAGCGAAGGAAACACAGCTACCAGAAATATATACATGAGTCCGTCGGTTCTTCTTCTCGAAAATGTGGTGGTGAGTGCCGGACGTTTCGAACAGAAACTGAATGAGGTAACCGTATCGATGGAGATCATTGATGCAGATGCTATACAAAGACAGATTCCTACTGATCTGGGAGAAGTATTGAATACACTGCCCGGTGTGGATATAAATGATGGACAGCCCTCGATTCGAGGTGGTAGCGGATGGACATACGGTGTCGGATCGAGAAGTCTAATGCTACTCGACGGGATGTCGGTTCTCGGAGCTGCGAGCGGAGAGATAAACTGGGACATGATCCCGATGGAAAGTGTAGATCAAGTCGAGGTTATTAAGGGGGCTTCTTCCGTACTTTACGGTTCCGCAGCGCTTAACGGACTTGTGAACATACGTACCGGCCGTCCGGGTATCGAGCCTAAAACAAATATGAAATATTATGTGGGTATTTATGATAATCCTTCGAATTCAGACTATATATGGTGGGATAAGGCTATGTGGACCGATGGTAAATATGCAGTTAAGAGTCCTTTGAGAAATTCTGTTTACTCCGGAGTCCGCAATCCTATGTTCGAAGGATTCGAATTCTCGCATACGAGAAGAATCGGTAACTTCGATGTATCAGGAGACTTGAATATGCTTACTGACGAGGGATACCGTGAGCAGGGATATCGTAAGCGTTTCCGTATTGGAGGTAATGTGACCTATTATCAGCCCGGAGAAAATATAGTTAATTACGGTGCCAATTATAATTTCGTAACGGATAAGGCTGCAGACTTTCTTGTATGGCGTTCTCCTAAAGAGGCACTACAGCCCTCTGCCGTAACAAATATGGCGCGTGAAGAAAATACCTTTAATATTGATCCATTCTTTAACTGGGTCAATCTGGAAAAGAATTTTTCCCATAGCGTTAAAGGACGGTTTATGTACGAAGCCGATAATATTGCACAGGGTGTTAAAGACAAATCCCTGGTGGAGATTCTGGGTAATCTAGGCACTGACATAACCAAGTTTACAGATCTCAGTTCCCTGCTTACAATGGATAATCTGCTTCCGTTGCTTAACAGCGGGACATTGGTTGATGGACTTCTTAATATTATAGGAGATATATTCCCTAGCGGAACCACTTCCGATTATATGGATCTTATAGGTTGGTTGATGAATAATCTCGACGGAAATCCTTTATCCGATTTGTCCAACACTATTCCATGGATGGCGAATGTCGTAGAACAAACTCCTAATCCGACATATGTGGATGAGAATTTTACATATTATGTGGACTATCAGTTCCATAAAGATTTTGGAGGAGCGAAAATAACTACCGGAACCACTTACCACCATGTGACCAATAAATCTGCGATGACTGGTTCGCACAATAGCGACAACATATCCTTATATTTACAGTATGACCAGAGGTTCTTCGATCGTCTGAGTGTTTCTGCCGGTGTTCGTGGAGAATATTACAGAGTCGACGGACATTACCGGGAGGCGGAAACAAAAATATTCGGACAGAACATTCCTGTAAAACCGATATTCCGAGGAGGCCTTAACTACCAGGCTTCGGAATATACGTTTATCCGTGCTTCGTTCGGTCAGGGATACAGATATCCGTCGCTTATTGAAAAATTTGCCCGTAGAGATGTAGGAGGAGTCGGAGTCTTCCCTAATGCCGACCTGAAAGCTGAAACAGGTGTGAATGCGGAACTGGGTATCGTACAGGGTTACAAAGTCGGACGTTTTCAGGGATTCTTCGATATTGCAGGTTTTTACACGCAGTATAAGAATATGATCGAATTCAATATCGGATTTTTCGATACGGAAAATTTTAAACATATAAATAGTACTTCTGATCTTTTAAATGCAATTTTTAATGACGGTTCAGTAGGGCTCGGCGCTCAGTTCTATAATGTCGGTAAAGCGCAGATATACGGAATGGACATTTCGACGACCGGTACTTTTGATATTGCTCCCGGTATGAGGTTCCTTTATAATCTTGGGTACATATATCTTGAACCGAGGGATCCTGATTATAAGAAGAAGAACGATGAAGAAAACCAGATAACAGATCCTCTTACGTTCAAAGAAAAATCGAACCCTTCGCGTTATCTTAAATATAGGCAGAAACATACGTTCAAAGGGACGATCGACTTTGAATGGAAACGTTTTACACTCGGAACAAATCTTCAATGGAAAAGCCGTACACTTGCCGTCGATTATATTTTTCTCGATGAGAGAGGTTTAGAAAATGGTCAGTATGGTATTATGGATTATGTACGTCTTGTATTATTAGGTGATATCGATGGTGAGACATTCGAGTCTTATTGGAAAAAGCACAATAAAGCATATTTTGTAATGGATCTTCGTACAGGGGTGAAAGTTACGGATAAACTTAATTTCCAGTTGATGATTTCTAACCTTTTTAATAAAGAATATTCATACCGTCCTATGGCATACGCTCCTCAAAGGACTTATGTAATGACGGTCGGTTATACTTTTTAAATCATATCATTGTATATTCATTCTCTAAATTATAAATTAAGCTGCCTGTTTTAGTGGGCATACCCATGGAAGATCGTTATATATGCAAAATAATAAACCTGCCTTATAAGGCAGGTTTATTATTTTATAATATTTATGAATTTTATTTCAGAAGATCCGAGCCTAGATAATATCCGAGATGGGTCGGAGGATTATAACCTACGTTTTGATGTACCGTACTCAAATAATAAATATGGTCGCTCATCAGATAAGGGAAACGGTACTCTGTCGGATACGGAGTGGAGAATATACGGATCTCATCGTCATTGCTGGTAGGGAATATAATTTCTTCACGCCAGTCTCCGAAAATATCTCCGTAGAATGCTGGGGTACTCTTCGTATCGTTTGTATATTTTACATCGAAGTACCATAAAGTATTGACCCTTGAAATGCCTTCGCCCGGAATATATTCGTCTATCATTGTCTGGGCAAAGAATTGTCTGTTCAGAGAACCTGTCCACCAGATAGCATTAGTGGAATAGAATACTGCGGTTAAACGGGATCCTCCGATATCATCGATAGTATAGAGTTTGTTGCCGTTGACGTCGTAAACATCGCCTACGCTTGTCCACATTTCACATCCTGGATTGTTAGGATCTATATCTGCTACAAGACAACGTCCTACATCGCCTGAATCATCGAAACCGAATATTTCATAACCGCTTGCTGCATCCCGGAATGCAGCTCCTTTGTTTCCGTCTTCAAAACATGACCATACCTGAAGGCCGGATCTGTTCGGATCGAACTTCCCTAAATGGAGAGCGTCTCCGTGACCGTATCCAAGACTGTACATTCCCCGTCCGTCGTGGTCTACTGTCATCGCTCCATATATGATTTCGTCTTTGCCGTCGCCGTCGATATCACCGAGGGCCATCTGGTGATTGCCCTGACCTGCATATGCTGAATTCTGTCCGTTAGGAAGTGCAGTGAAGTTCCATTTTTTAGTCAGGGTACCGTTGGCACGGTTGAAATCCCATGCTTCGAGTACGGTTTTAGCATAATAACCACGAGTTATCAGGATGCTCGGATTGCTGTTTTTTCCATCGAAATATCCGCATCCCATCATATAACGGTTCATTCTATTACCCCAGTCGTCTCCCCATGTTGCTGCCCATTCTTCTTTGGGGCCTCTTTCAATGTAGTCCGCGCGTGCGAGTTCTCTTCCGGTCATTCCATCCAGCACCGAGAAAAATTCCGGTCCTGAAAGTAAACGTCCATCAGATTCTTCTTGATAGAATGTAATTCCGTCGACATTTACATCCCCTATCTGTGTGCCGTCACCGAAGGTTGTTAATTCAGAGCTTCTAACGATAACATCACATCTTCCGTCACCGTCGAAGTCAGCGACCACGAATGGAGATGTAGGTTTACCTTGGCTGATATTTGGGCCTAAGCCTACTCTCCACATAAAAGTTCCGTCCATTTTATAGGCTTCTATAAGAGTTTCACCAGGGCTATATCCGCTGTGATAAACGTCCTGCATCCACGGGTCGCATTCGCGTTTGACAATGAGTTCATATTCTCCGTCTCCGTCGAGATCGCCCGCAGCTACATCCATTACGATGTACGGATGGTCTGCGTCAGGAGCTTCCGCATGAAGTAGGGGAATAGAAATATACGGCTGGGCAGCCTTTTGTGCTGTGAAGGCGAGCTCGTCAAGAATTTGTCCCGTAGAAGCGTTCCTCAACTGATAGAAGTTATCTTCGTTGAAATTCGATTGTTCATCGAGAAAATTCGATGAATTAACAATAGGCTCCGCATTAAGTTTTACATAGGTATCGCTGCTTGCTGACTTTCTATATAAGTCGAATCCGAGATTCGGGTCATCATCCGGCATGAACCGCCAGCTTACAAGTGCACTATTGCTTAAAGTAGGAGCCTGTGCGTTCCAAAGGCCCTGCGTAAATACCCGTGTCGCCCACATTAGGCGTGCTCCGAAAGAAGCGGACAGTTCCGGCGCTGCTCCCTGATAGATTGTTACCGTCTGTTCTTCTCCTGTTCTTGTCGCAGTGAAAATGATTTTTCCCGTACGTGCGGATCCGAAGTTTTGTGATGCTGAGAATACGAAACTTTCTTCTCTTAATGATTTAACAGCGACTGTTTCTTTCATTTTGAGCCAATCTTGTTGGGAGCCTTCATAATCAAACCGGTAACTATAATCTTCGGTATTCGTTTTCATGATCACTTCGAACGTGAAGCTGTTATAATCGATCTCGTATTCATCGCGGGTTTTAACGATAGCATCCCTGTACGATTGAGTTACGTAAACCGTATCGCTTACGTTGATACCATTTGTGAATGCGATTTTTGCGGTACGATTTTCTTCCACATTGTCATAACTGTCGATTTCGAAATAAATCTCATCGACTTTAAGGGATTTGTAATCAGGGGTTTCGATATTTCTGATCCAATCAGGGTTATTGACTATCTCGTAACTGTAGTTTACGTTACTTTTAATCACTACCCTCAGTACACCACCTTCAAAGTCAACTATCTGGTTTTCTGCCGATGCAACTATACGTTCTTTCATATCCTGATATATGTATATCGTATCGGCGAGATCGGAATAATCACCCAGTCCGATTATATGAATTTCTCCGGAGCGACTTGTCCATACATCTTCTTCGGTGATAGCAGCAATATCGAAAGAAAGAGTCTTTGTCGTTAAGGCTTTGGTTCCATTGTACTTTATCCAAGGGTAGGCGGATGGAACAGACACCTTGTAATCGACATTGCTTTCTACAGTTATTTCTATCAGCATCCCGTCTGCGGGAACTTCCCATTTACTTTTGGAAAGAATAAGTGCATCCTTGCCTTTTTGAACAATGGTAACGGTATTTTTACCGATAGTGATGTTGGCGGACCTTTCGTCGTTAAGTGGATTTTCTTCCGTGATGCTCAAAGTCACAGAAGTAGTTCCCGCACTTCCGCTGGAGGGATAAAGTTGTAGCCAGTTAACTTCGCTTTGAGTTCCCGAAGTAATCGATGCAGACCAGGCTTCGGAGGAGACAACTTCAAATGTTGTGGAAGATCCCAATTTGGAAGATAGTACGATACCTTCTTCCGGAATCCCTTTTAAATAAACCGGATCGTAATCTGAATCCAATTCCTTATCATCTTTGCTGCAACTTGCGAAAATAATTGCAAAGAAGAATAAAAAAAGTAATTTTTTGCTCATTTTTAAATTAATTAGTTTGGATGTGATATTGTGTTTTGTATATTAATTTAATGTTAAATTAATAAAAAAAATTATTAAAAGCTAAAAAAGTCAAACAAAAAAAATATTTTTAAAATATGATAATAAAAATTAATGATATAAAATATTCAAAATACGATAGTTAACCGAGCTAATCGTAAATAAAAATTTTTTCTATCGGAGTGTTAACTGCCCGTGAAATATCGATTGCAAGTTTTAGTGAGGGATTGTATCTGGCAGCTTCCAACCTTACTATGGTTTCTCTTCTTACATCTACTTTTTCGGCAAGTTCTTCCTGTGTCATTCCGGCTTTTATGCGGTATTCTTTCAGAAAACTTTTAAATTCTAACATCTTTACCCTCTTTTTTCATATATAATAAATGATATAAAATATGTACATAAAGATACTACTAATCCTATGGTGATGGAAAGTATATAAAATAATGTAGGAAGCGTCGTCATGTTTGCAGATACAGTTGTAATTGTTCCTATTAGCATAAGTGTGAAAATGGCTACTACTCCTGCATTTCTCGCAGCTTTATTATTATTATATACCATCATTTCATCTTTCTTTCCCTTTTGTAATTTGTGTATATAAAAGAATCCGAGAAAGGTAAAAAAAGAAAAATAAAATAAAAATAAAATAAAAATGCAGGATTTCCCGTATCAAAATAACGAAATCCGTTTATCCCGATGATTGCCGGAAACCAATAGCTTTTTTCTGTAAACTTTGTTAATTTCATAATATGATAATTTTAGAGTTTGTGACAAATATATCACTTTATTTCTAATGATATAAATTTGTCACTTTATTTTTATTGATGTTCAGCTGCTGAATAACACCCGGTAATATTTTATACAAATATTTTGAGAGAAGTTTTCGACAATTTCTTTTGTATTATTTGGATATGTTTAATGCCGTATAACATTTTTTGGCTTTGGTAAATGAAGTAAAGGTCTTATAAATTTGACTATATTTGCCATTCGCCGGATGCCTCCTAAAGTCCGGTGTATTACTTTAACATTTTTTTTCGTTAGATAACAGTGATTATTTTATTCCTGACAGAAATAACCACGATGCCGGCAGGCAAAAATATTGGTTAAAAATATGAACTTAATTTCAGAAATTGAACAAAAGGTGCTGCATGGCAGTACTGTTAGTTATGAGGAAGGTCTTCGATTGGCGCAGGTTAGTAATAAGGAGGAACTTTATGCCGCTGCTGATCGTGTAAGAATTCATTTCCATAAAAACCGAATGGATCTTTGTACGATTGTCAATGCCCGGAGCGGTAAATGCAGCGAGGACTGTAAATGGTGTTCACAATCGGCACATCATTCTACGGATATTGAAATTTATGATCTTATCGAGCGAAAAAATGCTCTGGATCAGGCACAGATCAACAGGGATGCAGGAGTGAAAAAGTTTTCGCTGGTTACAAGCGGAAGAACCATTACCGATAAAAATCTTGATAGTTTGTGCGAAATTTATGCTGTTTTGAATAAAAAAGGACGGCATGAGTTATGCGCCTCTATGGGGCTGCTTACCAAAGAACAATTACAGAAACTTTATGATAACGGAGTAATAAACTATCATTGTAACATAGAAACTGCGCCTTCATATTTCTCAAAAGTATGCACCACCCATACGATTGAAGAAAAAGTGAGAACTATTGAGTGGGCCCGGGAAATAGGTATGAAAATATGTTCGGGTGGCATAATCGGGATGGGTGAAACTATGGAACAGCGAATAGAAATGGCTATCGCGTTGAGGGAGCTCAGGGTGGACTCCATACCTATTAATATACTTAATCCGATACAGGGTACGAAACTGGAAAATGCAGAACCTTTGTCCGATGAGGAAATACTTACAACTATAGCATTGTTTCGTTTGATTAATCCGCGTGCGCTTATTCGGTTCGCGGGGGGGGCGGACGAAAATACTTCATATTCAGGATAAGGCTCTTAAAGCTGGAATAAACGGAGCGTTGGTGGGTGATCTGCTTACGACTGTCGGAGTGGGCATGGACGAGGATATTGCGCATTTACGTGAAATGGGATTTGAATGCTGAAAAAGGAACATATACAAATGTTGCTGGAAACAGACAGGAGTCATTTATGGCATCCTTATACTTCTGCTGTCGATCCTATTCCTGTATATCCGGTTAAACGGGCCCAGGGTGTAACTATCGAACTGGAGGACGGGACTCGTCTTATAGACGGAACATCGTCGTGGTGGGCGTGTATACATGGCTATAATAATCCGGTTCTTAATGATGCCGTAACTGAACAGGTTAAAGAGATGTCTCATGTCATGTTCGGAGGGTTCACGCGTAGACCTGCCGTTCTACTGGCTGAAAAATTATTGGACATTGCGCCTCACGGATTATCTCGTATTTTTTATTGCGATTCCGGATCAGTATCTGTAGAAATTGCTTTGAAAATGGCTGTGCAATACTGGCAGTCTTTGGGTCGGATTACTAAAACCAAATTTGCCACTGTAAAAAGCGGCTACCACGGCAATACGTGGAAGGCAATGTCTGTATGCGACCCTGTTACCGGTATGCACGGTATTTTCGGGAACGCTTTATCTCCACAGTTTTTTGCGGAACAGCCGAGAACGAGGTTCGGTTCTGAATGGGATCCGGAAGATATTGAATCTATGCGGCGGATATTGGAGCGGAACAATAATGAAATTGCTGCTGTAATAATTGAACCGGTGGTTCAGGGTGCAGGTGGAATGTGGTTTTATCATCCTCAGTATTTAAATGAACTCTCGAAGTTATGCAGAGAACATGATGCTCTGTTGATTTTTGACGAAATCGCCACAGGATTCGGAAGAACCGGTGAAATGTTCGCGACATATCATACAGAAGTTGTTCCGGATATTATGACGATCGGTAAGGCTCTTACCGGGAGGGTATATGTCATTTGCCGCGACGCTGGCAACTGAGAAAGTAGCACAAACCATATCCGGGGGAGTCGCTGGAGTTTTTATGCATGGTCCGACCTTCATGGGAAATCCGTTGGCTTGTGCAGTGCCCTGCGCTTCAGTGGATCTGCTGACAGCGTCTCCATGGAGAGAATTCATCAGAAGAATAGAACAGCAGATGTCGGATGAATTGGAGGATGCCCGTAATCATAAAGAAGTATCGGATGTGAGAACCTTGGGTGCTATCGGAGTGATTGAGACTCGTAAACCTGTAGATGTGGGAAAAATACAGTCGATGTTCGTAAAAGAAGGAATATGGGTAAGGCCCTTTGGTAAAAATATTTATATAATGCCTCCGTATATTATCGAATCGGATCAGTTAACTAAATTGACGACTGGGATTCTAAAAGTTATACATGAATACTATGGATAGGTATGAAAAGATTCTCTATGATTTGAAAGAATCCGGTAATCTGCGGTATTTTAGGGATGTGAAGCATGATGGTTCTTATATAGAATATAACGGGCGCCGTATGATTAATCTCTCCTCAAATGATTATTTGGGATTGAGTTCAAATATCGAACTTTGGAGAGAGTTTATGAATCGGGAAACCGAAAAAGGAGTATTCGGTGGGGGAACTTGTTCTTCCCGGTTGCTTACGGGCAATCACCAGGCCTACCGGTTTCTTGAATGCAAGCTTGCAGCTGCCTATGGTTCCGAAGAAGCATTGGTTCTGGTAAGCGGATACCATGCCAATATAGGAATACTTCCAGCCGTATCTGGGCCTAAAGATCTTATTCTGGCGGATAAACTGGTACACGCAAGTATTATCGACGGAGTAAAACTTTCATCCGCACAATTTTTAAGATACAGACATAACGATATGAAGAGTCTCGAATCCATGTTGGAAAAGAATCGTAAAAATTACGACAGGGTTTTTATCGTTACGGAATCCGTATTCAGCATGGACGGGGACCTTTGTGATTTGGATAAACTGGTCGAAATTAAGAAAAAATATGACGCCTGCCTGTATGTGGATGAAGCACATGCCGTGGGTGTGATATCGGGAAAAGGGTTAGGTCTTTGTGCGGAAAAAGATGTGTTGAAAGAGGTGGATTTTATGGTTGGAACCTTCGGTAAGGCGTATGCTTCACAAGGTGCTTTCGTAATATTGTCCGGAACTATGAAAGATTTTCTGATAAATAAAATGCGGCCCCTTATATTTTCGACGGCTCTTCCGCCTGTATCGGTAAATTGGACGGAATTCGTATTCGACAGGATTGCGGAAATGAATGACCGCAGGGTACATTTGAAAAATATTTCCGATAGATTGAGAAACGGATTACGTGAAGCGGGATTCGAAACGTGCGGGGAATCCAGTATAATTCCTATTATATTGAGGAATAATGATAAATGTGTCCGTTTTTCCGATTATCTTTGCAGTCGCGGATTTTTCGTACTTCCGATAAGACCGCCTACCGTACCCGTCGGTGGAGAACGGTTGAGGATATCTCTCACGGCGGCAGTAACAGATAAAAACATTGAAGATTTTTTAAGCGCATGCAAACGATTTGGAACCTGAATGACAACGACAAACTGATAATTTTTTTCAGCGGATGGGGAATGGACTATAAAGCTACGGAGCATCTTTCATACGAAGGCTGGGATGTCTGTACCTGTTACGATTATACCGACCTGAGTACTGACGATATCGATAGTTGGAGAAGTTACCGGACAGTATTGCTTGTTGCATGGTCTATGGGAGTTTGGGCGGCGGAGGCGATAGCTGCGAAAGAAAAACTTTATATAGATGGCGCAGTGGCTATAAACGGGACTCCTTATCCGGTTCACGATGACTATGGAATTCCGTCAAAAATTGCCTGGGCGACCCACGACGGACTTGATGCGGATAGTCTGGATAAGTTTTACCGCAGAACCTTCGGTGGTGCCGAACTGCATAAAAAAATGTCCGACGCCCTGCCGGAAACCAGAGATATAGATAATTTGCGGGAGCAGCTTTATAAAATTTATAATGATAAATGCGGCGACGGACATATAAAATGGGATATGGCCGTAGTTTCGGAAAATGATAAAATTTTTCCGGTAGGTAATCTGAGGAAATATTGGGAGAAAAAATGCCGGATCAATCTTATAAAAGCTCCGCATTATCCTTTTCACCTTATAGAACGATGGGAAGATGTTGCCAACGGGTGGTAATATTGACAAAGAACTTGTAAAGAAACGGTTTCAGCGGTCTTTGCCTTATTATGACAGGATTGCCGAGATACAGCGTATGATTGCGAAAAATCTTTCGGATAAATTTGCTGAGGCTTATTCAGTATGTCATGGAAACATTTTCGAGATCGGATGCGGTACGGGATTTCTCACCACGGAAATTCTTAAAAAACAATCTTTTAAAAATTTTTTCATTAACGATCTTGTCCCCGAAGCCATGGATATAGTTTCTGAGAAGATCAGGCGACTCGATTCCGGCATTAATGTCAAATGCGTGAATGGAGATGCTGAGAATATCGACATTCCGGAAGATATAGATTCTTTGCTCGCCGCTTCAGTCGTACAATGGTTCGATGATTTCGTGGAATTTTCAGCCCGGGTCTCAAAGGTATTGCCGAATGACGGAATCTTTGCCTTCAATACCTTCGGAACAAATAATCTATGTCAGATTAAGGAATTGACGGGGATGGGCCTGAATTACTTCGAGGCTGATGAATTGAACGAGATTCTTAAAAGAAATTTTAGAAATGTCGAATTATCCGAAGATATCATTTCACAAACCTTCGATGCTCCGTTTGATGTTCTAAGGCATTTACAGCGGACAGGGGTCACTGCTACGGGTGATTTTAAATGGACGAAGAGTCGGTTGGAAAAATTTGAACGCGAATATAGCCGTAATTATTCCGTTAATGGAAAAATCGAATTAACATGGCATGTGATATATGCCATATGTAAAAAATAACGTTCACCATATGGAAAAAATATATTTCATTACGGGAATCGATACGGATGCCGGGAAAAGTATATCCACAGGAGTTATGGCCCTTTATTTGAAAAATAAAGGTATAAATGTTATCACCCAGAAAATGGCACAGACGGGATGTGTAGGTATCTCGGAAGATATCGCCACCCATAGAAATATTATGGGTATTGGACTCTTGCCGGAGGACGTACAGGGTTTGACCTGTCCGTATATTTTTTCCTTTCCCGCCTCACCGGATTTTTCAGCTTCCCTTGAAGGAAAAGAAATAAATGTTAATGAGATTATAGATGCGACGAATTTTCTTTCCGGGAAATATGATGTCGTTTTAGTGGAAGGAGTGGGAGGAATAATGGTTCCGCTTAATGAATCTGTTACCGTTGCGGATTATCTTGTCCGCACTTCTTATCCGGCAATAATCGTTGCCATCGCGAAACTCGGAAGTATAAACCACACCTTGATGACGCTGGAAGTTTGCCGTAACCGTAATATTAAAGTGACGGGCTTAATCTATAATAAATACATCCGGACAAATCCGGAGATAACTGATGCCAGCGCTGAAAGTCTGAAAAAATATCTTTCATGTTATTATCCGGAAGCTGGATTCGTAGAGCTGGATGAATGGGAAACTGGCTGTCAACCTCCCGACATGTCGGCTGCATTGGAGAGAATCCAGAAATCATAAAATTATGAAAATCTTTTACAAAATTTTGTAAAAGTTATTAAATTGAACGAAGGCGATAATATCTTTGTTCGTGCCGGGGAAAAGATTCCTGCTGATGGCATGTTAATCGATGGCGGCGCCTATGTGGATGAAAGCATGTTCACCGGAGAACCAGTTCCTGAATATAAAAATATAAGGAAGCAAGGTGCTTGCAGGTACGGTCAATCAGAATGGCACATTCAGTATGAAAGTGGAAAAGGTCGGTATCGATACGGTTTTGTCCGGTATAATAGCTATGGTGTGTGATGCGCAGGGAAGCAAACCTCCTTTGCGGAAATTGACCGATAAGTTAGCTGGTATTTTCGTACTTGTGATAATCGGAATATCGCTTATTACTTTTATAATATGGCTGATATCCGACCCGGTGGATGGTCTTACCTATGGTATATTGTCTATGGTTACCGTTCTGGTAATAGCCTGTCCGTGTGCATTGGGACTTGCGATGCCTACTGCTATAACAATGGGTGTAGGGATCGGTGCGGAAAAAGGAATATTGATTAAAAATGTGGCCACTCTCGAGAATGCAGTAAAAATAACAGCCGTTGTATTGGATAAAACAGGTACAGTGACCGAAGGCAAACCGGATGTCAGGCAGATTATATGGTATCAGGATGACGAATATTTTAAAAGAATTTTTTCTTCTATGGAAAAATTTTCTGAACATCCTTTAGCCGGGGCGGTTGTTAAATATTTAGGATATAAAGAAATGGAACCGATAACGGACTTTCGTAATATAGCAGGAGGAATAACGGCAGTGGTCAACGGGGTGCGGTATTATGCGGGCAATCGGAAGCTAATGGAAAAAAACGGGATATCTTTGGAGTTAAATTTATCGGCAACAGAAGAAATACCGGATGATAAAACTAATATATGGTTTGCGACCATGGAAAGGGTTCTGGCTGTAGCTACTATCGAGGATGTTCTACGAGAGAATGTTCCTGACGCAGTAAATAAACTCAAATCTATGGGAATGAAAATATTTATGGTTACGGGGGATAACCAGGGAGCGGCGGGAAACGTAGCAGAAAAAATAAATGTCGACGGCTACCGGGCAAATGCGCTTCCTTCCGATAAGATAGATTTTGTTAAAAAATGACAGGAGGAGGGACATAAAGTTGCTGTGATAGGGGACGGTATAAACGATAGTGCTGCGTTGGCAGCGGCAGATCTCAGCATTGCCATGGGAAGCGGAACGGATATCGCTATGGAAACGGCAATGGTGACTATGGTTTCGTCCGATCTTAGAAAAATTGCAGATACGATAAGATTGTCCGGAATAACCCTGCGTACAATAAAACAGAATTTGTTCTGGGCTTTTATTTATAATGTTGTAAGCATACCTATAGCAGCAGGGATTCTCTATCCTTTTACGGGATTTTTGTTGAATCCTATGGTTGCAGGCGCTGCCATGGCCCTAAGCAGTCTAAGTGTGGTTGCGAATAGTTTATCCATGAGGTTAAAAATAAAAACTTTTAGTTCGTAAATTATATTAAAAGTTTATTTTGTATTAAAAATATGAACTTTATTGTTTTTTATCCACAATACAACAAACTGCGGTATCACCAGTAACATTTACAGCGGTACGGAGCATATCCAGCGGTCTGTCTATGCCAAGAATCAATGCGAGTCCTTCGGCTGGAATTCCCACTGAAGAGAGCACCATTGTAAGAATAACGAAACTTCCGCCCGGAATCGCAGGAGTGCCAATGGAGGAGAGTACCGTAGTTGCAATTATAATCAGTATTTGGTATATCGTAAGATCGATTCCGAGAACCTGTGCAATGAAAATAGTGGCAACGGTCTGGTAGCAGCTTGTGCCGTCCATGTTTATGGTTGCGCCCACCGGAATTACGAATGATGCAGTCTCCTGAGATACGTTTAATTCCCGTTCTACGGTTTCCAGAGTCAATGGTAAAGTTGCGGCGCTGCTGCTCGTTGTAAAAGCAAATAGTTGTACCGGATATATAGCCCGTAAAAACCTGAGAGGTTTGATTTTGGTGAATATTTTGATTAACAGGGGATAAAATATTAGAATAAGGATGAATAATGCTGCTGTAACCGTGAGCGCGTACATGCCGAGAGCAGAAAAAAGCGAGGTACTTCCTTTGAAATCAATAACCAACCCTGCCATTAATGCAGCTACCCCGATAGGTGAGAAACGGATAATAATATCTACCATTTTGAAGATTATATCGTTAAAACTATCGAACAAATCAATTACCGGTTTTATCTTTTTTTCTTTAAGCATTAAGGCGGCCAGACTGAAGAAGACAGCGAAAAATATTATCTGAAGCATTCCGGAATTATCGGACATTGCACCTATTATATTCTCCGGAACGATATCTTCGAGGAATCCCAATGACCCTGTTTCTGTTATTTGTTCTGCGGCAAGTTTGTTGGATTCGATTATCGATTCATAATCTTTTTGTATGTGTATTATCTCGTTTTTATCGACGAGGTTGCCCGGTTTAATAAGATATGCCATGCTTAATCCGATCGTTACGGCAAATACGGTTGTAAACAGGTACAGAATAATGGTTCTTCCGCCCATAGCTGAGAATTTATGGATATTTTTCAATCCAAGCACTCCTTTGGTAAGCGATATGAAAACCAATGGAATAGCTATAAGCTGAAGAAATCGTATAAAGATACGCCCGAATGGCTGAAGCCAATCCCTGATTAATTTCTCACCGTTTATCTCGATCGCCAGCATCCCGATGACAACCCCGAGAATCATTCCCAGAAGAATCTGAATATATAGTGGAAGAGCAAAAGTTTTTCTTATAAATGACATTCGTGATGTTTTAGGAGATTATATAAGCCCTTATCAAAAATAATGCGGTAAATTACAGAGGTGGTTTAAGGTAAACGGGTACTTTGGATTTCGTAAAGTTTATTGACCATCCATTGTCATATCGCCTTCGTAAAGCATAAATAATATAAAACTACTTTTTGTGAATCGCTCTACCTGCCCACTAATTGTCGTTGTATAATGTCTATGTTTTACAGAAACCAATAAGACCGGAAAAATTAAAAAAAGAAACGACCGGGTGTCTGATTTTACAGGATTGCGAAGTAGTATAAAAAAGTATAAAACTAAACGGCTCCATGTGGTTTAATTTTATATAAATTTTTACTAAATGTTGATATCATTATGGAGAAATTTTTTAAGATCAGGCCATTGCATGGTCTGCTTACTGAATGATATAGCGGAAAGTAAGTAATAACTATAGAATTTCAATAATTACCACTCACTAAAGATTGTTAATGAGCATACACATAAATACATTAAAAAGAATAGAAATTATCTCGGAAATCACAAATAAATACTATGAAATTGGACGGCTTGACCGGTGCTATAAAACCATCTGGAAGAAATACATTTATCCTGTTTATCCTATAAGCTACCGAACGTATTTGCGTTACCTGCGAACGAATTATAAAAAGAAAATAAAGGAAAAATAAAAAACTCCCTGGATAGGGAGTTTTTAATATCTTATGATTCTATATTTATATTGGTTGGGGTGGGAAATAAAGCGTTATCCGGAATTCCACAAATGTCGTAATAAGAGGAGTTATATGTTATTTTGATTTCGTTTATACGGTCTTCCCTGTAATTCTTTTCTATCCGTAGGCGTATTAGCCGTCCTGATTTTTCAGTTTCATAGCCATGTAGGAGATTATTAACTTTTTCTGCTAACTGGTATATGGTGAAAGGTTGTTTCTTTCCGAAAATATCATGGGTTTCAGATCTGTCTGCAATGGTTATCCCGAGTTTTATCGTAGCAGTTTGTCGGCAGCCCGGCAATGTGCCGAATTCTATCGCGTCTATGGAAATAAGAATGCAGGGGAAAAAACTGCTTAATGTGATATTATAAAGTTGTCCCTGTTCTTCTCCGATATGTCCTATGCCTGGGATAGTTTTCAGGCGGTCGTAAATGCTGTCAAGAATTTCCTTCATTTTATTATTGGTTTAGATGTTTCCGTATTCAGATGATGCATCGAAGCAGGGACATTCTTTTGTCCATTCCCATTCTTCTATTATTCCGTTACCGTTGCGATCTGGAGAAAAATCCCTGTGTCCGCAGATTAGAGCATTGGGGAATTTTTCCTTTAATTGTTGTAAGAGCGCCAGCATGGAGGATTTCTGTGCTGCCGTACGGGTATCGGATATTTTGCCGTTAATATCAAGGCCGCCTATATAACATATTCCTATACTGTTGGAGTTATTGCCGGCTACATGTGCACCGGCTTCTGTTATATCGCGCCCGTTATGTATGGTTCCATCGGGATATATTACGTAATGATAGCCGATTTTACGAAATCCTCTTTCTTTATGCCATCTGTCTATGTCATCTACAGTGACCCTGATTCTGGGTTTTGTTGCACTGCAATGCACTACTAAGTAATCGATTTTCCTCATGATTAAAATGTTTTTGTTTGGAGTAATTTCGTACAAAAATGCCATCGAAAAGGGCTGAAATTAAATGGAGTGTACATTATGTACACTCCATTTTAAATGGGGCCTTTCAAGCCGTATGTTTGTACTGCAAATCAAACGAACCATAGTTATGAACAATGAAACCCAATGTAAAGGAGGTGAGGAATGATTGAGATTACAGGAGCTGTAATAGGGTGGCTTGGAGCATTTACTGGAATTTTTACATCGGTATTTTATTTCCGCCGGGCAAAAAAAGCAGAAGTACACAGTAAAGAAATAGCAACGGAGGATCAGATGATCGAACTCGTTAAAAAAGCAAATCGTGAGGCACTTGAAATCAACCGCAAGGAAAATGAAAAATTACGCCGTAGCATCAGCAGGCTTGAACAGGCGGTCAGGGCAATTAATAGTTGTAATTACCGCAATGAGTGTCCTGTTATTCACGAACTGCGCCGTCAGGAAGATCCCGACATCATTCAATAGTATCAGTTCGGATACGGTAATTATTAAAGAGACATTTCGAGATACTCTAATAGCTGTGAAGGCGGACAGTTCTATGATCAAAGCCTTGCTGGAGTGCGATAGCATAGGACAGGTCAGAATGAAAGAATTGATAGAATATCGACAAGGCGATAAGGTCAGCATTCCCCAAGTTAAAATTTCGGAAAACATTCTTATATCGTCTGTGGTTGTCGATAGTATGGATATTTACCTGTCCCTTAAAGATTTTTATGAGGAAAGGATATCGAACAGGGAAGAACGGGTTACTGAAATTATAGAAATAGTTCGGATGTCCGGGTGGCAGAGATTCTGGTGCCGTATAGGACAGGCATGCGGGATGCTTTTGACTATAGTCTTTATTCTCAGAATGAATAGACTAAAACTTTTTTGAGATGATAACGAATATATTATGACACAGAAAATTTTAAGAAAAATTTAACCGGTACGGATGTGGTTATCGCCGGAATATCCGGATGAAAATGATGATAATGGCAATGAGGATGATTTCGGAAATGAAACAGAGCCAGACGTTGATAGCGATGACTCTTCCGAGGAAAGTTAACCGGAACAAGGATCGTTGATATCGGTAGCGCGGAAATATGCCGTGAATATCCTTTAAGCTCCGTGATTTACGTTACCTCGAGTAAAATGGTTTTCTGGAAAATAAGTGCGACCTTATACGGTAAAGATTAGTGAGTTATAATCTAAATAAAAAAGGACAGTGTACTACTGTCCTTTTTTATTTATGAGCGGAAGACGAGGTTCGAACTCGCGACCCTTAGCTTGGAAGGCTAATGCTCTACCAACTGAGCTACTTCCGCGTTATTACGGTCACAAAAGTAAAACAAAATTTCAATTCGACAAAAAAAAGAAAAAAAATTTAGCTTTAATACTGTCCGAATCTATAACCGACTCCGAGCATTAGAAAACTCGGAAGGCTGAAATCCTTGATCCGGTATCCGAGATTCAGGAATAATCTTTCGGTAAGGGATGTTTTCAAAGTTAATGACTGATAGAATCTCCGGTAATCTTCACCGTTCCTTAACACTTCCATTCCCAATCCGACCGAAATGGTGAATATCGGCATAACATAATCTACTTTAGCCGCGATACCGGCAGATAAACGATCGCTGAATTTAGGGATGTAGTAATCAAATTTTCCATAATTATAATCCGAATAAGTTACGTTTGCACTCGCATCGTATACTATATCCAATGCTCCCCCCAGCCTCAAACGCGGATTGATACTATATAACGGTGAAAATGTAATTCCACCGACACCAAACGGTTTAGAGTTTACCAACTGAGTCGTTTCATTTCCATAGAGCAGTATGCCGCGTCGTTTCCATGACCCGAATAAAACCAACTCATAGATCATATGTTTATCGAAGTTCAGTTCTCTGATACGGATCGATTTTACATGTTCTTTGTATATTCGTCCAATATTATATGTCATGTTTACAGTTCCAGAGAACACATTTACGCCGCTGTTGGGCTGTTTGGTATTACCGTTTGAAAAATGTGAAAGTGCTAATCCCGCCGAAAGGTCCAATGTCCGTGATATACTCCACACAAAAAAGAAATTTGCATTTATGTATGCATTGTTTTTACTGCTTACACTCGTATTGTAAAGGTTATTTTCTTTATCATAATATTTCCATCCGGTAGATATACCGAAATTCCATTCGTAAAAAACCGATAATGTGGGAGAAAGACGAAATATGCGCGCTCCCTGAAATACGTAGAAAGACCACGGATTACCCAATTCGGAATAATTTCTGAAATCATTTAGAGCTATTCCGACACCATGATAAACCGATGCATACAGATCATGCATAAGAGTTCCTTTCTCCGGTTGAAAACTTATTTTTATATGGTGCGAATCAGTAAAGCCGAATGGTTGCTTTTTTTTATTTTTTCCTTGTAAAAAAGAGTTCGTTCGAGCTGTATATCCGGCGTTATATTTATAGGAAACGCGAGGAATGTGCTTTTCAAAGCCGATTATATTGAAGATTCCTTCCGGAACTTCATAAGAATAATGTTCGTTCCCGGAACATAAAAAAACGGGAAAAAACAAAAATATTCCGATAATATATTTGGCAATGTGGTTAATAATAATTTATATTTAAAGTCAGTTATGAGTCGGGTAAATATTTAATTCAAAAATTTTTCAAAATCCTTTATGTTGAAACCATTCGATTTATGAATAATTATTCCTTCCGGGTCAAACAGAATAAATAATGGAATATCTTTTATTTCATATAATTCAATGGGAAGTTCCCCTGCATTGAAAATATTTGGCCAGGGGATATTATGTTTTTGAATGGCTCCCAACGAATGTTCCCTCAGGTTTTTTACTGATACTCCCACTATATCTAAATTCTCAGAATGATGTTTTGAGTAGAATTTTTTCAGGTCAGATGTATATCTGAAGAAAGTGGTTTCCCATGAGGCCCAGAAAGTTACGAGTGTATATTTACCTTTACCCACGTAGTCGGACAAAGAAGCCTCAGTGCCGTCGATATTTCCGTCAGGTATAGTAAAATCCACGAATTTTTTCCCTTTATATATACCTCTTTCCCGAGAATAAAATTCATACAGTCTTTTTATTGTTTCATTTTCCTTTATAAACTCGCCGGAGGATTCATATATTTTTAAGAAATTCGATTCTTTCATTAACCTTTTGTCATATAAAGTGAGTATCAAAACACCTACTATATTGTTATTATTATTTTGAAGAATATTGTGAGTAGACTTATCGATAGAAATAAAGTCTACCTCACGGTCATCCGGCATATTTTGTTTAAAGGAGTCATGTAATTGTGTATAATTCGCGTGAAACTCGCTCAAAATATTATTTAATGAAGTTCCTTTTGTTTTTACGAGACCCGACATGTCTACTGATGTTTTACCTTTTTCAAGTATTACTATCGATCTTAATTTTCCGGCCTGTATTATAACAGGACGGTCCGGATCTGCCTCGCCCTTAAATCTGAATTCATTTTCTTTGACGAATGCACTGTCTATTATTTTCGAATCATCAAAAAAGTCGAGCATGTAAATATAACTGTTACGGAACCGATAATTAGGGATAGTGCCGTCTATTACATATTTATCTGCACACGAAAAAAATAAAATGGGAAAAAATAACAATGCTAATTTTTTCATTTTCTGATATTTATTTTTTATTTGAATGGAGACAAATTTATAAAATTCCGGTGATATCTGGCATATCCACAACTAATCTTTTAATTATTTTCCAGCGAATTCTCTATTGATTTCTCAATCTCGTTTCTGGCGAAACCTTCCCATCTTTCCAATATAATTCCCGCCGGGTCAAAAAGAATATAGGTCGGGAATGTTTGGATCCCGTAAAATTCTATAGGTATGGATTCGGCATTTATGATGTTGTCCCATGGCAGTTCGTATTTATTAATTGCGCTCATGCTGCCGGTTTCAGTATCTGATACGGATATTCCTAATATCTGGAATTTATCTTCCGGGTATTTTTCGTACATTTTCTTTAGACCTGGGAATGACATCAGGCATGGATAACACCAAGATCCCCAGAAATCGACAAGGGTAAGTTTCCCGTTTCCAACGTATTCGGATAATGAGACGCTTCCTCCTCCGATCCTGCCGTTTTCGATTCTAAAATCGGTAAATTTATTGCCCGGTGAGGTTGCAGCAGCGGCAATAGCCGCCTTATAAAACCTTCTTGCGTAATTATTTTCCTGCATCTCATTTCCAAGCAGTTCATATCTCGAAATTATTTGCTCGTCGGTATAAAACCTGACCATTGTAAGGTATGTAAGTAACCCTACATAATTATCTTTATTTTCAGTTATAACAGGTAAAGCGAACGAGTCAAAAATCGCATTATACTTGTCTGACACCTCTTCACTTTTAATTTCTTTTTCTTCCTTACTCAGTTCTTCGGTATTTTTAATAACATCCAATTCTTCCGTATATCGTTCCATTACCGAAGAATAATCGCTTAGAAATTTCCCCAGTTTATTATTTGAAGGCGTGCCTCTGAGTTCGCATGATACTGCATCGATGTAAATATCTCCTTTTTCGATTATCGGTCTTTCGACGACTCTTTTTCTATGGATCAGTGCTACGGGAACAATAGAGTCTACTTTTCCCTCGAAATAGAATTTTCCGTTCGTAACCAGGGAGCTGTCTATAACTTCATTATCTATAAAGGTCCACATATAAACATAAGTGCTGTCATAAGAGTTATCCGGAAATATACCGGTAATACTGAATTTATCTTTCGAACAGGATAGACATAAGATTGAAATCAATAGTAAGGAAAAATTTTTCATAATATTCAGTTTTGGATTTTTTCTTCTAATATTTTTCATGGACTTTGGTTGTAGTATTTAGCTATAGCAATTTATGTTAAAATTAAATAAAAAAATCCGGATATAGCCGGATTTTCATTAAAAATTATAAGTTTACCCACCGAGTTACTCTTCTTTTCTATAGTACAGCTCCAGGATTCGATCCACTGAATACTTTCCAGCTCCGGATATCATGATAGTCATAAAAATACCGAGGTATAAGATGGCATTCTCGGATTCCGTTAGAACCAGGTCGGGTTTGGTAAGGAACGCCGCTACAAATAACCCGAACACCAAAGGAATGGCAGCCAGGCGCGTTATGAGTCCAACCATTATAAGACACGCACACCCTACCTCAGCCAGTATCATTAGAAACAGAGAAAACTGCGGACCCAAACCAATCGGATCGGCAAAAGTTTTGGAGAGTTCCGGGAAGTTTATGATTTTGGGAATCCCATGCGTAAGGATCATTATTCCTGCATATATTCTTAAAAATAGTAGTGCCGAATCTACTCCCTTACCTGAAAAAAGGAAGTGGCGTAATTTTACAGCAAATTTTTTCTTATCCATAGTTATAATTTATTCTGTTGGTGCCGATTTTTTTTGTAGTTCGTATTATTACCCGTGCGGGATGGTCGTTCGTGTAATAGTTCCATGCCCATCCCAGCAGTATACTGAATTTATTGTTTACACCGAGTACCAGTATTATATGTACCATTACCCAGCCCAACCACGCGATAAATCCAGACAGCATATATTTATTTTTATATTCGGCGAATGCATTGTTTCTGCCGACTACCGCCATTACCGGATATTCCTTATATTTAAAAGGCACGGGATTTTTTTCTTCCGATATTCTTATAAAATTTTTTGCCAGATGTTGGGCTTGTTCCATAGCTACGCGTGCCAGTTGAGGATAACCTTTGGGATTTTTAATATCCGTCTGCATCGATGCATCTCCTATGATAAAAACATCCGGGAGGCCTTTGATTGTAAAATAACCGTCGGTATTTATCCTGCCTCCATTCGTAGTCAGTTCTTCCGGAACTCCGTCTATTTTATCTATCTTTACACCGCTCGTCCATATAGCATTGGATGTCGGAATCGTCTTGCCTGTTTTGAGAACGATTTGTCCGTTGATGTAATCCGATACAGTTGAATTCAGCAAAACATTTACTCCTTTTTTCCGGAGAAGTTTTAACGTTTTGTCCGAAACTTTCGTCCCCATATTGCCCAGTAGCGCTCCCGTACCCTCGATGAGATATATCTCAAGCTCTTCGTACATATCGTGGGAGTCGCCCTTCCTCATATTGTTCCGCATCTCCGAGACCGCGCCTGCGAGTTCTATGCCTGTGGCGCCTCCTCCGACTATGACTACGTTCAGTAATGAACGTTTGATTGCGGAGTCTGCCGTTATGGATGCTTTTTCTATATTCTCTAAAATATGGTTTCGTATGTCCAGTGCATCGGAAGAAGATTTCATCGGAAGTGCATTTGCCTCGACATTATTCATTCCGAAAAAATTCGATACAGATCCTACCGCAAGCACCAGATAATCGTAATCTATATATCCCTTATCCGTAACAACTGTTTTGGTTTTTGCATCCATCCTTATAAATTCAGCCATGCGGAAGATTATATTGTCGTGTTTCCGGAATATTTTACGGAACGGGAACGAAATCTCTTCTGCGGTTAATTCTGCTGTTGCGACCTGATAAAGTAATGGTTGGAACTGATGATAATTATTCTTATCGATCAGAACCACCTGATAGTTGCTGCCGGCGAGTTTTTTCGCGAGGGTCATCCCTGCAAACCCTCCGCCGATAATGACTATTCTCCTCTTATCGTTTTTAGGTATATTGAGCTCCATATTTTTTATTTTTCAAAATACATGCCGTTTAAAAGGCGCCCTTGTGAGGCGCCCCGGATAGGTTTGATTAATTGTCTTTGACACACCTTATCGAAAATCCTAAATCGCGCATGCCGGTCTGCCATGCACTAAGATTTCCGTTGGAATAAAATTCGAATTTACGTGCTTCGTTTCCGTTAGGAGCTGCTCCCCAGAAGAAACCCATATAACTATACGAAGTATTTGTACTCCATACATAATTTGCTCCGTTCGAATTAGACCTTTGTCCTGCAGCCTGCCAGTAACCGATTCCTGAAAAAATTATACCATAGGTTGACTCCATCTTTGTTCCGCTGGATATTTCTGCCCATGGAATAGTAGAACCCTGATTATGCGGAACCCTCCAGCCGTATGGACATGGATCGTATGGGGTTTTATTATTGCTCGCGTCAGCCCATAGGTAATCGTTGTAGTTTGTGGTTTTGCCACTGTACCAGTCGCTTGTACTTGCTCCGTAATAGAAATTCATAGGATTTTCTATGGCATTTTCAAGATTGGTCGGTTCAGTCATGGAAGAAGGCGAGTGATTTACGGAAGGCTCGTCGTTACGGTGTTCTTAGCGTTGTAAATAGTCCGTGCCGATGTTCCCGATATGCTTGCTATACCGGGGAACGGATCTTTTCTACCCCATTGATAAACCAAACCTAACGAACCGTCCGAGCCATTGGTTCCGTCTGTCGCGCCCAGATTATATGTCATGAATTCATATTTATAACCCGACACTGTGTTGGAAACAGTTTCCGATCCGTCGTAATCGACCACCCAGATATGCCAGCTCCAGCGTATCGTTCCGTTTACCACAGCTGCTATTACTGCGTTGCCCGGTACCGATCCCGGAATTACGGTAATGGATGCGGACGATCCCTGTCCTTCGAGGGCAAAGCTGCGTATAGCTGCGTCTGTTCCCAGATATTCCGCGACATCCGTCCATAAGAGTTGTAGCTCTATCTCATCCGTTGCACCGATACGTGTAACGATTCCATCTTTATTTGCCTGTCCGACAGGGAAGGTGATACCGTCGCCTCCCGGTTTAAGCATATAAGTGTTCGCATAATTGGTAGTAGGTACTATTATCACGTCCGGTTCGGAGAAGAAATTAAGAACCACATCCTTTGTTTCCTGCACGCCGTGTTCTCCCTGATAGTCGAATCTTATTGTAGCTGTCGCAGAGTTTATGTCGTTTGTTTCGATTACTGTAAATTGTATAGGCGTCCCTTCACCTGTATTTATACCTCCGCTCCAGCTGGAAGGTGTTTTAACTACCTTATCCTTGTCGTTTATTAATGTTGCGGTCCAGTTCGCATTGGATCTTACATATAATGTATATGTACTTCCGTCAAGTTCGTATTTTTCCTCGGGAACAGCAATAACATCATAATGAATCTGTCGCAGCAGAATTGTCTTTGCTTCGATGGCTCCGTTGTCCGTCACCATATAATTATATCTTATCGTTTTTTCAAGGAACGGGTTCCCGTTATCAGGATGAACTTCAGCGTCAGTCATCAAAGGAGGTTTAATAGAATGTGAAATAATTCCACCTGTAGATTGATGATGAGTTTCAGGTATATCGTAGCCATTGTCGTGTGTGAAATCTACGTCGGAAACAGAGACCTTGCTTACCATAAGGGGAAGGTCATCCGGCGTCCACATAACATCGTAACTTTGTGGAGAGACCGTTGCATTCCCCAGTCCGCAAAGGAATATCAGTTCGGATATGGGCTTCCCGTCATTATCGACTACCTGAAGAGTAAGCGCGTCTCCTATCCCCTGCGTAACTTTTACCTTGTAAACAAGACGACCAGCAGTGAATGTGAAATAGCCCACACGTTCGGTGTCTCCAAAGTTTTCATCGACACTGAATATCACTGTATCTTTGGAATTTTCTCCGCCGAACTGTCCTGAAACGAAATGCAGCCAGTGGTATGTGGTTTCATCGAAATTTTCTTTCCATCCGCCCGGATAGTCAGTGGTTACGATAATAGAATATTCCGCCTGTTTTTTAGGTACATAATACTCTCCCTGGCTCACTCCCAGCATATATTGATTGTCGAAAACCACATCCGTTATATCTCCTTCGTTCCAATAGATTACTTCCACGTCCATATTCTGCGATTTGGCTTCGAACGCTTCGTCGGGATCGGTATATCCGCTTCCTTTAACGGACATAATATTTATACGGTAAATATGATTCCTCAGTATCTGCATATATGCTTCCATGTCGTCATCGCTGTTCCTTTTAAAGAAATCCACCCTGTAGTATGAGGTTGTGGCGTCATCTTTATATTTACCACCGATTACTATACATGTAGCATCTGATGAATTAGTAATATCGACCTCAGGGGCTTCGAAGATATAAGAAGTAGGAATGTAATTAACAGTTCCGTCGTTTGCCGCCTTTATATTGAACGGATCCCTGATCTTCTGGTAAGTAGAGGGAAGTGAAACGTTTTTAACTATATAATTATCAGTATCCCATATATTGTCGTCAGGGTAGGGAGCGACCTTACCTTCGTTAAGATGGTTATAGATATAGATTTCATCGAGTACGAAATCTTCTTTAGCCTCATCCGTACTCAGCCAGACATCCACCCTTGCAATAGATCGGAGTAATTTTACAGTTCCTACCTGTGTAGTCGAATCGTCTATACGTTCCGGTGCGCTTTCACCCCACATTGGGAGCGGAGTGAACTGGTTTTGTGATGCGGCATGCCATACGTTATTATTTTCGAATATAATATCTTCTAGAAGATCGTTTTTAAGGGTCATACTGTCTGCCTTACTGATATGGGCTGTTGCATCCGCTGCATTGGCGAGAAGTACGAATTTCTGATCGAAATCTTTTTTAAATATAGTTACGGTAAATTTTTTGTGGCTCGAAGTCGACATATTTTCTATAGAGTGTCCCTGTGCCTTGTATAAAAAATATTCTTTCACATTTGCAGGACCCGAATCGTCTACTTTGAACGCCAGGACAGTTATATCTTTTATATAATTCTCCTGATCCGTACCTTCGACTGTATTTATTCCTGAAGAAGCAGGTTTGGGTAATTGGATTTGAAAATCCATGGCGACGGTTTCCGATTTCGTATCCGGTATCACCGTCTCTATTCCTTTTCCCCTCGTACAGGAAAAAAAGAGTAGCGCCGTACAGAATGCTATTCCATTAATTATATTTTTCATAATATTCCCTTTTAATCAATTAAGAGCTTCTCTTTTGTAGAGAATGTGTTGAGGAAATATTACAACAAATAAGCCGAATAGAATATTTATCTCAAGTCGACGGAGTCATCTGCGGGACTTTTTATTTTATTTTTTCAGGCTCCGGAATTTATGGAAATTATCTATAACTATAATTTGGTCCTGATCCGGAATTAAAGGATTTGTAGTCCAAGGATAAAATCCTGCCGTTATGCCTTTAATCATCCGGTGTTCGATTGAGATAAATAGTCGTGTATTTTACTAACTTTGTATTATCCAACTAAAACTACGTGTAATTATGAACCTGAAAAGAATTTCCGCCATTTTGATTACGGCAATTATTTTTGCCGTCACATGGCAATCTTTTTCCACGACCAGATTGGGCAGTCCGTTCCAGGATCACATGGTGCTCCAAAGGGATAAAAACGTCAATATCTGGGGTTGGGACGATCCGGGAACCGATGTTTCCGTCAAATTAAACGGTTATTCTGTTTCTGCAAAAGCGGATGAAACGGGGAAATGGAGTGCCGTTCTGCCGAAAATGAAACACGGAGGCCCTTATGTGATGGAGGTAAGCGGAAGCGGAACCGTTAAACTCAATGATATTTATATAGGGAAAGTATGGCTGTGTTCCGGACAGTCCAATATGGTCATGACCGTTGCCAAAGAGGACCGCTACTGGTGCGGGGTTTATGACGAAGAGAAGGAAGTTGCTAATGCCAAATATCCTCAGATAAGAATGTACACAGTAGAATTCGCCACCAGCGACACACCGGTGGATACATGTAGGGGTATCTGGGAAGTAGTATCGCCGGAAACAGTGGGACATCTGTCTGCCGCTGCGTACTTTTTTGCACGCGATATATACAACAAATATAAAATTCCCGTAGGCCTTATCGTGTCTTCCTTCGGTGCGAGTACCATCGAGACATGGACAAGCGAAGATGCTTTGAAAAATAATGAGCGGATGCTGCCGCTTCTCGATAAATATTACGATGCATGTAAGGATTACGATATAGGACATGCTTACGGCAGATATAAAACCCTGCTTGACAAATGGGAGGCTGAGAACGGTGTGACGGACAGCGAACGTAATGTTTCGGATAATTCCCGGTCGCAGGATGTGAATGCGAGTGCTCCACGAACACGCAAGCCTTCTCCTCCGAGAAACCCGCATACCGATCAGCATAGTCCGTTCGTATGCTGGAACGCGATGATAAATCCGTTGATTCCATATACCATTAGAGGTGCTTTATGGTATCAGGGTGAGTCGAATGGAGGTACCGCTAAAATTTACAGGGAACAGATGGAAGTTCTGATTAAAGATTGGCGCTACCGTTGGGAGCAGGGAGACTTTCCGTTCTATTATGTTCAGCTAGCAAACAGGGATAATCCGGAAGATGTTCCTGCAAAAGGAGGACAGGATGCTCTGGTAAGAGAGGCGCAGTTGCAGACTCTATCCATACGAAACACCGGAATGGTAGTCGCGATCGATAATGCCAACCCAGAGAATCCGTCGGACGTACATCCTAAAAATAAACAGAAAATAGGACGGAGGCTCGCCCTTATCGCGAGAAATAAAGTTTACGGCGAATCGAAACTCGTTTATTCAGGTCCCGTGTATAATTCTATGGAAATAGATGGGAACCGCATAATCTTAAATTTTGATCATGCCGGAAGCGGACTTAAATTTACAGACGGCAGGGGAGAGGGTTTTGCAATAGCAGGTCGTGACGGTAATTTCGTATGGGCCGATGCTGAAATAAAAGGAAATACGGTAGTAGTGTGGAGTAACCAGATAGATAATCCTACTATTGTAAACTATGGCTTCGGACGTAACCCGAAGACGAGTCTGTATAATAAGGAGGGACTTCCTGCTTCTCCGTTCAGAACTAACGACAATTAAAAAACAAATATGAAAAAGTTTACATTTTTATTTTTTGCAGTAATGATTTTTGCATCTTGTTGCTGTAAAGAAAAAAACACCGAAAAACCGATAATGGCAGTTATCGATGAAAGTATGGAGCATGCTGTAAAACAGTCGTTATTCATGGCCGGGACGATCGACGGCATGGAAGGCAGGCTTCCTAAAACTATCGATAAATACGGGAAGCTGGTAACATCCGATTCCCATTGGTGGTGCAGCGGCTTCTTCCCCGGGGTCCTGTGGTATCTCTATGAATACAGCGGTGATCCTGACCTAAAAAATTATGCGGAAAAAATTACTGCCCGCGTGGAACGGGAGAAATATACTACTACCGATCACGATGTCGGTTTTATGCTCAACTGCAGCTTCGGTAACGGATTAAGGATCGACAGTATCGAATCATACAAAGAAGTTCTTCTTACAGGCGCCAGGTCGCTCAGTACGAGATTCAATAAGACCGTGGGGACAACACGTTCATGGGACTGGAATAAGAATGTATGGGATTTCCCCGTTATAATCGATAACCTGATGAACCTCGAGCTGTTGATGTGGGCCTTCAAAGAATCCGGGGACAGTATGTTCTACGATATCGCCGTTTCACATGCTGACGTGACAATTAAAAACCACTTCCGGGACGATTACAGCTCATGGCACCTGATATCTTACGATACCATTACGGGACAGCCTGCCATAAAACAAACCAATCAGGGATACAGCGATGATTCCGCATGGGCGCGTGGGACGGCGTGGAGCTTGTACGGGTATACTATGATGTATAGGGAGACAGGGCTTGAAAGGTATTTGGAACAGGCTAAAGGAATTGCAGGTTTCATTTTGAACCATCCGAATATGCCGGACGACTATATTCCGTATTGGGACTTCAATGCGCCGGATCAGCCGAATTGCTACAGGGATGCTTCTGCCGCTGCCATCATTTCCTCGGCCCTTATCGAGCTAAGCCAATACGATAAGGCCAACAGTAAGAAATATCTGGACGTTGCCGAGAAACAGATACGTGTCCTTTCTTCAGATGAATACACCGCGCCTATAGGCACAAACGGAGGGTTTATTTTGAAACACAGTGTAGGCTCCCTGCCGGGTAATACGGAGATAAACGTTCCGCTAACTTATGCAGATTATTATTATCTGGAAGCAATGATGCGACTCAGGGAACTGCTTAAAAATTAAACCGGATTAAACTAAAACGTGTTCTTAAGGAATACGTTTTATTGAGAAGTGAAATGGTAAGAAGCCGCCGACAATACGATTAAACCTGTTACGCAGTATATCTTTAAACAATTATAATAAAAAACGGAGTCGAAGACTCCGTTTTTCGTATTGCAGAATTTATTAGAGCTGGTCCTCTATATTCCAAACGAATGCTCTGAGTCCCTGCATTTCCGTGCGGGAGTCCAATTTACGCAGTGCATCCAAGAGAGGCCTTACTTTATCGTCGTTTACGATAGTTATTATCGCAGAATTCATGGCAGGCCACGTGTGTTTGCCCATGTGGGGTTCTCCTGTGAAGCTGCCCCGTCCGTGAACGGTTTCAACTTTGGTATAGCCACGTATATGCAGTCTGTCCATTATAGCGTTGACCGGATCGGTCAACGCTTGATTATAGCTTATGAAAACTGATTTCATTACCGATAATTTAAATTTAATTTAATTCTTCAACAAGTTTCAATTCCCTTTTACGCTCTCTCTTAAGCCTACCCGCTCCGAATACCGAGTAAACCACCGGTACCACGATCAGCGTAAGGATAGTGGAGAACGTAAGACCTCCGATAACGGCGATACCCATGGGCTTCCATATCTCCGATCCTTCGCCAGCACCCACTGCCAGCGGAATCATACCCAGAATTGTCGTAAGGGTGGTCATCATTACCGGACGAAGACGCGATTTACCCGCGTTGATTACCGCCTGGTTAATCGACATTCCCCTGTCGCGGAGCAGATTCATGAAGTCCACCATCACGATACCGTTCTTAACCACGATACCCACGAGCATTATGGCTCCGATAAGGGCGATGATACTGAGCGGAGTGCCTGTCAGATACAGTACAATAAACACACCGGTAAATGCGAACGGAAGAGAAAGCATGATGATAAATGGCATCCTGAATGATTCGAACTGAGTCGCCATTACTATGTAAACGAGTACCACGATAAGGAAGAGTAGTGTGAAAAGATCCGCAAACGAATCCTGCTGATCTTCGTAACTACCTCCGAGTTCGATAAATACACCTTCCGGAATTTCTTCCTGACTCAACACTTCCTGCACTTCCTTCACCACTTCACCCATCGCTGCTCCGGAAAGTGTAATATCTACTGAAACGACACGCTGGCGGTCTTCACGCTCGATTGTAGGTGGAGCGAATTCTTCTACAACCTTACCGACATCTTTGAGTTTTATAGGCCTTCCCAACGAGTTATATATGATTATGTTTTCTATATCGTCCACACTTGTCCTGAAATCTTCCGCATAACGTACCACGATGTCATATTCGTCCCCGTCTTCACGATATTGGGATGCGGTAAGTCCGTTTATACGATTTCTGACATATGAAGAAACCGTTTCGGTAGTAAGTCCGTAATATGAAAGTTTTTCCCTATCGTAAATTATTCGAAGCTCGGGTCTCATGTCTTCACGGCTTAACTGTACGTCTGCTGCTCCGGGAATTTCTCGGATCTTATATCTCAGGTCACGAGCAAGCGCATCGGTAACGTCGAAGTCATACCCGAATATTTTGACGCTGATATCTGCTTTGGTTCCGCCTACACTTCCCCCTGCAGTGACACTGTAATCCACCACTTCTGCGATATTATCCAAATCTTCCCTGAGAAGATCCGCTATGTCGAATATCGTACGGTCGCGGTCCTTCGTATCGGAAAGGTTCATCAAATAATTTATAATGTGGGTTCCGGTCTCCTCCCGCATCGCTGCGATTGCATTGTCCGAACTTGCCGTTCCTGCACTGGTAGAAAGAGTCGATATTTCAGGATATTTTGTTTTGAACAATGAATCCAGATGTCTTGCCACGACCATCGTATACTCCACGCTTACTCCCTGCTCGAGTTTTACCGTTGCGCTGATACGGCCGTCGTCCGATTTAGGGTAGAATTCAGTTGGCACTCGTCCGAGAAGGAATATACTCGATACGAATACCAATACTGCTATGAGAAGGATAAACGTCCTGTGCCTTACAGACCAAGTAAGCATGCGTGCGTAGAAGGCGTCCATCCAGTCGAGGAACTTATCGATAGGTTTGAATAGTATTCCGAGGCCTTTGTATGTATGGGTCTGCTGTGCTCTCAGCATGAGCGAGGTAAGCATCGGAGTCAAAGATATAGCTGCAAGAGTAGAGACCACGGTTACAAGCGATACGATCCATCCGAGTTCGCGGAACATAATACCTGCCATACCTGAAAGCATTGTAAGCGGCATAAACACGGCAACAACCACGAGCGTCGTCGCAATAACTGCCAGCCATACCTCATTCGTAGCATATATGGAAGCTTCCCTCGGCGAACTACCTTTCTCGATATGTTTGGTGATGTTTTCGAGTACCACGATGGCATCATCCACCACCATACCGATAGCAATGGAGAGCGAACTGAGCGATATAATATTCAGCGTACTGCCCGTTATATAAAGGTATATGAAGGATACGATAAGTGATACAGGAATGGTAAGTACGATTATGAACGTTGCCCTCCATCTTCCGAGGAAGAATAATACGACCACCATCACGAAGATAAACGCGTACATTACCGTTTCACTCAAACTGTTGATACTGTTTTTAATAGAATCCGACATGTCGATGATTACACCGAGTTTCACATCTGGAGGAAGGGTCTTCTGTATGTCGTCGATAGCCTTGGTTACCTCCTTGGCGATGTTTACCGTATTCGCTCCGGATTGTTTCTGTACGATTACACGCACCCCGAGTTTCCCGTTGATGCGTTCGTCGAGAGTCGTTTTTTCCAGCGTATCCTTGATTTCCGCAACATCCGATAGATAAATCTGTTTGCCGTCGATAGTCGTTACAACTACCTTTTTCAGTTCATCGCTGGAATTGAATTCTCCCATTGAACGGATGCTCAGCGTCTGCTGTCCGATATCGAGATTACCGCCGGGTGTATCGAGATTCTCAGCAGCGATAAGTTGTCCGATCTGTTCTATGGACAGGTTGTATGCTTCGATCTTTTTCGGATCTACATTTACTTGCACTTCCCTTACCGGGCTACCCATAAGACTCACGGCCCCGACACCGCTAACCCTATTGAGAACGTTTACCAGTTTTTCATCGAGTATTTTGTTCAGTGCAGGATAACTCTCTTCTGCTGTTGCATAGAGTATGATCACAGGGATCATGCTGGAACTGAACTTGAATACCATAGGTGTTTCAGCTTCATCCGGTAGATCAGTCGTGGTACGTCCTATAACGTCGCGGATGTCGTTGGCTGCCTCGTTAAGGTCGGAACCCCATTCGAATTCGAGCTGTACCAGGGATATATTATCCTGGGATGTGGAAGTAATCTTTTTAAGATTTTCTACCGTATTGAGGTTGTCCTCGAGTATACGGGAAACATTGGTTTCGATATCGGCCGCATTCGCTCCCTGATAGGTCGTCAGGATAGTAATGGTAGGAATATCCATGTCCGGATACATATCTATGGACAGGTTCCTCAGCGAAAACAGACCGAAAACTATAACACCGATAAATATAAGTATCGTAGATACAGGTTTCCGTACGGACGTTTCGTATATTTTCATGTTTGTTCTTCTTTTTAAGTTTCTTTACCCGCAATGCCGGATATCCGGCAGCTTATCTGCACTATTTGGATATTTCTACCTCGATTCCGTCAAGAAGTTTCTGTATACCTGCGATCACAACCTGCTCGCCTGCACTCAACCCAGAGTTTACCTCGATATTCGAACCTACGATCTTACCTGCGTCAACAACTTTGCGTCGCGCCACATTCCCGTTTTCGATTACGAACACATAGCGTTCGTTCGATCCCATCTGTTTGCCGACAGCAACATCCGGTACGAGGACTTTTTCAGTTTCACCGAAGTTAAGCGCAACCCTTGCGAACATACCCGGCCTGATCCTCATATCCTGGTTAGGGATAGTGATCTCGGTAACGAATGTACGTGTTCCTGCATCGATAGCCGGATAGATGAGCGATACGTTACCTGCGAATACATCTCCTGAATACACATCCAATGTAACTTCAACCGGCATTCCTACATAAACATGAGGGAAATAAACTTCAGAAATGTTAACCTGAACCTTAACCCTGTCCATCTGCATAACTGACAGGATACGTCCGTCAGCATCTGAATATACGTCGCCCGGATCGTAAACCCTCTCAGTAACGATACCGTCCACAGGAGAGAGCAGGTTAGTATTCTCTTCAAGGTTGTCGATAGCATGCTGTGCCACGTTAACCTGGGTCTCCATCTGATCCAATTGTTGTTTAGAGATACCGCCTTCTTCATACAGATTCCTGTAACGGTTGAGGTCTGCTATAAGGTTCTCCAACTGCGCTTGCGATTGAAGAAACTGATTCTTATCCATCTCCACGAGAAGCTGTCCTTTGCGTACGCGGGCTCCCACTTCAACATGGATTCGTTCGATACGTCCGCCGATGCTGGGACTGATCTTGTTGTATTTATACGGTTGTATCGTACCGGTGAACTCTTCCTTGTTATCAACAGTTCCGATAACGGCTGTAGTTGTTTTGACTACGGGTAGTTTAACCTCTTCCGTTGCAGCAGAATTGTTTCCACCTCCGCATCCAGCCATTAAAGCCAAAACTGCCAACAAACCTGCATTTTTAAAAATAATGCTTGTTCTCATTTTAATTATGTATTTTACGTTTAACATTTATTCTGTTCTTCCGATAATTTCTTCGTAGTCCGCAAGCGCGCTCATATAATCGTATATGGACTGTGAAAAGTTAAGATATGCTTGAAGGAGTGCCATTTGTGCGCTATTGAGCTCCACGATGGTACCTGCTCCTACGTCGTATCTCGTTTTCGCAATGCTGTATCCTTTTTGAGCCTGCTCGCGCGTGGACTCGTTGGCTAACATTTGTTCTTTGGCTTGTACCAGATTGCTTATGGATGTCTGTGCCTGAACGTTTATATTGTCTTCAAGATATTCCCTCTGCTTTTCGAGTTGGCGGATGTTATTCCTGATCTGACTTTCTTTATTGGTATTTGTGAATCCTGAAAATATAGGAATGTTCAGTTGCAACCCTACCAGCGACGAGCCTTTCCATTGGTAATGTCCTATTTTGAGATCGTTACTCTGTGAGTAAACGTTATATTGCGCTATAGCGCTGAGGTTCGGATACCTTTGGGCCCTCTGAATTTCAAACTGTTTCGCAAGGATATCTTTTTGAATATCTATTTGGCGCAGTTCGGTGTTTCCTGTAAGATCTACGTAAAAATCATATGGGTCGGCTACATAATCCTTGTATTCATATAGTTGCTCTTCGAGTTCAAGTATTGTTTCGATAGGAAGCGACAAGAGCATATTCAGCATCAGGCGCGTAACCCTGATACTATTTTCCGTGCTTATCTTCGTAGGTCGGAGATTATTCAACTGCACTTCGGCGGTAATAAGATCGTATTCGGACGATATCCCCTGATTGAAGGAGTTGCGCGTATCTTTTACTACAATTTCCGCGTATTCGATATTCTTGTCGATCACCTCGAGTGAATTTTCAGCCAGAAGAATCGAAAAATACGCCTTCTTTACCTGATTGACCAGAGTGATTTCCGATGCTCTTGCAGCCTCTACTGCTGCAAGCATCTGCTGATCGTTCAATTGCAGTGTTTTGTAAATGGTCGGCATATAAACCGGAAGGGACAATGCGAAGCCGCCAGTAAAACTATGGTCGAAACCCATACGCATCGCTCCTCCTGTTCCGGGGCCGAATATATCCACCGGCATGAACATAACCGAGTTTTGCAGATTGTAATCATAAGATCCGTTGCCTGTAATGAACGGCAGTAGATTACCTTTGGTTTCTTTTTTTACATATTCCTGTCTTTGAATCTCCAATTCCGCGATCCGGATGGTCGGATTATCGTTCAGGGCGATCTTAATCGCTTCGTCGAGGGTGATGTTTACCCTTTGCTGAGCCACGGATTCTGTAAGTAAGAAGGCCGTGAACACGGTCAGTAGCAACAAAATTCTTTTAATCATATTTATTTAATGTTTTTCATTTCATTTATTTTCTCATCCATAATGGCTATACCTTTATCTGTTGATATACCTCTGAAGAAATAGATGATTATATACCTGAAAGCATCTATTACCGATATTTTTTTGTAACAAAAGTTTCCGGTCGGATCAGTATATTATAAATAGTCTCCAAAATCAGGAATACGGCAAAATCCAAATTGGTATCCGGACTTATTATTCCTTGTTCCACCCCTTTCTGAAGCATTGTTTTCATTTTCTCATAAGCGCTGTCATACTGTCTTCCTATTTTGTCTTCATAAATGTCCGGATAAAATCTTTTGAGGTCCATTTCGAACTTCGTCCTGCAGTGAAAATGCTCGTCCAGATTGCTCATCATTATAAAAATTTCCTCAATTATATTGGAAGTCGTTCTTTTCAGTTCTACCTCGAACTCATTATGAGCCTCTATCATTTTATCTACGCAGGCGGCCAGCAATTCTTTTTTGTTCGAAAAATTCACATAAATAGTTCTTTTGGAAATTCAGATGTTTACAGCCACATTGTCCATTGTTACATTCTTCAATCCGTACTTCAGAAAAAGATTTATGGCTGAGTTGACTATTTTTAATCTTAAGTCCATTGTAAACGAAATAATTTTCTGCAAATGCATGACAAAAACTAAACAAAAAAAAGTTTTCAAATTTTCCAGCAATTTAACATTTAGTTTATACTAAAATAAAAAACTCGTATACCATAGATATTTTAAGATCGTTTTTGTAACCGTAATTATTGTATAAGGAACCGAAAATAATTTTTTTATCCCTTCAGAACTACATGGAATTCGCATATAGGAAAATATCGAAAATAAAAGTAACTTTGTAGCTAAATTTCAACATATGAGTTGTGATAATTGTAAAAATAATAAGTGTAAATTAAATATAGGGCGAGGATGTTGTTTCATAACCGATGGTTCTGAGGATACTAAAGTTTCGGTATGTGCAGGCGGTAGTAAACTTAATGTTTACGATTGGTTGGAAGAATATCCGAATAATAAGTCTGATGATATATTTGAAATCCAATTTAAGAATACACGGAAAGGGTATTATAAGAATGTAAATGACCTTCCTCTTAAAAAGGGAGATATAGTAGTTGTAGAATCAAATCCGGGGTACGATACGGGTATCGTTTCTCTATGCGGAGATCTGGTATTCGCTCAGATGAAAAAAACTGGGTTTAATATTGCGAACGCTGAATTCCGCAAAATTTACAGAAAGGCTAAGCCTGCCGATATAGAAAAATGGCAGGAAGCGATAGCCCTCGAACATTCGACCATGATCCAATCCAGGCAGATTGCAGCAGATCTTAATCTCAATATGAAGATCGGCGATGTGGAGTATCAGGGTGATAAGTTGAAGGCAATCTTCTATTATATTGCAGATGAACGTGTGGATTTCCGCGAACTTATAAAAATATTTGCCGAAAGGTTCCGTATACGCGTAGAAATGAAGCAAATCGGAGCACGTCAGGAGGCCGGAAGGATAGGAGGTATTGGATCGTGTGGAAGAGAGTTGTGCTGTGCGTCTTGGATATCGAACTTTGTTTCCGTTACAACCAATTCGGCGAGGATACAGGAGATATCCCTGAATCCACAGAAACTTGCAGGACAGTGCGGTAAACTTAAATGTTGTCTGATATATGAGCTTGACACTTATATTGATGCCCGTAAGGAGATCCCTCGCATAATGGCGCCTATCGAAGCGGATGATGCAAATTATTACCTTGTTAAAACGGATATCTTTAACCGCACTATGTACTTCAGCAGCGACCCGCATTCCAATGTTGCTTCCATCCCTCTTTCTATCGAGAAAGTGAATGAGATCATCAGGATGAACCGCAAAGGAATAAAGGTTCAAAATCTTGCCGACTACAACAATTCAAAAAAAGAGGTAGAACCGGATTACAAGAACGTAGTAGGGGAGGACAGTATTACAAGATTCGACAGTGCTAATAAAAAACCACGGAAGAACAATAGGAATAGGAAAAACTCCAATGGTAAACCGCAAGTTGAAAAAAATGTGCAGGAAACGACTGCAAAAGAACAACCTAAGGATAACCAGAAAAGACCCCCCGTAAGAAAGAATAAATACAGAAATAAAAAGCCGAAAAATAATGTCCAGTAAAATAAAACCTGGTTGTTTTATATTGGTTATTTTAATGTTTGCGGCTTGCTCAAGAGAGAAAAATCTCTATTTCACGGGGATCGATAGTAGCGGATGGGATTCTTCCGAACCTGCCTATATTTTTTTTGATAATAGCGATACGGTATCCGTAAGGGAACTCACAATCTTCGTTCGCACCACGGAACTTTTTAAGTATGATAAAATTAATTTAACCGTGGAGACAATGGACCCCGGTCGTGTTTATTTTACCGATACAATAAGTATCAATATTATCCATGGAAATTCGGGTGATACCGAAGTCATCTACCGGAGTAATGTCAGGTTAATGAAACAGGGAGAATATAGGGTTAAGTTCAATCATCTGTTGCCGGAAACTGAAGTCAGCGGTATATCCGGTTTGGGTGTCAAAGTTAAGGATAATGGGAAAGAATAAATTTAAAAGATTTAAAGAAAATGAAACGTTCGGTTGCCTGTTGCAGCCCGAATTCGACGATATTTTCAGGAAGGATCATTATATAAAAGGTGCGTGGAGAAAAGAATTTTTCAGGAACGATAATCCGGTTTGCCTTGAACTCGGATGCGGAAGAGGGGAGTATACAGTGGGTCTGGGAGTGAGGAATCCGGAAACAAATTACATCGGAATAGACATAAAAGGCGCTCGCATGTGGAGAGGGGCTAAAACCGCAACCGAAAATCAAATGAATAATATAGGTTTTTTACGTACCAGAATAGAATTTATAAACTCGTTTTTTACAAAGGATGAAATAGATGAAATATGGATTACCTTCCCTGATCCGCAGCTCAAGAAAGGACGAGAGAAAAAACGCCTGACCTCATCTGTCTTCTTATCGATGTATGCGGAATTTTTAAAACCAAATGGATTAATTCATCTTAAAACGGATTGTCGAGAACTGCATGATTATACAAAAGAGGTAATCCGTGTGAATGGTTTGGAACTTGTCGAGCAAAATACTGATATATACGGTATGGAATTTGCGGATGAAATACTGTCCGTGAAGACTACTTATGAAGAATTTTATTTGAAACAAGGAGTGCCGATAACTTACGTAAGTTTCAGATTGAACGGCAAAAAGGAATTTATATCACCGGAAATGCCGGAATAAAACGATATTTTTTAAGAAATTATTTGCAGAAATAAAAAACACGTTATATATTTGCACTCGCAATCGGGAAATAACAGTACCGCACAACACTCCTCAATAGCTCAGTTGGTTAGAGCACCTGACTGTTAATCAGGGGGTCCTAGGTTCAAGTCCTAGTTGAGGAGCCTGAAAATGAAAGAGTTACGATTTATAATCGTAACTCTTTTTTGTTCCATAAAAAATTTTAAATCAATGGATTAAACTGGGATTTTTCGACCAAAAACCGATGGTAATTCAGAAAAGTAATTAAACGAACAGGGATGTTGGGCTTTAATTTATTTAAATCAATAGGAATCATTGCAGGTTGGATATTTATCAACCTAATTAATATTTTTCGAAGAAAGCCATATATCAAAATCTGGAAAGGAAGGAAGACAAGAGACGGGCAATATTACCATATGTATGATGCATATTTCTGTCTTTTAGGTTTTATTATTTTTCTCATTATCGTCGCCTTAACGATCTGAATACATCTGATGGTAAATCAGTTGAAATTGTTAAATTTACAATATTAAATCAACACTAAGAATCATGATTTTAGCTATTTGTGTCGGAGGGGGAAGTTATGCAGCTGCCAGAAAACTGTATAATTCAAATTTGGTTAGTAAGGAAAATATATTGGTTATTGATACAGATATTAGTAGTCTTGAAAGACTTAAATTGCCAAGACAGAATAAATTACCGATTGGTGATGGATCCGGCGCAAAACACGATCCTAAAGTGGGTAGAAGTTTTGCGATTGAAAGTTATGATCTCATTCATAACACTCTAAGCCAAAGAAGGTTCTCCAGTATTTTTATTTTGTCTTGTCTTGGCGGTGGGACGGGAACAGGAGCGACTCCGGTTATTGCCGATCTATGCAGGAAAGAATTCGGAAAAGTAACTGTGACGATTGCCTCTCTTCCCTATGCTATGGAGGGCGTAAGAAGGCAGGAAATTGCAACGAATTCTATCTCCGAACTCAAGGCGAATACAGATTCTCTGATTTTACTTTCAAACGACTCTATTTCCTCCAATAATCCATTAATGACCATTTCAGAAGCGTTTGAAATTTCTAGTAATTATCTGATTTCCCCGATAGAAATTATCAATTCTATTATTACCTCAAATGGTTTCGTAAATTTAGATTTTGCCGATGTAAGTGAAATTTTAAAGATGTCCGGTCTTTCTGTCGTTACCGATATATTTCTACATAAAGACGGCCTTGAGAATTTAAAATCCCAATTAAAAGCATCTCCTTTCATTTCTGATAACGATCTGAAAAGATCGAAAAATGCATTGGTGCAAATATCGACAAAAAGGGAAATCTCTTCAGAAATAATGACTACTATCCTTAATGACATACAAACTATTGCCCAATTAAAGGTCGATATTATGTTTGGGATAGGGATAGATGAACAGTTATCGGATAATACCATCAAGGTCAGCATCATCTTATCCGGAATCAACGAAGAGGAATATATCGAAATTTCTTCTCTGAACCCACTGGAATTGAAGCGGGAGATACCGACTGAAGTTGCCCATATAGTTGACAAAATCCGGAAGGACCATGAGGGAAAGAAGATCGCATTTATGATAATGCGGTTCGGCTCCTTACCCATTTATAATAAAACCGTAGATATCCTAAGAGCATGCCTCGCCAAGAGGGGTATTGTATTACTAAGAGCGGACGATAGAGAATATACCGATGATTTGTACTACAACATCATTGCGCATCTGCATGCTTGCGATTTCGCAATCGCACTCTTCGAGAATTACGAAGGTGTAAGCGTCAATGCTAATGTTAGTTTCGAGGTAGGATATATGTACGGGATACGGAAGGATGTTTGTCTGTTAAAAGACAGGTCTCTTCCTCGACTGCACACCGATATAATCGGTAAGATATATAAGGAATACGATTCTTATCAGATAGATGAAACTTTGCCGTCCGCTTTTAATAAATGGCTGGATAATAAAGGTCATAACGTAATTAATCCGTATTTTTCTTAGTCCAGAAGAAACAGAAATAACATTAGTGTTTTGGGTGTGTCGTGTGGAGTCAATGATAGTCATTTGTTTTTCGATAGCAACCCCTATATCACGTCTGTATTCCGTTTCTTCATCCAAACCTTTGGCATCCCGTACCCTGAGTATTTCTTCTTTTTTGAGGGGCTTTTTTATGTTCTTTCCTCTGCGGATCTCATACTTCATTTTGGATTCGCTTGCCAAAAGGATAATCGTCTCGTTTAAAAAATTGATATGGATCAATCGCAAGGTTTATAATGCTTTTTAACGCTCTCTGATATATGGAGACGGTTGTAATACTGCACCCTCGGTCAAGCATCCATCTTTCATATTGATAGAGAAAATCCGGTGTGATATCCTTAAACCTAATGTCTGGTTTAAACCGAAGGAAGCTCTTCTTGGCTACTTGCATGGAATCGTGATTGCCGATCCTGCCCTCTTTGAAGTTCTGTTTCAATACATTGTCCCAAAGCTCCATGAGTTCTTTTTTCTTTCTCCGTTGTTTGGAATTCGGAGAGTTTTGAGTAGTCTGATAATTTGGTTTTGTGGTTATTTTAATTTCTTCCTGCTGGCTTTCTTTCTGCCTATGAGGGAACATCAACCGCTCGAACTCTTTATCCGTAAATTTATTTCCTAATCTCTTGATTGTTTTTTCGGCCTTAAGGATCTGATCGTTCATATAACTACGGATCTCAATGAGTCGGGAATCTGTGAGTCGGATTGTTTTATCTGTTAGTCTATTCCAATCATCCTCGGTAAGAAAAACCTTCTCATCGAAATGGTAGCGTTTATTTTACCCGATCATAATACAGGATCAGCTTTACCGAATAAGTCTTATCTTTAGAATCCTACTACTCTTACGTTTCTCATTTGTTTTATGGTTTTTATTTTATTTGCTTTGGACGCAATACTATAAAACACATTCGAGACCGCAAGTTTTATGTCGCAGTATATCAATTCATTAACGCAAAATAAATGAGATTAACAGTAAATAACATGACAGTGATAATAAGAAAAAACACTTTGCACTTATTGTTTTTATTTTAAAATTTGAATGATTGTTTGACAATTTCGGGATAATTTATGTACAATATTTTTTTTTAATTAGGCAAAAAATATTATTTCATTTCCTTATAGTTATATTAAATATAATTTTTAAATTTGATATTCAATATTTTGATTCTTAACTGTGTAAATATAGGACTTGTTCAATATGAAATTAGAGAAAATTTTAGATATGCTTAATTCTTTCGAAAAGAATTCTTTCTTGAAAATTGTGAATAATCTTATCGCTAACAAAAAAGATACAGAAGAAATAGATAAGATATTGGATAATAGTATTAATTTAAAAAATTACGATAGTGTGCAGATCGCACAGGTTTTTTATCTTTTAGAAAGTGATTTTGCCGAATACATTAAAGCTGATTTCTCTAAAGCCTGTTCACAATTAGATTTATTGATTGACTTGATTTCAAGAGACGGGAACGGAATAATGAAACAAGAATGGTTTTCCCGTTTATATGAATCCGAACTGGAAAAAGTGACACACACCATAAATGGGTTTCAAGCGGATTTAGAAAACGAAAAGTCCGATATTCCTCCGGAGAGAAAAAGAGACTACCGCATCTATTTGGAGTGTGTCAAAATGGCTTACCATAATGATGCTGTGAATAATTCCGATTTAAAGATTACGAGCGATGAACAATCTATACTGGACACTCTTGCTGGATTATTGGAGTTATCTCAGGAGGAAAAGGTATTGATAAAATACAACGTTTACCTATTTGTGTGCAGACAATTGACAATGTTATTTCTGACCTGAAAGATAAAGGAGTGATATTCTACTCTAAAAAGAATAACTGCATTTACGTGGCTGATGAGATTGTCGCCATACTGCGAAAAATCAGAGGTAAAGAAATTGCGGATAAATATTTCAGACGGGTTCTTAAACAACTCCGGGAACCGCAGATTAACCTCATTTGCCGGAAGCATAATATTGACCGTTCAAAATCCTATCAGGAAAAAATCGAGGAAATTATTTCGAATGGAATATCCTTTAGTGGAATTTTAAAAGAGGACATTCATAAACCGGATACTAAACTACTAGATAAACGAAAAATCATTACTGATCTCTGCGATATCAACCTAAAGATCTCGCCTTCTATTAAAGGAACCAATCTGGATGAAAAAATCACGAACCTCATTAGTCATTTCGAAGAATTAGAAAAAGATGACCGTGTAAACATTTCTCATGACGGTTACCAGAAATTACTTTTTGAATTAGGTGAGGCGATTCCGGAGTTAAACCAAATGATAAAAAATGCCTTCCTTTTACAGGAGGATAATGTTCTACTCGGCAATTTACTTTTAGACTACAATCTAAAACCCCGTGATATTCTAGAAGTAATTCCGGAAGAGACATTGGAAGAATACTGCAAGTCGAAATCCATTAAGACACGGGGAGATATTATTTCCAATTTGCTCGATGCGTATAAGGATTCTGAGAATATTTATATTGAAAATTACGTGAATATAGGATGCAGAAATCTAAATGCGTTAAAGGAAAATGGATTATTAATAAAAGAGGCTGACCTCGGGGCAAAATTCGAAGAGGTGACAAAATCTATTCTTGAGAAATTAGGATTTACTATTGACGAGAAATTACGCAAAGGAATAAATACGGCAAAAGACAAAATCGACATTATTGTGAATTTGGGGAATAATGACCTTATATTGATCGAATGCAAAACCCTGAAAGAAAGCGGATATAATAAATTTAGTTCGATAACCCGCCAGATCAAAGCATACAAAAATTTAATCGAGAGTCACAAAGATGGTTACAGAATAGCTAAGATTTTAATTGTTGCTCCTGAATTCTCGGATGACTTTATCAATGATTGCAGTGAAGATTTCGAGCTCAATATGTCTTTGTTAAGTGCCTCCACTTTAATGAGTATCTTCGAATGTTTTAAGAAAACAACCCTCAAAGAATTTCCGCACAATCTTCTAATGAAAGATGTGCTGATTCAGGAAGAGCGAATCGTGAAGACATTAAGTAAATGGTATTAATCACATAAATACTCACACATAGAAGTATTATATTTTGAACTTACCTGGTCGTTCTCTTATCTCCAGATTTTTCAGTATGACTTTTTCTACGGCATATTTTAAATCGCGACTGGCAGTAGGTGCGTAGATAACCTTTATTGTGTGGCGAAGATAGTCCGTATGTGAAAATAACCGGCACATCCATAAAATCGAAAGAAGAGTGACTGCATCCAAAACGACGAGACGCAAACAAGAGGAATGGATGGTTTTAAATTATACGGTTTAAGAGAAGAGAAATAAATCATTCCGTGTTTTTTATTACTTTTGATAAAATTCATTAATAAATGATAATCAGCGCAAGCAGGAGAACGGATATACCTGCGTTCCATTCGGAGTGGTTTCTAAACCGTCTCGAGGAGGGTTTTGTCCTGGTAAGCCATAGTGGAAAAAGCCGGAAGCTCTACAGGATTCCTTTAAATCCGGACGTGGGCGACTGCTTTGCTTTCAGGACAAAGAATCCTGTTTCAATGATGAACAAATTGGATCGGTTAAACGGATATAACTATTTCTTTAACATTACCATGAATCCCTACGGACAGGAAATGGAATCCAATCTGCCAGATTTACGGGACAGAATATCGGTTTTCAAGCAACTCTCGGAGAAGATTGGACCTTTAAGAATGGTCTGGAGATATGATCCGGTTTTTATAAGTCCGAAATACAATATAGATTTTCATACAAGAGCCTTTAACTATTTATGTAAAGAATTGCAAGGCAAAGCCTATAAATGTATGATCGGGTTTATTATCCATCATCCTTTTGTTGCAAACCGGATAAATCCGTTGAATATCGAAAGAAAATCTGATAATAATGTCCGGGCGATAGGAGAATTATTTTCGGAAATATCTAAAAAATACGGAATACCATTAGAGACTTGTGCTGAAAAAATAGATATCGATGAGTTCGGGGTCAAGCATGGGGCCTGCGTAGAACGTTCACAGATAGAACAGATAACCGGGTATAATTTCGGCAACGTCAAGGAAAAATATCTACGTCCGCATTGTAACTGCATGGAGTCTGTTGATATCGGACATTATTCGACATGCGACAATGGATGCCTTTATTGTTACGCCACACCGATAGCTCCTAATATGAACACTCCTCCGTCATCTCCATCGCTGGACCCGGAATTCGACGAGAGTTATTACGACAAATATGAAATCGAAACAATGGAAGCCACATCCCTTAAAAATCTTCAGCAATCATTGTTCTAAGTGAATTCACTATTTAAATGAAGTTAGCAAAAATTAACTGTATGGTCGCTCAGATGTGATCCTGAAAGAATACCGAAATTTGCCACTATGTTTGCCATGCATTTTGCCATTTGGGGCACAAACTATTCGAAATTAACACAATAACTATATGTGTAAAGTGAGTCACAAGACGTTCATACCATTACACATATGCATGTAAACGCAAGATAACCAGATAGTTGATTTAGGGCTGTTAATCAGGGGGGCATAGGTTCAAGTCCTAGTTGAGGAGCCTGAAATAAAAGAATTACAACGAAAGATGGAGCTCTTTTTTGTGTTCTGAAAATTAGCCATGCAGAATATAATCGGCAAAATGAAAAGTACACTTTTTTGCCTCCATATTTCAAGGTTTCCGCTTGTAATTCTGCAAAACAAACTCAATGATTTAAAAGATAAGATCAAGAATAAACTTAAAGAACGTCTAATTGGGTTTCCATGCTCGCCAATGAAGATGAAATATACAACCTGTGTCCGAAGATAATCTATTGAAAAATTCTTAGGAAGGTTAAAATCATCAGTTTCTGGTGATTCTAGGGATATTCCTTCCTCATAGTATTAGACAGATTGATATTATCATTCATTAATGATATTACAAATATTGCTCTGTCGTATTATTCTAAATTATAAAAGTTCATACTTATTAAGATCATATAAGAATGGCCCGTGTGGCAAAGATTTATGAGCCTTTTAGCAAAGAATATGATAATCTTCCGCACTACCTTTGCTAAAAATAAGAATCTACAAATTATTAATTTAAACGTAACGTAATAGTGAGAAAAATTTTCAGTATGATAATGACCTTTGCAATGGGTCTTACGATGAATTATGCCCAGCATGAATCCGTACATCACGGCCATGCTCATGCACATGGAGAGCGAGTTAAGGCCAAAGGTATGGCTGCTATGAATAACAGCGGGAAATTTGCACCATATGAATTTACCCGTCATGAAGTCGGAGATAACGACATACTTATAGAGATCATGTATTCCGGGATCTGCCATAGCGATATCCACCATGTTTACGAGGATTGGAAAACTGAAGTTTATCCATTGGTTCCGGGACATGAAATCGTAGGACGTGTTATACAAACAGGTAAAAATGTTACGAAATTTAAAGTCGGGGATTATGCCGGAGTTGGGTGTCTGGTGAACTCATGTCGAGAGTGCCGATACTGCGAGGCTAACGAGGAACAATATTGTGAAACAGCACGTGTACTAACTTATGGTTCTTCGAATGTTTTTCATGACGGCGAAATGACCCAGGGAGGATACGCCGATAATATCGTAGTTGATGAAGATTTCGCTATCTCGATTCCCGAAAATGCCGATATGGAAAAAGTAGCTCCGCTTCTTTGCGCTGGCATTACTACCTACTCACCTCTTCTGCATGTCGGATTGAAATCAGGTGATAAAGTCGGTGTGGCCGGCTTTGGTGGATTGGGCCACATGGCTGTTCAGTATGCTGTAGCAATGGGTGCGGAAGTGACTGTTTTCGATATTACCGAAGATAAGCGTCAGTTTGCTTTTGACATGGGAGTTTCGAATTATGTGAATGTAAATACGGAGGAACTGGATGAATGGAGGAACACGTTTAATATCATTATCAGTACCGTTCCTGCGAACTACGAAGTCAAGGCCTATGTAAATATGCTCGCTATCGACGGTAATCTTATCTTCGTAGGACTTCCGGCAAATAGAGACGTTCCGAATATAGATATTGCTACTCTGATCTTTCAGGGACGGCGCAATCTTTTCGGATCGCAGATAGGAGGAATAAAAGAGACTCAGGAGATGCTCGATTATTCGGTAGCCAATAATATTTATCCTATGGTGGAGATAATCGAACCGTGCCGGATAGAACAGGCATATAAAGATGTTATCGACGGTAAGGTGCATTTCCGGTACGTTATAGATATGTCGAAACTTTGATTAAAATTATTGTTTATGAAAAGAAAAATATTAATCTCCGCAATTCTTGTTTCAGTAATAGCGATAAGCGGAATAAAAGCACAGAATATGGGAAATGTAAAATCCGACAAAATTGAAGTTACAGATAAAATGCAACCTGTCAACCCCGAATGGTTTACCGGAAACGGGTGGCTGGAGTCTATGATGAGCGACACGGAAACCTTCGGGGTTTCGATCAGTAATGTCGTGTTCGAACCCGGCTGCCGCAACCATTGGCACAAGCATCCCGGCGGACAGTTACTGATAGTTACCGAAGGTACAGGGTACTACCAGGAACGTGGTAAACCCGTGCAGATTCTTCACAAGGGTGATGTAATTGCTATATATCCGTATGTAGAACATTGGCACGGAGCCACTCCTGAAAATTGGTTCGCACATATGGCACTCGGAACAAACCCCGATGCAGGTCCGGCAGAATGGCTTGAACCTGTTTCGGATGAAGAATATTATAATCTGGAAAAATAATTGTCACGATGAAAAAAATAAAAATTATTATTGTCGTCGCTATGTCTTTAATGATGACAGTTAGTATCGTAAAATCAGAGCCTATGGAACCGAGATTAACAGAAGCCGCAATCCGTAATTATGAAGAATTATTCCCTGACTATATTTCGAAAATAAGATACACCGATCCGGAACTGATCGAAGTTTTCGATAACTTTGCTTTCGATGAAGTTCTGCAATACGGCGATCTGGATGTAAAAACCCGTGTCATGGCGATACTTGCCTCTACCATTGCCTGCCAGGCTTTGAGTGAATATAAAATCATGCTGAACGGCGGCCTGAACGTAGGACTCACTCCCCTGGAAGCCAAAGAGATACTTTATCAGGCTGTTCCTTACGTGGGAATGTCTAAAGTTCTGGATTTTATCGCTGCAACTAACGAGATACTTACGGAGAAAGGTGTAGAACTTCCGTTGGAAGGACAGTCCTCCAGTTCACCGGAAACACGGTTCGAAACAGGTCTCGGTGTGCAGAAAGAAATATTCGGCGAAAGGATCGAGAATAATCATCGTTCAGCGCCGGAAAATCAGAAACATATTCAGAATTATTTATCTGCAAATTGTTTCGGAGACTATGTGGCGCGCCGGGGATTGGATTTGAAAACACGTGAAATGCTTACTTTTTCCATGTTGTTATCTATAGGAGGATGTGAACCTCAGCTCAAAGGACATATACAGGGAAACGTAAATATGGGAAACGATAAAGAATTTCTGTTAGCCGTGGTTACACAACTTATACCTTATGTTGGTTACCCTCGCGCTTTGAATGCAATAGCATGTCTTAATGAAGTTATTCCGGAGTAAGTTCACATGAAAATCTTACAAAAAGAACTTTTTAACAAATTATTTATTTTTCAGGAAAGGCGTAATACCGGTACTTTATGTTAAATTTGTTACAGTAAATAATATAATTTATGCGACCGAAAATTGTTTGCCATATGATGAGTTCCGTAGACGGACGACTGCTTACCGACCGTTATACGGAATCTTTCGATGGACGACGAAAGGAAGATTTTTACGATATCTATTTCCGTATAAGCCGTGACTTCCATGCCGACGGTTGGATCGTGGGAAGAAAAACCGTCCAGGAAAGTGATTTCACCAAAACTTTCGAATATGATAAATATCCTCCTGCGGAGATAACCGAAACATGGCACGGAAAATATGAATCGGAACGTTATGCGATTGTGATCGACCCAAAAGGAAAAATTATCTATGAAGACGACAGGTTCGACGGCGATAATATAATCACCATATTAGGGGAAGGAGTGTCGCAGGAATATTTAAATCATCTTCGTGATATGGGAATTTCTTATCTTTTTGCCGGCCCTCATGGCAGTGATCTGAATATCGCCGTGGAAACTTTACGTAACGAGTTCGGCATCGAAAAGCTATTGCTCGAAGGCGGAGGTATAATAAACGGAAAATTTCTGAAGGAAGGCCTGATCGATGAACTCAGTCTGCTGGTTTATCCGGGAATCGACGGTCTTGCAGGAATTCCTACGATATTCGAGTATTTTGGGAAACAGAATGAACTCCCGGCACAGGGTCAATCTCTTGAATTGACGGAAGTACGACAACTGGATCCGGGACTGGTATGGCTCCGGTATAAATTCCATGTTAAGCAAACTTCAAAATAATAATGAAAATGAAAAAGATATTTTTTATCGTAATCTTTATGTCCGTATTAACCTCGACAATCGGATGCAAGGCATCTGAAACGAAAAAAATTAAAGAAGGAGATTTGTCCGAAACTCCTGTAGTTTATATGACTAAGGATATAAGTCCCGGGAGTATAATCAAAATGTACGAATTGCTGGGACGTGAAGCGCACGGGAAAGTCGCTATCAAACTGAGCATGGGCGAACCGGGAGGAGACAACTATCTGAAGCCGGAACTTATAAATGATTTCGTCCATAAAGTAAACGGCACTTTTATAGATGCCAATACTGCTTACGGAGGTAAGCGTGCAAGTACGGAGGCGCATCTCCAGACTGCCCGCGACCATGGTTTTGCAGCCATTGCTCCGGTAGATATTTTGGATGCGGAGAGCGAAGTCGACCTTCCCGTCTCCGGAGGGACCCATATAACCAGGGATATCGTAGGAAAAAATTTTCTGGATTATGATTTTACAGTAATTCTTTCCCATTTCAAAGGTCATGCTATGGGTGGATTCGGTGGAGCCATCAAAAATATGTCGATCGGAATAGCTTCTTCTAACGGGAAGCGTCTGATACATTCCGGAGGAGCGAGCACCACCAGTTGGGGCAGCCCTTCTCAGGAGCAGTTTCTCGAAACGATGGCCGAAGCTGCTAAGGCTATTGCGGACCATTGCGGAGAGAATATAATTTATATCAGCGTTATGAATAACCTTTCCGTGGACTGCGACTGCGATTCTAATCCTGCGGATCCACAGATGGGTGATATCGGAATTCTTGCTTCGCTGTATCCTGTGGCGCTCGATAAGGCTTGTGTCGATCAAGTGTATGCTTCGGAGGACCATGGGAAAATACATCTGATAGAACGAATGGAATCCATGAAAGGTGTTCATACTTTGGTACATGCCGAAAAAATCGGAATAGGGACGCAGGATTATAAGTTGGTAATTATAGATTGATTTTAAAATTTTAAAAGCGGAAAAATGAACCTGTCCAGGAGCGAACATCTTGTATTTAATTATTCGGATGTATTTTTCAGCTTCCATCTGAGCGAAGATAAGCGGTGCAGCAGCATGGCTCACGACCATTATATGGTATATATATATTCCGGCGAATATCATATTGTAGAAGGGAAAAAAAGAACGGTAATAAGACCTGGCGAATGTGTCTTCGTAAGACGCGACAATAGGGTCAATATGGAAAAACTCTCCAAAGGGGATGAACCGTTCCGGGGGATTTTTATGATGCTCAAACGTCCGTTCCTTCGTGAAATGTTCCAGAAGATCGAAAAGAAAAATCTTCCCGACAGTACCTGCAAGTTTAAGCAGAGTGCGATCAAATTACCGGATACTCCGGATATAACAGGGTTATTCCTGTCCCTTACGCCTTATTTAGACAGGTCGGTGAAACCGTCGGAAGAAATGATAAAACTTAAACAGATCGAAGGGATATATTCACTTCTTAATATCGATAACAGTTTTTATCCAACTTTGTTCGATTTTACGGAGCCTTGGAAAATAGACTTGCTTGAATTTATGGAACAAAATTATATGTAAGACTTAACCATGGAGGAGATCGCTTCTTTCACAGGTAGGAGCCTCTCTACGTTTAAGCGTGATTTCAAAAAAATAAGCGACCTGCCTCCCCAGAAGTGGCTGATACAGCGAAGGCTCAGGGCTGCGTATGAGAAAATTAAGGAAGACGGAAAACGTGTTTCCGACGTTTATATGGAGGTCGGTTTTAAAAATCTGTCGCATTTTTCCGTCGCATTTAAAAAACAGTACGGATTTTCTCCAGGCAAATAACAGAACTTTACAGTAAATAAAATTGGACCGCAGAACAAATCTCTTCTGCGGTTCTTGCATTAATTTTGTTGAAGGGTTGTTTTATTAAATTAATACGAAAATCAAATAAATATGGAAACAGTAAAACTCAATAATGGTGTTGAAATGCCGGTACTCGGTTTCGGAGTATACCAGATCGATGATGCAAAACAGTGCGAGAAGGCCGTGTCCGATGCTCTTGAAGCAGGATACAGATCCATAGACACTGCAGCCATATATGGTAATGAGGAAGCCGTAGGCGCTGCCGTCAGGAAAAGCGGTATTCCGCGGAAAGAACTGTTTATAACGACAAAACTTTGGATAAGCGATGCAGGAGAAGAAAGGGCATTAAGGGCATTCGATCTGTCTATGGATAAACTCGGGTTGGATTATCTCGATCTTTATCTTATACACCAACCCTATGGAGATGTATACGGTTCATGGAGGGTTATGGAGAAGCTATATAAGGAAGGGAAAATCCGGGCTATCGGTGTCTCCAATTTCCAGCCGGATAGAATTATGGATTTGATTTTACACAATGAAATTACTCCTGCCGTCAATCAGATCGAAACACATCCGTTCCACCAGCAGGTTGAAACACAGGAATTTTTAAAACAAAATAATGTTCAAATCGAGTCTTGGGGACCGTTTGCTGAAGGGCGCAATGATCTATTTCAGAATGAATTTCTGAAAACAATAGGTGATAAATACGGGAAGTCGATCCCTCAGATTGTACTCCGCTGGCTGATTCAGCGTAATGTAGTAGCTATTCCCAAATCGGTAAATAAAGACAGGATCGTTGAAAATTTCAATATATTCGATTTCGAGTTGACACAGGATGATATGAATGCGATTCGAACGCTCGATATGAATAAAAGCTCGTTCTTCGATCATCGCGACCCGGAGATGGTAAAATGGCTCAGCGACCTGTAAGACGAAGCCGTTAAAATCAGGATATATTTAATATTTATTTACAGTAAAAGGGAGCTTGATAGATGCACTTCGGTACTGGTTCGAACAAATACACAGGTGCGTTTTTTCTGGAAAATTTCGGTATATTAAAACATTAGATGGTTATTAAATAATTTTAAAAATAGATGTTAAATCTGAAAATATATCTATTTTTGAGAACGCAGAACTATTACATAACAAAACTAACTAACCATTCATGAAAAGATTCTGGATTTTCTATGCGCTGTTTTTTTGCTTTACTCCTTTGCTGGCGCAGCAGGCTGCGGTCTCCGGACCTGACAATAATTTAAAAGTAGATATTTTCGTTAAATCAGGTGTTCCCGTTTATGCCGTTACCTATAACGGTAAAAAAATGCTGGAAGATTCCCAGTTGGGCTTCGTTGCCAACGTAGGCGATTTCAGTAAAGGTATATCTTATGTCAAACACGAGGAAGATAAGATAGATAAAACTTACGAACAGGATCGTATCAAGAAATCTGTAATTACTTATAAGGCCAATACACTGAGGATAACTTTTTCCAATGCCGATAATCAACAGTTCGACGTCGTTTTTTGGGTAAGCGATAATGACATTGCACTGCGTTACGAACTGCCTAAATACGGAGAGACAGGTAGTGTTATGATTAATCAAGAGGCAACAGGATTCCGTTTCCCCTCCCGGACGACTACTTTTCTAACCCCGCAGAGCGATGCGATGATAGGATGGAAGCGCACAAAACCGAGCTATGAAGAAGAATATACTGTGGATGCTTCGATGAATGAACGTTCTCAATATGGGCATGGATATACCTTCCCATGCTTATTCAAAGTAGGCGGTGACGGATGGGTGTTGATAAGCGAAACGGGCGTGGATAGTCGTTACTGTGCTTCACGTCTGAGAGATGCAGTCGATGGATTGTATACTATAGGATTCCCTATGGCTGAGGAGAATAACGGCAATGGGACTGTCGAACCGGCTTTTGCACTGACGGGAGCTACCGCCTGGCGTACGATCACTGTCGGTGAAACCCTTAAACCGATAGTGGAAACGACGATTCCGTGGGATGTTGTGGAACCGCTGTATACCACTGAACACGATTATAAGTTCGGACGCGGAACATGGAGCTGGATCATGTGGCAGGATAACAGTATAAACTTTGTCGATCAGGTCCGTTATATCGACTTCGCAGCTGCTATGGGCTATGAATATGTACTCGTAGATAACTGGTGGAACACGCGTATCGGACGAAGCCGCATACCGGAGCTTATAAATTATGCTAACGGCAAAGGTGTCGACATCTTCTTATGGTACAGCTCGAGCGGCTACTGGAACGACATCGTACAGGGGCCGACTAATTTTATGGATAATCCTATCATACGTAAACGAGAAATGCGCTGGCTCCAGAGCTTGGGCGTTAAAGGGATAAAAGTAGACTTCTTCGGAGGTGACAAACAGGAGACTATAAGGCTGTACGAAGCAATATTAAGCGATGCGGACGATCACGGACTGATGGTGATATTCCATGGATGCACCATTCCTCGCGGATGGGAGCGCATGTATCCTAATTATGTCGGCAGTGAGGCAGTACTCGCTTCTGAGAATCTTTATTTTAACCAGCATTTCTGTGATTACGAGGCCTTCAATGCGACCATCCATCCGTTTGTCCGCAACACGGTCGGTTGCATGGACTTCGGAGGAGTGGTTCTTAACAAGCGTTTGCACCGTGATAATAAAGGCGGTAGAATAAGGCGCACGAGCGATATCTTCCAATTGGCGACCTCCGTGCTATTCCAGAATCCTATACAGTTTTTTGCGATGACCCCAAATAATCTGGAAGATGCACCGGAAATTTGTATAGATTTTATGAAGCAGATCCCAACTACATGGGACGAGACCCGCTTTATCGACGGCTACCCGGGTAAATACGTTGTGCTTGCGCGCCGTCACGGGGAAATGTGGTATGTGGCTGCGGTTAATGCCACAGCGGAACCGCTTAAACTTAAGCTCGATCTGCCTATGTTTGCCGGCGGTACAGTTCGATATTACACCGACAATAAAAAACAGGAACCGGAATTATCCTCGGTTAAGGTAAAAACAGACGGCGCTGTTCAGATAACTATCCAGCCTCAGGGAGGAGTCGTACTGGTGGAAAAATAATTTTTAGCAATATAATTCTTCGGGGAGAAAATATGAAAAAGAGTTATGGGAATACCGTAACTCTTTTTTTGACAAATATTACTGCCTTAGTGTTACGGTTAATAAATCTCCACCATGAATGATGCGGTTTGTCCGAATCTGTCTGTTATGGTTACCGCTGCGCTTCCGCCAGCCGTATTTCCTGTGACCTGCACCTGTGTGCCGTTTATGATCTCTGCCGTCGCAACGGTTTCATTGTCCGATTCAGCTGTATAGAATCCCCCACCGGTAATGATGTCGAGAGTATTTGTCAGTCCAGTTCCGACATAAATCAATTCAGCGGATAAGGTTATCTCGTAGACGCTCAGTATAAGCTCTTCGGCAGATACGAGGGAGGGAAGCTCGGACTCTGTTGTGTAATTCCAGCTACCGGAAAATATTGTATAAAATTAATAAAATATTACAATCTGTTTTGGGAGCGTTGTTTAGTTATTCTTTTCCTGAATTTAGGTTTTATATCTATGAAGAACTGCCAGTTAGCGGTAGGCATGGGACGGGATAATACGGATTCGTACTCCTCGTTGAATATATTATTGACTACTCCTTTAACGGATAAATTCGCCCATTTTAAGGAAAAATGTTTTTCCAGGGAGACGTCGCTCATATAATACGGCAGCAGTCGTCCGATCCGTGTAGCCGTTTCGTTGCTCGAAGTGGTATATCTTTCTGAGTAATAACACCATTTATAAGTTAAAACCCAAGTCTTCCAATATAATTTTCCGGTGAAGGCTCCGGAATATTTAGGGATATAGACTAACTGTTTGCCGATCGATTTGTCCGCCCAATTGATTGGATCGCCGTAATTTATCGATGGCGTCCATGCGAAATTTCCGTCGAAGCCGAACTTCCAGTCGGAATCGATGTTCCAGAATCCCCCGGCCTTAAACTCTATGCCGTAGGCGTGTACTTTTTTGACGTTCACCGGGGACCAGAAGCCCTTGAAAGTAGGAAGCCATAATATCCAGTCGTTTATATACGAGTCGAACCCGGTCAGCTCCGCCTTTAACGATAGTTTTTCGTTTCGCGGCATTATGTATTCCAGCCCGGCATCATAAGTAAAACCTTTTTCTGTTTTAAGGCCTGGATTTCCCCCGGGGAGGAAATAGAGATCATTAAGGGTGGGGTAGCGGTAGTTCCTCGATATAGAGGCTTTGGCAGTGAGACTGCCTTTTTTGTCGATGCTGAAATCGATAAAACCTGCCGGAATCACAGGCGTGAATTTATCACCATACATATCGTCTCGAAGCGCGAGTGATATTCCGAGACGCTCCACCGGCCTCCATTTCGCTGAGATGTAGGCGGATAGTTCCGTACGCCCCTTGTTATAACCGACGATGGCTTTGTGTCCGTCCTGACTGATGATATTTTTATCCCGGCTCAGTACGGTATATTGGTGCATGGATAGGTTTGCGGTGAACATCCATTTGTCGCCTACGTAAAAATCCGATTCGAAGAGTCCGTAATAAGTGTTCACATAACTACGCGAGTCGATCATTTCCGCCCATGAACCGTTGCCAAGATCTCGTTTGTATTCATATCCGAGAGATGTGTAGGTATATCCGGCTTTGACTGCAAGCTTATATTTCTTAGTGTACATATCCCACGATACCACTCCGCGGAATGTCTTCTCTGTTTGTTCGTTTACATATTCGGAGTCGTCCTTATAATCCACATTCAACATAGGAACGCCTCTTACCGAATTGACGTACCATGCCGAGAATCCCAGCCTGCTGCCGTTATGGAGGTCGTAATATGCTTCCTGTAATAAATGGAGGTCGTTGAACTGGCCGCTTTTATTTTTTTCCATAGGGTAGTCGTACGATATAAGGTTACGGTCGTCGTCCCATACCATGTTCTCCATTTTATTGTAATTACGGTATTTGAATTTGTTCGGGGAAGAGCTGTAAACGGCTCGGGTGGATATCTGCCATTTTTTATCTCCATAGGTCAATCTCAGGTATTCGTCGAAGGTGTGGAACGAGCCCACGCCCTGAATGTACTGTAGCCCTATTCCGTTCTGGTTGAGTGGTTTCGTAGAGAGGTTTATCGCTCCTCCGAGTCCTCCTCCGGTTTGTGTGACGGACGATGTCCCATGCAGAAGCGATACTTCGTCGATGAAATAAGCCGGTATCATCGAAAAATCCACCATTCCCAGCATCGGGGAATTCATTTTCATACCGTTCCACACTACCTGTGTGTGGGATGGCGAAGTTCCTCTGAAAGATGCTGTGGATAATGTGGCCCGTCCGTAGCTTTTAATAAAAATAGTGCTGTGCTGGGTCAGGATGTCAGCAAGCGAAAGGGATATGTTGTCGTGAAGGATTGCTGTGTCCAGTTTAGTTCTCTGTACACCTATATCGCTCAACGGTCTGCCAGCGAATACTTCAGCAGTAGGCACAGCATAGGTCCAAGTTGTATCGAGCCTGAATTCCTGTGCGGACAATAAATTCGGTAAAATCAAAAATATGATAAATAAAAGGTATTGTTTCATTATAATTCAGTGTATTTACCGTCAAGCATATTCTGGTAAGTGGGGTTATATCCGCATCCGCTTATCCTCCATTTCGAATTGCTCATAACCGGTATTACCGAAGCGAACGATTCAAAGTCGTAAAGTTGTCTGAACCCCATTATTTCGATTCTGTTCGCGGCCGCTAAGTTAGTAAAATCCAACCCGGTAACCGTTTGATTATTGTTATTTGCGGAGACTCCTATCGTGAGTGATCCTGAAACGGTCTCCAGAAGTGGAGCGGATATGGTTTTACAGGTTATGCTGCGATAGGAATAATATGTTATGATGAAATTGCCGTTAACCGTTTTAAGCGATGGTAAGGCCATTTCTTCCGCAACTTCATGTATGTTAATAAATAAACAGTCCGTCGTCCCGGAAAGAGACCCGTCGCCGACCTGTCTGAGCATGGGAAGCGAATTCGAAACCCCGTAGAATACAGCTTGTTTGTCTACATTGATCAGGTTCGGCAGGCTGAGTTCGCTTCCCGACCACATCGTAAAAGTACCTACGCTGACAAGTTTCTCCATGATGACCCTCTGCGATTGTGGAATAAGGCATTCGCCATGTATTACCTCGATGAAGTCCACAATGCACGGTACACCGGTAAAATAGAAACTTCCGACATCCTTAAATCCTTCGATAGCGAATTCAAGTTTATCTGCTTCGTAATTCGTTGAGGATTGAATACTGAGTTGTCCCGGAAGGTATTCCGGTCCTATAATCTTCAGGAGCGAGGTATTGTCGTTGTCCTGACTCAGACGCATAAGAACGCCTTTGTCGCCTAATGTAAGCAGGCTTATATCCAGTGTGGTCGTGACAGAAGCCGCGGCCGTAAATTCCAGACCGCCTGCGTAATTAATGGAATTATGTATTGAAAGAGCGTCGATATCGACCTTCCACGTACCTTCGATAGTTTCCAGCAAGGGTGCATCGAGATTCTCCGCATTGCCTCCTACGAATTTCAGCAAAGGACATACGGCATTCTTTATGTCGCCTCCTATATATTCCAGACACGGCAATTCTAATGTCGTATTCGCATGCGACAGTGAACCGTCTATTCTTGCCAGTAACGGACAATACGGATCGCTGTTTGCAGTGGTAATGCTTCCTGCTTTTACAAGTTCAGGGAAGTCGATCGTGTAAGCTGAGATGTTTATTATTCCCGCTTCTTCCAGTATCGGGAATGCGACAGCGTCCGTTACCCGCGGTATGGAGATGTCGTTGCAGTATTCCAGCATGCCGAATATTAGGGTGCGTTCGTTGTCGATTGTTTTCGCACCTCCGTAAATGTATAATTCGGTGCCGCATTTATGGATATTTTCGAGTTCAAGTTCGAACGGGTTTATGGAGTGCAGTTGAAGCCTTCCTGATACCGTTTCCAGATTCGGAAGGATAACATTCTCCAGATTTTCAGCGTAAACGGAAATATCTTTATTTACTGTTTTGAGCGACGGGAGATGAATTTCTTCGAGCGTGGATTCGAAAATATTCTCTTTTGTGCCGATTATCAGGCTTCCTGTTTGTTCGATATTCTCCAGTCCGGAGAGGTTTTTTCCAGAGAAGGTCCTCTTTATTTCGATCCTTCCCGTAATATTTTTCAGGTTTGTCAATCCTTTTAGGTTATCTATCGAGTCTTTTGTAAGATCGTTTCCTATTATAAGGTCACCGTCTATGTTGGCGATCCCAGTGTGAACAAAATTATCGATCTCATCCTGACTATTGAGGACGATATCTCCATTATGAAATATCTCAGTAAATGTGACGGAGTAATTATACGAATCGCTTCTCCCAGAATATGAAGTTACTGTAAAAATTTGAGGTGCGGACCAGTCGTTAATGTCTGCCGGATCAGGGAAGATAACCGCTTTTTCCGCAAGTTCGATATAGGCTTTTGCGCCCTCGAGTGGAGTTCCAGCAGGTACAGAAACGCGTATTTCTCCGCCGGAGATATTGGCGCGATACTCGTTTTTCCCAATATGAAGGATAAAGGAATATATGTAATTATCGGTGCCCTCGAAAGGATCTATGTAGCTCTGTTTATCACTGCAAGAGAATAAAGAGAGGGATATTGTAAAATATAAAATTAATCTTCTCATTACGGTATTTATTGATTTAGAGAATAATTTCCGTGGAGCATATCCGTCCATGAGGGATTATATCCGCAGTTGGTGATTACCCAGGATTCGTCATCCAGTCTGTCCGGTGTCAGTGCGCGGAATGTCGTGAAATCGGTAAGCTGGGAATTATTTGATATTTCGACCTTGTCGACATTTTTAAGATTGGAAAAATCCAGATTAACAATGTTATCCGCCCGGTAATTCGAGCCTATGTAAAGGGAACCGTCGATCGCTTCAAGTGCCGGACATAATATGTTCTCGGTCTTCAGATAATCGAATGTATCGTTGCGGAACTGTACGTTGCCATACACATGATTTAGCCGCGGAAAACAGATATCCGTGTTTGGGCCGCAGAAAATATGAAGAATGCCATAGTTGTTCCAGATTCCGCTGTCGTCGAAACCGTTTTCTCCTATCGATTCGAGAATAGGGAAGTTCAGCTCATGTCGTGCTGACAACCGTCCGCCTATGGTACGTAGAGAAGGAAAATCGAGGAATATGGAATATTCCATCCCGTAGGACGCACCTGCATCCATGTGCATACTGCCAGTGACCGTATGGAGAGCAGGACAGGAAAACTCGCTCATTCTCGGAACATAGCTTCCGGGAAATGCAGTGTTGTCTACCCATCCCAGAGTCATTTCCAGCGATCCTGCAACTCTGAGTTCCGGAAGTTTGAAACATTCCACATAACCGCACTCGTAGAGAGATATCCTTCCGGCTTCGATTAATTCCGGAAAATCCAGCAAACTCAGGGAATACCAGTTTTTGAGGATAACATCTCCGCACTTTTCCAGACCGTTAAAGAGCATTTCACGGAGTGTTGCTTTGTCTCCGGAGTTGTTTGTGCCGGTCATCAGTATATCTCCGGAATATTTAAGGTTGTCTATCTTAAAATAGGAGAGGTTGGATGATGTAATTTCTATTTTGCCTTTTACCTGTATAAGTTCCGGCAGATACAGGTCTTCCAGTTTATCGCTCTCTATCCGCATATCTCCGTGGACATATTTTAATTTAGGGAGGGATATATTTGACACGGAACATAGGTTTTGCTGCTGGGTTATCGTAATGCTGCCCGCGGACTCCAGGTTGGACAATCCGTTGAGGTCCGCGCCCTGGAAAGTAGGCAGAAATATTATATCCCCGCGAACGATTTGAAGCGAGGACATTGCGGACAGGTCGTCGATAACTTCGTTCCCCCCTGCTCTTCCTATTATGAGGTTGCCTGTAACGGTGACGGTATTATTATATGCGAAAAGATCCACCTCCTCCTGTGTGCCGAGAATAACATTTTCTACCGTTTCGGATGCTTTGTAAGTTAGTTTAAAGTGGTATATTCTTTCCGACTCGCTGTATGACAACAATAGGAACCTGTGTTCCTCATCCCAATTGGAAATGGAATTAGGATCAGGCTGGATAGTACTGTTTTCACTGATAGAATACTCTACGGCTGCGTTCTTCATCGATGTTCCTTCAGGAACAGTTATAACTATGGAATCGCTGAAAATATCTGCTTCGTATTTTTCTCCGTTCGTGCTGGTAAGAGAGAACGAATATATATGGTTATCTCCGTTAAAACCGGTTTTTATGAACTCTTTTTCGTCACTGCACGAAAAAAGGAGGAACGAGCATAATAATGAATATATCGTTTTTTTCATTTCGCAGGCTATTCCGTTTTATTAATATTTTCATCGTTGAATCCGAATACTTCGGTTGATGCTTCACCCAGCCATCCGCTCTTTGTGTTCAGTGCATTCTGGACCTTAATGAAATCGGCATACTGTAGATTCGCCGGACTGCCGTCAAGGTTGACCGCATTGGCGATCTCGAATCCCACCCAATTTGTTCCGTTGATCCGGTCGCTTCCGCAGTTATCCGCATAGCCCCATTCATAGCTCGGATTTATCCAGTACTGTCCGCTTCCGGCCGAAGCTGCTTTATCCGGATCGAGGTAGTTACGGGCTTCGAGACATGGTCCGTAAAGGGTATAGGAATTGTTTTCGATCCATTCCGGGTAGTAATAAAATTGTTTATGGTATTCGATAAGATAGTCTACACATCCGGCGTTGCCATAAATATCTACCCACGGAGTATCCATCCTGGTCCCTTCCGGCCGATAATAGGTTACTGCATAAAATTGCCGTGTACAGTCCAGACCGTATTCAGAACCTTTGAGTTCGTACCATTCGTCGTCTGGCAATCCGTTGTTGTTCGTATCCTGGCTGACCCATACGATTCCAGGTTCCGAGCTTCCTTCGAACTGGTTGCCGAGGATAGAGAAATTATACTGCCCATGGATATTGTCGATGCTGTGATCCATCTTTACAATAACGTATCCTCCGAATCCTCCGAGAGATATATATGTTCCGTTGGTAAGGCATTCCAGTGCGTAGCTGTTAGCTTCCGGAATAGTGCTTGCCGTATAATATTCGTTAACGAACTGTCCCGGTGCAGCTACGAATTCGAGGACGTCCGTAACTCCGCTGGCGCTGAAATTATCTGCCTGACGGTAATTGCTCCCTTCTTCGTCGCAGCAAACGACGGTAATCTCGATGCTTGTTTCCGTTTCCCCGGAACTTGTTATGTTCCTGGATATGGATTTCACATTGTCTTGTACTTCCGGATCGAAATCCGTTACGGTAAATATGAGTTTTGTTTCCCCTTTTTTATCCGGTGTGAATCCGTACAATAAGTTTATGGCGTCAGGGATATTTTCCCCTTCAGCGGTCTTCCATTGATAGGACGGTGATTTTGCATTGAAAATATAAGGTCTCAGCCATATCGTACGACCGAGCGGTATGTATTTTATTATCTTCTCGTCGTACAGTCCGTACATTGGTTCATGGAATTTTATTTCAACCGGAATTTTGTCGATTACGTTGACACTGATATTTTTCATAGCGGTACCGTCTTGGTTCTCAGCGAACAGAACCAGCTCATATACTCCGATTTCATTTTTTAGGAACGTATAATTCTTTGTATTGCCGACGACTTCTCCGTTTAGTTTCCATTTATATACGGCTTCATCTCCGTTCTGTACGTCAGGAGAGAACTCGTATTTTCTTCCTGCCTCCACATAAAGTCCCGTAGGCGGAACGACCAGGGATATGACCGGAGGTGCGAGTTCCGATACTTCGACCTTGAGTTCATCTGAGTTACTGCCGTGTTTCGTGGTTACCTGAATGGTAAAATAATATTCGTCCATTCCGTTATAAGTATCATTTATCTCGTCGAATTTATAAGTGATCGAAGGATCGGTAGATATCACCTGTCCGTCGAGCTTCCATGTGTAGATTGCATTCTCTGCATTTGTGTAGGTGGGGTTTATGGTGAATTCGGTTCCTACCTTTACCGCATATATGGCTGTTTCGCTGTCCAGTTCTATTCCGGGTATTTGCGGATTTTCCACCGTAATATCATCGTCTTTCGTACATGCAAATAATACGAAAACTGAAATAAAAATATGTATGAATTTTCTCATCGTATTCTTGGTTTATTATTATCTCCAGCAGAATGCTCCGGGAGTTATTCCGACTTTGAACTCGTCCAGAAGTTCACCTTCCGCGGAATAGCGCAGGATAACTCCGGGCTGGACGTAATCGATAGCGTCCGCTACGTAAACTTCGGAATTCACGGGATTAACCGTGAGTCCGTAAAACATCGTTTCTTTATACTTGATGAACGGTCTTACGGGGAAGCGGTCGGCCGTTACAGGCAGCCGCCAGATATCGTAATTGATAAAATAAAGTGTGTCGCGCGTTCCGTTCAATTCTACTTCCGAAGGGAAGTCGCCGTTTTTGAAGGTGAATTGTTTTTCTATTTTTCTGGTCTCCGCATCGATGCAGTAAAGGGACGGAACCTCTTCGCCGTAAGGACTGCCGGAATACCCTCCGTCCGTGACTGTCCATATTTTGTTGTTGCAGTCCAGTACCATCGACGTAGGCTGGATCCCTACTTTTATTTCGTCCACAACTTCATCTATCACGGTGTCTATAACGAGTATACGGTCGTTGTAGCTCCAGCAGTTCGTAAATACGTACTTACCGTACTGTACCATTTGTTCGGTAGATTCGCTTCCCGCGACCATTTCTGTATGGATATATCCTGTGATTTCGAATGTTTGCGGATTTACGACGCAGATCCTCTCATCCCATAGCTGTGTTACATAGGCCTTGTCTTCACTAAGGAAGTGCATGTAGCGCGGAGACGTGAATCCGGTTATTTTACCTATCATTTTGAATGTATTTATATCGATGGCGAAAATAACTCCGGAATTATTGACCACGACCCACCCTATGCCGTTGTGGATGACCATCGACTGTGCAACATCTCCCAGCTTGATCCCGTTCGCACGGTAAAAAATTTCGTTCTGAACCGTCTTCCTTTCAGGATCGTAGTAGGACAGCGATGCATTGCCGTACATGAAGTTGCCCTCATTGGTTATGAACAAACCTTTGCCCGTAACTACTTCCGGATCCAGTGAAACATAAAAATCTTCCATGTCGCCAGGGCCGTATTTCATGCAGGAAGGCAACCCTATGGTTGCCGTTAAAAAAATCGCTAAAATTATTTTCTTCACAGAATTATTTTTTTAGCAAAGGTAAGGCTCGAGAGCCTTACCTTAAAATATTATTTATTCAATTTCAATTTCGCTCAATGGCCTGATATCGTAATTCGACCAATAAGATTCTTCTTTGTAATCCTGTACGCTTCCGTCAGGAACGTATATGATGCAGTCCGAAGGTACGCTCTCGAAATCCGACCATCCGTTCATTACGGAATTCATGTAGGGAGGTGCTGCAACACGGCAGATTATCCGTTTAAGGTTGGAACACCCGTAGAAGAAATATGTTCCGGTTGTTCCGATCCCCCAATCCGTTACCGTAGAAGGTATTACGATCTCTTCGATAGCCGGTTCCCCGCCGAATTCCCCGTATCCCATCATTCCGAAATAATAGAACATCATTTTTCCGAGAACTTCTGTTCCTTCGGGGAACTCCACCTTCTTTAGCGAAGTGGTTCCCGCAAAACAGTTCCATCCGATCTTTTTGATACCTGTCGGGAAAACTACGGAAGATAGCGCGATATTATTCTGAAAGCCCGCTTCGTTTGCGATCTCTTCGATATTACGCGGAAGGGAGATAGAAGTAAGTTTGCTATCTGAACCGTAACCCATAACATTATAGGATCGGAACACTGTCGATTCGTAATCCGCTTGGCTTAAATCGAGCGCGTAACTTACTGCTGAATTATGTATATAGTCCAGAATCTCTTTAGTTACTACTGCTCCGCCGACGGACCTGACTGCCAATTTGGAAAAGGAACCCGGAAGGACTTCAGTCCAATCCTGCCCGTCAGCGGAGTATAGAACCGCAGGCGCCACGATTTCAACATGGAGTTTTGCGATGCAGGTAGTGGTATTACCTATCGCAACAATGCTGATAGCACCGGAAATTTCTGCAAAAGTATTGTCCTGTACTGGAGCGGTCACGGTCAGAATATTTTCCTCGATAATAACCTTCCAGCCGTCCGGTTTAGAAAAGCTGTAAGATTCCATTCCTGAAATCGTCAGTTTAAAATCGAGAGTTTGTCCGTATGCGAAATCGACTTTTTCATCCGAACCCTCGATTTCGAATACTACCGTTTCCAGTTTTGGCAGGGTGATAACGGTACCGTCCGATAATGTCAGTATTACCGAAGTGTCGGTTTGCTCGATATCTGCAAAGATCGAATCACCGTTCTCACCGGCAGCTTTTACCGGAGTGCCGGACCCGTCCGTAACGATATTGCCGTTTACCGTCCAGAAGCCTTCGGAGTTTATACCGACCTGCGGAGCTTCACCCGTAACAGGAAGAGGACCGTCTGAGCTTTCGATAATAATGCCGTTGAGCGTCCAATAATAAATTCCGGCCACTTCTTCGATTCCGATCACCGGAGCGTTAGAGCCCGCAGCACCTTCGGAACCGTGGTGGATATCTACATAAGTATCGTCGCTGAAAGTCAGGCGGTAGCCGTTGCCTTCCGTTAAATCGGAAACGGATTTGATCGATTTGCCTGAATTCAGTGCATTAATAATAGTCTGCAAAGAACTTATCTCGGAATTCATCTGTGCGATCCGGTTTTTAAGGATGTTGAGTTCTTCCCATATCGCCGAATCGTCATAATCGTCCGAACAACTCCATGTCAGAGAAGTGAAAACAAAGAGGGTTAGTAATAAAAAAAGTTTTCTCATTGTAGAAATTGAAGGTTTATGAATTAACGTGAGCCGTATTTAGGTACTTCTTCGACGTAATCGAACTTAGCGGTCCCTACCGTAGCGTTGAAGTTTTGAGGAAAGAAAACACCTGCTGTGAAACGTTCGTCTCCTGCGATAGTTGCCGTACGTGTGAATGCTCCGTTTTTAACATCGAATACGTTGAGGGCGTTTACGTCGGTATAAGTATTGCCGTAAGTTGTTGTCGCACCGTACAGATAGCCCGTTCCCGGATCGACGGCAACGCCGTTATACATTACACTTCCGATAATTGCAGTGGACGCTCCTGTAGTAATGCTTCCCAGGCTCTTGTTTTGTCCCGTGGAGATGTCGAACGAATAAACCGCTCCGCCTGCATTCGCATAGAAAAGATAATTTTCATAGTAGCTTATCTGTGCGGAATTTGACCACGATGAAATAGTTGCGGATAACGTTCCCCTCGGATCGGTAGACGCAGGTATATCGAGTATGCCGTTTACAGTGCTGATTTCATAGATAGTTCCGTTGCGGTAGATATATACGAAATTGCCGTCAGTACTTTTAACCAATGAATATGTACCGCTTCCGTATTCAATCAACGTATTAAAAATGCCGGTAGAAGCGTTATAAACCCTTACTCCGTCTGAGTGGCAAACGAATAAATAACCGTTCGATATGGTCATGGGAGTAGCTCTCGTAGGATTAGCCTGTTCGCCATTGCCATTCAAAGCGGTAACTTGTCCGGAATAAGGGTTGTACTTGTAAACGCCGTAATTACTGCTGCCTCCTACGAAGTCGCTTCCTGAAGCACGGATGTAAATGGTGTTCTCATCATAAACCGCTATATGTGTAGGATTGGATATGCTTGTAGAGAAATCGTTGCCGTAAATTCCTGCTGTCGTGAAGTCGTCCGCATTAAGAACGAAGAGCCTTCCCGGTTCCGCAGGAGGATCGCCGCCAGCTATGTTCTGGCAGATTATGTAAATCTCGCCGTCGTGGATATAAAGATCCTGTGCCACGCTTCCGAGGCGGCTGCCGCCCACGATCGTGTAATACGTTGCAGGATTGCTGTTGTCCAGATAATTAAGGAACCCGTCTTCAGTAGTCATGTTGCCTTCCTGCAATACCAGTACGCCTGTGGAGCTGCTGTTGTTCAGATAAGTGTTCTCAATTGTAAACTGAGAAGCTTCCGATAGGGAATATTTGCCTTCCTCAGAAGTGTAATCGTCTGCGTCCTTTGAACAGGATGCCAGAGTGAAGACCGCAATGAATACGGCCAGAATGGACCAAAGTGAGATTTTTTTCATAATAAAAATAAATTTAAGTTAAACACAGTTATGTATTTCATAACATTCTAACATAAAAAACGCTCCGGTAACAAAGTTACCGAAGCGGAGCATGGATTTCACTGCATTAATAACAAAGCAGTAAAATGGACGTACAATCAAATAAAAAATAACAGTCTGGTCATTCTTCGTTTGATTTCTTCCCGAGCCCCGCAGGAGTAAATCTAAAATCATAAAGGCAGGTCTTCTGACTCGTTCCGGTTTTGACGCCTTCCCGTTCTTCTCAGAACAGTGGCAAAGAATGTCAAATTTTTTATGCCATCTTTGGATGACAGGAACTTACAGCAACGGGTATTGTTGCCGGATTACACGGCATTCCCTATTAATTCCGTTCACCTGCATGAGGTGATTGGAAACCTTTACGGCACAAATGTAAAAATATTTTTATATTTTATAACTTTATTTGGAAATTCTTATGTTAAGTTTAAGTTATTCCGTGTAGTTTTGCATCGTTACCGGTTTATTTTTTCGATATGAAAAGGGTTTTACTTCATAGCTGTTGTGCTCCGTGCTCTGCTCCAATTATGGAATGGATGGTGGAAAATGGATTTGCGCCTACCATATTTTTTTACAATCCCAATATTTTTCCATCCGAAGAATATCTCAAAAGAAAAGAAGAGTGCATGCGTTATGCACGGTTGCTGGATGTGGAATTTATCGACGGAGACTACGACCACGATATCTGGCGGAAGAAAATATCCGGATTGGAGACGGAGCCGGAAAGGGGACTGCGGTGTATGCAGTGTTTCAGGTTGAGGCTGGGAGCGACTGCGGTTATTGCTTCGGAGAAAGGGTTCCCGGTTATTACGACTACTCTCGCAGGTTCCCGCTGGAAGGATTTCCAGCAGATTACCGAAGCAGGCAATATGGCTGCATCATTGGTTGAAGATGTTGTTTATTGGGATAAGGATTGGAAAAAAGGCGGGCTTACAGAGAGACGCCGGATTCTACTTAAAGAGAATAATTTCTATAACCAGCAGTACTGCGGATGCGAATTCAGCATGCGTCCCGATCTGTCCGGAATTCTGTAAATTAAGCCTGAAAAATTTCGGTTATATCCACCATTATACCGCTCTCGATTTTATAAAACCTTTGATTGGTGTCCGGAGATTTTAAACCGCCGGATTTCTCTATATACGGTCCGAGTTTAATAAAATCGAAATTACTGATGTCCAACTCTTCCGGCACGCTTTGTCTTCCGGAGTACCAGCCTGTTTTCAATTTTCTCTCCGTGGCTTCACGGATAAAGACCGACAGTTTTTGAACTTCATGCGGATTAGCATCCCCGCCCATAAAACATACGCAGGTGACCGTACTTCCGTAACTGTCCAGCAATTCGCCGAGCATCGCTTCGTCCAGAGCTTCGCCCGCATCTTCCTGTAAATGCGGGCTGTGGCATCCAGGACATCCGTTGGGACATCCGGAGATGTTAAGCGCCAGCGTAACTTCTCCTGGTATCTCCTGGAATACTATATCATAACTGGCCAGGCGCAGCATAATGGCGGACTGCCGCTTCCTTCTGGCGGGCCTGTGAGAAATTGCTTACACGTTTCATATAACCGATAATACGCGTCAGATAGTCGAGGTTATGGCCGGAGCATTTCGGACATTCTTTCAGATTGCGTTTATCTATATGGCCGCAGTCATTGCAAACGGTATTCGGAATGTTGAAGGTAAAATAATTACATCCTTCCTGTGTCGCTACCCTTATCAGGTGCTGGTATTGTTCCTTGCTGAGATGCTCGTCGAGATTCATGTGCAGCGCGGAACCTCCGGTCAGATGTTCTATATATTTGCGTCCGTGCATACGGAACTTATCGATAATATTTGTTTTTTCGTCCTCGACGATATAAAAATAGCTGTTGTAGCAATCCCTGTTTACTTTGTATCCGTCCTTCTTGTCCCATTTCGCATGTTTTACACCCACATTCTCCGCAGGGATCATTTTGCAGTTGAACATTGCATCCTTGGTACGATATTTTTTATTATAGTCCTCGATCAACCCCAATATTTGTTGGACGAATTGTTCGTAGCCCGGATTGTCCGTAATTTCCAGACCGAGAAATTCCGCAGCCTCCACAAGACCGTTAACACCTATAGTGAGGTATTGGCGTCCGATATTTATATAGCCCGAATCGAATAAAGGCAGCATGCCCTTATCCAACATGTCCTTAAGATTTTCATTGTATGCCATCTGGACTTTATGTACAAGGTCCACTACCTCTTCGAGAAAAAACTGGTAAGCTATACCTTGCCTTACCGCATACTGGATACAGCGGTTCAGATTTATGGTGAGCACGCTCTTGGAACCTGTAGATACACCTCCTGCGCCGAGAGTATAGCTGAAACCGTTATCCTGTATCTCGTTGCGCAAACGACAGCAGCTGCTTAACGAATCTGCATTATCACTAATGTAAGTAAAGAAAGAATGTCCCTCTGAATACATCTCCGCGGTAAAATCCCCGTATTCTTTGTCTTTGGGCTCTCCGTTCTCGGTAAGAAGCGCCATAGTTTCTACAGGGAACGTAAGTACGGTACGCGTACGTTCCGCATTGAACCATTTCATGAATCTTTTCTGTAGCCAGCTTAGCGAGTCCCAGTCTGGTTTGTTCCCGTCCGGAAATACGAACTCTCCGAAGAGGCTTTCGAAATAATATTTGTCGTAATAGGATATGTTCCAGAATACGGCCTGAAAGTTTCTTGCTCCGGTGGGCTGGTTTATAGAGTAAACTATCTGTTCGAAATAATCCGTTATTACCTTATCGAGCGTTCTCTGTTTTTTGGAAAGATCGACCACCTTGTCAACTTCTTTATAATAATCTTTGCCGTATTCCAGACCTATGAAATAATTCATGTACATAAGGAACTCAGGAGTGGCGCATGCTCCGCTCAGCATGCTGGATACCATGAACACCATATTGATAAAGCCTCCTGCAAAGGATTTCAGGTTAGTAGGAGCCTTTGAGTTGCCGCCTATGGACGTAGTTCCCGCTATGAGCCAGGGGTACATAGTTATGCTTGCGCAGTAATTGGCAAGGCTTGTCTCGTCGTTTTTATAAATAAAATGTCCGTTAAGCAATTCGATATATTTGTCCGCAAGTTCTTTGCCGTACATCTCCTTTATACGGTCGGTGAGCATGCGCCTGTTTAACCGTATAAAATTCGATTTGGGCAGTTCGCCGATAAGAGTTGCGAGATTTTTATTCTCGACGTTTGCGTTCGAATCGTATTTACTGCCGGAGGCAGCATTCGTGGCGTCGCAGTAATCCATCAGGAACTTCAGTTTCTCCGCGACTTCGCGGTCCTCCATATGTTTCTGGCGGTATAACATATATGCTTTGGCTACGGTATAATAACGTTCTGCCATGAGTGCGACTTCCACCTGGTTTTGTATGTCTTCGACCGTGGTACCGGACGTAACGCTTACGCGGCTCATTATATTCGTTATAACATCCTGCGTTGCGAAACTGCCAACCGACAGGAACGCCTTCGATATGGCCCGTTGTATTTTATCGACAGAAAAAACCTCCCGGCTGCCGTCGCGCTTGATAATAAATGTTTCCATAACTATGTTTATATTTTATATTACTCTTACAGCATAACCGGATAAATCGTAAAAACATCCTGCCGCCTTTCTCCCGAAAGCTGCGGACTTTACCCGGTACGGCAGGTCTTCTGACTTATTCCTAGCCTGCCGCCTTCCCGTTCCGGTGCGGAACAGTGGCAGAGAATGACAGGCATTCCGCCCTTTAAAGGACAGAAATTTACAGCTACGGGGATAGTTCCTGACTTTCACAGGATTCCCTTTTCATCCCTCCGGATAATTTACTCCGTTATGGGGAACCGTACCATTACAAAAATATCCATAAGCGGAAGATATAAAAATTATTTTGGCAATAAGTTATTAACAAATTGTTAGTAACTTCATTAACAGTCGGATAGAGTTGCATCAGGCCGGTTTATCCATAGACAATTTTTTTGCTGATTTTTTTGTGGAGGTTTCTTGTTTGCGTCGAATATTTAAAAAAGTTAATTTGTGCAATAAAAAAATATTGATTTAAAATTAACGGTATGGATAATTCGATTGCATTTAAAAAACCGGAGGTGTTATTTTTTGATATTAATGAAACCATTCTTGATACGTATTCTTTAAGGGCAAAAATAAACGGCTTTTTCGAGGCGGATGTATACGATCTCTGGTTTACAAAGCTGCTGCATTATTCTCTTGTCCACTCTGCTGCCGGTTCCTTCAGTGGTTTTAGCCATTTGGCGGAGAATGCATTGTATGCAGTTTCAAGTATAATAGGGAAAGATATGCCGGATTCGTTTCTGTTGGAAATAACGGGTGTTTTGTCTTCACTCCCCGCTCTTCCCGATGTTGTTTCGTCCCTCGAGATATTAAATAAAAAAGGTTATTCGATTGTCGCCCTGTCTAATTCTTCGGAAGCTCTTTTAGCTGAACAACTATCGAATGCAGATATAAGTTATTTGGTTGACAGACGGATAAGCGCAGAGCATTTCGGAAAGTATAAACCGCATCCGGAGGTATATACCGGTGCGGCTAAATTGATGGGTTTTAAGAATGAGGACTGTATGCTGGCCGCAGTCCATGATTGGGATGTATTCGGTGCAATATCCGCAGGATTAAAAGGTGCGTATATAACGAGAGGAACGCAGAATAAGTATTATAATTTCCTTATCAAACCGGATGTTGTCGCACGGGATTTAATAAGTTTGTCTGAAAGACTTTAGGGAACTCCGGGTGAATAAATAAAAAACAGAGCTGGGAATTTCCCAGCTCTCCCTGAAGTCTAATATGGCCCGATAATGGATAAGATTCCATTAACATCTATTTTTAATTCCACATCCTTATTTCCAGTTTCCAGTTCGAAGATATAGTATGACACCGACGGTGTTTCTATATGGTTTATATAATCTATCCGGTAGTTTCCGTATTCGGTCTCCATTAAAGCAGATGTTACGACCGTCGGTATTTCGTTTAAAAACACTTCTGAGGTTGTAGATATCCAGCCGCCGTAGTTATCGAATAAAATTTCTTTTTTACGTCCGCCATCCAATATATCCACTTCGATTTTGATGTTATCTGGATCGATATTGATGATGGTTCCTGCCGGATGGTTTTTAGAAATATAATCATCGATTCCTATTAATATAACGGCATCCGTCAGGGTTGGTTTGCTTTGTTTCTTTCCGGATGCTTTTATCAGTTCTCCGCTTTGACTGAAAACCAGATGCGCTTCGTTATTCCCGGTTTCCACTTCGATAATGTATACGGTTTCGACGCCGTTCCGTTCTATTTTGTCGCAGTCGTCTATATTCCATACTGCCCATTCGCTAAGGTTAAAGGAGTTTTTAACAGGCTGTGGTAATTCCCGGAATGCAAGATCGGTAACGGTCATGTACCATTTGCCGTTTTGGTCGAACCACGCTTCCGTATCGTTGCCCGATAACCTGAAGTCAGCAACGTAATATCCGTTGGATATTTCCCATTCCTTATCGCGTGCATTCGGATACATGGAATTGAAAGTTCTTTCAACCTCTTGATTGCCTGGTCTTTCATCGTAATCGTCATCCCTGTCGCACATTACAAATGCAATTATCCCTACAATAACGACTGCTGAAATTTGTCTATAATTTTTCCTGAAGTATTTTAAGAATCTCTTCCTTATCCGGATCGACAGCCAGTATTTTTCCGTCACGGTCTATCAGGAAGATCCCGCCGCCTGAGAACGGGATGCCGTATTTTGCCCAGATGTCCGCATTGTCGTTAAGTTCGAGCAGGTTTATCCATGTATAACCGTCATTCTCTATAGCTTTGACCATATTTTTTTCATTGGTCTCGCGTGCGACTCCCACTACTGTAAGTCCTTTATCCTTATATTCTTCATATACTGGTATCAATTCTTTACCTTTGCGCCTGCAAGGTCCGCACCATGAAGCCCAGAGATTGAGAATCGCTATATTGCCTTCGATAATTTCCGATAAAGTATGTGTTTTGCCATCGGAATCTGGTAATGAAAAATCGATGTATGTGCCGCCGGGACGTATCGAGAATAGGGTTTTGATCATGATATCGCCGAGTTCAGTGTAACAGTGGTTGGGAAATATTGCTGCATAACGCACGTATTGGTCGCACCATTCCTGTTTGGGTTCCTCTTTATTGGATACGGCCTGCATAAGGTTTTCAATAATGAGGCTATACGCGAATACCGATTTATTTTTACGTGCATATTCCAATGCAAAATCCTTCCGGTTTTCAAAAACTTCGTTCCAGCGGTTTATCAGTTTCAGATATTCGGGAACAAACTTTTTTTCGTCAGGCAATGCGTTAATCTCCCTGATTAACCTTGAGAATTCTGCATTATCTGAGATAGTGTCCGACCTTTCGTACATTGCTCTTACTTTTTAGGTATTCTTTTTCCTTCCTGCAAATTTAACCATCTCTTCCTGGATGGAGATTAAGTCGAATTTTTCATTTGTTTTCTTGAGGAAGAGGTCGTGTTCTATATTTACTTTTCCACCGTCCACGATAAAAATAACATCTTCATCGTCAGGGAATATCTTTACATGGACACGTCCGGGTTCCGAATAAAAATGCCTATGTACCCATCCCTTATTGTAATTCTCTTCCATGATAAGCTCGTATTTTTTTATGTCGTCATGGGTGAAAGTGTATTCGAAACGGCCGTCGGTTATTTCTATATTGATTCCGCCCGATATCCGGCAATCGTCCTCAAGCGGCGAAAGGATAACGTAGGAACTGTTAGAGAAGCCTGTTACCTCACCTGTCAAAGTAGTCGTGTAAGGGACTTCTTCTACGTTGTTGCAACAGGCAAAATAAACGACAAATGTCAAGAGTAATAATAATTTTTTCATAATTAAGAGTTTTAGGTTGTTAAATATAGTGTTTTTTTAAAACTGCTAAATTCCAAAGATTTGACTTTATTGAATATTAGCATGCATGGCGCGATAATTTCCCGAGCATCGTTTATATAATAGGATTGATTGGTACTCTCGGTATCTCTTCGGTGACTGCCGCGGTTTTCCTGATAATGGTGTTTAGTTTCCTTGTATTTTATCTGGTAATAATTAAAGGTGCTCAGGGATTGCATGTTACCGGTAATTCGCGCAGAGGTTCCGGTTACTCTGGCGATATACAGCACGACATCAATAAGCTATAAAACCAGATTAAATCCGGAATTATAGATTCACAGGTAGGATGTGAAAGACTCGACGCGCTTCGCAGGCGCCGCGCCGGAAACAGATAAATTTATAGCGTGTAGTTATGTTGATCTTCAAATTAATATCGTATATATGCTTTGTTTTTTATGTAATTTATGCATGAATTATTTGCTGTAATGAATTAAATATATTATATTTACAATATGTTTAATCAAAAAAATGTACTATAAAAAAACTATTTTACTCATTATTGGTAATTGCCCTGGCATTAACTTCATGCAGCAAGGGAATCGATGAAGTCAATGTTTCGGAAGAGACGCAGAACAGAGCGGAATTGAGAGACACGGACACAAGGCTTACTGTAAATTTAAGTATGACCAACAATACGGGAGAATACTGTGTATTGGTATATGAACTTGAGGACATCATGGTAGGGAATAACTATCCGGAAACGTTGGCGATACCGGGAAATATGAGCGGAACATTTCCGTCGGTAAGTGGAACAAGGACTTTTCAGGTCTATAATAACATGGGGTATTGGCTTCAGGGAGGTCCCAGTGCTCCGATTACGCTTAATTTCAAGAAACTTGAAGACTCCCTTAACGATTATGATATGATAGGATTCACTATTAATGTTACGGTAAAAGATCACAACGATGTCGTGTTGGGAACCAGTAAAACAAGTTATATCTATGAGAAATGGAACAGAGGCGTGACTGTAGTTGTTCCTTTCGGAGCGAGCGCAAGATGCGTAGTTGATGTCGATATTGTTGCTACCGGTAAGGGATCCCTTTGGTAGGAGGTGATTTTTAAAGGTTATTTAGGTAAAAGGTCCAGGCTGTCAGCCGGGACCTTTTATATTTATATAATTTATTTCGATAGTTTTCAGCATTCCCTTCCTGCGTTGTAAGCGTTCAGGCAGTCTGCCGGAAACTGATTTTTCTTGTAACGACTATTTTTTTAAGGAAGAGGATAAATCTGTTTCTCCGGATAACAAACCCGCTCCGCCACGGAAAGTAAAGGATAAAAGTCCAAATTCCAGGTTAAGAGTCACCTTTGATGATGGAACTATAATTGATAATTTTTATGCCAACTACACCTTTGCGGAGGCGATCAGAAAAATAGGTGTGAATAAAGTCATGAAACTGGGTATAAGAAGGTGCCGTATTCCTTTGGGGGGAGATCAGGTAAGTGAAAAATATCGTGGAGCCCAGATTGAAGTGGAAAAAGGAATTTACGTTCTGACCCAAAGTTCAACCAATAGTAAGAAAAAAATTCTTGATCTTATCGCGGATAATCTCGGTATCCCCTTGAAAGTTGAGATTATCAAGCCGGAATAATTGCACGATTTTAGATAAAGGTATTCATTTGTTAATTAAAGACATTTGAAATATGAAAAAAGAATCTTTATCTAAAAGCATAGCAAGAATCGCATTGGGTACTTTTTTAGCATTCGCCGGTACGAGTCATCTTACATTTGCCCGCAGGGACTTTAAAGCACAGGTTCCCGATTGGGTCCCGTTCGATAAGGACACCACTGTCGTATTGTCGGGAGAAGCGGAAATATCTTTAGGTCTGGCTCTGATCTTGCTGGCGAAAGAAAAAAAAGATATGGGATGGATCTCGGCATTGTTTTTTCTTATGGTGTTCCCGGGAAATATTTCCCAATATACTCATAGAAGAAGTGCATTCGGATTAAATACGGACAGGCGCAGATTTATCCGTTTGTTTTTTCAACCATTACTGATCGCATGGGCGTTGTGGGCTACTTCGGCTTGTGATAAACAATTGAAACTCGATAAATAAAAATTTCGATTATTTTTTTCGGTATGAAAAAATGAGCTGACGATAATAAGAAGGCTCATTTTTTTATTAAGTAAATAATAATATATATCTTTCTTGTTTCAAATTTCAGTTTATCGGAAAGAAATGAGTAGATTCTGCATTCTGGTAGTGTTTGCCGCAATTGCATTTACTTGTTTATGCAAAGGAGAAACGCGCCTTCGGAAGAGAGGACAGGATGATATTATTTAAGTGTCGAATGTGCAATTTGCCGGTAAGAATAGGCGCAAGATTATGCGGAGGCTCGAAAAGCGCAAAGGTGTGTAAGAGGCTATCTTCCCGCATTAGGGGAGAAGCCATTGTGAACCCTTATAAAGTTTTACTCCTATAAATTAAATGAAAAACTCAAAAAACTATGAAAAAAAACCTGCTGTTTTGGTTTTTACTGTTGATTACCTTTATGAGTTCCGGTAAGGGAAAAAAGGAATTTCCCCGTGCTGAATTGGTAGGCGACCATCGTTTTGTTGTCGATGCGGATTCTGCTGCGGTAACTATTTACGTGCAGTTCCCGAAGGAATTGTTTAATAAGCAGGTCTATCATTCTATCAAAGTATTTGTACTGAGTGCAAATGATTATAAGGATCAGATCTATGTTTCTAATATAAAATTGACCGGAGATGCACGTGACAGAAAAATAGAGCGTGAGCGCAGACGTAACGGAGAGGAACCGGCATCGATTCAGTGGACAAAAAAATATAAACGTAAAAAGATCCCGGATACCATGGAAATGACGGTTAAAGCGCCGTACCGGCAGTGGATGGACGATGATGTTCTGATTTATATCGAACAGTCCCATTCCCCGCGGAAAAAAATTCCGGAGGACGAATTCCCTTATGAACTATTTACTCCGGTGCGCGAGGAGTAAATTCGTTCCCTGTATCCATAATTTCACAGGTAAGGTCGTGGTCGTTGGTATGCTAATTTCCCCTGTATGTCGAATATCCATTGGCTGAAACCGTTATAGGAATATGGTAATGCACGGTATCTTCGATCTTAAATGCGACCTCTATATACGGATATATGCTGTGAAGGTTCCGACTTTTAAAATATTCTTCGGTTTCGAATCTTAACTTATAAGCTCCGTAGTTCTTTTGTCCGTAGGGAAGGAACTCTCCGACCCGTCCGTTTTTACCGGTGAGGGCCTTATCCACCAATTCCCAATCCAGATTTTCGAAATCATATTTGTATAATGATACGATCACGTTTTCAGCAGGCGCACCCTCGGAGATATCCAGAATATGCGTGCTTAATTGATAATTCCCGGATTCTTCCGCAAAAACTCCCGTATTTAATAAGGAAGTTAAGATAACGATAATTAACTTTTTCATATTCAAAATTTTATTGGATAAGGCAAAAGGGATACCATATATAAAAAATATTAATAAATTTGTCAGTCAAAAATTGTCCGACCGGACTTGTTTAACCATATTATTAGACGATATGACACAGGAAGAACTTTTTAAGAAACTTATTGCCCACAGTAAAGAGTATGGATTTATATTTCCATCGAGTGAGATATATGACGGACTCAGTGCCGTATACGATTACGGGCAAATAGGGGCGGAGCTTAAGAACAATATAAAACGTTATTGGTGGGACGTTATGGTTAAACTCAACGAAAATATCGTTGGTATCGATTCAGCCATATTCATGCACCCTAAGATATGGGAGGCTTCCGGACATGTCGGAGCATTCAATGATCCGCTTATAGATAATAAGGATTCGAAAAAAAGATACCGTGCGGACGTACTTATAGAGGAATGGATTGCCAAACAGGATGAGAAAATCGAAAAGGAAGTAGCGAAGGCCCGCAAGAGATTCGGTGAAAGTTTTGATGAAGCAATGTTTCTCGAAACCAATCCACGAATTCAGGATATTCGTGAAAAAAAGGATAAAGTCCTCGAGCGCATGGTGAAATCGCTTAATGACAGCGATCTCGAAGAAGTACGCAATATCATTCTTGACTGCGAGATAGTATGCCCTATTTCCGGAACAAGGAACTGGACCGAAGTGCGTCAGTTCAACCTGATGTTCGAAACTAAAATCGGGTCTGTGGCGGAAGGGGCAAACACCATATATCTTCGTCCCGAAACTGCACAGGGTATTTTCGTGAATTTCCTCAATGTTCAGAAAACAGGACGAATGAAAATTCCTTTCGGTATCGCGCAAATAGGTAAAGCGTTCCGTAATGAAATAGTTGCGCGTCAGTTCATATTCCGTATGAGAGAATTCGAACAAATGGAAATGCAGTTCTTCGTTAGACCCGGAGAAGAGATGAAGTGGTATGAATACTGGAAAAAGTTCCGTATGAGCTGGCATCAGGCACTTGGCTTCGGAGCGGAAAATTACCGTTTCCACGATCATGACAAACTCGCACATTATGCCAACGCGGCTGCCGACGTCGAGTATAAGTTCCCGTTCGGATTCAAAGAGGTTGAGGGAATACACTCGCGTACGGACTTCGATCTTGGAAACCATCAGAAATTCTCCGGAAGAAAAATACAGTACTACGATCCTGAGACAGGTGAAAGCTATGTTCCTTATGTAGTTGAAACGTCCATAGGTGTGGACCGCATGGTTTTACAGGTATTGTCAGCTTCTTATGCCGAAGAAAAAATAGCAAAAGAAGACGGATCGTCCGACGAACGTGTGGTTATGAAGTTTCCTGCGGCTATTGCTCCTGTGAAAGTCGCCGTGCTTCCTTTGGTTAAAAAGGACGGACTTCCGGAATTCGCGAGGAAGATCATCGACAACCTGAAATACGACCATGTCTGCCAGTACGATGAAAAGGATAGCATCGGTAAACGCTATCGTCGTCAGGATGCAATAGGCACCCCGTTCTGCGTTACTGTCGATCATCAGTCTCTGGAGGATGGAATGGTTACCATAAGACATAGGGATAGCATGGAACAGGAAAGAGTTCCTGCGGATAAACTGCCTGGAATTATTTCAGAAGCTGTAGGATTCAGACCTTTATTTGAAAAGATCGAAAAATAAAACTTTATGGAAGAGGGGATAAGTGTTGCCGAAGAAACGCTGGAGCGGCTTTTTTCACTTTTCCCTTTCATTGACGAGGATTGCAGACAGCTGGTGCGGTTAAATACCACCGTTGTACAGGTCAAAAAAGGGAATTACATATATAGGGAAGATGATAGTCCCATAGGGTTTATCTGCCTTCTGGAGGGTAATGCGAAAGTAGTAAAAACCGGCATCAACGGTCGTGGTAATATTGTACGCTTGGTCAGGCCTATGGGACTACTGGGGTACAGGGCATTGTTTGCGGAAGAGAATTACAGATCGGGAGCGTTGACACTGGACGATAGTGTGATCGCCATAATCGATAAGGACGCCTTCTTTAAAGTCATGCGATCTAATGCGGATCTTTCACTGCATATACTGAAACTCATTGCCAGCGAGCTCGGCGACTCTCATTTGAGAATGGTTACGCTTACCCAAAAATATCTCAGAGGAAGACTTGCCGATGCCATATTGTCCCTTGTGGAGATATATGGTTTCGACTCAGATGGGAAAACAATTCCTGTTACTCTGTCACGTGCTGATCTGGCCCAGCTCTCTTCTATGACTACATCCAATGCGATACGCACTTTTTCCGCCTTTGTTTCCGAAGGCCTTGTGTCAAATATAAATAAAAGAATAGCAGTCCTTGATCTTCAAGGACTGCATAAAGTAAGCGAACTCGGATAAACTACTGTTTTACAAGAGTTAATTTTTCATACATGTATTCCATATTTCTTTCGATAACGAGCCGGGGTGAAGTAAATTCCAGAACATTATACTGATAAGTTTCATAATTCTGTGAAGAGTTATAAAAATTCAATGTTAATTTACTGTTCTTACGTTCATAGGAATACGTTCCGTTACCTTCTCTTTCTGCTGCTTCCCCTGTATCATCATCCAATATATATTATTGATATCTGCCGTCACTTTGAAATGTAAAGTACCAGTCGCCACGGTTGTAACTATCTATAAAATCTGTGTTGGTTCCGTCAGCGTCGATCTCGTATCCTGCTGCCGAAACAACATGCCAGGTGCCGACTAACTGTGATTGCGTTCCAAGTCCGCTTCCGTTATTATTATTGTCGTCATCGTCGGAACATCCGGTAAAGATAACTGCACAGCATATTATTATAGCCGGAAGAATGAAATACTTAAATTTATTCATAATTTAAAAATTTTATCCTGTTTTACCTTCATTCACAGGTGTTACCGTATTATTGCGTTGAAGGTGCGCATACGGTATTTTTACAAATACTGTGCAGTTTTTATTATAAACCGTTAGAAAATGTATTTGTCCGCTGTTCTGTATTGAAGTTCCGATATTTTTCTATAACCTTTTATACTCAGATGAAGACCGTCCGTGGTGAAGAGATAATTTTTATTCTCCATGCTTGCTGCCCAGTTGGCATTGCTCCATATATCGCATACCGGTATATGAAGCAGTCCGGACACTGCTTTTATTGCCGATACATAATCGCTCATCGTATAGCCTTTATCGTTAGGTGCCGTATCGGATCTTCCATCATAGAATCCGGGGGGGGTGGAGTGCAAACCATAATATTTGCGGTTCCGTATAATTTACTATTCAGGTAATTTATAATGTATTTCAGACCTCCGGATATAGTATAGTCTGTCTCTGTATCTGTTGCGGGACTTCCCGGTGTGGTATAATGCCAGTAATCGTTGGTTCCTCCGGAAATTATTACGAGATAAGGTTCTTCCGCGATTATTTTATCCAGCAGTTCCGTTTGGGTAAGTGATTCCCCCTGAAATCCCGTGCCGCTGAGCTCGTATCCCGGATATCCATGAAGGATTATCTGGTCGCTTTCGAATTTCTCCATTAGAATATTCCTGTATGTTCCGGCTTCTACGCCGAATTCAGCAGTGATAGAATCTCCGTAAACCAATATTTTTTTATCATGAAATCTTCCCTTATACTGGGGAATGCGGATCACGCTCCTGATGAGCCCTGCAATATTATCCGCCGGTACAAGTATTTCCATATCTTCGTTGAATGCTGGTTCCGTTATGGTCGGAATATTTTCCAGCATCAATCTGTCGCCGCTCCCCGTAAAAATGATTTTGGAGTGGCCGTCCGGCTCAGGTTCGTAATAACCTATCGACCTGAAATGTATGTGTTCAGACGATGATTCGCTGCCTACGTCGACCGTTGCGAAGAAACTGAAATCATTACCGTCATAGCTCTCGTATATATCGATCTTTGACGATGAAATATCGTAAGTGCAGATTTTTATATACTGCGCATCCGTTCCTTGATCGGATATCGGCGTCCCGTATATTATTTCTTTGGTATCGCTTGCGAGTATCATTCTTCTTCCGGTTGCCACTTCGAAATACGTCATTTTCGACAGACTGAAGCCGAGAAGTATATGTGTGCAGTTTTTGTATATTATTTCCCCGAATATCTCTCCGGAGGATGTCACGGATTTCGTTCCTTCCGGCAGGATCAGTATTCCTTCCACTTTGTCGTAGTTATCGGCTGTCTCCAATGAATACGGATAGTAATTTAGAGGAGGTAAAGACGATGCGAAACTTATTGGTGCCGATTTTTTCCTGTATTCCGACATATCGAATCTAAGTTCCTGCGTTTCCCACCATATTCTGTCCGGAGACCGGAAGAAAACGGTGAGGGAATTGGGGTCGGATATCGATATAGGATCGCCGTTGCGGTCCGTGAAGTGGCTGAATGTGCCGTTCCCCGTGGCTATATACATTTGCACCTTCTCGGAAGCTGCCGGAATAGTTTAGGTATGTGCGAGTCCGCAGAGGTGTGTCTTTGTTACGGCTCTTCCCGCACTTATAATTCTGCCATCGGATAACCATAGCCGAAGATCGCCGTCAGCTATAATTTCCGCATGTTCCACAGACGACCCGTCGAGGCCTATCCTGTCTGCTACGGTTATATCCAGGATCAACGAATCTCCCCCTGTGGCGGAAACCGTATACTCATCATACATTATTTTATTTGCCATTGTTTATCGATTTTTCGATATTACATATTTTAGTTCTCGTTATTGTCCTTGTATTTGTTAGTTTATGAATAAGAGCCAGTTCCATAAAACATTCTCCCTCATCTAGTAGTATGGTTTTCTCGGGAGGCAAGGAGATTGATATTGTGTAGGTATCGATTACGGTTAAGTGGTCCGATTGTCCTGCATGTATTTTTTCTGAAAGAAGTTTGGTATAAATAACAGCCTCTGCGTAATAATCCGAAAGAATAACAGGTTCGCCTGTCGATCCACTGCGGACTTTTATTACTATGCTCATCGAACTGCCTTGATAATAAGTACGGTATCTCATTAAAATTTAGTTTTTGCCAAATTTAATAACAAGGCTGTTTTAAGATTTATACATTTTTTAATCATAATTATCCTCATAAAACGTTTTATTATAGATATTCACTAATGCTGTCGATTCGGTTAAAAAACACACATTTACTTTGAATATATAACAAATAGGATTAACTTTGCACTACAAAAAAAATTCAGGTATGGCTTTGAGGCGGCTGGGCGGAAAGATATTTACATTTTTCGCTATTTTTATATTGTGCGGTATAGGTGCTGCTGTAGGACAGGATGTCGTCCGGTTCGATAAACTTATCCATGACTTCGGTAAAATAAATGAAGTCGATGGCGCCGTTACTTATGTTTTTGAGTTCGAGAACATAGGTATGGTTCCTTATGTTATCGACCATGTAGCCGTTTCCTGCGGATGTACCACTCCTGAATATGACAAGGCTCCTGTAATGCCTGGGAAAAAAGGAAAGATTTCCATTACCTATGATCCGGCAGGCCGTCCCGGAGCATTCAGCAAGGATGTGATAATAACTGCGAATAATAGAAAAGAAAGAACCACACTCGTAATAACCGGCGATGTTGCCGGACGGCCGAGAACGGTCGAAGAAAATTATCCTATCAGTCTTGCGGCAGGGCTGCGATCCGACAGGAATTCTTTTTTATTTGGATATATGTCGCGCGGAAACTCCGGCAGCAGAAGTATAGAACTATATAACTCGGGGAAAGATCCTGCAAAAATTTCTTTTGAAACCAAAGGAAATGTTCCGGAATCCGTGTATTCCGTAAAAGTAGTCCCGGAAGTGATCGGACCCGGAGAGAAAGGTGAGATGATCTTTACATACGATCTTACTAGGGCTGATATTTGGGGATTGGTGTCGACTACTGTCCTTATTACGGTGAACGGCAAAAGATCCGCTATGGATTTTACCGCATATTCGACGATAACGGAAGATTTTACGAAACTTACCCAGAAACAAAAAGAGAATGCTCCGTCAGGAGAATTTTCTTCTCAGTTCCATCATTTCAACGAACTTCCTGAAGGAGTTACGGTCGAACATGAGTTCGTATTGGTAAATAAAGGAAATGATCCCTTGATAATCCGTAGTGTACTGCCTAATAGCAGTAAAATTACCGCAACGGTAGATCGTACGGAGTTGAAAAAAGGCGAGGGGGCTATCTTTAAGGTTACGTTGAATACGGCAGGAATGGATGGAAGAGTAAGTGAAAGTGTTACGATTATATTAAATGACCCGTCGCGCCCGATGAGGGAACTTCGTCTGGCAGCTACGGTAAAATAGCTGGAAAACCTAAAATTTAAATAAATGTTTGAAATTTTAAAGAAGCAGGAGCTTGCCCAGAATATTATTCTGATGAACGTTAAGGCTCCGAGGGTTGCTAAAAGTGCGAAACCGGGACAATTTGTGATTGTTAAGGTCGGAGACAAAGGCGAACGAATACCGTTGACTATATCCGATTACAACGCAGAGGAGGGATGGGTGACCATCGTGACCCAGATCGTGGGATCTTCTACCGAAAAAATTTGCGCGCTGAACGTAGGCGACAGTTTCTCTGCATTCGTAGGACCTCTCGGACATCCGTCAGAATTTGTTTATGACAATATCGACGAGCTCCGCTCCAAGAATATTCTTTTTATTGCCGGTGGTGTGGGAACTGCTCCTGTATATCCTCAGGTTAAATGGCTCCATGAACAGGGAGCTCATGCGGATGTAATTATAGGTGCGAAAAATAAAGATCTTCTTATTCTTACCGAGGAGATGAAAGCGGTTGCCGAGAATCTTTATATCGCTACCGATGACGGAAGTGTCGGATTCAAAGGTCTGGTTACCAATCTTATGAAAGATCTTATCGACAATCAGGGTAAAAAATACGATGTGGTGGTTGCTATCGGACCAATGATAATGATGAAGTTCGTGGCTCTTGCTACCAAGGAATACGGAATAAAAACGATTGTCAGTCTTAACAGCCTTATGGTGGACGGGACAGGAATGTGCGGAGCGTGCCGGGTAAGCGTAGGAGGGAAAACATACTTTACTTGCGTGGACGGTCCGGAATTCGATGCACACCAGGTGGATTTCGAAGAGGCGATGCGCAGGCAGGGAATGTATAAGACCATCGAGAGCCGCATTGAAAAAATGGAGCAGGAAAAAGCCGCAGGTCACAACTGTAAAATAGGATTGGATAAATAACCCACATAGAACAACAGAAAAAACAACAGAAATAAAATGGCAAATAAAATACCGCGCGTACCTGTGCGCGAACAGGATCCGTTAGTCAGGGCTTCGAATTTTGCGGAAGTATGCTACGGATATAATGTCGAAGAAGCTAAACTCGAGGCATCACGCTGTATAAACTGTAAAAAACCACGCTGTGTGGACATGTGTCCGGTAAGCGTAAAAATTCCTGATTTCATACAGGAAGTAGCTAACGGTAATTTCGAGACAGCCTCCCGTATAATTGCTGAAGACAGCCTTCTGCCTTCAGTCTGCGGAAGGGTTTGCCCGCAGGAATCACAGTGCGAAGGGGCTTGCATTCTGGGAATCAAGGGAGAGCCGGTTGCTATCGGCAAACTTGAACAATTCGTGGGCGACTGGGGACGTGATAACAATGTAGACCTGTCGGAGGTAGGACCTTCTAACGGACATAAAGTAGCTGTAATAGGTAGCGGACCTGCAGGATTGGCATGTGCTGCCGACCTTGCAAAGATGGGCTACGAGGTCAAAATCTTCGAAGCTCTTCACAAACCGGGAGGTGTTTTGGAGTACGGTATTCCGGAGTTCCGCCTTCCGAAAAACGATGTGGTCGCTAAAGAAATCGATAACGTACGCAAACTCGGAGTGGAAATAGAAACCGATGTTGTCGTAGGACGCACCGTTACGGTCGACGATCTTCTCGATCATGAAGGTTACGATGCCGTATTTATCGGTTCAGGGGCAGGTCTCCCTAAATTTATGGGGATCCCGGGCGAGAACCTTAACGGGGTAGTATCTGCTAATGAGTTTCTTACTCGTGCGAATCTTATGAAGGCGTTCGATCAGGAATACGATACTCCTATCTACGTAGGTAAAAGCGTAGCAGTAGTTGGTGGAGGTAACGTAGCGATGGACGCCGTGCGAACAGCTAAAAGGCTTGGCGCTGAGTCGTTCATTATTTACAGACGTTCTGAAAAAGAACTTCCTGCGAGGGTCGAAGAGGTCCACCATGCTAAGGAAGAAGGAATCATATTCAAAATGCTTACGAATCCTACAGAAGTGCTTGGAGACGAGAACGGATGGGTTCGTGGACTGAGATGCGTACAAATGGAGCTTGGCGAGCCCGATGCTTCCGGCAGACGTTCGCCGCAGGTAATTCCTGATTCGCAATTCGATATAGAGTGCGATGTAGTTATTATGGCATTGGGAACTTCTCCGAATCCTCTTATATCGTCTACAACTGAAGGTCTCGATATTAATCGCTGGGGATGTCTGGTTGCGGAAGATGCGACAGGAGCTACTACCCGCGAAGGGATCTTTGCAGGAGGGGATGCCGTGACCGGAGCGGCTACCGTAATCCTTGCTATGGGTGCGGGACGTGCTTCAGCAAAAGCGATCGATGAATATATTAAAAGTAAGAAACAGTAATTATATTGTTTCAACTATAAAAAACCGCCTTAATGGGCGGTTTTTATTTATTTATCTTTTACTCCTGTCAGTCGTTTTATTTCATGGAGCTTGTTGAGCGCTTCCAGCGGAGTCAGATTGTCTATATCCAGTCCTTCGATCTCATCGCGGATATTCGCGAGAACAGGATCATCTAACTGAAAAATACTCAACTGCATGTCGCCGGCCTTCGGAAGGTTGGATTTGATATCTCCTATACCGTTGCGGTGTCTGTCTTCCAAATCTTTAAGTATCTTATTCGCACGTGTGATAATGCTCCGCGGCATTCCTGCCATCTTTGCTACATGGATACCGAAAGAATGTTCGGTTCCACCGCGAACGAGCTTACGTATAAATACCACATTATTATCTACTTCTTTTACAGAAACATTATAATTCTTAACCCTCTCGTACTGGGTTTCCATTTCATTGAGTTCGTGGTAATGGGTCGCGAACAGCGTTTTGGCTTTGGCTCTCGGGTGCTCATGGAGATATTCCACCATCGCCCATGCGATAGAGATACCGTCGTACGTACTCGTCCCGCGCCCTATCTCATCCAATAGTATGAGGCTGCGGTCGGAGATATTGTTCAAAATGCTCGCCGATTCGAGCATCTCTACCATAAAAGTAGATTCTCCCTGAGAGAGATTGTCCGATGCGCCGACACGGGTGAATATTTTATCCACTATCCCTATCTCCGCACTTTGAGCCGGAACATAACATCCGATCTGAGCCATCAGAACTATCAGTGCAGTCTGTCTGAGCAGTGCCGACTTACCCGACATATTTGGTCCCGTTATCATTATTATCTGCTGCTGCTGGTCGTCGAGATAAATATCGTTAGGGATGTATTCTTCCCCTATCGGTAAAACCGATTCTATTACCGGATGCCGTCCGTTTTTTATATTGATAACGGTGCCCTCGTTAACGTAGGGTTTGCAGTACTTCCGCTCTATGGATATTTTGGCAAAAGAAAGAAGACAATCAAGCTTCGAGACTATATTGGCATCTATCTGTAAATTGTGCAGATGCTTTAAAACCTCGTTGACGAGTTCGTTGAATATCTGCTGCTCGATGATAAGGGTCTTCTCTTCCGCACCAAGAATTTTGTTTTCGTATTCTTTGAGTTCTTCGGTGATATATCTCTCTGCACTTACCAGAGTTTGCTTCCTGATCCATTCGGGCGGTACCTTGTCCTTATGAGTGTTGCGTACCTCGATATAATATCCTAAGACATTGTTGAAACTTATTTTCAGGGATGGTATTCCTGTTTTTTCACTCTCCCGTTCCTGTATCTCCAAAAGAATATCCTTGCCGTGACGCGCTATCTCCCTCAGTTCATCCAGTTCGATATTGACTCCATCCGCTATAACTCCGCCCTTCTGTATCTGGTTGGAAGTATCCGGATAAATATGGGAATCGATCATGTTACGGATATCGAAACATTCCTTGAGCCGTTCTCCATGAGCCGCAAGAAGATTATTATTGGAATCTATACATAATTTCTTGATTCTTTCGATAGCGAACAAAGCATTTTTCAATTGTACGATTTCTCTCGGGGTTACCCTTAATGCGGATATCTTTGAAATGATCCTCTCCATATCCCCGACCTGGTCGGTAAGTTCCGATAAACGGTCGCAGAGATCGGCATCATCCATGAACCGGCCGGTGATGTTCAGTCTTTCGTTGATTTCTTCGATATTTTTCAGGGGAAGCGAGATCCATCTTTTGAGCATACGTGCACCCATAGGAGAGACGGTTCTGTCTATTACTCCCGTGAAACTTATATTTTTTTCTGTATTCGAAGAAAAAAGTTCGAGATTGCGTATGGAAAATTTATCTATCCATACGTATTTATCCTCGTCGATTCGCGAAATGGAAGAGATGTGCCCTGTATTTTTATGTTCTGTGAAATCCAGGTAATACAAAAGTGCACCTGCTGCTGTGACGGCATTTTCATGCGAACCTAATCCGAATCCGCGCAGGGATTTTACCTGAAGCTGCGTCATTAGTTTCTCACGGTTGCGGTCGGGTGTGAAGATCCAGTCGTCCAGTTTATATGAATAATAATTCTGGCCGAACATTGATCTGTAATCCGATTCGCGGCTCTTTTGGTATATTATCTCCTTAGGTAAAAAATTCGCGACCAGTTTGTCGACATATTCCCTTGTTCCCTCCGCGGTATAAAACTCCCCGGTAGAAATATCCAGAAATGCCACTCCTACGGATTTGGCCCCGAAAAATATTCCTGCAAGGAACGTGTTCTCGTTATGATCGAGTATGTTGTCATGGGAAAAAATTCCCGGGGTTACGAGTTCCGTAACCCCTCTCTTAACGATTTTTTTCGTCATTTTGGGATCCTCGAGCTGTTCGCAGATAGCGACTCTTTCGCCGGACGCACCAGTTTAGGAAGATAAGTGTCCAGAGCGTGGTACGGGAATCCTGCCAGTTCGACGGAAGATGCCTGCCCGTTCGCCCGTTTGGTTAGGGTTATACCTAATATCTTACTCGATTTTATAGCATCGTCGCCGAAGGTCTCGTAAAAGTCGCCGACCCTGAAAAGCAGTATGGCATCAGGATGTACCGCTTTCACCTCGTAATACTGTTTCATCAACGGGGTTTCGACGTATTTCTTCTCTTTAGTCAAGTGCTTGTAGTTTATTATTGAAATTCGTATCAAATTTAAATAAAATAATGATTATTTGTCCTGAAATAGCTATTTTTGTAAATTATTTGTGCACTCAAGATGAACGTTAAAGATTTATTCAGGAACAATATAAAGAACCTCGCCCCATATTCGACTGCAAGGGATGAATATACGGGCGATATAGGCATCTATCTGGATGCCAATGAGAACCCCTATGATAATGGTTACAACCGTTACCCTGATCCTCATCAGAAATCGTTGAAGGAAAAGATATCTGCAATCAAGAATATCCCTGCGGAAAAAATATTTATAAGTAACGGAAGCGATGAGCCGATAGACTTGGTTTACCGCATTTTCTGTGAGCCACGTATACATAACGTTGTTTCTATTGCCCCGACTTACGGGATGTATAAAGTTGCGGCTCAGACGAACGATGTGGAGTTCCGGGAAGTTATGTTGGACGAAAATTTTCGTTTGGACTCCGGAAAATTACTCGACGCTGCGGATGAACACACACGGTTGATATTTCTCTGTTCACCGAACAATCCTTCGGGCAACCTCCTTGAAAAGAGCGAGGTTCTGGAACTTCTTGAAAAATTCAACGGCATAGTGATTATTGACGAAGCGTATATTGATTTTGCAGAAGCCGAAAGTACAACGACGCTTCTTGACCAATATCCGAATCTTATCGTTCTACAGACTTTGTCTAAGGCATGGGGGCTCGCTGGACTCAGGCTTGGTCTCGCGTTTGCACATCCTGATGTCTCTACCGTTATGGGACGCGTTAAGTATCCTTACAATATCAATGTGGTTACGCAGAAAATTGTCAGTCAGGAACTGGAAGTTCCGCGTGATACGCAGATAAAGGAAATTGTAACTGAACGACGGAATCTCGAAGAGACTCTTCCTGCAATACCGGTAATTAAAAAGGTGTATCCGAGCGATGCGAATTTTATTCTGGTAAAGGTAGATGAGCCGCGTAACGTGTATGAAATACTTATTGAGGAAGGCATTATCGTTCGCGACAGGTCGAAAATTCCCGGCTGCGAAGGTTGCCTGAGAATTACTGTAGGTACACCGGAAGAGAACCGCAGATTAATTGAAATATTAAACGGATTATAAAATGGCTCGTAAAAGAGTGTTATTCATAGACAGGGACGGAACCCTTATTATAGAACCTCCTGTAGATTTTCAGGTAGACAGCCTCGAAAAGCTCGATTATTATCCCGGTGTGTTCGGAGGAATGAGCCGTATCAAAGATCTCGATTATGAACTTGTAATGGTTACCAACCAGGACGGTTTGGGAACGAAATCGTTCCCGGAAGATAGCTTCTGGCCTGTACAGAACAGAATGATAAAGACCTTCGAAGGGGAGGGGATTCATTTTAACGCGGTACTTATCGATAAATCCTTCACGGACGAGAATAAACCTACCAGAAAACCCGGAACCGGAATGTTGACTTCTTATATGGACGGAAGTTACGACCTGGAAAATTCTTATGTCATAGGTGACAGGGTGACAGATATCATTCTCGCCCGAAATCTCGGAGCCAAAGGCATCCTGGTTCAGACCCAGGACTGCGGAGAGGATATGATTGAAGATATCGGGCTTGAAGGAACGTGCGTACTCATTACCGATGACTGGACGGAGATATACTCGTTTCTGAGATTCGGTGACAGGGTCGCAACCATCGAACGAAAGACTCGCGAGACCGATATAAAACTTACCCTCGATCTGGACGGAAGAGGAGAAAATAATATATACACCGGACTGCATTTCTTCGATCATATGCTTGAGCAGATAATCCACCATGCAGGAGTTTCTATAAATCTCGATGTCAAAGGCGATCTTCATGTTGATGAGCACCATACGATCGAGGATGTTGCGATAGTTCTCGGACAGGCGATCTACCAGTCTCTCGGAAGCAAGCTGGGAATAGAGCGCTACGGTTACTGCCTGCCTATGGACGAATGCGATGCTACAGTTCTATTGGACTTCGGAGGAAGGATAGATTTTATGTGGAACGTGGAATTTAAACGAGAAAAGATTGGCGACGTACCTACGGAGATGTTCTGCCATTTCTTCAAAAGTCTCTGCGAAGCAGCAAAATGCAATCTGCATATCAGCGCTACCGGAGAAAACGAACACCATAAGATTGAAGGCATCTTCAAAGCATTCTCACGTGCATTGAAAATGGCGATAGCAAGAAATCCGATGAGTTATTCCATCCCGAGCAGTAAAGGAGCATTATGATAACGATTATAGATTACGGAACAGGGAACCTCGAATCGGTTAAGAATGCCCTGAACAGGCTGAATGCCGAATATATCCTCTCTTCCGATCATGAAACGATAAGGAACAGTGAGAGAGTGCTTCTTCCCGGAGTAGGAGAGGCTTATATGGCTATGGATAAACTTCGTGAACGCGGACTTCCCGAAGTCATAAAATCGCTTACACAACCTGTGCTCGGAATATGTATAGGACTGCAATTGTTATGCAGTCACAGCGAAGAGAGCGACACGGAATGTATCGGAGTATTCGAAAACAAAGTAAAGAAGCTCCGATCCGATACGCTGAAAATCCCCCACATGGGATGGAACGATATCTACGATCTTCGCAGCCCGTTGTTCAAAGGCGTAGAGGAATATTCGTACGTTTATTATGTCCATTCTTACGCTGCGGAAAAGAATGAAAATACGATAGCCGTAACGGATTATGGTATTGAATACAGCGGAGCTTTAAACAGGGACAATTTTTACGGAGTGCAGTTCCACCCTGAAAAAAGTAGCACCATAGGAGAAAAAATACTTAAAAACTTTTTGGAATTATGATAACGGTTATTCCTGCCATAGATATAATAGGAGGCGAATGCGTTCGCCTGACACAGGGTGATTACGACAGGAAAACGACATACTATAAGGACACGCTGGACGCTGCCAAGATGTACGAGGACCTCGGTGTGAGGAGACTGCATCTTGTTGATCTGGATGGAGCCAAGAAATCTTACCCTGCAAATCTTGCCACCCTCGAAAAGATTGCCGGCAGGACGCGTCTGTCGGTTCAGTACGGAGGCGGTATAAAGAGCGCGGAAGCGTTGAAAGACGTATTCGAAAGTGGAGCTTCGCGCGCCATTTGCGGAAGTATCGCGGTCAGTAAACCGGAACTTTTTTCTCGATGGCTCGAATCTTTCGGACCGGAAAAACTTATCCTCGGTGCGGATGTTAAGAACGGCAAAATCGCTGTTAACGGGTGGCTCGAGAGTGCGGACGAAGGAGTGGACGGCCTGATCGAAAAATTCCTGACTTACGGTTTATCGCAGGTGATATGTACCGATATATCGAGGGATGGAATGTTGTCCGGACCTAATTTCGAGCTTTATGCTGGATTGCAGTGTAAATTTCCGACAGTGGATATAACTGTAAGCGGGGGTATTAGCAGTATCGACGATATTTACAAGCTCGATAAAATGGGAATGCGCAGTGTGATAACAGGTAAAGCGATCTACGAGAATAAAATATCTCTCGTCGAACTGAAGCAACTTATAAACAACTAATAGTGCACATGTTAGCTAAAAGAATAATTCCGTGTCTCGACATTAAAGACGGACAAACGGTTAAAGGCATAAACTTCCTTGAACTCCAGAATGTGGGTGATCCCGTAGAAATGGGTAAACGATACGCAGAAGAGGGGGCGGACGAACTTGTGTATCTCGATATCAGCGCGACCCTCGAAGGACGAAAAACCTTTGCCGAATTAGTGAAAAGGATCGCAGAAAACATAAATATTCCGTTCACCGTAGGCGGAGGAATAACTACAGTTGAGGATGCAGGCAGATTATTATTGGCCGGAGCGGATAAAGTTACAGTTAACAGTGCTGCGGTAAGGAACCCTCAGTTAATCATCGATATCGCTTCGCGCTATGGCCGCCAATTTGTTGTAGTAGCCATCGATGCGAAGATGATTGACGGTAGATGGACCGTGACGACTCATGGAGGCAAGCGACCAACTGAACGCGAACTGTTCACATGGGCGCAGGAAGCTCAGGACCGGGGAGCCGGTGAAATATTATTCACTTCGATGGACCACGACGGTACGAAGAACGGATATCCGTGCGATACATTCGCTAAATTGTCCGGAATGCTGTCTATTCCGATAGTGGCTTCGGGTGGAGCCGGAAATATCGAACATATCGCCGAAGTTTTGACCGACGGTAAGGCGGATGCCGCACTTGCCGCGAGTATATTCCATTACGGGGAGATAAGGATAAACGATTTGAAACAGGCTCTTGCCGAACAGAACATAAGCGTAAGATTATAAATTATAGACCATGATAAAATTCAGCGAACTCGATTCTGCGAAAAATGCGGACGGATTGATCCCGGCTGTGATCCAGGACGACAACACTCTTCAGGTACTCATGTTGGGCTACATGAACGAAGAGGCTTATAATAAAACCATTGAAGAAGGTAGGGTTACCTTCTTCAGCCGCACTAAAAGCAGGCTATGGACCAAAGGTGAAACCAGCGGAAACTTTCTAAACGTTAAAAGTATTCACAAAGACTGCGATAACGATACCCTTCTTATCAGGGTGGTACCGGTGGGACCAGTGTGCCATACAGGAAGTCATAACTGTTTCGATACACGCGAGAGTGAAGGATTTATCGGTGAACTGGAATATGTTATCCAGGGACGTAAAGAAACCATGCCGGAAGGATCGTATACAACCAAACTTTTCAATAAAGGCACTTGTAAAATAGCTCAGAAAGTTGGGGAAGAAGCTGTGGAAACAGTGATCGAAGCCGTGGATAATAACGACGAAAGAATGATCTACGAGGCAGCAGATCTGATGTACCACTATCTGGTGTTATTGACGCACAAGGGTTTTAGCCTGAAAGACATCGAAGAGGAACTGGTAAAAAGGCACAAATAAGCCGATGAGTGATTTCAGGAACATAGATTCAGATCCGGATTACGAAACTACGATCCGTCCACAGGATCTCGATACGTTCTCCGGACAGGAAAAGATCGTGGATAATCTTACGGTTTTTATCAAAGCCGCCCTGATGAGAGGTGAAGCTCTGGATCATGTTCTTCTGCACGGACCTCCGGGTTTGGGTAAAACAACCCTTGCCAATATCATCAGCCGTGAGCTTGGAGTCGGGTTGAAGGTCACTTCCGGACCTGTGCTCGATAAGCCTGGCGACTTGGCGGGATTGCTTACCAATCTGGAAAAGGGGGACGTGCTGTTTATAGACGAGATCCACCGTTTGAGCCCGGTCGTCGAAGAATATCTATATTCGGCTATGGAGGATTATAAAATAGATATCCTGCTCGATAAAGGACCGAGTGCGCGTTCTATACAAATAGAGCTTATGCCGTTCACCCTGATCGGAGCTACTACCCGCAGCGGACTGCTGACAAGTCCTCTAAGGGCGAGGTTCGGGATTCAGTGTCATCTGGAATATTACGACTCCGAAACACTTAAAAGAATTATAAAAAGATCTGCTGGAATTCTCGGCATGTCGATAGATGAAAACGCAGCTGTCGAGATATCCATGCGCAGTCGAGGTACTCCGCGTATTGCCAATTCCCTGCTAAGGCGGGTTCGGGATTTTGCGATGGTTAAAGGCGAAGGGATTATAGATATTGCTGTGACGCGTCTTTCACTCGATGCTCTTAATATCGATACCCGAGGCCTTGATATAATGGATAATAAAATACTGTCGACTATTATAAATAAGTTTTCAGGCGGTCCTGTAGGGCTTAATACGATCGCTACCGCTGTCGGTGAGGATTCGGGTACGATCGAAGAGGTGTATGAGCCGTTTCTGATAAAAGAGGGTTTTATAAAACGGACGCCAAGAGGAAGGGAAGTTACAGAACTGGCGTATTCTCATTTAGGTCTTCAAAAAAGTTACAACGATCAATCTTTATTTTAAACTCGACTCTATAAGTTCTTTAACCGGAATTTCAGTATTTATATCTCTTTCGAATATTTTATCGAGAACCATAAAGGTCTCTGTGTAGGAAACACCGTCTATCTTTAAAATTTTGTTGAACAGCATATGCATAAAATGATCGTTGTCTGCACAGAAAACTTTAATGAAAAGATTGTATTTGCCCGTGATAAAATAGGCTGCTACCACTTCCGGAATATTACGCATTGCATTTTTGACAGAGTCGTGCTTAGAAGGATAGGAGATTTTGACACCGAGAAAAGCACAAACATTGTAACCGAGAAGTTTCTGATTCACATTTATTTTCGAACCGGTAATTACCTGCGCATCTTCCAACTTTTTAATGCGTTGGTGGATTGCCGCACCTGAAATGCCGAATTCTCTCGCTATTTCCAGATATGAGATTCGGGCATTCGACATAAGAAATGTCAATATCTTATAGTCGGTTTTGGTAATAGGATTTTTAGCCATTGAAATAAAATTTTAATTTGTTATTTGACAAATATAAAAAAATGTAAGATACAAATCAATTACAGTCCTTTAAAATGTTGTAATTTGTCCGTTGCTTGTATAATTCCTGATAAAATCAGTGCTATTGTTTTTATCTTATAAATTTAATAAATTTGAAGCTCATTTCGTTATTACATTTTTGTATTGTTTAACATATAAAATAATCGATATTATGCAATCTATTGACAGCTACGATTTTAAAGGTAAAAAGGCCATAATCCGCGTGGATTTCAACGTGCCTTTGAACGAGAATTTCGAAGTAACGGACGACACCCGCATCAGGGCTGCGATTCCTACTATTAAAAAAGTTCTCGAAGGAGGCGGATCGGCAATTTTAATGTCCCATCTGGGAAGACCTAAGAAAAATACCGATCCTAAGTTCTCTCTCAAGCACATTATACCTGCGGTTGAAAAAAATCTCGGTCTTAAAATAGATTTTGCAAACGACTGTATGGGAGACGAGGCGAAAGAAAAATCGGACGCTATCAAGCCGGGGCAGGTTCTTCTACTCGAAAACCTTCGCTTCTACGCTGAGGAAGAGGGTAAACCGCGCGGTCTTGCGGAAGACGCTAACGACGAAGAAAAATCCGCTGCCAAAAAACTCGTTAAAGAGAGCCAGATAGAATTCACTAAAAGACTCGCTTCTTACGCGGATTGCTATATTAACGATGCGTTTGGTACTGCTCACAGGGCACACGCTTCTACAGCGCTTATAGCAGAATACTTCCCTAACGATAAGATGTTCGGATACATCATGGAAGGCGAGATTAAAGCTATTGACAAAGTTATGGAGTCTCCTGCGCGTCCGTTCACTGCAATTATCGGCGGATCAAAGGTTTCGTCAAAAATTACCATCATCGAGAACCTTCTCGAACGCGTTGATAACCTCATTATCGGCGGCGGTATGACATATACTTTCGTTGCCGCTGACGGAGGTAAGATAGGAAGTTCGCTTTGCGAACCGGATCAATTCGATGTGGCTCATGCAGTTGTGAAAAAAGCTAAGGAACTCGGAGTAAAAATATACCTCGCTACGGACTCTGTTTGTGCCGATGCGTTCAGTGAAACAGCTAACACAAAGGTGTGCCAGTCGGATTCTATCGACGAAGGCTGGATGGGTCTGGATGCTGGTCCGGAGACTGTTAAAACGTTCGTAGAAGTTATCGAGAGCTCGAAAACGATACTATGGAACGGTCCTGTAGGGGTTTTCGAAATGGAAAAATTTGCAGCTGGTTCCAAAGCTGTTGCCGAGGCTATTGCTAAAGCTACTGCCAACGGAGCATTTTCGCTCGTAGGAGGCGGAGACTCAGTTGCTTGCATCAACAAATTCGGATTGAGCAAACAGGTTAGCTACGTGTCTACAGGAGGTGGTGCGCTACTCGAATACATGGAAGGCAAAGTTCTTCCGGGAGTTGCCGCTATTAGAAAATAAGCTCTATGTTATATAACATAAAAACGGGGATTCCGCGGAATTTCCGTTTTTTTATTTCAATTTTTGGTGTATCTGACACAACTCTTTCGTGATCCTGCTCAACATTTTGAGGAAGCACCATATTAAAAGGGAACAAACGAATGCCCCTATTGAAAATAACCTATGAATTCCCTCCGAACGAATTGAGTCCTGAATAAAAAAACTATAAACGCTCCGATCTTCCCGCTAAGAAGAATGAGGTTTGCAATAATGTTCGTTATTCTTATCGGAAAATCTTTTAGCTTCGTTTCCGGTCTGGTGGAATATCCATTGCAGCTTACGCTATTCGCGTGAGTTGTTCGGGAGCCTGGCTTGGGGATTAGCATTGCGGTTGTTCGGACGGATTCTCTGTTCCACATTCGGAACAATTCCTCTGGGTATCTTTCATAGCGTAGGTTTTAGTCAGCTCTGCTACCGTAACCGCATCTTATGAGACGCGGGCAAAACCTGCAATTCAAAAAGGCATAGCCAAAACGCCTTGACCATCCACAGATAAAGCCCACGCCAATCGCGAGCATATATCTATTGAATGAATGATCATTGAGATAATTTGGCGATTTCTTTTGAATCATTACAATAGCTATGCTATAATTATGTTATTTAAATACGAATATATGGAAATTTCCGGAAATATAAAATATTCCGGCGATGCCGATGTTATTTTCGTGGGCGGAGGTGCACTGAAGGATTTAGTGCACGATTTTAATTAGCACCGTTCCTGTAAATATTTAAAAGACGCGGGCAATACCTGCCGGTTAAAAGGGGCTCGCCAGAGGCTTTGTATACGAACAAAAATCCCCGCGTCAAATTCCTTAAGCTCCGCGCCGTCTACAGCGGAGGTGCGTAAAAATCTGTTATGGAGCGGGTATATTCGCACCAGTTGATCTTTATACGGTTCTGGAATATCACAGGCTCCGGAGCGCCGGTGGGCACTAACATAAGATTCGTTTTACCGTTTACTTTATGCCGTTCGTCCTTTTTTATATCTTCCCGGTTGTCGAAAGGGGTATCGAAATAGTAGAGGTACGGATAGACCCATGATATGTAATATTCTACTGGCGTATCCGGATTAGATGTAAGTATCGTTAATTTTTCGCCGTTGGTTGCCGCCGCCTGAATCTCGACCGCGTTCAAAGGGATGCAGTCCTTCAGCACAATGGCATCGAACTGCGGATCGACCATTATCCATTTTTGCAGATCATTGAGATAAACTTCCATAACCACATGACCCGCACCCGAGGGTCTGGTCGCTACATCCTTGGTTTTAAGGGCCAGTACCCGTGCCGGCAATCCAAGCGCTTTAAGGCATGCTGCCGTAACTATACCATATTCCACACACTGGAATTCCGCACCCTGTTCGACTTCTTCCAGAATCGACAAGGCGTCGCTCTTTTTGGGTTCGTTGCTTCCGTTATGCTTCCAGAGACGGTTTACCCAGCCGGAAATTGTGAGAACTTTGTCAAAGTATGTGTGTGCCCGTGCACATAATTTCCCGAGTTTGTATTTTTCACGGAGTGTGGTGAGGTACGGACTGTCAGGATTGGTGTCGTATATAATACGGTGTCCGGGATCCCCGGTACCGGTAAACGATATGGCTGTGAGTTCCATCTCATTGGAGAACGTGACGTAATACGGTTCCGCATCCTTTACTTGAATACTCAAATCGACATGCGATCCTGTAGGAACGGTGATACAGAGAGTGTCGGTGTCGGAATAAATCCTTAAATCTATAGTGTCCGCATGAAGCCGGAAGTCGAATTTATTATCGTCGATATTTCTTACGAAGGAAAAATCCTGATCGAATTCCGCATCGTTTATACTTAGCCGTAGCACGTCGGATGAAGAGCTAACAACATGTATGGTATCCGCTTTAACCGGAAGTCCGACGGCGAAAAATAGAATAACGGAATAAATAATATTTTTCATATTCGTAGTGTTAATAGTTGGTCATTTGAAGGTAGAGAAAAAAATCAATAAAAAAAGCGCACTTTGAGAGTGCGCTTCCTTAATTTATATGCGTAATAATATTATTTTACCGTCACTTTCAACGGATTATTGATAATACCTGATTGTCTGTTGATCGCCCGTTCCCAGTCATCATCCGTGTTGATAACCAGCTCCTTGGATGTCGCCGCGCCCATATAGTATACGAGGGGTTCTTCGGGAGCTATCTTTTTAACGGCCATGATGTTCTTCATGTCATTGCCCTTCTTGAAACCATTCATAAGCACCGCAATGTAAATATCGCCGTCAAGCATGCTCTTCGAGTCCGATGCCGGTTCTGCTATTGCCACATAATCCGGGCCCGATAGGATCCGGCAGCCCGGATGAAGGGCGATTCCTGCTGCGACAGGTAGTTTATTGAAGTCACCGGAATAAATATCTGTCATTTTATTAAAGCGTGTATTTGCGTCGAGAGAAATTATTTTCACGAAAGATACAGTGTCTTCGCCGGCTGCGAACGGAGCGTACGTCAGCTTTACGGTAGTACGGATAGGGCCGTTGTCCAATGTCTCCCAAGATTGGAAGTTGCGGCTCATCCACAGCGAATCGTCGATGTAAGGAGCCGATGCACCGCTTCCGAGAGTTACGCCGACTTTATAGCAGTCGCATCCTTCTCCCGAATCGGTATGATAGTCGTTCTCTCTATACCATTTATCTATTATAAGCTCCGAAGTGCTCTTGCTCCAGTAATCGATACCGTTTGTTATGAGTTCCTCTTCCAGTGCAGGTCCGTAAATACGGAATGCTACAAGGTTGTTCTCCCATGCGTAATCGTCCATTCTTTCCGGTACGAAACGTCCGTAAGCCTGTGATTTATATTCAGGCCGCTGTGCATACTTGATCTCTTTGCCCGCATTACCCGTAGTTTCTACCGATGTATAATTGTTCCTGATCTTATATTCCGATTTAGATTTAGAGTCTACATCCGCTTGAAATATGAATAATTCCGGTTGTTTTTCGCTGTTAAAAATCACCTGTGAGGGAATTTCGTTTCCTTCGGATGTCAGCACTATAACGCTATTGTGGTGTATATTCGGATCTGAATTGATAATGTCTGTCCACTGTATTTCCACAGTTTCCTTGATTATTTCAAGAGTGCTGTCGTTAGTAACGGTTACGTTTACCGCACTTTCGTCAATGGCGCACGATGAACTTAGGATAAGTACTGCCAACAGTAAAAAAATAAAATTTAATTTTTTCATGACTTTATTTTTTGTTTTTCGATTCCTTAATTACCGTAGTCGGTTTGTGGTAAATTATCGAATCCGGAGAAACGGATTCCGTGATCCATACATTACCGCCTACAACCGTGTCGTGCCCGATCACCGTGTCGCCTCCGAGGATGGTAGCACCTGCATAGATGATAACATTGTCTTCGATAGTCGGATGGCGCTTGGTTCCCATAAGAGTTTTGTCGACGAACTGTGCGCCGAGGGTAACGCCTTGGTACACTTTTACGTTTTTGCCGATTACCGTTGTTTCACCGATAACGATTCCCGTACCGTGGTCTATATAGAAATTAGGTCCTATCGTTGCTCCTGGATGGATTTCGATTCCGGTTTGACTGTGGGCATATTCGCATATTACACGCGGGAGTATCGGTACATTCAGCCGGTACAATATATTAGCGAAACGATAAATCATTACCGCATAAAATCCCGGATAACAAAGTATAATCTCTTCTTTGCAGTACGAAGCAGGGTCGCACTCGTCATACATATCCGCATCCTTAAGTAGTTGGGTATAGACAATCGGTATCTCCAGGAAAAATTTATCAACAACATCGTTGCATCCGAATCCTTCGCAGTCGGCCAAAGGCTGTATGATATCCCTCAGTTTTATCTGGAGACATTCCCATCTGGCTTCGAGCTGCTTTAGCGTGATGTTATTGTCGTCCCTCATGATGAACAGAGTGTTTACCAATTCATCGATGAAAGCACGGGTTTTGACCTGTGACGGAACTTTTTTACAAAGTACCTCCGTCATCTTGAACAGTCGTCCCGGAAAATTATCTATAATTTCACTCATTTCTGATTAACGTTTCAAAAGATATTCTTTAAAGTCATGGAAATCCGAAGACATTCCGATACTTTGTTTTTCGTCCTGCATAAATCTTTCCAGTTTTTCGGGGATCTTTATGTCCGCACCTATTATTTCCTCCACTGTTTCCAGGAATTTAGCAGGATGCGCAGTCTCCAGAAAAATTCCTGTTTCTCCTTCTTCAAGCCCTTCCTGTAACGCCTTGTATCCACATGCTCCGTGAGGATCGAGGAGGTATCCGGTTTCTTCAAAAGTGGATTTTACCGTTTCCCTTATCTCTTCGTCGGTGTAGCTGCATCCGCTTATTTCAGCTGTTATCGCTTCATGTGAATTGCCGTAAAGTTCGAGGATCCTTGCAAAATTACTCGGATCGCCGACATCCATGGCATTCGCGATGGTCGCTATCGACGGTTTAGGATCGTATTTACCCGATTGCAGGTACTTCATGAATATGTCGTTACGGTTGTTGGCAGCGATAAATCTTTTAACCGGAAGGCCCATACGCTTAGCGAACAGCCCGGCAGTTATATTTCCGAAATTGCCGCTCGGTACGCTTACCACGATATTTTCAGTTATGCCTTCCTTCCTTTTGAGTTGTGCGAAGGCATTGAAATAGTAAAATGCCTGAGGAAGGAACCGCGCGACATTTATCGAGTTCGCAGATGAAAGATTCATTTTTTTGTTAAGTTCCTCATCCATAAATGCGCTCTTTACCAATCTCTGGCAGTCGTCGAAGGTGCCGTCTATCTCGATAGCTGTTATGTTCTGGCCGAGGGTGGTAAATTGTTTCTCCTGAATTTCACTGACTTTGCCCTTCGGATAAAGTACGATCACGTTGATGCCGTCCACCCCGAGGAATCCGTTGGCCACCGCACTACCCGTATCTCCGGAAGTCGCGACCAGCACAGTTACTTTTTCGTTTCCGCCCTCCTGGGCAATGAAGTAACCGAGCATCCTAGCCATGAACCTCGCTCCAACATCCTTGAAAGCAAGGGTAGGACCGTGGAACAATTCGAGAGAGTGTATATTTTCGCTAACCCTGATGAGCGGCGTGTCGAATGAAAGGGTATCATAAACTATCTCTTTTAGTTTGTCTTCCGGTATATCTTCCCCGAAGAAGGCATCAGCGACTTCGAACGATATCTCCTGGAAATCCAGCTTCTCGATATTTTCGAAAAAACTATCTGGAAGTTTAGATGTTTTTTCAGGCATATAGAGCCCTTTGTCAGGAGCAAGCCCCTTTATTACCGCATCGGAAAGGGAAGCAGGTGCAGCCGATCCGTTTGTACTGTAATATTTCATTTATTTAGTCTTTTAAAAATTCTCTGATAAATTCGTCGCCTCTAAGCGTACCGTATGATCCCCGTTCTGCACTTATCTCATCGTATTTCTCCACGATGTCAGCTTCGTTGCCCGGTTTATATATTATAAAAGGCACTGGTGAACACGTGTGTGTTCTTAGGCTGCAGGGTGTAGGATGATCCGGAAGTACAGCGATGGCGACAGGCTCGTTCCAGTTTTTAACCTTTTCGAAAATGGGCTTCACTATCCGAAAATCAAGATATTCGATGGTTTTTACTTTCAATTCGTAATCCCCTTCGTGTCCTGCTTCGTCACTTGCTTCTACGTGTAAGTATACGAAGTCATTATTCCTGAGCGCTTCGATAGCCGCCTGAGCCTTACCCTCGTAATTAGTATTGTAGAGCCCTGTAACACCTTCTACTTCTATCGGTTGCAGCCCGGCATAAACGCCTATACCTTTAATCAGATCGACTGCTGAGATCACTGCTCCGGATTTGAATCCGAATATTTCAGGCATTGTTTCCATTGCCGGTTTATATCCGGGGGACCATGCCCATATACTGTTTGCAGTATCTTTGCCTTCTTTTATCCTTTTAAGGTTCACAGGGTGATTCGCTAGAAGAGCCTGTGACTTCATGGTCAGTTCGTTGAGAATGTGTGCCGTATGTTCTCCTTCCGTAGCGGTAGCTGTGACCATAACATCCCTGAACGGAGTTCCCGGTACATCGTGCGGTGGAGTGCATTTTATGTTTTTATTGCCTCCCTTTATTTTCAACAGATGCCTGTAAGAGACCCCCGGATAAAAACTTACCGTATTGTCCCCAAGTTTTTTCTGAAGGAAATTTACGAGTTCAGTCGCCTCTTCAGTAGTGATGTGCCCTGCCGAGTGGTTCTTTATTTTGTCATCCTCAATAGTAATAATATTGCACCGCATGACCATCTCTCCGTCTTGGATATTTACGCCCATGCTTGCTGCTTCGAGCGAACCGCGTCCTTCGAAGACCTTATTGAGGTCATAGCCTAAAACGGATAGGTTTGCAATCTCGCTTCCCGGATGGAATCCTTCAGGAATGGTATCCAGAAGTCCGTTCAGACCTATGCGGGCAAGCATATCGATGTATGGTTTTTTTGCAGCCTGGAGGGGAGTTTTTCCTCCGAGCGCATCGATCGGCTCATCGGCCATTCCGTCGCCTAATATTATTATCTTTTTCATTTTCACTTTCTTAACAGCCTTTATCTTATATTGGCGATGCTGATAATATCTGCAAATACTCCGGCCGCTGTCACGCTTGCTCCAGCGCCGTATCCTTTGATCTGGAGAGGATATTCGTTGTAACGTTCGGTAGTCAGAAGAACGATGTTATTGCTTCCTTCAAGGTGATAGAACGGATGTGAACTTTCGATCTCGCGCAGTGCGATCTCCGTATTGCCGTTCTCAAGTTTTGCTACAAACCTCCATTTCTTGTTGTCTGCTGCAAGTTTTATGCGTTTTTCTTCGAATTCGCTGTCGAGTTCCGTGATGTTGCCCCAGAAGTCATCCAGCGATCCTTCGAAATACTTACCCGGAATGAACAGGTTCTTAACTACGTCGTCCTGCTCGATACGGTATCCCGCCTCCCTCGAAAGGATTACCAGTTTGCGGATAACATCCGTACCGCTGAGGTCGATCCTCGGATCAGGTTCGGCATATCCCGCTTCCATAGCCATTCTTATAGCTTTGCTCATAGGGGTATTCTCGTCCATTACATTGAATATATAATTCAATGTGCCGGATACTACCGCTTCGATCTTGAAGATCTTGTCACCGCTGTTGATGAGATCGCCGATGGTGTTTATTATCGGAAGACCTGCACCCACATTTGTTTCAAAGAGGAACTTGATACCGCGCTTGCGTGATATTTTTTTGAGATCCTCGTATTTCTCATAATCCGAAGATGCCGCTATCTTATTGGCGGTCACCACTGATACATTGTGCTGCAACAGATCTTTGTAGATAGATGCCACGTCGGCGCTGGCGGTACAGTCCACAAACACCGAATTGAAAATATTCATATTGAGAATCTCTTCTTTAAATTTCTCCGGAGTGGCCTTGTTTTCGGATTTTTCGAGTTCTTCTTTGTAATTGTTCAGATCTATACCGTCTCTGTTGAGGATGTACTTGCGGGAATTGGTTATCCCTACGATATTTATTTTAAGGGCGTAATCTTTTTTCAGTTTCTCCTGTTGCATATTTATCTGCTCCAGAAGGTTGCTTCCCACGAGTCCCGCTCCAGCCATGAATACGTTCAGTACCTTATACTCCGACAGGAAGAACGAATCGTGGATGACGTTCATTGCCTTCCTGAGGCTCTCGAGATTAATCACGAATGAAATATTCGTTTCCGAAGCGCCTTGTGCACATGCTATAACATTTATACCGTTCATACCGAGCGTTCCGAAGAGTTTGCCCGCGATTCCCGGTGTATGTTTCATATTATCTCCTACGATCGCTACAGTAGCCAGATTCGGTTCCTTTTTCAGTTTGTTGATCTCCCCGAGTTCGATTTCCTGATGGAACTCTTCGGACAGGACCTTGATAGCCATATCCGCATCCCCGTTCTTAACACCGATGGAGATAGTGTTCTCGGACGATGCCTGCGATACGAAGAATACGCTTATGCCGGCCTTGGCCAGCGCCTTGAATATACGGTAGTTTACACCTATTATTCCGACCATTCCCATGCCCTGAACAGTAATAAGGCATGTGTCGTTAATCGACGAAATCCCCTTGATGGCCTTCGACTGGTCGTGTGTTTTCTCTCTTGAGATGAATGTACCCTTAGCCTCAGGATTAAAAGTATTTTTTATTACGATCGGTATATTCGCATGGTATGCCGGAAAAATCGTAGGGGGATAAATTACCTTTGCTCCGAAATTACAAAGTTCCATGGCTTCTACATAGCTTAGGTTGTCTATTACGTAAGCATTGCTGATAACCCTCGGATCAGCGGTCATGAATCCGTCCACATCCGTCCATATCTCAAGTTGACGCGCGTTGAGCCTGGATGCAAGTATTGCAGCCGTATAGTCTGATCCTCCGCGTCCGAGATTGGTTATCTCGCCGTTATCTTTATCGGAAGAGATAAATCCCTGTACCACGCTGACTGCAGGAATATTTTTAAACGCATCCGATATAAGTTCGTTCGTAATCTCGAAATCGACAATATGCTTATTGAAATGCGTAGAAGTTTTAATGAGCTGCCTTGCATCGAACCATACACTATCCTTGATGACGCCGCTGATTATTACCGAAGACAGCCTCTCCCCGTAACTCACTATCGTGTCGTTAGTTCTCTCGGAGAGATCCTTGATAAGGAACACACCTTTGAGAATGTTTTCGAGTTCATCGAAAAGACCTACGAGTTTGTGCTTAACATTTTTCTTATTTTCAGGAAGAACTACTTCTTCAACAGTGTCGAAATGGCGCGTATATATTTCTTTGAATTCTTCGGTGTATGTGCAGTCTCCTTCCGAAGCGGCTTTGGAGGTTTTCAATAAACGGTCGGTTATCCCGCCCATGGCAGAGACTACTACGATGACGTTTTCGTTTTCTGATTCAACGATTTTTTTTACGTTCAGAATGGCTTCCGCGGTACCTACGGATGTACCGCCAAATTTCAATACTTTCATTTAATTATATCGGTATAAAGAGTATACAATTTATTTTAAGCTACAATATTACTGAATTTTTACCAAATAACCTTACCGTTTGTAAAAACTGCTTTCTTTTTGGATAATGTGCAGAAAAAATTCGGTAATTGTTTTTAATGTCCTATTTTTGTGGCTGATAATTTTTAAGCATTTTATTTTATGGATTTAAAAGATATTTTAACTATTTCCGGACAGCCCGGACTCTATAAATTCGTTGCACAGAGTTCCAACGGTATCATAGTAGAATCGCTTGCGGACTGTAAACGTTCCAATGTAAGCGCTTCGTCGCGAGTGAGTTCAATAGGAGAGATCGCTATCTATACCGATTCGGATGATATGCCGATAGAGAAAGTCTTCCAGAGTATTTACAGAGATACTGACGGAAAGGAAACGATCAGCCATAAGTCGTCAGCTGACGAACTTAAAAGTTATTTTGAGAAAATACTTCCCGAATATGACCGCGATCAGGTTCATGTATCGGATATGAAAAAAGTTCTTTCATGGTACAATATTCTTAACAGCAAAGGAATGATCGATCTTATCGAAAAAGAAGAGGAAGAAGTAGCGGAAGAAAATAAATAACTTATACAGGTATAAAATTAAACGGGGAGCCTTTCGACTCCCCGTTAATTTTTCATCAGATTTTATTTAGGGTTTTTTACGTCTTTGTATTCGAATTCGTTTTCGATCTCTTCGAGGTTCTTGTTGTAGACGTTCATGGCCCTGCGGCTCATACCCATGCTCGAGAATCCTCCGTCATGGAAGAGATTCTGCATGGTTACTTTTCTCGTAAGGTCGGAGAATAATGTAAGTACATAATCCGCACAATCGAGAGCAGTTGCGTTTCCGAGCGGAGACATTCTGTCCGAGAAATCCATCAATCCGTCGAGTCCCATAACGCCGCTTCCTGCCGTAGTAGGTGTAGGAGACTGCGATACCGTGTTTATCCTTACTTTTTTCTCACGTCCGTAAATATAGCCGAAACTTCTCGCTATCGATTCGAGAAGCGCTTTGGCGTCAGCCATATCGTTGTAGCCGTAAAGTGTTCTCTGCGCTGCTATATATGAAAGAGCCACTATCGATCCCCATTCGTTTACAGCGTCTTTTTTTCTGGCTACCTGAATCACCTTATGAAATGAAAGAGCAGAAATATCGAGTGTCTTTGCAAGGAAATTGTAGTCGAGATCGTCATAAGTTCGTCCCTTCCTTACGTTCGGAGACATTCCGATCGAGTGAAGAATGAAATCGAATTTCCCGCCATGGAACTCCATTGTTTTATCGAAAAGGTTTTCGAGGTCCTCTATGCTTGTTGCGTCCGCAGGTACTACTATCGCCCCTGTTTTTTTCGCGAGTTCCTCTATGTTTCCCATTCTTATGGAAACGGAAGTGTTGGAAAGAACCAGCGATGCTCCTTCTTCATGTGCGCGTTCAGCGACTTTCCACGCGATAGAGTTCTCGTTCAATGCTCCGAAAATGAGCCCTTTTTTACCTTTTAAAAGATTATACGACATAATTAATGTTCTTGTTTACAGATATTTGTCTTGTTTGGAGTTAGAATTTATCTGTATGTTTCCGCCGCAAAGATATAACTTTATGTTAAAAGGTTTTATATTTGGCATCAGAATACCAAAAATTAAACTGATAAAAACAAAATTTTAAACTATGTTGAGAAAATTATTAAAGGCCAGCATGTTATTGGCCGGTTCAGCATTTACGGCCATGTCTTTGTCTGCACAGTCGGATACGATAATAATAACTTCCGGAAACCCTTTGTTTACTCATAAATATACTGCGGATCCCGCAGCACTTGTCCATGACGGCGTGTTTTATCTTTATGCGGGCCACGACCAGTGTCCGCCGGACAGGGAGAGATACCAGTTACACGAATGGCTCGTATTCTCGACTACCGATATGAAAACGTGGACTGAACATCCGGTGCCTTTGAGGGCGAAAGATTTCGCATGGGCCAAAGGCGATGCATGGGCAGCGCAGGTGATCGAAAGAAACGGTAAATTTTATTGGTATGTTACCGTGTCCCATGCGGATATACACGGTAAGGCGATAGGTGTAGCAGTATCGGATTCTCCTACCGGACCGTTTGTCGATGCCCGTGGTTCAGCCATTATTACTAATGATATGACTACCGAGTATACTAAAATTTCATGGGACGATATCGATCCTACCGTGTGGATAGACGACGACGGTCAGGCTTATCTCATCTGGGGGAATACCCAGTGTTATTACGCTAAGCTCAAAGACAACATGATCGAACTGGACGGTCCTGTCATGACCTTCGATCTGCCCCGATTCACTGAAGCTCCGTGGATCCACAAAAAAGACGACTGGTATTATCTGTCCTACGCTTCCGAATTCCCTGAGAAAATCTGCTATGCTATGAGCAGAAGCGTCACAGGACCGTGGGAGTATAAGGGCATCCTTAACGAGATCGCAGGAAATTCCAATACCAACCATCAGGCGATTATCCAGTATAAGGGCCAGTGGTACTTTGTTTACCATAACGGAGCGGTCAATACGGCCGGAAGCAGCTACAGGCGTTCGGTGTGTATAGATTACCTTTACTATAACGAAGACGGGACGATGAAGAGGGTAGTGATGACCACTGAAGGAGTCGATAAAATTCAGTAATTTTCACATATAATAGTTAAGATACGGACAGAACTGTCCGTATCTTTTTATTTAAGTAATAACTCCATTTGTATGTTACATCTCTCGTAAGACGATGGCCTGCCGGCAATTTTTTTAAATCCTAATTTATGGTAGAGGTTAATAGCCGGTTTTAAAATCGTGTTGCTTTCGAGATATATCGAAGATGCTCCTTCTTCTTTTGCTTTGTTTACTGCTGCCTGTCCCAATAAATAACCGATGTTTTTTCCTTGGGCACTGGGACTTACCGCCATTTTGGACAATTCGTAATCGTACTTATCATCGTTCATTTTCAACAGGGCGCATACACCTGCCGGTTCGCCCCTGTATAAGGCTACATAAATAAATCCGCCGGAATTTAATATATACTCTTCCGGATCGTTCAATGTCCTGCGGTCGACATCTTCTATTCTGAAATAACCTGAGATCCACTCAATGTTCAGATCATGGAACGCATCCCTGTATTCCGGGCAGTAACTTACAATCTCTACATCTCTGCTCTCCCTTTTTTTGCGTTCATCCATTACACGCTGGAGAAGTGATTTTTGCGAGAGTAGGAATTCCCACTCCTCTACTGCGCTCCATAAATCATGAAGCGACTGGCTGGAAATGCTTTCGACTGCATTGGTCACGTCCTCGTATTGCTCTTCCATTTTTTTTACCAGTTTTTTTCCAGATTCGGATAATTCGACAACATTTCGCCGCCCGTCCGCCGGATTTTTTTTCCACAATATAGCCATGTGCAGTCATTTCACGGATTATATTACTGACCGAAGGATGTGTGTGTCCGATTTCTTTTGCGATTTCAGTAACGGTTCCTGATTCACCGTTGGAAAGAACGAAGAATACGGGGAACCATTTCGGTTTCATATCCGTCCCGTACAATTTATATATGTGCGAAGCGTCCTCTGTTATTTTATCGGTCAACATTCTCAACCTGCTACCGATAGCCATTTTCCTGTTTTATTGAAAAATTCCATTACTGTAAAATTTTTAGTTCCTGTTTACGTAATTAGTTACGTAAATTTAAAGAGATAAATTTAATCTTCCAAATTTATTTTTAAATAAGATAGGGAGATGTATGATCGTCCCTATCCGTGGTCAACACTCACCGCCAGCGGATTCTTCGCAAACTGAACGTCAATTCCACTATCGAAGCCGTGAGATATGCGGAGAAATTAGGGGGGGGCTGGAAGAAACGGAGATCGGGTTTGACGCAAAACAGCGCAGGAACGTCCTCTTGCAGTATATCTGATGTTCCTGCGCCAACCCTTTGATTTTAGTTTTTCAGGAAAAAAGGGTTCTTGGTTATTCCTTAATTATATTTTTATGTAACGGATTCTATAGACTCCGTTCTATGTCGTTCATGTCAGTAAACCCTCACAATTTGTATCAAATATGGCAATCCGGACATTC
>JAJQEF010000024.1 GCA_021201795.1 Rikenellaceae bacterium
CAAAATAATATCAATTTTTTGCCTGCAATTCATAAAATTTAATATTTATGTTTTTTATCTGTCAAAGATACTTTATAAAGAAGATATTATCAATACTCATATATATTAAATTTATAAAATTAAACGTTAAATATAATTTAGGTTAAACTTTTAAATTTTAGCGCTTATAGCCGGTTTGATTTAATTTTGTAATGTTAGGTAAAAGTTTTATCTTTGATAATTACATAACCTTTAAAATAATAATTAAGATTGTAATTGTTAAATAATATCATGAATATCTATAGAAATACATCATCAACTAAAATAGGAGTTTTTTATGATGGTAATTTTTTCCTGCACGCATCCAATTATTACAATTATGTGCATCCGCAGAGAAAAAGATTAAGTATTACCGGACTACATAATTTTATAAAAAATAGAGTTGCTATCGAAAAAGATATAGATTCCAACAAATGCCAAATCGTAGAAGCACATTATTTCAGGGGAAGAATAAATGCAGCAGAAGCGAGTCAAAGGGGAAGTCAGCTATATAATGACAGAGTCTTCGATGATATACTTATGTCGGAAGGAATACATACACATTATCTGCCTTTAAGAAATCTTTTGGGAAGAAAAGAGGAAAGGGGAGTCGATGTGTGGCTTGCACTCGAAGTTTTCGAATTAGCCTTGATGGGAAGATTAGACATGGTCGTTTTGATAGTTTCCGATACTGATTATGTTCCATTAATACGGAAATTAAATAATTTAGGATTGGACATAATGTTGTTAAGTTGGGAATTTGAATATTATAATGATGAAGGAATCAGGGTTGTAACAAAAACGTCCCACGATCTCCTGCAACTTGCAACCCATCCCGTATACATGCAGGACATCATCGATAAAGGACTTTCGGGAAATGATCCGGTTATCTCTGATTTATTTGTTTCTAATGACGTTCGTTCAACATCCGAAGAAGAAAGGGAAAAGGAAAAAGGTGAGATATTAAGTATAAAGAACGGTTTTGGTTTTATTAAATATCCCAACAATAATCTTTTCTTCCACTATCAGGATGTTCTGGGGGACTTCAATGAACTGGCACCAGGCCAAATGGTTGAATTTAATATCGAAAAAAATGTCATGAAGCAGGATGTCGCTAAAAATGTAAAACGAATTGATTCTGATATATTGAATGAATTTGACAGTCTAAGCAATACCTTCTGATAAAATAACGTTATCCTTTTATTTATTAATTGTCCATGATTTTTTTTGGTAGTAACTTTGCGTGCTATTTTATACAATATTTTACGATAAATGAAAGGGAACGAAAAATATATTCATATAAAAGGTGCGCGTGTTCATAATCTGAAGAACATAGAGTTAAAAATCCCGCACAATCAACTTACCGTAATAACAGGACTCTCCGGTTCCGGAAAATCAACTTTAGCTTTTGATACCATATTTGCAGAAGGACAAAGAAGATATGTTGAAAGTCTTTCGGCCTATGCACGACAATTCCTTGGAAAAATAAATAAACCTGATGTTGATTTTATAACAGGAATAGCACCTGCTATAGCCATAGAACAAAAAGTCAACACCAGAAATCCAAGATCTACAGTAGGCACAACGACAGAAATATATGATTACTTAAAACTACTTTTTGCCCGTATAGGCCACACATTTTCACCGATTTCAGGGAAGGAAGTAAAATCTCACAGTATCGATGATGTGGTGGATTTTATCTCCTCTATTGGCAATAAGAAAAAATTCTGGATCTTATCCCCGTTTTTTTTAAAAAAAGACCAGGGATTAATTGAAAAACTAACACTCCTTGTCAAAGACGGATTTCAACGAATAATAGTGGATGGGGAAACATTTTTCATAGAAGACTTTCTTTCAGGAAATAATAGAGATTATGAAGGAATATATCTTCTGATAGACCGCGGTATAATGACAGAGGAAGAAGATCTCAGCAGATTGGCAGACTCTGTACAAACAGCATTTAATTATGGAAACGGAGAGTGCTTTATCGGATATACTGAAGACTCGGGAATTATGCTATATGAACACTTTAGTAATAAATATGAAGCTGATGGAATTTTATTCGAAGAACCCACGGAACAAATGTTCAGTTTTAACAATCCTTTGGGAGCATGTCCCCGTTGCAAGGGTTACGGAAAAGTTATAGGGATCGACGAAGATCTGGTTGTTCCGGATAAAACCAAAACTATTTATGACGATGCTATAGTCTGTTGGCGTGGGAATACTATGAAATGGTGGAAAGATCAACTGGTAATGAACTCATCAAAATTCGGATTCCCTGTGCATAAACCGTTCTACGATCTTACCTCCGAACAAAAACAATTATTATGGAAAGGAAATAAGTATTTCCAGGGTCTGGATAAGTTTTTTGAGTTCCTTGAAAGCGAAAGATACAAAATACAATACCGCGTAATGCTATCCAGATACTCCGGCAAAACTACTTGTCCGGATTGCGGAGGCAAACGACTTAAACCCGGTGCATTCTATGTAAAAATCGGAGATAATAATATAGCTGATATGGTTACAATGACTGTTAAAGAACTTCATAAATTCTTTAACAGACTTGTACTTCCCGATCATGATAAAAAAATAGGAGAACGAATACTTACCGAGATCCGAAATCGCTTGCAGTATCTTATGGATGTCGGATTGGGATATTTAACCTTAAACAGGTTATCTTCAACTTTATCCGGAGGAGAGAGTCAGCGTATAAATTTATCCACCTCCCTTGGAAGCAGTTTAGTAGGATCAATGTACATTCTTGATGAACCAAGCATAGGACTTCATCCCCGCGACACCAACAGGCTGATCAAAGTTCTTAATCAGTTGAAAGATCTTGGTAACACGGTTATTGTGGTTGAACACGAAGAAGAGATCATACGTGCCGCCGATAATATTGTCGACGTAGGTCCGCATGCAGGATATAAAGGAGGTGAGATCGTATTTAACGGCAGTTTCAACGAACTGATGAAATCCGATCAAAGTATAACTGCAAAGTACCTTACCGGTGAAAAAAGCATAAAGAAACATTCTGTTGTCCGTAAATGGAATAATTTTATAGGAATTAAGGGAGCCCGCGAAAATAATCTAAAAGGTATTGATGTAAAAGTCCCGTTGGGAGTAATGACGTGCATAACAGGAGTCAGCGGAAGCGGCAAATCATCACTTATTAAAGGGATTCTGTACCCGGCATTGAAACGGGAATTATATGAAATAGGAATGAAACCTGGTAATTTCGAGAAATTATACGGCGATGTCAACATGATCAAACATGTAGAGATGGTGGATCAGAATCCAATAGGAAAATCCTCCCGGTCAAACCCTGTTACTTATATCAAAGCATACGACGATATCCGTAAGTTATTAGCAGACCAACAATATGCTAAAATGAATAATTTCGGTCCGTCTAATTTTTCCTTCAATATTGCAGGAGGCCGGTGTGAAGAATGTCAGGGAGAAGGATTCACTAAAGTTGAAATGCAATTCATGGCAGACGTCGAGCTTACATGTGAAGCATGCGGAGGAAAACGTTTTAAGGACGATATTCTGGAGGTGAAATACAGAAATAAATCGATTTATGATATTCTGGAAATGACAATCGATTCAGCTGTCGATTTCTTTAGTGAGGACAAAAAATCGCCGATAAACAAAAAAATAGTTGAAAAACTCCGGTTGCTTCAGGATGTTGGCCTTGGTTATATAAAATTAGGACAATCATCTTCGACACTGTCGGGCGGAGAGAATCAAAGGGTGAAATTAGCCTCTTTTTTAATCAAAGAAGCCAATGTCGAACCTATCCTGTTTATTTTCGATGAACCTACTACAGGACTGCATTTTCATGATATCAAGAAATTATTGAAGTCGTTCGATGCATTGATAGATAAAGGTCACACTATAGTTATAGTGGAACATAATATGGATGTAATCAAAAATGCCGATTGGATAATAGATCTTGGTCCTGAAGGCGGTGAAGAAGGAGGACAGCTTTTATTCGAAGGATTACCAGAAGATATAAAATCCTGTAAAAATAGTTATACAGGACAATTTTTAAAGAAAAACGATCAGGTAAAGAATGAAAATATTCAGATTTGAGCTTCCCAACGGTATACGATGCGTTCATCATCAGGTAAAATCTCCCGTTTCTTATTGCGGACTTGTAATAGGTACAGGTAGCAGAGACGAACAGGAAGATGAACATGGACTCGCCCACTTGCTGGAACACTGTCTATTTAAAGGCACCCATAAAAGAAAAGCATATCATATAAACAACAGGCTCGAGAATCTTGGCGGAGAATTAAATGCATATACAACGAAAGAAGAAACAATTATCCATGCTACTACACTAAAAACAGATTATTCCAAAGCAGCTGAGCTTATAGCGGATATAGTTTTCAACTCGACATTCCCCGAAAAAGAAATAGAAAAAGAAAAAGAGATCGTTCGCGACGAAATAAATTCCTACAAAGATTCTCCTTCCGAGAGAATTTTCGATGAGTATGAGGACCTTCTCTTTGCCGGATCGTCCCTGGGACATAATATTCTCGGAACGGAAAAATCCGTTGCGAAACTAAATTCGGATTCTCTAAGAAAATTTGTAAAGAACACTTACAATACCGATAATATTGTTTTTTCTTCGGTAAATGGTTTTGGAGAAAAAAAATTTAATGAAATATGTATCAAGTACTTATCCGGTATAAATGTAAATACAAGTAATCACAAAAGGGAAAAGTTCAATAATAACAATTTTTTCAAAAAAAAATTAAACAGGGAAACCCATCAGGCACATTGCATACTTGGCGGGAATGCATTCGATGTTTACGATGAAAGAAGAATTACGCTGGCGCTGCTTATTAACCTTATTGGCGGAAGTTCTTCAAACTCCATTTTGAATACTGTTGTCCGTGAGAAAGCCGGATTATCATACAATATAGAGGCCGGCTATACTCCGTTAAGCGATACTGGTATTTTTACAATTTATTTCAGTACGGAAGACATATACACAGACCACTGTGTTGAATTAATACATACGGAACTCAAGAAAATCACTTCGGGAAATTTGACTGAACGAAAATTATCTGCTGCGAAAAAACAATTTCTCGGACAGTTATATATATCGAACGAAAATAATGAAGGGTTAATGATAGGGTCGGGTAGAAGCGTATTGATTTATGACGAAGTGCATTCAATGGAAGATATTGCACAGAAAATACGGGATATTACATTAAAAGATATTAACGACGTAGCAAATGAAATATTCGGAAAACAAATGTCAATGCTTATTTATAAATAATAAACCGGTCGCTGACCGGTTTTATTATTATAATTCATTGCTAAAATATTCTTTAGGCAGGTCGCGCAAGTTGTAACCCATCGACATACATCTGCCGTAAGCACCAGCAGACTCCATAGTCAGCAGATCGTTCCGGAAAGTCTCCGGTAATTCCACGGACTTCGTAAAAACATCCGTCGATTCACATATCGGACCGGCAACCATATAATTTTCGGTACGTGTGGATTCGGAAGTCAAATTTTTAATCCTGTGCTTTGCCTGATAAAGGGCGGGACGAATCAGGTCTGTCATACCGGCATCGACAAGAACGATTTTAGTTCCTTCACCATTGATCTTCGTATAAAGTACTCTGGTGATTAATTCTCCGCACTGACCAACAATAGCACGTCCTAATTCAAAGTGTAATGTCTGTCCTTCCTTTAATTTTAGATTATCACTGAAAATTTTAAAATATGCTTTGAAATCAGGTATAGGCTCTCCTTGCGGATCATCGTAATTTATTCCAAGGCCCCCTCCGACATTAATGTGTTTAAGGTCAAATCCTTTACCTATAAACCAATCCTGAAGTGTGTTCACTCTTTCACATAATTTCTCGAAAACCGAAAGATCCCGAATCTGTGAACCTATATGAAAATGTATTCCTATAATATCTATATTTTTCAGATAAGGAAGTTCATCGATTACTTCTTCTATTTCAGTATATGAAATCCCGAACTTATTTTCAGCTTTTCCAGTAGATATGTTTTTATGGGTTTTAGGGTCTACATCAGGGTTGATCCTTAAAGCTATAGTAGCTTTTTTGCCCATTTCCCCTGCGATACGGTTAATAACTTCGAGTTCATCACGCGACTCGCTGTTGAAAGAAAAAATCTCTTTCTCAAGGGAATACCTGATCTCTTCATCGCTTTTAGCGACACCGGCAAAGACTATTTTCGACGCAGGAATCCCGCATTCGATAGACCGTTTAACTTCACCTCCGCTTACACAATCCGTTCCCAATCCATACTTATTTACTTCGGCAAGAATACGTCCGTTAAAATTAGCTTTTACAGCATAATGAACAGAAAAACCATACTTACCAGCTTCTGAAGTAACCACATCGAGGGTTCTTCGGAGAAGCTCCATATCATAAAAATAAAATGGAGTGGGGAAGCTGTTCAGCTTTTGAATATATCTTTCGCTACCCATTTACTACAAATTAAAGAGTCCCACATTGAGGTTTTTAAGAGCCTGTATTTTATTCTCCGTATCGATAAGGAGCACTATACTTCTATGACTTGCTCCGTAAGAAATCATTTTAACAGGAATCGTATAAAGACTGTTAAATACCCGCGCAGTCATTCCTGCCTGTTCGTGATCCACACGTCCGACAACGCAAATTATGGAATTTTTTTTTTCGATCTCTATCGTACCCAAGGATTCCAGTTCCTTCTTAATTTTATCCAGATTCGAATCATCGTCGATAGTGAGCGACACAGCAACCTCCGATGTAGTGATCATATCGATAGAAGTTTTATTATTTTCGAATATCTCGAAAACTTTTCTAAGGAACCCATAGGCCATAAGCATCCTTGCAGAATAAATACGGATAACAGTAATGTTATCTTTTGCTGCGACTGCACAGAAATCCGATGAAGCTTCCCCGTTAGCGATAAGAGTTCCTTCCGCTTCCGGATCCATCGTATTTTTCAAACGAACATGTATGCCGTGATCCTTACATGGTTGGATGGTAGCAGGATGAAGGATTTTCGCTCCGAAATAAGCCAATTCAGCAGCTTCATCGAAACTCATTTGACGGATAGGTATCGTTCTGTCTACATAACGCGGGTCGTTATTATGCATTCCGTCTATATCCGTCCATATCTGAACTTCATCCGCACATATTGCTTCTCCCATCAGTGCAGCACTATAATCGCTGCCTCCGCGTCCGAGATTGTCAATTTCGTCATTGGCGTTAGTGCATATAAATCCTTGAGTGATATAGAATACTCCGTCATTTTTGGTAAGTGCGGACAAACGACTCTTTAAAATATCTTTATTTACTTTGCCGTCTTTATCAGTGATCATAAAGTCCGGAGCATTAAGCAATACTGCGTTTTCTCCTGACTCTTTTAAATATCCGGCAAAAATATAAGAAGTAAGTAATTCTCCCTGTGCAAGAATTCCTCTTTCTGATTTACCCTCTTCATAATTCGCAGCAAAATTTTTAATAAGTCCGAAAGCATCTTCCATTTTAGCGATACCCTCAGAAGGCAATTTCAAAAGAGAGTTTATACAGTTAGAGTATTTTTCCCTTAATTGACCTATAATATTATCGATTCCCGCTGAGTTATTATCTTTAGCAAGATTTCCTATTTTAACCAGAGAATCCGTCGTGCCGGACATTGCTGACAGCACGGTAATTCTCGAACCTTCGTTCTTTATTATGGATGCTACTTTTTTCATATTTTCAGCAGAACCGACTGATGTACCGCCAAATTTCAAAACCTTGATCATAATCTAAAGTAAAATTGTGTGATTATTTAGCTAATATTTGTAAAAGTGAAAAAAAATTACTCTTTTTGTGTAATATTTTCAAAAACAGTATAATTCTATACATCTTGAAAATATCTGCAAATATATAAAATAATTTGCACAGGAAAACAAAATGTTTGAAAATTTATATTTTTGTTAAAATAATAACAATATGATTACCATTCCGAACGCGGTAGAAGAAGTCATAAAAAAGAAGCCACTTTTAGAGAGCGCACTTGTAGAAGGTCTTGTCAATCTATCTGCTTTGGCTCGAAAACTTAAGCCAGAGATTGAAAAAAAGGTTGGAAAGGAGGTCAATGATAGTGCTGTAATAATGGCCATTAACAGATTAGTTCCGAGACTCGAATTAATGTCCGTAATGAAATTTAAAAGGGTAGTTGAAAATATAGGTGATATTATCGTAAGATCGAACCTTGCAGATATCGCTTATGCAAATTCACATACTTTATTTGAGAAACAGGCAATACTTCTCGACCGTGTCAGGAACATGAAGGATGTATTTTGTACATTTTCTCAGGGCATTTATGAAACGACTCTCGTAGTAAGCAGTTCCATTGCGGAACTTGTAGAAGATATATTCGTGGATGAAAAACAAATTGCCAAGAGCGACAATCTTTCTTCAATAACAGTCAAACTTCCTTCTGGGATCAGTGTATGTCCCGGAGTTTATTATTATATATTTAAAGAACTCGCTTGGGACAATATAAATATTACAGAAGTTATAAGCACGACTAATGAATTTACCGTAGTCATCAGCGACAACGATATTCACCGTGCATTCTCCATACTTATGGAAGCCAAACGACAGGCATCTATGCAATAAAAAAACACCGTCAAGTGGACGGTGTTTTTTTTATAGTTTAATAGATAACTACAATTAGTCAAGATTGCCTGCTTCGGCAGCAGCGATCATATCTTTACCAGCAGTAATATAAATTTCAACCCTTCTGTTTTTAGCCCTTCCTTCAGCAGTGCTGTTATCCGCAACCGGATAATCATAGGCTAAACCTTCAGTATTCATACGGGAGCGTGTGACTCCGCTGCCTACAAGATAGTTTTCAACTGCATTAGCTCTATCCATAGAAAGTTTTTCATTTACAGCACGGCTACCGGTATTATCCGTATGTCCGATAATAGTAACATCCGTATCGGTATGCTGGTTAAGAGAGCGTGCAAATTTAGACAGCGCATCCCTTGAAGCAGATGAAAGATCACTTTTACCGGTTTGGAAAAGAATTCCTTCATTAAAAGTTACTTTGATGGCCTGAAGATCGTTGTCATCTGTAACAGTTTCAACTGTTGCGTTATCAGACAATTCTTCTTCAAGCTCTTTCTGCTGTCTGTCCATACGTCTGCCGATTAAAGCACCGGAACCTGCCCCAACTGCTCCGCCTACAGCTGCACCAATAGCAGCACCTTTACCGCCTCCGGCAATAGCACCGATACCAGCTCCTAATCCTGCACCGCCTCCGGCACCTATCAAAGCACCTTTGCCGGTTTTGTTCATGTTCGAACAAGACGCAAAAGCAAGGATACATAAAGTAATAATAGTTAATGACGTTAATTTTGCTTTCATAATAAATTATTTTATAGATTATCGTATAATAGTCTCGTCTCTGTCCGGACCTACCGATATAATTTTAACCGGTACGCCGGTTTCTTTTTCTATAAACTCAACATATTCTTTAAATTCTACAGGAAACTCATCATATTTCCTTATATCGTTAATATTGCAGTTCCATCCTTTAAATTCCTTATATACGGGCTTTACGCTGCCGTTCAGCTCATAAGGAAAATCAGTCACTGTTTCCCCGTCAATTTCATAGGCTACAGCAGCTTTTACGGTTTCCAGATGATTCATCACATCAGCCTTCATCATTATCAAGGAAGTAACGCCATTGATCATAACCGAATATTTCAGTGCCACCATATCTATCCATCCGCACCTTCTTTTTCGTCCTGTTACAGAGCCAAATTCGTGCCCTATTACACGAAGCGAATCTCCGACCTCATCGAAAAGTTCGGTCGGAAATGGACCGCTTCCGACTCTCGTACAGTAAGCTTTGAATATTCCATAAACCTCACCTATCTTATTAGGAGCAATTCCTAATCCTGTACATGCTCCGGCACATACCGTATTCGAAGAAGTAACAAAAGGATATGACCCAAAATCTATATCAAGCATCGTGCCTTGAGCTCCTTCGCACAAAATAGATTTATTGTTCTTTATAAGATCATTGACCAATATCTCGCTGTCGATAAGATTAAATTTCTTCAGATATTCTATTCCCTGCATCCATTCTTTTTCCAATTCCGTTACATCGTAATCGAATTTCATATCGGAAAGAACTTTGGCATGTCTGGCTTTTGCCGCAGCATATTTATTTTCAAAATCGCAAAGAATATCACCCACGCGGAGTCCGTTACGACTCACCTTGTCGGTGTAAGTAGGTCCGATGCCTTTACCCGTAGTACCGACTTTGGCATCTCCTTTGGCAGCTTCATAAGCCGCATCGAGAATCCTGTGGGTGGGGAGGATAAGGTGAGCCTTTTTAGATATGTATAGTCTCTTTGTAAGGTCATGCCCGGATTTAGCCAAAGATTCCGCTTCAGCTTTAAAAAGAGCTGGATCGAGAACCACACCGTTGCCTATGATATTGATTTTGTCTCCCTGGAATATTCCCGAAGGAATAGAGCGGAGAATATATTTTTCATTATTGAATTCCAAAGTATGTCCTGCGTTAGGTCCGCCCTGGAAGCGCGCTATCGTATCATATTTAGGAGTGAGAACATCAACGACTTTACCTTTGCCTTCATCTCCCCACTGGAGCCCTAAAACTACATCTGCTTTCATTTTATAATTTTGTGTAATATTAATATAACTAAAACCTTGCTAAGATAATGGATAAAATAAAAATAAACCATAAAATTCCATATTTATTTAAAAAAACGGAGTAAATTAACATGTGCCGCACATCCGTAAAATATAATTATAAGTCACTCCGTTAATTTATATATTTAAATTTATTAGTTTTGTTCTGTTCTTACACCCAGTAATTATTGTTTTATGTTTAAAAGGCACCGGCTTTTATATTTCTTTTTATTAATCATATTCATTTTTAAAGGACTCGATTCTTCAGCTCAGTATAACAAGAATTATTTTTATTATATGGGGCAGAATTATCTTATAGATAACAAATACAGGGATGCTATCGAAACTCTCAATGTATTACTGCGCTTTGATCCTAAAGCCCATGAAGCTTATTTTTTAAGGGGAATTGCAAAATTTAATCAGGGCGATGTCCACGGTGCCGAATACGATTTTTCCATGGCTATCGAATATAACCCGGTGTATACTATGGCTTATTACTATAGAGCCATTACACGTTTAAGGCTGGGGAATTATGACGATGCGCTGAATGATTTCATGGAAACGATAGATCTGCGTCCGGATCTCCCTGGTCCATATTTCCATCGGGGTATGACTTATATGAGTAATAACCAGTACGAGAAAGCCATAGACGATTTTGACGAGTATTCCAAATTCGAACCGAGAAACTCAAATGCTTATTCGTACAAAGGTTCATGTTACGTCTTTCTGAAAGATACGGTCAGGGCTTTCGAATGTTTTAATCAGGCAATTACTACCAATCGTTATAATCCGGACAGTTACAACAGACGTGGGTCTCTTCATATGATGAAAAATAACTATGACGAAGCCCTTGCTGATTTCAATAAGGCAATAGCAAACGATTCCACTTATTTAATGGGATATTTCAACCGTTCCTTTTTATTCTCCCGAATTCATAAACCGCTGGATGCAATAGACGATCTCAGTAAAGTTATAGAGCTCGATCCGACAATATCCGTAAGTTACTTTAACCGGGCGATATTAAGAACTCAAATAGGAGATTATAATAATGCACTTGAAGATTATAATCAGGTAACTCTGTTAAATCCTAACAACGTTCTGGTTTATTACAACAGGGGGCATCTTTACTCGCAACTCGGCTATCTCGAACAGGCAATAGCGGATTACTCCAGAGCTATCGAATTGTACCCTGATTTTGCCAATGCATATTTGAGCAGATCATCTATAAAATATCTCACAAACGATTTATCAGGTGCTAAAAGAGATCAGGATTTCGCCGAAAATAAGATCGCGGAATACAGGTCTAAATTAAACGACAGCACCTTTTCGATATATGCAGATACAAGCCGTCATTTTAATAGTCTGATCTCCTTCGATAACGATATGAACAATGAATTCAAAGACGTGTTAAAATCCCGAAGTACAGATATTTCCTTACTGCCACTGTTTAAATTTGTCATCAGTAAATCAGCTGGTCTGGCGGAAAATAATAATAAAAAATATACTGAAAAAGTAGAAAATTTCATTGCCGAATCCGGAATCCATGATTTATTGTTAACCAATCAGAATCCGGATATAAATATAGATTCTTTACTGGCCGACGGAAACATTTTAAATGAAATAGCATTGGAAAAAGATGACTGGAAAACCAACTTTTCAAAAGGTATTACTCAATATCTGATCAAGCAGTATACCAGCTCCATAAATAGCTATACGAAAGCGATAGATCAGGATCCTGCAAATCCGTTCCTTTACATCAACAGAAGTACGACCAGAAGCGAGATGATCGACTTTATTTCATCTATTGAAAGTAATTTTAAAAATATTCCACTGGAAGCTGATCCGGTAAACAGACTGAGTGTCAATAATACCAACACTTATAATTACGACGAAGCTATATATGATCTGAACAAAGCGATAAAACTTATGCCTGATTTTGCACATGCATATTACAACAGAGCCAATCTGCATTGCCTGTTCGGAAATATGCCGGAAGCAATAGAGGACTACTCCAAAGCCATAGAAATAGATCCTGATTTTGCCGAAGCGTACTTTAACCGCGGACTGGTGCAGATATATCTAAAAGATACCAAGAAGGGCTTCCTCGATATAAGTAAGGCCGGAGAACTCGGAGCAGAATATGCTTACGACGTTTTAAAACAGTATGGAAATATCAGATAACAGTTTCAGTTATATTTTTATTTATCTATATTTGTAAATACTAACTTAAATTCTAACATATGTTTACAAAGAACGCCAACGAGATTTTCCAAAAATCCATTGAGGAATATCATAAATATGACGACATAGATAAGAAGATCGAAAACCCGTATCCACAGGATAAAATCGAACATTTGTTATATTTAAAGAATTGGATAGATACGGTACAGTGGCATCTGGAAGATATTATACGCGATCCGAACATAGATCCTGCAGAAGCTCTCAAGATTAAAAGACGGATTGATTCATCTAATCAGGAACGCACTGATATGGTGGAATATATCGACAGTTATTTAATGGATAAATACAAGGATGTAAATATATCTCCGGGGGCAACGATAAATTCAGAAACGCCTGCCTGGGCGATCGACCGCCTGTCGATCCTTGCACTTAAAATATATCATATGCAGCAAGAGGTTGAGAGAAACGACGTATCGGACGAACATAAGGACGCTTGCCGGAAAAAACTGGATGTGCTGCTGACACAACGGGTCGACCTTTCTTCTGCAATCGACGAACTGTTATCCGATATCGAAAGCGGAAAGAAATACATGAAGGTATATAAACAAATGAAAATGTATAACGATCCGGAACTCAATCCGGTTCTCTATGCAAAAAAATGAAAACAATACTGATCATAAGATTGTCAGCTATGGGGGATGTCGCGATGACATCCCCTGTGGTATCAGAACTTAGGAAAAAATATCCCGAACTTAATATAGTCATACTTACACGTCCGTTTTTTAACCCGTTCTTCCGGGACATTCCCGATATTTCATTTGTCGATATTGATTTAAAAGCGCGTCACAAAGGTTTTTATGGTATATTCAGACTGTTCCGTGAAATTAAAAACAATTATAAAATAGATTACGTCGCAGATCTTCATGATGTGTTGCGAAGTAAGATATTAAGAAATTTGTTTCAATTTAACGGAGCTAAAGTTTCAAACATAAATAAAGGACGGACAGAAAAAAAACAACTTACAAGGCAGAAAGACAAGATATTTAAGCCTCTCAAATCCACATTTTCAAGATACATTGAAGTATTTGACAAACTGGGATTCAAATTAAATAACTCAACTGATAATTTAACTTCTGCACAAGCTGATATTCCTCAAAAAATATACAGCGAAGTAGGAGATAAGGATGTATCCTGGATAGGAATTTCTCCGTTTGCACAACATCAGGGTAAAATATATCCCCTCGTAAAACTGGAGAAAGTTATTGAAATCCTCAATAAGGAAGATGGTCTTAAAATCTTTATATTCGGAGGCGGGGAGAAAGAAAAGAAAATTTCGGAAGAGTGGGAGTCTATGTATAAAAATACTTATTCTGTTATAGGTAAATTATCATTAACAGAAGAATTGGATCTGATCTCCAACTTAGACGTTATGTTAAGCATGGATTCTTCGGCAATGCATATGTCTTCGCTTGTGGGCACTCCGGCCGTATCCGTTTGGGGAGCAACACATCCTTATGCCGGTTTTATGGGATACGGACAGGATTACAATAATGCCGTACAGATCGATATGGAGTGCAGGCCATGTTCCGTATATGGAAATAAACCGTGTTACAAGCGAAATTATCCATGTCTTAATGAAATAACCCCGGATATGATAATAAATAAAATTCTCAATGTTATTGCGAAATAAAGTAAGACGGATACTTTATCCTGTTATTATAATTGCAGTAATTCCGTGTTTGATCGTAATATTCTACTCGGTTAATAAATACCGGCCTTTGAAGAATGAAGTGATTTATTATTCTGAAATAAATCACGAACTACCGGAGACACTCGAAATTTTGACATGGAATATCGGATATGCGGGTCTGGATGAGAACATGGATTTTTTCTATGAAGGCGGTAAACAAGTCCGTCCGGAACGTGAAAGATCCATGGAAAATCTTTCGGAGATAATAATATATTTATCTAAATGCGACGCAGATATAATTCTTCTACAGGAAGTTGATATTTATTCGAAAAGGAGTTATCGTATCAATCAATTCGAATTAATTTCAGGAATATTATCCGATTATCGTTCACTCTTTGCCTTTAATTTCAGCAATCCGTTTATTCCAATTCCATTAAAGAATCCTATAGGACGTGTGGAATCAGGTCTTGCATTATTCAGTAAATACGAGCCATTTCTTGCCGTTAGGCACAGCTTGCCACTAAAGAAATCCTCTTTCCCCATGAATTTCTTCGATTTTAACAGATGTGTTCTATCCTGTACTTATTATTTGGGAAATGAAAAGTATTTTACTGTTTATAATATTCACAATAGTGCTTACGAAGACCTTGGGCATCGTAAGAGGGAATTGGATTATATAAGGGATTCCTTGATTCCGTCCGGAACAAATTCATTTGCTATTGGTGGCGATTGGAACCAGAATCCTACGGGATACAGCCAATCATATAAAGAAAAGAATAATAAATATTTCCGTCCCGGATTACTGGAAAGTGATTTCTCGGAGCACATAGGAAAAATCTATTACGATCCGGAAAAACCTACCGCCAGATATCTTTACGAACCTTATAATGAAAATACAACTACTACTTTAATAGATTTCTTTATGGCTTCGGAAGACGTAGAATGTTTGGATATAAAAACGGATGATTTAGGATTTCGTAACTCGGACCATAATCCCGTACTGATCAATATAAGAATAAAAAAATAAAGGCTGCTTGCGCAACCTTATTTTTATTTCGTTCCGGCTGTCATTGCAGCTCTAACTTTAGCCTCGACTTCTTCCCGCAATTCGTCGTTGGTTTTGAATAGTTCCTTGACTGTATCGCGTCCTTGTCCGAGTTTAGTCTCTCCATAAGAGAACCATGAACCGTTTTTTTTAACAATACCGTATTCTACACCCAGATCGACGATTTCTCCTATTTTACTGATACCTTCACCGAACATAATGTCGAACTCAGCCTTTTTAAATGGAGGAGCAACCTTATTCTTAACAACTTTAACCCTTACCCGAGAGCCGAGCTGATCTTCTCCATCTTTTATACTGGATATTTTCCTGATATCGATTCTTATGCTGGAATAGAATTTCAGTGCGTTTCCACCGGTCGTAGTTTCCGGATTTCCGTAAATAACTCCGATTTTATCCCTTAGCTGATTAATAAAAATACATACGGTTCCTGTCTTGCTAATACTTGCCGTAAGTTTTCTCAACGCCTGCGACATAAGACGGGCCTGCAACCCCATTTTAGATTCGCCCATTTCTCCTTCGATCTCCGACTTCGGAGTAAGAGCTGCTACAGAGTCTATAACTACTATATCTATCGCACTCGAACGTATAAGACTGTCCGCAATTTCAAGAGCCTGTTCTCCGTGGTCAGGTTGAGAAATAAGAAGATTATCTACATCGACACCTAATTTCTGCGCGTATGTACTGTCGAATGCATGTTCCGCATCGATGAATGCAGCTATACCACCGGCTTTCTGAGCCTCGGCAATCGCATGGATCGCCAGAGTGGTCTTCCCTGAAGATTCCGGACCGTAAATTTCTATAACACGTCCCTTAGGATATCCTCCTATTCCCAATGCGTTGTCGACAGTTACCGACCCTGACGGTATCACCGGAACGTCTTCAACAGCTTTACTGCTCATGCGCATAATGGCGCCTTTACCGAAATCTTTTTCGATTTTATCCATCACTGCACTAAGCACTTTCAGCTTCTCAGGGTTCACCTGGTTTTTCTGTGGTTGTTTTGTTTCTTCAGACATTTTATGTTTTGATTTATTGTTTCAGACTTTCCATTATTTGCTCCGCATGATCCTTCGTTCGAACTTTGTCAAATATTTTTTGGATCAAACCATTCTCGTCAATAATGAATGTTTTACGTATAATACCCATATATGTTCTGCCCATAAATTTTTTCTCTCCCCATACTCCGTAATCCACAGCAATGGTTTTATCTGTATCGGCAATCAATGGAAACGGCAGGGTATGTTTTTCAATGAATTTTACATGCGAGCTTTCACTATCTGGACTGACTCCGACGATACTATACCCTAAATCTTTCAAATCGGAAAAACCATCCCTCAGACTACATGCTTCTGCCGTACATCCGGAAGTATTATCTTTCGGATAGAAATAAAGAATAAGTTTTCTGCCTTTGAAATCTGATAACGAGATTATTTTACCAGACTCTGTTTTTCCCGAAAAAAACGGTGCTTTATCTCCTTCTTTTAACATTGTAAAAATTTTGATGATATTCTGTAAAGATAAATATTAATTCAAAAACTAACAACGAAAAACCCCTCATAAAAATAAGGGGCTTCGAGTATCTTTCTTTATTTAATCTGGATCTTCCTTTCTATTTCATCTATATGCTGCCTGAAATCTTTATCGGTCTCTAAAAGATTAGTAACCGCCTTGCACGCATGAAGCACCGTAGCATGATTTTTATTTCCTATAGCGCTGCCAATAGCCGTAAGGGGAAGTTTGGTGTGATTTTTACTAAGGTACATAGCGATCTGTCTTGCCTGTGCTATTTCCCTCGTTCTGCGTTTTGAATTGAATTTTTCCTCATCCAGGTTAAAGTGCTTACACACCTCTTTACATATATTATCGATAGTAATTTCTTTTCTGGTATATTTCACGTATACCTTAAGAATTTCCCGTGCAAGAGGCACGGTTATTTTTTTATTGAGGAAGGAAGCGTTCGCTATAAGAGAAGACAATGCTCCTTCTATTTCACGAACATTAGCAGTAATATTTTCTGCCATGAATTCGATCACATCATCAGGAAGCTCGGCAGACAATCTCTTGGCCTTATTTTTAATGATTTTGATCTTAGTATTGTAATCCGGATTCACTATCTGTGTAGACAATCCCCATTTGAATCTGGTAATTAACCTTTGTTCGACGTCTTTCAATTCGACGGGAGGTCTATCCGAAGTTATTATCAACTGCTTGAAAGAAAGATGCAGATGGTTGAATATATTGAAGAAAGTATTCTGCGTTTTTTCTTTACCGGCTAATTCCTGAATATCATCGATAATAAGCACATCTATCATTTGATAGAAATGAATAAAGTCGTTAAGCTCTCCTTTCGTCGCAGCATTTTGAAACTGTGCTTGGAATTTATTCGTACTTACGTAAAGTACCTTAAGGTCAGGATAACGCTGGTTTACTTCTATTCCTATCGCCTGCGCGATATGCGTCTTTCCGACCCCTGAATCTCCATAAATAAATAAAGGATTGAACGGTGTTCGTCCCGGATTCACGGCAACGGCAAGGCCTGCCGAACGGGTAAGACGATTACACTCCCCTTCGATGAAAGTATCGAAATTATAGTTGGAATTAAGTTGTGGATCGATAGTGATTTTTCTTAAACCAGGTATGGCGAACGGATTCCACTCTTTTACGTTAGGCTGGGTATTATACCCAGCAGTATTGGAAGGTTCGTTGGTTTTATTATCTTTGACCCCCATAGGGACAGAATACCGGAGGCAAGTTTTGACTCCGAATAATTTCTGTATGATAGGACGGAGAAAAGGTATGTAGTTCCGTTCTATATGGCTGACATAGCTTTTGTCGGGTACACGTAATTTTAATATCGTACCGTCAAAATCAACCGGTACGATAGGTTTAAACCATTTCGTGAACTCTTCAGAGGTCGTCTGTTCTTTTATCTGGTTCAGACAAACCTGCCATGCATCCATATAACTACTATTATTACTTACTTTATCCGTCAGCATTTTCTTGTTGTTTTTCACATGTAAAATTGTGCATATTTTAATTAAAAAAAACATGGAACATTGTTGTTTTTTCAGATAAAATTTCTATGTAAATAGCAGTGCCATTTTTTAAGGATTATTTAAAAGACTGAAAGTGAGATTTTATATTTTTTTTATACATTTGTAAAAGCCGAGAAACTCCCGGCTTGTTATTTTTATAACAGTATTTTTTAAAGAAAACTATAATTATTTAAATAATGAAAAGTGAATTGGATATTTTAGTGGAGAAAAAAGTCCACGACTGGTTAAGTGTTGAATATGATAAGGTTACACGTGAAAAAGTTCAGTGGATGATTGATAATGACCATATGGAGCTTGTAGAATCATTTTACAAAAACTTAGAATTCGGAACAGGTGGACTACGGGGCATTATGGGCGTTGGTACCAATCGTATGAATATCTATACAGTTGCTATGGCAACACAGGGTTTAGCGAATTATTTAGTGTCACAATTCAAAGGTCAGGAGATAAAAGTAGCCATTGCGCACGACAGCAGGAACAACAGTGCGCTCTTCGCAAGGAAAACAGCGGAAATTTTTGCAGCGAATGGATTTACCGTATATCTTTTCGATTCTTTAAGGCCTACCCCAGAACTGAGTTTCACCATAAGGGAGCTTGGATGCAAGAGCGGAGTCGTCGTTACGGCATCCCATAACCCTAAGGAATACAATGGATATAAGGCATATTGGGAAGACGGTGCACAGGTAACTTCTCCGCATGATAAAAATATTATTAATGAGGTCAACAAAATAACTTCACTTACTCAGGTCAAATCTACTGGGGGAGAAAACAATATTATAATAATAGGAGAAAAAATTGATAATATATATATAGAAAAACTAAAAACCCTTATGCTGTCTCCGGAAGCTGTGAAAGAACACGGGGATATGAAGATAGTTTATACACCGATACATGGAACCGGATACAAGTTACTTCCGCGTTTCTTGCAGGAGGTAGGGTTTAAAAACGTTTCATTGGTCCCGGAACAGGAAATTCCCGATGGAAATTTCCCGACAGTATTTTCTCCGAATCCAGAGGAGAAATCCGCACTACAGATGGCTATAGATCTTGCAGTAAAAGAGAATGCAGAACTTGTATTGGCAACTGATCCTGATGCGGACCGCGTGGGAATAGCAATTAAAAATGACAAAAACGAATTCATTCTTGTAAATGGAAACCAGACCGCATCTTTACTTACCTATTATTTATTGCGCAGATGGAACGACCTTGGAAAACTAACAGGAAAAGAATTCATCGTTAAGACCATTGTAAGTTCTGAAATACTTGAAAAAATAGCCGACGGCTTCGGAGTTAAATATTACAATGTGCTGACGGGATTTAAGTACATTGCAGAAATTATACGCGAACAGGAAGGAAAAACAAAATTCATCGGAGGAGGAGAAGAAAGCTACGGATATCTTGTGGGGGATTTTGTACGCGACAAGGATGCAATAATAAGTTCCGCAATTATTGCAGAAGCAGCTGCATGGGCTAAAACCCAAGGTATGTCCTTATATGATCTTCTGAAAGAAATGTATATCCAATATGGTTTCTATAAAGAATCCCTTATATCAATAGTAAGAAAAGGCAAGAAAGGAAGTGAAGAGATACAGAAAATGATGACCGATCTCCGTGCAAATCCACCTAAAACTATTCTCGGTTCACCTGTTATCGAGATCCGCGACTGTGAAACACAGAAAATCATCAATGTTAAAAACGGTACGCTACGTGAAACCGGACTTCCTAAAAGCAATGTATTACAATTCCTGACTGAAGACAATACGATAGTTTCAGCACGTCCGTCAGGCACCGAACCTAAAATAAAATTCTATTTCGGGGTAAGGGAAGAATTATGCTGCAAAGAAAAATTCCATGAAGTAGACTCGGTACTGGACCAAAAAATTGAGAATATAAAAAAAGAAATGAACCTAATATAAGCCTATTATGCCGGTGTACAGAATCTTTTTAACGTTAATATTTACTTTTTCCGTAATTAATTTATCTTTTTCACAAAGAATATCACGTGAGGAATATATACTTAAATATAAAGAAGTAGCCATAGAGCATATGGAGATTTACGGTATACCGGCAAGTATAAAAATGGCCCAGGCGATTCTGGAATCCGATTGCGGCAACAGCCGTCTTGCAAGGGAAGCGAACAACCATTTTGGAATAAAATGCCGAAATGACTGGAAAGGAGAAACGATACGGCATAACGACGACGCAAAGAACGAATGTTTCAGGGTATATGAATCCGTAGAAGATTCTTTTCAGGATCATTCCGATTTTCTCGATAATTCACCGAGGTATAATTCTCTTTTCGACCTGAAACCCGATGACTACAGAGCTTGGGCACATGGTTTGAAGCAGGCAGGGTATGCTACGAATCCTAACTATGCGAATTTACTTATTACCCTCATAGAGGAAAATAATCTCTATTTGCTGGATCAGGGAGTAAATGTAACATATAGCGATATACGTAAAAAAAGGGAACAAATCTCGGATTCGTATGGCTCGGCTAAGGTTAATGTCGATAACTACACCGTAATGATCGACCGATCGAGCGGGTTGAGAACCGGATATAACAATGGCGTTCCGTATATTCTTGCGAATAACGGCGATAACATGAGATCCGTAGCTAAGGCAGTGGGGATCAGTGAGAAAAAATTAAGGAAATACAACGATCTGCCATATTCCATACCTATTTCGGAAGGCGATGCGTTATACATTAAACGTAAGAAGAAAAAATCCGAGAATGGATATCTCCTTTATCAGGTACAGGAAGGAGATACGATGCACGGAATTTCCCGGAAATTCGGTATCAGATTGAAGAACCTTTACAGGATAAACGGAATGACGGAAAGTGATTCGATCAATCCGGGTTTGCAAGTGAGATTAAGATAAAAGATAATTATGGAAAATGAATCGATGGGAATGCGTAAGCATATCCTGGAAAAAATAGAAGTCAAAGCTAATATTGAACAGGCAATATTCGACAATACTTTTAACGTTTTTCTTGAGTTAAAGGATATCCTTCACGAAATGTCGTCGGAAATCGATGACGCTCTCGAAGGAAGGGACAAACGTATAAAGATCGAATACAGGGACCGGGGAAAATTCGAAGCTCAACTTCAGATCGCAGCGGATACTCTTATATTCAGCATGCATACGAATGTGTTTCGTTTTAACCGGGAACATATGATATGGCAGAATTCGTATGTATCCAATGAGCATCTTAACGGGTACTGCGGAATTATAAATATATATAACTTCTTATCCGATTCTTTTAAATACAACAGAAATGCAGATGAAGGATATCTCATAGGAAGGATTTTTATCAACCGTGAAAATCATTATTGCGTTGAAGGGAAACGCCAGCTGCATTATAAACATAACGACTTCGGGTCTAAAACCATGGATAGGGAAGGATTGATTAACATTGTCGAAATGGCAATACAATATACCCTTGATTTCGATTTGCTGGTTCCGCAGTACGACTCTATTAAAATCGTATCAGTAGACCAGCTGAATACGAAAATTGAGAACTCCAAAATGCAGACTGGTAAACGCTTAGGCTACAAATTTAATTCCGACGATATTTAAATGAAACGAATTTACTTCCTCTTAAAGGAAAAATACCACAAAAGCTTAAATAAAAAATTAACAGCAAAAGTTCTGTTCATTCTCATGTCTATTGCCGCTGTTTCATGGTTTCTTATCCTGGTCATTCCAAAACCATCCCGTGCTGCATATCCATGTATGCAGGCCGCCGCTCCGTTAATGTCATCTTTGGTAATATGGTTACTATCCGTAACAGGAACATATCTGGCATTTAAAAAAATCGGACGTTTTTTACAAAGGAAAAAATATATGGCTGCCGTATCTTTATTAGTCATAGGTTTTGCCGGACTTTTTTTCTTACAGATCCGGAATTCCGGGTATGGAATATCACAAACTCCACAAAAACAGGCTCGTATGCACAACCCACCCAATACTCCGATAGGAGAAGGTAAGGGTATTTTCCCGGGAAGGGTAGCGTGGTCTCATGCACCGGGTGCTGCCCACTGGGACGGAGAGAACGGATTCTGGTTTGACGACAAATGGAACAGCCAGGAGAAAACCGACAGATTAGTGACCTCATCATTACTGTCGTTGACCGGTGCTGTAACCGAAAAAGAAGCATGGAATAAATTATTTATTCATTTCAATACAGAACATGGCAAAGGAAATACCGGATATAGATCGGGAGAAAAAATTGCTATAAAAATAAATCAGAACAATACTTCCTCGCATGACGACAGCGAAGAGTACAACACTTCCCCTCATGTCTTATTATCGCTTCTAAGAAGTCTTGTGAACGAGGCCGGAGTTCCGCAACAATATATTACCGTTTGCGAACCGAGCCGCTTCATAACGGATTATATGTTCGCTAAATGCTACGCGGAATTCCCGCAGGTTATTTACGTCGATTTCGAAGGTGGTAACGGAAGGACAAAATCAGAATATGTGGATAATGCCATACCGTATTCGATCGATAACGGAAAATTAGCTCAGGGAATCGCAACCTGCATAATGGAAGCCGACTATCTAATCAATTCCGCACTCCTGAAAATACATTCTGGTCCTGGCGTTACGCTGACTGCAAAAAACTGGTATGGAGTAACCAACATCGATAAAGTCTGGAGAAACAATTCGCACGCAGGCTTTAACCATGACAGATCCGGAAAAACGGCTTACAGAACTTTCGTGGATTTTATGGGGCACAAAGAACTGGGACAGAAAACGTTGCTTTATATTATCGACGGTTTATACGGTTCGCGCGATGTAAACGGCATACCTGCTCCAAAATGGAATATGGAGCCATTTAACGGGGATTGGGCAAATTCATTATTTATGTCGCAGAATGCTGTCGCCATAGACGCGGTCGGCCTCGACTTTCTCGCTAGCGAATGGCCGGAAGTTTCGAGCCTGAATTATTGCGACGCTTATCTTGTAGAAGCGGCCAGTATTCCGAATCCACCTTCAGGAACAGTATACGATCCTGAAAGGGATAATGTCCCTTTGAATTCTCCACTGGGAGTGATGGAACATTGGAATAATCCGATAGACAAGCAATACAGCAGGAATTTAGGCAAAACAGAAGGTATTGAGCTTATATATCGATCTATCGATTAGAAATAAAAAAGCATTCTTTAAAGAATGCTTTTTTATTTTGTCCTTAAAATTTCAAAACCTTCTCCATATACTCCGTTCACACTTCCGACCGAAATAAAAGCATCATGATCAAATTCTTTTATGATCTTATATATAGATGAAGTTTCATTTTTCCGGCAAAGTATCATGAGAACTTTTTGTGGATTTTTGGTGTACCATCCTTTGCCTTCGAGAACGGTAACTCCGCGACCCAGCTGTGAAGTAACATGATCAGCTATAACATCGTACTTTTTTGAAATAATAAATATCTGGGATGACTGCTTATTTCCTGCAATTACGTAATCTATAGTATAACTATATACCGCAATCAGAATAAAACCATAAATAATTACCGATATTTCCCTGAAAATAAAATAAGAAGAAAGTATTATAACCGTATCACAAACCATAATGATACGTCCGAAACTTATATTTCGATATTTATTAACGATCATTGCAACAATATCGCTTCCCCCAGTGCTTCCTCCTTGTGTAAAACACATTGCAACCCCTGTTCCGGATACTGCTCCACCCAGAATAGCAGATAAAAGTTTATCGTCGGTGAGACCTAAAAATCCGGCATCCGGAAAAACCTGCTGTAAAAAAGACATCATAACCGATATTCCCACGATCCCGTATATTGTTTTTGCACCGAACCGGAATCCTATCAGAAAGGAAGCAAGCGTCACTAACACCGCATTTATCAGGAAGAATAAAACTCCTACGGGAATCTTGCCTGTCGCATAAAATATCAATGTTGCCAGACCTGTAGCTCCTCCTCCGACAAGATTGGCCGGAATAATTACTGCCGTCCATGCAAAAGAGTAAAGAAAAAGTCCAACTGTTATGATAAGATAAGAGCGTACTTCCTTTAAAATTATATTTTTAAATGATCGCATATATTTAAATCTGAAATCCGGATAATTATAAAATCAAATACAATGCTATAAATAATAATTTTCGACTTAATAAATTTTATTACGGATACAAATATAGTGAAAAACCGGGGGCATAGGGAGGGAAATTCATATCCCGGAAAATTGCCAAGGTGCCTCATATTCGCTAAATATGGTGAAAGGCAAGAACTGGAGATGTAATAAATTTAAGAATAATTAAAGTCAATCTTCATTTTTTATGTTGATATCGAATTGATCGCCTTCATTTGCAATCACTGTATTTGGAAAAATTTCTTTAGCCTCATTTTCAAAGAGGCTGAGATCCTTGTAGCGTGACGAAAAATGTCCCAATAAAAGTTCAGAGGCATTAGCTTGCAACGCGATTTTTGCAGCCTGCGTAGCAGTAGAATGGCCGGACAGCTTCGCAAGTTTTTTATCCATTTCAAGGTATGTGGATTCATGATAGAGCAAGTCCGTATTCTTTACTATTTCTCCGACTTTCGGCGAATAGGCGGTATCGCTGCAGTAAGCATAGGAACGGGGAGAATAGGGCACATATGTAACTTCCTTATTATTTAACACGGGTCCGTCTTCCATGATAATATTTTCTCCGTTCTTTAATGAGTGAAGCTGTGGAATAGTAAAATTAAAATTATCGACAGCTTCTTTTTTAATATTCCGCAAAGGTTGCTTTTCTTTAAAAAGAAAACCACATGAAGGAATTTTATGCCTTAGCGGAATCGTAAATACTTCCATGACTTTGTTTTCAAAGATCAGATCCGACGAACGTGCATTTATTTCCTTAAAAATTATTTCGAAATTAAGTCCCGGTTCAAAATGCTGAATGTGAAAGTCGATTATTTCTTTCAGCCCTTTTATTCCGAAAATATAAAGCGGAGTTCCTCTTTTAAGAAAATTCATGGTCGATATCAATCCGGGAAGACCGAATACATGATCCCCATGCTGATGGCTGATAAATATCGCCCGTAATTTCAGAGGATTTATCCCGTATTTACGCATTTGGATTTGTGTTCCCTCTCCGCAATCGATCAAATAAAACTGCTCATATACATTAAGTATATGAGCAGAATTATATTTGCCTGGAGCCGGCATAGCCGACCCGCTGCCTAGTATCGTAACCCTAAAGGTCATTATTCATTTTTAGAATTCTCTTCAAGCTGGGCTTTAAGTTCCGCAAGTCCTGAAATATCACCTAAAGTAGTTTTCTTAACCTGTGAATTTAATTTCTTAACCGCACTTTGAGTTGACTGATTCTTAGATTTTCTTTCAGCTTTTTCTTCTCGTCCTTCAGCTCTTTTAGCGTCGTCCGCTATTCTCGAGTGAGAAAGAAGAATTCTTTTTGTTCCTTTTGAGAACTCAACCACTTTAAACGGAAGTGTTTCTCCTGCTTTAGCTGCGGTTCCGTCTTCTTTAGTAAGATGTTTTGTCGGAACGAATCCTTCAACACCGCCTTCCAAAGTAACGATAGCTCCCTTATCGGTCATTTCGCTTATTGTGCCTTCGTGTATAGAATCTACAGTATAAGTTCCTTCGAGTTCATTCCAAGGGTTCTCTTCAAGTTGTTTATGACTAAGGCTCAAACGACGGTTCTCTTTATCGATTCCAAGAACGATAACATCGATATCTGCACCTATCTGAGTAAATTCAGCAGGATGTTTGATCTTCTTAGTCCAACTTAGATCTGAAATGTGGATAAGACCGTCAACACCTTCTTCGATCTCGACGAATACACCGAAGTTAGTGAAGTTGCGAACTTTAGCAGTATGTTTGGTACCTACTGCATATTTACTTTCGATATTTTCCCATGGATCAGGAGTAAGCTGTTTGATGCCGAGAGACATTTTACGTTCTTCCCTGTCAAGAGTCAACACTACAGCTTCTACTTCGTCACCTACTTTCATAAATTCCTGAGCGGAACGAAGATGCTGTGACCATGACATTTCAGAGACGTGGATAAGACCTTCCACGCCCGGAGCAATTTCTACGAATGCACCGTAGTCTGCCATAACAACAACTTTACCTTTAACTTTGTCACCCACCTGAAGATCAGCACTTAGGGCATCCCAAGGATGAGCAGTAAGCTGTTTCAAGCCGAGAGCGATACGTTTCTTTGTATCGTCGAAGTCAAGGATAACGACGTTGAGTTTCTGATCGAGCTGAAGGATTTCTTCAGGATGATTAACACGTCCCCATGACAAGTCTGTAATATGGATAAGTCCGTCGACACCGCCGAGGTCGATAAATACACCGTAAGAAGTGATGTTTTTAACCGTACCTTCGAGAATCTGTCCTTTTTCAAGTTTAGAAATGATATCGATTTTTTGTTGTTCAAGTTCTGCTTCGATAAGAGCTTTGTGAGAAACAACAACGTTGCGGAATTCCTGATTGATTTTAACAACTTTGAATTCCATTGTTTTTCCTACGTATATATCGTAGTCGCGGATAGGTTTTACATCGATCTGAGAACCCGGAAGGAATGCTTCGATTTCGAATACATCTACGATCATACCGCCTTTAGTACGGCATTTGATGTAACCTTTGATAATTTCGTCTTTATCAAGAGCTTCATTAACCCTATCCCAAGACCTTAACTGGCGTGCTTTTTTGTGCGAAAGGATCAACTGACCTCTTTTGTCTTCAGCGCTTTCTACGTAAACTTCAACTTTTTCCCCGATAGCAAGTTCAGGATTGTAACGGAACTCAGTGATAGGTATAATACCTTCCGATTTGTAACCGATATTTACTACAACCTCTCTTTTACTGAGAGCAACTACGGTACCTTCGACAACTTCTCCTATTTCAATGTTAGAGAGTGTTTTGTCATACTGTTCCGCAATAGCATCCTTGGAGTCGCCATAAAGTCCAAGATCGTTTTCGTAAGCGTTCCAGTCGAAATTTTCAACAGGACCCGATGCATTTGAAGGAGTCAAATCCTTTTCCACATTTGTGTTTTCTGTACTCATTTAAAAAATTAATTGTTTAATTAATGGGTAATACATTATGTATAGAGCCTCAAAAAAAGGCGATGCAAAGATAATAATTATTTCTAATTAATTATTAGACAGATATGTTTTTGTTAAAAAAAACATAAGATTTTAAGATCAACGTATTCCTCTCTGGTTTAGAGCATTAATATATGCATTCCTATTTTTTATGTGCTGGGCGTGATTTACCGCAAAATTATGATATCCGGAGAAATCATCCCTGGCGCAGAAATACAGATAGTTATGTTCCTCAGGATCGAGCACCGCATCTATAGCAGTAACCGGAGGTACACATATAGGTCCGGGAGGGAGACCTCCGTACATATAAGTATTATAAGGCGAGTCTGTTTCGAGATGTTTATTTAATATACGCCTCAATGTAAAATCCCCTACTGCATATTTTACCGTCGGATCAGCCTGCAACGGCATATTGATTTTCAATCTGTTAAGATAAACTCCGGCAACCCGCGGCATTTCGTCGGTTTTAATTGTTTCTTCCGCAACAATAGATGCAAGTGTAATTGCCTCGTATTTAGTTAGTCCGGACTTTTGAAGTTTTTCCATTCTTCTTTGGTTCCAAAAACGATTGTACTCCTTGTTCATCCTATCGATAAAACCTTCCGCATCGGTATTCCAGTAAATATGATAGGTGTCCGGAATAAACATTCCTATAAAGTTATTTTGGTCGAATCCATAAGAATAGGCCGTAGCCGGATCGTTCAACACATTTATAAGCGACAGTGAATCCACTTCCAAGTATCCGGAAATAACCCCGGCAAGTTTATCCATTGTACGTATATTATTGAAAGTCACCTTTACAGCTTCCTGCTCCCCGTTACGCAATTTGATTATAAGGTCATGATACGAAATTCCCTGTTTTAGCACATAACGTCCGGGGCGTATATTTTTCACCTTACGCAAATTAAGATATTTCTTAAACCGATCGAAGTTTCTGATATTTCCGTTTACATGCAATGAATCTAACTGCCGGTCGAAGGTAGAACCAGTAGGAATATAAACAACACTTGTTTCTGTAATTGCAGAGGACATATAGTTTTCAAAGACCACGAATCCGGCTACCGCAACAATTATCAGCATGCCTAAAAATGAGAAAATTAAATATTTGATTTTCTTGTTCTTAAAGATATTCATCTAAAGTATTTTTCGCAGGACAAAAATAAACATAATACTTAATTTAACGCAAAAAAACAGCCAATATTTGGAATTAAATAAATTATTTCTACTTTTGTGCCCGGGTAAGTCTTACACGACCAGCTCCTGTTTAATCCACCAGGACCGGAAGGTAGCAAGGGTACAATGGTTGAGCGGTGCGATGTAAGTAGCTTACCCGTTTTTTATTACGGAAAATCCACGTATATTTGACGATAAAAACGTAATGAAAATTAAAATATATCCCAAAAATCCTGATTTAAAGGCCGTCAGAAATGTAGTAGACATCCTGGAAAATGACGGGGTAATCATATATCCCACAGATACGGTTTACGCTTTAGGATGTTCTTTGAAAAGTCCGAAAGCGATCGAAAAGATTAAATCTATAAAAGGAAAGAAACAAACGGACATGTCTATAATCTGTCCGGATATCAGTAGTATTTCAAAATATGCTAAATTCGATACTCCTACATTTAAACTTCTGAAACAAAATTTTCCCGGTCCTTTTACGTTTATTTTAAAAGCTACTAATAAAATTCCCGATAAGTTCCTCGAAAAAAGGAAAAATATAGGTATAAGGATGCCCGAAAACGAAATCGTTTTGTCAATCGTTCAGACTTTGGATTATCCGCTGGTGACTACTTCTGTGAAAGATGACGACCAGATTATAGAATATACTACGGATCCTGAACTGATTGAAGAAAAATATTCTTCATCGGTCGATATCATTGTCGACGGAGGATATGGGAACAACGAACCTTCGACTATTGTGGACTGTACAGGGGATGAACCGGAAATTATAAGACAGGGGATCGGAGAACTAAAATAATATGGAAGAATATAAAAAAAATCAATTACAGGAGGCTTCCAAGTGGGGGCTCATATTAGGGATAACGATTTTTGCTCTTAATCTTGCGGGAAGTGCATTCGGTGCTGCTATAGCGATTCTATGTTCGGTTCTTCAGATATTTGCGATTTATGTAATCAATATGAATATCGGCAGGAAAATGAGAACCCTAAAAGAAATGTATACTTTTGGCGATTCCATGAAAACAATACTTTTAACAATGGTGTTTTCCGGCATAATCGTAGGCGCAGGAGAATTTCTCGTTAAACTTAATTCCATCGATTATTTCGATAAAGTCTTTGAGCTGCAACTCGAAAGATTCAAAAATAACCCTGATTACATCCAGATACTGGAGGAGAATCGCGGAATGATGGAAAGAATCATGGGGAACCCGATAACAATGGTTATTATAGGGATTATTAATATGGTAATCTTCGGAGGCGTAATCGGTCTGGTAAATTCAGCTTATTTACGTAACGACCGCCAAATAAAATAAAAATGAATATTTCAGTAATAGTACCTGCTTATAACGAAAACGAGTCGTTACCGGAATTGACCGCATGGATAGAACGCGTTATGAAAGATAATAATTTCACCTATGAAATTATCTTTATAAACGATGGCAGCAGCGACGACACATGGAATGTTATTGAATTGTTGAACGCGCAAAATACTAACGTAAAAGGAATAAATTTCAGAAGGAATTACGGCAAATCAGCAGCTCTTTACTGCGGATTTGAAGCTGCGCAGGGTGATGTAGTCATAACAATGGATGCCGATCTTCAGGACTCTCCGGATGAAATTCCGGGACTTTACAGCATGGTCGCAATAGACGGTTACGATATGGTATCCGGGTGGAAGAAAAAAAGATACGACCCGCTCGGCAAAACCATTCCCAGCAAATTTTTCAATTTTACGGCCCGTATCGTATCCGGAATAAAGCTGCACGACTTCAACTGCGGTCTTAAGGCATACAAAAAAAAGGTAGTGAAGAGCATAGAGGTTTATGGCGAAATGCACCGTTTTATACCGATAATAGTACGAAAGGCCGGATTTTCGAAGATCGGGGAAAAAATAGTACACCATAATGCCCGTAAATACGGTTATTCTAAATACGGGTGGAAGAGAATGATAAAAGGATATCTCGATTTGATAACGGTACTTTTTATAACACGTTTCGGTAAAAGCCCTATGTATCTGTTCGGGGGAGGCGGATCTCTGATGTTCCTCGTTGGTGGAATAATGGCTATTTATCTTATTATCCAGAAACTAAGCCTTCAGTCACAGGGACTTCTTCACCGGTCGGTCACGGACCAACCATTATTTTTTATCAGTCTTACGTTAGTAATCATTGGTGCGCAACTGTTTTTAGCTGGATTTTTAGGAGAGCTTATCTCAAGGCAATCAAGCGACAGAAATAATTATTTAATCGACGAAATAATAGATATTCAAAATATAAAAATCTCAGAAAAATGATCCAAAGAATTCAAACCGTATATCTGCTGGTAACGGTAATTTTAATGTGCGTTATTTGTTTCCTGCCGCTGGCGGATTTTATAGATGTTATCGAAAATACTACAGGAAAACTTTACGGCTGGGGAATAAGTACTCCGGAAGGTTGTTTTATTTATCCCGATATGACAATATTGCTCGGATTAACGATTTTATTACCGCTTATCACGGTTTTCCTTTACAGGAAACGGTGGCTACAAATACGTATGTGCATCGTGGAAATGGTTCTTCTTGCAGGAATGCAGATCTACATTATCATGCACATAGTACGTTATTTCAATACGGACAAATATATTGCATTTGAATCATTCTTTTTCTCTGTTACCGATATTATACCGATTGCTGGGATAATTCTGATGTTCCTCGCTTTACGTGGAATAATGAAAGACGAAATGCTGATAAAATCCTTAAACAGAATAAGATAATTATTGGTGATGATAAGGTTCTCCGTTTATTATGGAGAATGCCCTATACAATTGTTCGGTAAATATCAATCGCACCATCTGATGGGAAAATGTCATTTTAGAAAGTGATATTTTCTCATCTGCTCTTTTATATACATACTGGGAAAAACCATAGGGGCCTCCGATCACAAAAACAAGTCTCTTTATTCCTGCATTCATTTTCTTTTGCGTCCATAACGCCAATTCTACGGAAGTATATTGTTTTCCCGCCTCATCGAGAAGTACGAGATAATCCGATGTCGAAATATTAGAGAGAATGAGTTCTCCTTCCCCGACTTTTTGAACTTCTTCCGGAAGGTTCTTTGAATTTTTAATATCCGCAATCGTAATTATATTAAAACGCGTATAGCGGTTTATCCTTTTAAAATAAATCTCGACTCCTTCAATTATATATGAAAGATCCGTTTTACCTATGGTTATAAGAGAAATATTCATCAGATGATAAAATCGATTTCTTTGAATAGATAACTTTTATAAAAACGGATACCATTACCTGAATGTTCGACGATGAGTTCACCTGTTTCTTTTACATTCCTTATTACACCGTTGATTATTCCTCCGCCAGGCAAAACAAACCTATGTTCTTCGTCTCTACGATATAAATTTCGCAGATACTCCTCATTGATCGAATCATAATCCTGGGATTCCATTTTATTGAAATAATGAATAAAATAGTGGATGAATTTATCTAATACTTCAGCCCTGTCATATTCTATACCGGTAATCATCTGCAACGATACGGGATTTGGAAGGGTAGGGTCGAACTGTGTTTGGTTTACATTTAATCCTACACCGGCTATGCTTCTGCTTATGACAGTTCCCATTATATCATTTTCAATAAGTATTCCCGCTATCTTTTTATCATCGACATATACGTCGTTGGTCCATTTTATTTTTACAGGAATTCCAAAATCTTCGAGGACTTTAATTATTGCAAGAGGAACTATTTTGGAAATATAGAACTGGAGTTCTGCCGGAAGACAGGCCGGTTCCAATACAACCGTAAACATAAGATTTTCACCGGATGTACTACTCCATTTGTTTCCACGCTGCCCTCTTCCCAAAGTCTGATAATCAGTTATAATAATGTCACCATGTCCATATTTAGAATCGGCAGCTTGATTATTGGTCGATGCAACCTCTTCAAAGTACTCTATATTAACTGAGTATTTATCGGCCAATAAACCTAAAGCATCGGAAAAACAACCCATTATTATTCAGGTTTAGTATGGGGAGCGATGTTCATCATATGGGTAGAGACTTTTTTAACCGTATCAGCAAGGCGTTCTGTTTCACTTATTATCTCAGCAAAAACAACTCCTGAGGAATATTTAAAATCCCGTTCATTCACTTTATAAACATATTTTTCTTTAAGGGAATATTCCAGTTTATTGATCCTGTCCTCGATTTCATAAACATCATTCAAACATGTCTTCTTGCCTTCCATGATCGCGTTGAGATTACGGTTCATGAGTTCTATGGCAACATCCACCATTTCAAACATTTTGTTTACATTATCCCTTAGTTCCTGATTGAACCATATTCCGTTGTCCCTTTTATTCCTGATAATTCGTGCCAGACGGAAATTCCTGTCAGACATCGTTTCGATATCGGAGATTACTTTAAATAAGGTTTCAATACGTTTAAAACTCTCGCTTCCCATATCATTACGGGTAGCCTGAGTCAGATAATTATAAATTTCAGATTCAATAGTATCGCTTATGGCCTCGTATTTTTCAATACGCTGGTAAATTCTGTCAAACTCATCCTGATTGGTTTCCTTAAAAAGATTTTTTACAAATCCGAACATCTTGGAAGATCTCTTGCTGTAAACCGTAAGCTCACTGTAAGCCTGTACGATCGACAGTTCTGAAGTTGACAGCATCCCGGATTCCATATGGGTTAGACGCGACGCAGGAGTTTCTTTCGTTCTTACAAGTTTTGCAGATAATTTAGCTATCTGCGGAGTAAACCATACAAGAATAAAGGTATTGATTATATTGAACAATGTATGATAAAGCGCCAGAGCTATCGGACGTGCTGTCGGATTATCAACAGGAGATGAGCCTCCGAACAATTCGACGATTCCCACGATCATTTTTATGAAAACAGGAAATAACGCAAGCATCCAAATAACCCCGATTATATTAAATATAAAGTGAGCCCGGGCGGCCTTTTGTGCTTCTGAATTGGCCACCAAAGAGGCTATATTAGCAGTAATCGTCGTCCCTATATTTTCACCCAGAACCATCGCCGCGGCACAATCGAAATTGATCCATCCGTTGTTACACATTATTATAGTCAAAGCCATAGTTGCACTGGACGACTGAATCAGGATAGTAAGCACGGTTCCTATTAAAACGAACAACAGTACGGAAGCAAATCCGTTATCGCTGAAATTCGCAAGAAAACTTAATATGGCAGGATCTTCCTGAAGTCCGCTCATGGACTCTTTCAGTAGGTTCAAGCCCATAAAAAGTATGGAGAATCCAATAATAAATTCTCCTATGGATTTGGTTCTGTTTCCCTTCGGAAACATCAATGGCAACCCTATCGCAAACAATGGCAGGGCGGCCATGCCAAGATCGAATTTGAATCCGAACAGACTTATCAACCAAGCGGTCGATGTCGTTCCAATATTGGCACCCATAATCAGTCCTATCGACTGGACCAGAGATAATAAGCCTGCATTAACAAAACTTATTATCATCACCGTAGTCGCACTGGACGACTGAATGACGGCAGTTATCAAAGCACCAACCAGTATCCTTTTAAAGGTATTGGAGGTCATTGCGGCCAGAATATCCCTGAGTTTATTACCCGCAACTTTTTGCAATGCCTCACTCATCAGCTTTATCCCGTACAGGAACAAACCGAGCGACCCGATGATCGTTAAAGCCTGAATTATAGTACCGCCCATATTATTGATTCAAAAATAATTCTGTAACATTTTAAATTACACTGAAACTTTAAAATCGCGCAACGCGTCATTCAGTGAAGTTTTTTTATCCGTAGATTCTTTTCTTTTCCCAACAATCAGCGCACAGGGAACATTATATTCTCCTGCCGGGAATTTCTTAGCATAAGAACCGGGTATCACTACCGATCTGGCCGGAACATATCCCGTATACTCGACAGGGGTCTCCGATGAAACGTCGATTATCTTGGTAGATCCCGTAATAACAACATTCGCCCCGAGTACGGCTTCTTTACAAATTCTCGCACCTTCCACGATAATACACCTGGAACCTATAAAACATCCGTCCTCCACGATAACAGGAGAAGCCTGAATAGGTTCGAGCACACCTCCTATACCGACTCCGCCACTCAAATGGACGTGTTTGCCTATCTGTGCACATGAACCTACAGTGGCCCATGTATCGACCATGGTTCCCTCATCGACATATGCTCCGATATTTACGTATGACGGCATCATGATTACACCCTTTGCCAGATATGCACCGTATCGCGCGACCGCATTCGGGACAACCCGTACACCAAGTTTATCATAGCCATGTTTCAATTCCATTTTATCATGGAACTCTACAGGCCCTGCCTCCATCGATTTCATCCTCTGAATCGGAAAATATAATATCACAGCCTTTTTTACCCATTCGTTAACCAGCCATTCTCCGTCAGGCAAAGGTTCCGCCGTTCTTAATTTTCCTTTGTCAAGAAGTTCAATCACTTCGCGAATAACTACTTCAGACTCTTCTTTCTTCAATAATTCGCGGTTCTCCCAAATCTCTTCTACTTTACTTCTAATCTCTTCAAACATGGCGTTTTATATAAATATAGGGCTGTCGTTACACAACGACAACCTTATGGTTATTACAATTTACGCGCTCCGTCGCTTATCACAACATCTATGACTCTCGGCGGTCTTCCGAACTGTCTGTTGTATTTTTCAGTAATCTCGTTAATAAAAGCATCATGATTGGCTTCATTTATAAGATTTATGGTGCATCCGCCGAATCCGCCTCCCATCATTCTGGAACCGATCACACCGTCATAATTTGCTGCATAATCAGCAAGGTAATCGAGTTCAGGACAACTTACTTCGTAATCTTTGCTGAGTCCGCGATGAGACCCGAACATTTTTTCGCCAATTATCCTATAATCGCCCCTTTCGAGTGCGGCACATGCATCCAATACTCTCTGGTTCTCCTCGATAACGAATTTACATCTTCTGTAAACGTCTTCCTCCATTTCTCCTTTATATGTATTGAGCATATCGAGAGTAACATCCCTTAACGATTCCACACCGTTCACGTGCTTCTGTACGGTAGTCACGCCTTCTTCGCACTGAGCCATTCGAACATTATATTCAGATGAGGCCAGAGAGTGTTTGACCTGGGAATCCAAAAGAACTACTTTGTAACCTACTGGATTAAAAGGAAAAAGTTTATAATCAAGCGTTCGACAGTCCAGTTGGATCACTTTATTCTCTTCACCGAAAAGCGAAGCAAACTGATCCATGATACCGCAGCGAACCCCTACATAGTTATGTTCGCACATCTGGCCTATTTTAGCCAGTTGAAACCGGCTCAATCCAAGTCCGAAAGTTTCACTTATAGCATATCCTACCACGCTCTCGAGTGCAGCAGAAGAGGATAGTCCCGCTCCGATAGGAACATCTCCGCCGAAAGCAAAATCGAAACCTTCTACACGTTTCCCGAGCTTCTGCATTTCTTTAATTACTCCGAATACATATCTTACCAAATGTTTCTGAGGCAGTTCGTTAGAGTCTACACTGAACTCCGCACTTTCATTATAATCGATCGAGTAGACCCTGCAGAGTCTTCCTCCGTTAGGTTTTATTTTGGCATATATAGCTTTATCTATTGCTCCGGGCAACACAAAGCCAAAATTATAATCCGTATGCTCCCCAATTATATTTACCCTTCCCGGCGAAGCGAAAAGCTCCCCCTCACTTCCATAATACTTTTTAAAAGCATCATTAATTATACCTACCATTATTCAGTTTAAGTTTTAAGTTATATTTTCGTTTTAATTTTGTCGTTATAAGTAATATCGGTCAGAAACAATCCTCTTGCGGGAGCAGATGTACCTGCAACTTGTCTGGACTTGGATTCTATAATTTTTCTTAAGGAATCCGCTTTTTCTTTTCCTTTCCCCATATCTAAAAGAGTCCCTACAATAGCCCTCACCATATTCCTTAGAAAACGGTCTGCACGCACAGTATATATCAAAGAATCTCCCTCCGTAATCCAGTAAGAATCATATATGGTGCATATATTTGTTTTATTATCGGAATGCAGCTTGCAAAAACTGGTAAAATCAGAATATTCCTTTATTACGGAAGCTCCGACATTCATGGCATCAATATCCAGCGGAGCGGTATATTCCATTGCCGTATCCGATAAAAATGGATTTTTTTTTCTGGATATGTAATATCTATACTCCCGGGATACGGCATCGAACCTGGAGTGTGCATTGTCGCTGACTTTTTCCAGTTTATTTACTGCAATATCTTTAGGGAGTATACAATTCAGATGATAACAAAAACTTACAGGCTCCAGTTCTTTCGCCGTATCGAAATGTGCGACGTAGTGAGAAGCGTGAACACCAGTATCAGTGCGTCCAGCACCTGTTATTTCAGTTTTTTCTTTTGTCAGGATACCGATACAATTTTGCAGGGTCCCCTGGACCGAAGGCGCATTTTTTTGTATCTGCCAACCGTTATATGCCGTACCTTTATAAGAAAGATAAAGAAAAAACCTCATTTATTTTTAAATAATTGCCTACAAATATACCAAGTACTGACGGATTTTCAAATCCGTAATGCTTTTTTGGTTAAAAAAAGTGTAGATTTGTGAAATTTAAAATCCAGAATAATTATGAAAGTTGCGCTTATAGGATACGGCAAGATGGGAAAAGAGATCGAAAAGATACTTTTATCGAAAAAACATACCGTAGAACTTATAATCGATATAAATAACCCCGAGGACCTGAATTCAGAAAATCTTAAAAATGTCGATATCGCTATAGAATTCTCTGCACCGGATGCAGCATATGGCAATATTGTAAAATGTATTCAATATGGAACGCCCGTAGTATGCGGAACCACGGCATGGCTTGCCAGGTACGACGACGTTGTCAAATTATGTAAAGAAAAAAATGGAACATTCTTTTACGCATCCAATTACAGTATAGGAGTAAATATCTTCTTCAAAATAAATCGGGAATTGGCACGTTTGATGAATAAATTCGGGGAGTATGATGTTACTGTCGAAGAAGTGCACCATACCCAGAAAAAAGATGCTCCAAGCGGTACTGCAATAACTATTGCAGAAGGTATACTGGAAAATCTCGAAAGAAAGAATAAATGGGTATGCGGCACTACCACGACACGAGAAGAACTGGAAATCTGCGCCATCAGAAGAAGTGTTGTTCCGGGCAAACATACTGTTACTTATGAATCGGAAACGGACCTGATAACGATCGACCATAACGCTAAAAGCAGGGTAGGTTTTGCAGTAGGTGCAGTAGCAGCCGCTGAATTTTTATGCGGGAAAAAAGGAATTTATACTATGGAAGATCTAATGAACGAATAAATGAATAAAATCAAAGAAATATTTAAAAATAAATGGTTTAAGTTCATATCTATATCTGTTATTTATTTACTGATATTCGTCGTATGGACGGGAAATTTATGGTGGCTTCTCGGTTTGCCTTTTATTTACGATATTTTTATTTCCAAATGGATGTATCGTAAATTCGGATACAAGCATACGGAACTCCGTAAAAGAAATAAAACCTACAATTATATTTATGGATGGGTGGATGCGATTTTATTCGCGGTAATTATTACGACAATAGCCAGAATATTTTTCTTCGGAATGTATGTAATACCGACCCCATCGATGGAAAAATCATTACTGGTAGGCGATTATCTTTTCGTGAGTAAAGTGTCCTACGGACCGCAAATGCCTAACACACCTTTATCATTCCCTTTAGTACACAATACTTTACCGTTATCTCAAACGAAAAAATCTTATGTGGAATGGATAAAGCGTCCTTATCACAGATTGAAAGGAACCGGAGAGATCAAAAGGCACGATGTCGTGGTATTTAATTTTCCTGCCGGAGATACCGTCGCATTGGCTGATCCGCAGTCAACTTATTATGACCTCACAAGAAATTACGGGCGTAACAACGTATGGCGCAGTTCCGAGGTAGTCTACCGTCCTGTGGATAAAAGGGAGAATTATGTAAAAAGATGCATCGGTCTTCCGGGGGATATGCTGCAGATAATTAATTCGGAAGTACACATAAACGGAAAAATCGATGATAATATAGAGAAAAAAGAATTCCTGTATTATGTCCAGACAAACGGCACTCCACTAAATACCGAGACCCTGAAAGATATGGGTATTGCAGGTTATGACGTTTTCAATTCTTTCGATCCGCAAAATCCGGTATATTACATAACCTTAACAAAAGATAATGCAGAGAAGATTAAAGGCTTCCGTAATGTTACCAATGTCGCACAGTATGAATTTTCCCAACCCCATGCAGGGATATTCCCGAATAGTGCGGGATACGAATGGAGCGAAGATAATTTCGGCCCCTTATGGATTCCGGCCAAGGGAACTACGGTAAATCTGACGCTTGAAAATCTTCCGTTATATGAAAGAATAATATCGGTATATGAGAACAACGAACTGCAAGTTAAAGATTCGGTAATTTACATAAATAACGCTCCCGCAGTCAATTACACATTCGAAATGGATTACTATTTCATGATGGGTGATAACAGGCATAATTCCGCGGATTCCCGATTCTGGGGATTTGTTCCTGAAGATCATATTGTTGGTAAAGCAACTTTCGTGTGGTTCTCGATGGACAAAGAGAAACGTTTCCCGGCCAATATAAGATGGAATAAGATGTTCCGTACAGTTAAATAAATAATACGAGAGAGGTTTTACCTCTCTTTTTTATGTAATCTGGTAATAAAAATATAAATTTGTTATCGGTGATGAGAGCAGAAGATACGTATAATACCATAACCGGATACACGGAAGGATACCTTAGGGAGAAAGGAAGTAAGTTTCACTCTTATGCATGGCACGTTGAAACGGAAGAAGAAATAAAAGAGATCGTCGATGAGATGCGTAAAAAATTCTACGACGCAACCCAACGGTGTTACGCCTGGCGTTTAGGCCCTAAAGGTGAAAAATTTCGTGCGAATGACGACGGAGAGCCATCAGGCACGGCAGGCAAACCTATACTTGGACAGCTTCTTTCCAGGGATCTTACCTACACGATGGTTATGGTAGTAAGATATTTCGGAGGTACAAAATTAGGAGTTCCGGGACTAATAGCAGCATACAAAGATTCCGCCGCAGAGGTATTGGATAACTGCAATATTGTGATGAAAACAGAGAATGCAGTGTATGATATTAATTTCGGATATCTCGTAATGAATGATATAATGAAGGTTATCAAGGAATTTTCTCCGGAAATCATTGAACAGGCTTTTGATAACGAATGTCTTATGTCTGTTTCTATAAGAAAGAGTCTTGAAGAACAGATGGTTTTAAAATTTAAAGATATCGAAGGAATTAATATTGAATTTAAAGGATATAAATAAACTTATAATATATGAAGAAAAATTTAGTTTCGATTACTGATTTTTCGAAAGAAGAAATGCTGAAGATAATGGATATTGCGGCAGATTTTGAAAAAAATCCATATCAAAGAATCCTTTTGGGTAAAGTTATCGCATCATTATTTTTCGAGCCGTCTACCAGAACCAGGTTAAGTTTCGAAAGTGCGATCAACAGACTGGGTGGACGGGTAATCGGTTTTTCCGACACATCCAATACGAGTGTATCGAAAGGAGAGACGTTCCACGACACCATATCGACAATTTCAAATTATTGCGACATGATCGTTATGAGGCATTCCCTGGAAGGCGCTGCCCGTTATGCAAGCGAAGTATCGAGATTACCGGTGATAAATGCCGGAGACGGTGCAAACCAACATCCGAGCCAGACCCTTCTCGATATGTATTCAATCATGAAAACCCAGGGCGGTCTCGACGGACTGAATATAATGTTGGTAGGAGATTTGAAATACGGTAGGACGGTACATTCTCTGTTACAGGCCATGTCTCATTTTAAGACACACTTTACTTTCGTTGCGCCTCCGGGACTCGCCATGCCGGAAGAATACAAGGAACATCTTAATGAACTCGGCATTCCATTTACGGAAACAACCGAAATGGGAAAATATATAAACGATGTCGATATCATCTATATGACACGAGTACAACGCGAAAGATTCTCCGATCTTATGGAATACGAAAAGGTGAAAAATGCGTACATTCTAAAAAATAATATGCTCTCGGAAACAAAAGATAATATGAGAATACTGCATCCGCTACCGAGAGTAAACGAGATCGCCACAGATGTGGATTCAAATCCTAAAGCATACTATTTCAATCAAACGGAGAACGGCGTATATGTTCGTATGGCTATTATTAGTTATTTACTCGGAGTAAAAAAATAAAAAAGATGGAAACAAAGAATCTGAATGTAAAAGCTATAGAAAACGGAACAGTGATCGATCATATACCATCCGAGGCCCTGTTTAAGATCATCCACATTCTGGAACTGGAAAAAGAAACCAATCTCATCACTTTCGGCAGCAACTTCGAAAGCAAAAGAATGGGATCAAAGGCGATTATAAAAATAGCCAACAGATATTGTGCTGATGATGAAATAAACAAAATATCGATAGTAGCACCTATGGCCTGCGTAAATACTATAAAAAATTACGAGGTTGTCGATAAGAGAAATGTGGTCGTACCCGAGTCCATCGAAGGATTTGTGAAATGTGCGAATCCGGCATGCATAACCAATCATGAAAAAATAACTACAAAATTCCTCGTTCGAAAGAAAAACGACGAATTAAATCTGCGATGCAGATATTGCGAAAAAACAACCACCCAGGATAATATGGTGATCTTAAAATAAAGAAAGCCCCTATAAGGGGCTTTCTAATTAAATGAGCATTCATTTATATTTTTGAACCCTCGCAGGAACTCTTCAACCAACATTCGTTTTTTTCCTGACGGTTGAAGCTCTTTTATGTATACATAACCATTTCCACATGCAACCTTCAGTTCTTTTTTTCCGTCACTGAGTATTTCTCCCGGATTACGGTCTGTATTTCTCACTATCTCCGAATCAACTGCAAAGATCTTAAACTGAACATTTTCTTCTCCAGTCGACATTTCAGTCCAGGCTCCCGGATATGGACTAAGTCCCCGAATATGATTGCGAATATTTTCAGCGCTACCGTTCCAATTTATACGGCAGTCTGCTTTAAATATTTTAGGAGCAGGCTTTAATTCGGACGAATCATTATCCTGCATAACAGGATCGTATTTTCCGGAAAAAATCACATCGACAGTCTCCGGTACAACCTTCGCACCTACATTCATTAACTTATCGTGAAGCGTACCTGCATTGTCTCCGTAATCGATACCGACTCTCTTTTGTAAAATAATATCTCCTTTGTCGATCTCGCTGTTAAGCATAAAAGTCGTTACACCTGTGTACTCTTCACCATTAATTACAGCCCAGTTAATAGGTGCTGCACCTCTGTATTGCGGTAGCAGGGAAGCGTGAAGATTGAAGGTCCCGTATTTAGGCATCGACCATAAAATTTCCGGCAGCATTCTGAATGCGATTACAATACCAAGATCAGGTTTAAGAGCCTCAATCTGGTTTAGAAATGACTGATCCCGTAATTTCTCGGGTTGGAAAATATTTAATCCTTTTTCAATGGCAAAATTTTTAACGGCGCTCTCGTGTAATTTCAAACCTCGCCCGGCAGGCTTATCCGGTGCTGTTATTACAGCTACAACGTTATATCCATCGTCGAGAAGTGCCTTTAACGGTTCCACCGCAAAATCAGGCGTTCCCATGTAAATAATACGAAGGTCTCTGGAAAAACTCATTATTTATCCTTATTAAAAAGACCAAGATCGTGTCCCATCAACCTCTCCTTGGTTTCGAGATATTTTTCGTTGTATTTATTAGGTTTAATAACTATCGGAACATTCTCCATAATCTTAAGGCCGTATCCTTCCAAGGCAGCTCTTTTCAGCGGATTATTTGTAAGAAGACGTATATTTTTAACACCTATTTCACGCAGTATGCTTGCACCAACACCGTAGTATCTTTCATCCACACCGAATCCCAGTTTTATATTTGCTTCGGCAGTATCGTAACCTTCTTCCTGAAGTTTGTATGCACGCATTTTATTGAGGAACCCTATACCGCGTCCTTCCTGGTTAAGATATACAACCGCGCCTTTCCCTTCTTTTTCGATCAACTTCATAGATTCGTGAAGCTGCTGCCCGCAATCGCAACGGCAGGATCCGAGAATATCTCCGGTCATACATGAAGAATGCATTCTCACCAATACCGGTTCATCTTCATCCCATTCTCCTTTGGTCAGGGCAAAATGCTCGAAACCATTACTTCTCTGAATAAATGGAGTAAGTTTAAAAATTCCCCATTCAGTCGGCATATTTACAGTCACATCCCTTTCGACGATAGATTCTTTTTTAAGCCTGTAAGCTATAAGGTCCGCAATGGTGATTATTTTAAGTCCAAATCTTTCAGCTATTTCTACAAGCTGCGGCAATCTCGCCATTGTTCCGTCCTCATTCATTATTTCGACAAGCGCCCCTCCCGGTTTTAGTCCTGCCAGCACTGTAAGATCCACTACGGCCTCAGTATGTCCCGGACGTCTTAAAACGCCTTTTTCTTTGGCATACAAAGGAAATATATGTCCAGGCTTCCCGAATTCCTCAGGTTTGACCCTTTCATCGACAAGAGCATTTATAGTTTTAGCCCTGTCAGCAACAGAAATTCCAGTAGTACATCCTCTTGTTAGCAGATCGACGGATACGGTAAACGGGGTGGAGTGGATTGATGTATTATCCTTAACCATCGGAGGCAGTTCCAATTCCACACACCTTTTCTCAGGAAGGGGAGCGCATAAAAGTCCGCGGCCGTGAGTGACCATGAAATTAACTATTTCCGGTGTGGTTTTTTCAGCGGCAACTATAAAATCACCTTCGTTCTCCCTGTCTTCGTCGTCCACAACGATAATTATTTCTCCGTTTCTGATAGCCTCGATACCTTCTTCAATAGTATTGAGTTTATATTTATTTTGTTGAGATTCCATCGGTTTTTTTTATTTTTTTTAAAAAATGCCTTAATTTTTTTATACAGGTTGAAATACCATTCCGCATTCAACAAGTTAGAGTCATTAGTAGCCTTGTAAGTTAAAAAAGCTGCTATAGGGAATAAAATAAAAGTAGCGAGCCACATTCCCCGGAAGCTGTCCCATGTACCTTCACGGGCAAGTTTTTCCCCCGTTATGCTTATGATATAGTAAATCACGAAAAATATAACGGAAATAACAATAGGCATACCCAGGCCGCCCTTTCTGATAATCGCCCCTAAAGGCGCCCCGATCAGGAAAAATATCATTATAGAAACGGGTAGTGCCAGCATTCTGTGCCACTCTATCTGATAACGGTATAACTGGGATATATTATTCTTCGTAGATTCTTCATCGAAATTAGTATATGACTTAGCATTGGTTGCAATTTTCAGAGCATTGTCTACCACCACAGCCATTTCATCTTTCGATAGTGCCTCTATTGAATCCAACACATATAAAACCTTTCTATTGGTTGGTTCTAAGGTATCGTAAATAATTTCTTTATTGTATGTGAAAATAGAATTGGCAAGTAACCGGCTGTTAAAATTCGACATGGACTTATCGACTACATTCTGTATTGAATCTATATCGACTGTCAGTTCTTTTATATTTTTTGTTTTACTCGATGACAAGCCTGAAGCATCCGATCTTTCCATATTAAAACCCTCTAGAGGAATTATACCGTCCTGACGGTCAAAAATATGATGTCTTAACCCACTGCTCCGATCCCATATGGTGCTTCTTGTTTCCTCGTAAGTTTCACCATTGAACAAGGTAACCAAAAGAAATTTTTTGTCGTCGGATATACGTATGTATCCTGAATCGGCAAGGGTAGTGGTCATATCGCCGTTAACCTTACGGTTATCATAAATTAGAACACCTTCCAGTTTACCCGTTTTAGAGTGTTGTTTCTCGACTTGTATACTCATGTCGTCGATTGCATTGAAGAATATTCCGTCCTTGAATTCAAGGGTCTGCTTCTGCTTCCGGATATCATTCAGAATTGCATACATCTTTTTCTGGGAATAAGGGACATAGTTATTCGCTACGAAAAAACTACCTATCGCTATAAAAAAGATAACGATTAAAAGTGGGCGTATTATACGAGGTAGTGATATGCCTGCGGATTTAAGTGCAAGGAGCTCATTATTTTCACCCAGATTTCCCATTGTCATAATCGCTGCAAGCAATGTAGCGAGAGGAAGTGCTGTCGAAATAATGGTTCCCGAAAAATAGAGCATCAGTTCGAGTATTACAGAGAACTGTAATCCTTTACCTACCAGTTCATCTATATACCTCCACATAAAATTCATCTGAAGAACGAACAGTACAATAAAAAATGTCAGGAACATCGGTCCCAGATATGATTTAAGTATTAATTTATGTACGGTCTTCATTCTGTATACGAATTTTATAGAATCCGCAAATTTAACGTTTTTTAATTAAAAAGATTGTGGTTTTAGTTATAATAAGTACCAAGGTGAGGACAATAATCGTAGACGCTCCTGAAGGAAAGTCCGTAACATAGCTCAGATATAATCCGGACAGTGTTCCGACGATCGATACGAGAACTGAATATAATACAATTTTTTTAAAAGATTTAGTGATCATATTTGCAATTACGGCAGGCATTGTAAGCAATGATATAAGAATGACTATTCCGACCACACGAATTGAAAGAACGATCGTAACAGCTATCAGGACCATCATAAGGTAACCTATAAAATTAACCGGAGCATTCTGGGTTACCGCATAATCCCTGTCATAAGCAATATTGATTATCGGACGATAAAGCAGAATCGCCGATATTATTATTACTGCATCCAGCACCGTCATGGAAATGAGATCGGGACGAGTTACCATAAGAATATTCCCAAAAAGGAAGCTCATCAGGTCAGGAGCGTATCCGGGTGTCATCGTGACGAATATTATACCTATTGCCATTCCCACAGACCAGATTATTCCCACGGCGGAATCGTCGCGTATTTTCAATTTGGATGTTATTGTTTCCATGCAAACTCCGGACAATACAGCAAATATCATTGCTCCCAAAATAGGGTTATACCCCAGATAATAAGCGATACCGATTCCTCCGAACGACGAATGCGTTACACCTCCTGCAAGAAAAACTAATCTGCGGCATACTATATATGCACCGATAAGACCGCACGCTATTCCTGAAAGAATACAAGATAAGACGGCATTCGATAAAAATTTATACTGAAAAACTTCGCTTATAAAATCCATTGTCCGGCAAAAGTAATAAAAGAGAAATAAAGTTTTCAAATAAAAAGGGGGAACAGTTCCCCCTTTTCTAAATTTTTATCTAAAGAATTTTCTCATTTTATCGAAAATATTAGGTTCGCGTCCTTTAGAACTTGGCTTAAAGTTTGGCGATTCGGACAGGGTCTGCATATTTTTTTTCTCTTCAGCAGAAATATTCTTCGGTACGAATATATCGACTATGGCCAAGAGATCGCCTTTTCCATATCCGTTTACATCGGGTATTCCTTTGCCTCTCAACCGTAAAACTTTTCCGGGATGCGTACCGGCCTCTACTTTTATTTTGGCTTTACTATCGACTGTCGGAATCTCTATACTTCCACCTAAGACAGCCTGAGGTATTGACAGTTTAAGATTATATATCAAATCATTGCCGTCACGTTCAAAGTTAGGGTCTTTTTCTTCCTGAATGAGTACAAGGAGATTTCCGTTTACACCACCGTGACGCGCAGCATTACCTTTTCCAGCAACCGAAAGCTGCATTCCTTCGCCGACCCCAGCAGGGATTTTTATTTCGACGATTTCTTCACCTCTCACCGTTTCTTCACCATGGCATTTTGTACACGGATCGGTAACAATTTTACCTTCGCCGTGACACGTAGGACAAGGTTGTGTCGTTTGGGTACGTCCGAAAAAAGTATCCATTACCTGGGTAACATATCCCGACCCGTTACATGTCGTACATGTTGTAACACCATTAGGAGTGTTTGCTCCGGAGCCGTTGCACTTATCACAGTTTACCTGTTTATTTATTTTTAATTTCTTAACAGTGCCGTGAACGATTTCCTTCAGATTAAGTTTGACTTTTACCCTGAGGTCAGAACCGCGGTTAACCCTGCTTCTGGTTCCGCCGCCGCCAAAACCGCCGAAGTGCCCGCCGAATATATCTCCGAAACGGCTGAAGATATCATCCATGGTAAATCCTCCGCTGAAACCTCCTGCGCTGCCGCCAAAACCGCCGTTTCCACCCATACCTTCGTGTCCGAATTGATCGTAACGGGCTTTTTTATCGGGATTGCTCAATACATCGTATGCTTCAGCTGCTTCCTTAAATTTATCTTCAGCTTCTTTGTCACCTGGATTTTTATCAGGATGGTATTGAATTGCGGCTTTTCTGTAAGCCTTTTTTATTTCATCAGCACTGGCGCTTTTACTGATGCCCAGTACTTCATAATAGTCTCTTTTAGCCATATAACTTATTCTCCAACAACAACTTTCGAGAAGCGTATAACTTTATCGTTCAATTTATAGCCTTTCTGTACCACATCTATTATCTGACCTTTTTTATCTTCACTCGGGAATTTTGCCACAGCCTCATAAAGATCGGTGTCCATATCATGTCCGAGCGCCTCTATTTCGCAAACGCCCTTACTCTTTAAAGTATCGATCAACTTCTGCCGTATAAGTTTCATGCCGGTACGCGCAGACTCTATATCGTCGGATTTTTCAACAGCATCCACGGCACGGTCCATATCATCCATCACGGGAAGTATAGCTTTGATAACGTCTTCTCCTCCCGAGGAGATCAGTTCCATTTTTTCTTTTAATGTGCGCTTCCTGAAATTATCGAATTCAGCTGATAGTCTTATGTATTTATCCTGCCATACGGATGTATCATCTGACAAATCTGACTGGTTGTCACCTGTATTCTCTGCTTCTTCTGTCATATTGGCAGAATCGTTCTCGTCGATGTTTTCATTACCACATCCGCAATCATTAGATTCTTCAACCATAACCTCCTTATATTCAGCGTCTTTTGATTTATTCTTATTCTTTACCATGGCACAAAAATAATTTTTTATTTATTTCTACTATAATATTTCATCAAATAATGTACCACCAATATTAGCAAATATGCTGATATAATTGGGATTATTTCGGTAAATTTGCGGTTTAATACACCTAATTTATGTTTGACCAAGTAAGACGAAAGAATCGTGAATGGAATATAGAGGAAGCCCGTGAACTGTTGCTCTCAGGAGAATACGGAACATTATCCATGTTCGGAGAAAACGGTTATGGCTACGGCATACCGATGAGTTACGCCATGGACGGCGATAAAATATATTTTCACTGCGCCCCGGAAGGATTCAAACTGAATTCTTTGAAAATAAATAATAAAGTTAGTTTTTCAGTAGTCGGAAAAACCAAAGTTCTTCCCGGACAATTCTCTACCGAATATCAAAGCGTGCTGGTATTCGGGAAAATAGAAATGAATTTACCGGACGAAGAAAAAAATATGCACTTAATTTGATAGTTGATAAATACAGTCCGGATCATAAGGATACTGCTGAGAAATATATCAGCAAATCATTTAACCGAACAAATGTAATAAGACTCGACATAGAACATATAAGTGGTAAACATAAAGAAATTTAAATAATGGAATCTATCATAATTAGAAATACCTCGGATCCGAACTTCCCGGCAGTATGGGAAATATATAATTACAGCTTCCCTGAAAATGAAAAAAGAGAGCTGAATCACCAGATCACGGCATTATTATCCGAGAATTACCGCATGTACTGTTATCTTGACAACGAAAAAATCGTGGAATTTATCGGATGCTGGGAATTCGACAAATATGTATATATAGAACATTTCGCGATAGATAAAAATTCCAGAGGAGGAGGGTATGGCTCGAGAATATTGTCGGAATTTATGAAAAGTACCGAAAAACCTATTATTCTTGAAATCGACCAAGTGATAGATGAAATTTCTACAAAAAGACTGAAATTTTACAAAAACTCGGTTTTATAGAGACCGGAATCACACATGACGGACACCGTTACCACGACAATGACATTGTTCCCAAGTTGGAGATTCTGTCATATCCTTATGCTATAGAGAGTACGATGTATGAAAAGTTCAACGAAGATTTGAGAAACACGGTCATGAAGCGGTAATAACCGAGCATTTTAATGGTTTTATTTTTGCACTATTATCGACTAAAAGTTAACTTTGCAGATCGAATCAGCATATAATGGAAGAACAGGAGAGGATTTTGACGGAAGCAACTTCCGGTGAATATAAATACGGTTTCATAACCGACATCGACACCGAGACAATCGGGAAAGGACTGGATGAGAATACTGTCCGAATGATATCGGCTAAAAAGAACGAACCCGAATGGATGACGGATTACCGTCTTAAGGCATTCGAATGCTGGAAGGAAATGACGATGCCTACCTGGGCACACCTCGATATCCCGGAAATCGATTATCAGGATATAATATATTATGCCGCTCCGAAACACAAAACCGGTCCGAAAAGTATGGAAGAGGTTGATCCGGAACTTATCAATACATTTAATAAACTCGGAATCCCACTCGAAGAGCAAATGGCGCTGGCAGGCGTGGCCGTGGATGCCGTAATGGATTCCGTATCGGTGAAAACTACATTCAAAGAAACCCTTGCAGAAAAAGGCATAATTTTCTGCTCATTCTCAGAAGCATTGCAGGACTACCCTGAGCTGGTTAAGCAATACATGGGTTCAGTGGTTCCGTTCAACGACAATTACTTTGCAGCACTGAATGCCGCGGTATTTTCTGACGGGTCGTTCTGTTACATACCTAAAGGAGTTCGCTGTCCTATGGAACTATCGACTTATTTCAGGATAAACGCAGCAAACACCGGACAGTTCGAGAGAACCCTGATAGTTGCAGACGAAGGTTCTTACGTAAGTTACCTGGAAGGTTGTACTGCACCGAGAAGGGACGAAAATCAGTTACATGCGGCAGTTGTGGAAATCGTGGTAAATAAAGATGCTGAAGTAAAGTATTCGACGGTACAAAACTGGTATCCCGGCGATAAAAATGGAGTAGGCGGTATTTATAATTTTGTAACTAAACGCGGGATATGCAAAGGTGAAAATGCCAAACTGTCATGGACACAGGTAGAAACCGGTTCCGCGATAACCTGGAAATATCCGAGTTGCGTACTTCTCGGAGACAACAGCGTCGGAGAATTCTATTCTGTTGCTTTGACGAATAATTATCAGCAGGCTGATACCGGCACCAAAATGATACATATTGGGAAAAATACCAGAAGCCGGATAGTTTCAAAAGGGATCTCCGCAGGAAAAAGCCAGAACAGTTACAGGGGATTGGTTAAAGTCGCTAAAAAAGCACACAATGCTCGGAATTTCTCCCAATGCGATTCTTTGCTGATCGGGGATAAGTGCGGAGCACACACATTCCCTTATGTTGAGGTAAACAATAAATCCAGTGTGGTAGAACATGAAGCTACTACCTCCAAAATCGGAGAGGACCAGTTATTTTACTGCAATCAACGGGGAATTTCCACAGAAAATGCCGTAGGACTTATTGTAAACGGTTACGCCAAAGAGGTACTTAACAAACTTCCTATGGAATTTGCCGTAGAGGCCCAAAAATTATTATCATTGAGCTTGGAAGGTAGCGTAGGATAGATATTTGATTACAGATTAAAAATTATATAAATGTTAACGATAAATAATCTCCATGCCACGGTAGGAGATAAAGAGATATTAAAAGGAATCAACCTCGAAGTGAATGAAGGGGAGGTTCATGCAATAATGGGTCCAAACGGCTCAGGCAAAAGCACTCTTGCTTCCGTACTTGCAGGAAATGATAAGTTCGAAGTTACGGAAGGGTCCGTAATTTTCAACGGTAAAAACCTTCTCGATATGAGTATTGAGGAGAGGGCATGCGAAGGAATTTTTCTCGGATTTCAGTATCCGGTGGAAATTCCGGGAGTAAGCATGGCCAATTTTCTCAAACATGCAGTCGATGAGCAGCGTAAATGCAGGGGAGAGGAGCCATTGGGAGCTGCGGATTTCCTGAAACTGATGCGGGAAAAAGCCAAAGTTGTAGAGATAGAAAGCAAACTCACCAACCGTGCGGTTAATGAAGGGTTTTCAGGCGGTGAAAAAAAGAAGAACGAGATATTCCAGATGGCTATGCTCGATCCGAAACTCGCCATACTCGACGAGACGGACAGCGGACTCGATATCGATGCGCTCAGAGTTGTCGCCACCGGTGTAACCAAACTCAAACGTCCTGACAATGCAACAATAGTTATAACACACTACCAGCGTTTATTGGACTACATAGTACCTGATTATGTACATGTGCTTTACAACGGTAAGATAATAAAAACCGCAGGCAGGGATATTGCACTCGAATTGGAAGAAAAAGGCTACGATTGGCTTATTAAAGATTACCGTTAATGGAGAGCATTGAAAAAAAACTTACCGATCTGTATCTTTATAATAGGGATCTTATAGATGAAGATCTCCCTGATTATATTATCGGCAGCAGGCGGGAAGCTCTGGAGTCTTTCAATATTCTTGGCTTACCGGACCGCAAAAGTGAAAAATACAAATACAGCGATATAAAGTCGAGATATGAACTTTATAATTATGAAAAATATTTTTCATTATTCGGAAATAATCCGCCTAATCCGGAAAAAATTTTAACCGAAAGTCTTGAAATAAAAATCGTAAATGGTTACTCCGGCGGAGAACTTCATGTGCTTTCCAACGGTATTATATACGGAAGTTTACGTAATGCAGCCAACGATTTTACCGAATTGGTGAAACGATATTACAACAAATTAGCGGTCAATGACAAAGATTCTGTTTCCGCATTGAACACTATGTTCATGCAGGACGGAGCATTTATTTATGTGCCTAAAAATACAATTGCCGATACTCCGTTTACGATTTCAAATTTATACGATGCAGGGGAAAACACCTATGCATATAACCGAAACCTGATAATCTTTGAAGAAAACAGTTCTTCCAAAGTAATATTCAACTCAAAGACTTCCGACAACACAGCATACCTTATAAACGGTTTATCTGAAGTATTTGTAGAAAAGAATGCCTCTTCAGAAATACTTGTACTACAGAGAGAGAATAATCTTTCAACCCATCTTTCCAATTTTTACTCGGAACAAGCAGAGAACAGTAATCTCAGAATATCCGTTATTTCTACTGACGGAGGGTTGATAAGAAACAACTGGAACGTATATCTCAGAGGAAAAAATGCCGAAACACATAATTACGGACTATATATTTCGGGGTGCGGGCAGTCTATAGACAACCATACTAACATCGAGCATCTTGTCCCGGATTGTACGAGTTTTGAAAAATATAAAGGAATAGTATCAGGGGACGGCAAAGGTATCTTCAATGGTAGAATATTGGTGGAGAAAGATGCACAGCGTACGAGGGCATTCCAGGAAAATCACAACCTGATATTAAGCGACGTAGCTACGATCGACTCTAAACCCCAGCTGGAAATTTATGCGGATGATGTAAAATGCAGTCATGGCGCAACCGTAGGCCAGTTGGATGAAAATGCAATTTTCTACATGAGACAACGGGGAATAAGCGAAGCTACCGCCCGTAAATTACAAATGTACGGTTTCATCAACGATATAGTAGGGGAAATAGGAATCATGGATATATCGGATAAAATAAATGATATAGCCACAAAAAAGATAGAAAGACTTTAAATGTTCGATATAGAAAAAATAAGGAAAGATTTCCCAATCTTGAATATTAAGGTTCATGGTAAACCGTTAGTATATCTAGACAATGGCGCTACCGCACAAAAACCTGTACAGGTAATAGAAAAAGTAAACTCCCTACATACCGAATCCAATGCAAATATTCATCGGGGATTACATTATTTAAGCGAATCCAACACATCCGAGTACGAAGAGGCACGAAAAACCGTTGCAGAATTTATTAATGCGGAATCAGAAAAAGAAATAGTTTTCACTTCCGGTGCCACGATGTCGATAAATATGATAGCGTATTCTTTTGGTGAAAAATTCGTTAATTCCGGAGACAACATCATTGTTTCTGAAATGGAACATCATTCCAATATTGTTCCCTGGCAGATGCTGTGTCACAGGAAAAATGCAGAACTAAAAGTTATGCCGTTCAAAGACGACGGTTCACTGAATACTGATTTTTTACCCGGACTAATTGATGACAGGACAAAGATTTTGGCCGTCACACATGCGTCAAATGTTCTCGGAACATTACCTGATATAAGAAAAATCATACGCCTATCGCATGACGCAGGAGTTCCGGTATTGGTAGACGGATGTCAGGGGATAGTTCACTGTGAAACCGATGTTCGTGATCTGGATTGCGATTTTTATGTTTTTTCAGGACATAAATTATATGGTCCTACCGGAATAGGTGTTCTCTATTCAAAGGAGAAGTGGCTGGAAGAATTGCCTCCGTTTCTCGGAGGAGGTGATATGGTAAAAACCGTATCCTTTAAAGAAACAGTTTACGCTGATATACCGTTGAAATTCGAAGCAGGAACGGCAAATTTCATAGGAGCAATAGGTCTTGCAGAATCAATCAGGTATCTATCCGGATACGACAGAAATGAAATACACAGTTACGAGAACAAATTATTGAATTACACGACTGAAAAAATTTCCCGGATCGACGGTCTACGGATATACGGTAATACTTCGGATAAATGCAGCATCGTTTCTTTTACTGTGGAAGGAACCCATCCGTACGATATCGGCATGATACTCGATAAAATGGGAGTGGCTATCCGTACCGGAACCCATTGTGCGGAACCTGTCATGACTCATTACGGCATCCAAAGCATGGCCAGGGTCTCACTGGCAATGTACAATTCTTTCGAAGAGATCGATATACTTTACAACTCATTGGAAAAAACCGTTAAAATGCTGAGGTAATTATGCTGCTGCCGGAAGACATTAATAATTTCAATATAATACTTGCCAGCAATTCGCCTCGCAGAAAAAAGCTTCTAAGTGGTCTGAATTTAAATTTCAGTACGGTTAGCTATGAAACTGACGAGTGTTTTCCAACAAATTTGGAAGTAACTGACATTCCGGTTTTTCTGTCCGAAAAAAAGGCGGATAATTATCCGGAACCTTTAAAGAAAGACGACATTCTAATTACAGCCGATACGCTCGTTATTAAGAACGATATAATATTCGGGAAGCCTGAAAGCAGGGAGATCGCTGAAAAAATGTTATCAGAACTTTCAGGGGGAATACACCATGTAATTACCGGAGTGACAATTAAAAACATGCATCATAAGCATTCTTTTTCGAGCATAACGGAAGTTGAATTCGATAATTTAACCGAAAGAGCGGTCGATTACTACATCGAAAAATACAAGCCTTACGATAAAGCAGGGAGTTATGGAATTCAGGAATGGATAGGATATATCGGAATTAAAAGAATAAACGGATGTTTTTATAATGTCATGGGTTTGCCAATTAATAAATTATACGGTGAACTGGAATATTTTATTAAAAACTTAAGTTAAAACTAATTTACCAAACCTACGGAATCCGCTTCATGATCCGATAAAAACCGATAAAAAATATTCAGGGTATTGTTTTTTATAAAATTTGATATATCTTTACAATATGAAGTTATGCCAATTGCTCTCATAGTAATGAGAGCATAAAATATTCTTTCCTTAAAGATATTTTATGCTCTTTTTATTTTAAAAAACCGGAATATTTTTCATTGCCTCCATGCATTCCTGATCTTCGGAATAATAATAAAAAAAATGGTTTATTCCATTGGTGACACATATGTAAGGAACCTTCATAATCATGTTGTATTTACAGACCTGGTTGATCGTTTTTTCGGTTATTTTAATCGTCGGAGCCTTGCATTCAACTAACATTAACGGTTTAACGTTCTTATCATAAACCACGATGTCAGCACGCAGGGAAACTCCATTCAGGTTAACAACATGCTCCTGTTTGATATATAAAGGATCCGCATTTAAATATTCAGTCAGAAACCGAATGAAATTCTGCCGCACCCATTCTTCCGGGGTACATACCAGCCATTTTTTTCTCAGATCGTCCCAGATTTCCCGTTTACCATTTATATACCGGGTATTTATGTTCATAAAGGGAAGGTTCAGCAAGTGAGGTTTTTCCTGCTTCATTGATATCAATTTGTACAAAATTAATAAAATATATTCATTAAATTCGCAGAATAACTTTTCTTATAAATTAATAAAAAATATTATGGAAGAAATAAAAAGTAAAAGAGACGAGGCGTTGGAGTACCATTCGGAAGGAAGACCCGGAAAAATAGAAGTAGTACCTACAAAACCATATAATACACAGAAAGATCTATCACTGGCATATTCCCCGGGCGTAGCAGAACCTTGTCTTGAAATAGAAAAGGACCCGGACAATGCTTATAAATATACGGCAAAAGGTAATCTGGTTGCCGTGATATCGAACGGAACAGCTGTTCTCGGGCTTGGTGATATCGGCGCCCTGGCAGGTAAGCCGGTTATGGAAGGTAAAGGTTTGCTGTTCAAAACATTTGCGGATATTGACGTATTCGATATCGAAGTGGATACGAAAAATGTAGACAAATTTATCGAAACCGTTAAAAATATTTCACCTACGTTCGGAGGTATAAACCTCGAAGACATAAAAGCACCGGAATGCTTTGAAATCGAAGAACGGTTAAAAGACGAACTGGATATTCCTGTGATGCATGATGACCAGCACGGCACGGCGATTATTTCTGCGGCGGCACTGATCAATGCACTTGAAATCGCAGATAAAGATATTTCACAGATTAAAGTCGTTGTGAATGGTGCAGGAGCTGCTTCAATAGCCTGTTCTAAACTGTATATTTCTTTGGGCGTAAAAAAAGAGAATCTGATAATGTGCGACAGTAAAGGTGTTATTTCCCGTCAGCGTACTGATCTCAACCCTATGAAGGAACTTTTTGCAACAGACAGTGACGTCCGTACTCTCGGGGAAGCCCTTACAGGCGCCGATGTCTTTCTCGGGCTATCGGTTGCCGACATCGTAACTGAAGATATGGTAAGATCCATGGCAGATAATCCGATTGTATTCGCACTGGCAAATCCTAATCCGGAAATATCTTATGACAAGGCTATGGCTTCGAGAAAAGATATAATCTTTTCTACCGGACGTTCCGATTATCCAAATCAGGTAAACAATGTACTTGGATTCCCTTATATCTTCCGCGGAGCCCTGGATGTACGTGCGGCAAAAATCAACGAGGAAATGAAAATCGCAGCCGTGAAGGCCTTAGCTAGTCTCGCGAAAGAACCTATACCGGACATTGTACTAACTGCATATAATGGTGCCAAGATAACATTCGGAAGGGATTATCTGATTCCGAAGGCACTGGACCCACGTCTTATAACCGCGATATCCGTGGCAGTGGCTAAAGCAGCAATAGCTTCCGGTGTTGCACGGAAGGAAATAAAAGACTGGGATTCTTATCGCTTCGAACTCGCAACAAGAATGGGAAGGGACAACAGACTGTTAAGAGCAATAAGGAATAAAGCACGCAACTGTCCTTCAAAAAGGCTGGTATTCGCTTATGCTGAAAATCTAAATACATTAAAAGCTGCCTCCGACCTTCTTCACGACAAGATAGCGTTCCCTATATTGGTAGGTAATAAAGAAAAGATATTGGCTATCATTAAAGAAAATAACCTCGATATAGACGAAAGCCATATTATCGATCACAGAAGCGATAAGGCTGAAGAAACCAGAAAAGAGTATGCAGAGGTATTGTATAATAAACTAAACCGCAAGGGACTCTCTAAAGAAGACTGCCTGAAAAATATGGGTAAGAACAACTGGTTCAGTCTCATGATGGCATATTGCGGTGACGCTGACAGTGTAATCCTGAATTACAGCCGCAGATATACCACCTCTCTTGAGCCTGCCAGAAAAATATTTCAGAACTTCAACCGTTCGACACTTGCGGCAATGGTAATCGTGATGACCAAGAAAGGTCCGATGTTCTTCGCAGACATGGCGGTAAATACACAGCCTTCAGTTTCGGAACTTGTGGACATTACAATTCTTGCAACAAATGCGATAAAAAAACTCGGAGTAGAACCAGTAACCGCGATGCTATCTTATTCTAATTTCGGTACAGATACGGAACCTGATGCAACAACCGTTGCCCATGCTGTCAAAATATTGCATGACCAATATCCTCAGCTAATCGTCGACGGAGAAATGAAAGTGGATTTCGCACTCGATAAAAAAGCCCGGATGGAAAAATTCCCGTTCTCTAAACTCGAAGACAAAGAAGTAAATACCTTTATATTTCCGAATCTCTCGGCCGCAAATATATCCTATAAACTTGTTGAAGAGATAGGCGGCAATGAGGTTACAGGACCTATATTATTAGGACTTAACGGCGCTCCCGGAGTACATATAATTTCCGAAACAGCTTCCGTATCTTCTATCGTAAACCTCGCAACACTATCCGTACTGGATGTATGCGACATTAATGAAGGATGCACTACTGATAAAAACTACTAAAAACTTTTATATGAACAGAACAAATTTTCTATTACTCGCGGTTTTAGCCGTTGTTCCTTTGGCTCGGGGACAAAATACCGAGTGGTTGGATCCCGAGATCGTAGCTATAAATAAAGAATATCCGCATACGGAATTTATGAGTTACACAGACCGTCAGCAGGCGCTTACAGATAATTACTCCGAATCCCAATATTTCCGCTCGTTAAACGGGAAATGGAAATTCAAATGGGTTCCAGACCAAAGACAATTAATAGACGGTTTCTATGCTGAAAATTTCAACGATTCTTCATGGGATGAAATCTCAGTTCCCGCCAATTGGGAACTCAACGGATACGGTGATGCAATCTATACAAACGTACAGTATGAGTTTACATTTGGCAGACCGACACCTCCGGAACTTCCCGAAGTCATTCCTGCAGGAATGTACCGTAAAGAGTTCACTATTCCGTTCTCATGGATCGATAAAGAGGTTTTTCTTAACATAGGAGCTATAAAATCAGGAACCTACGTTTATATAAACGGTGAAAGGATCGGATACAGCGAAGATTCCAAAAATCCTGCGGAATTTAATATTACACCTTATATAAAACAAGGATATAATTTACTCGCTTTGGAAACATACAGGTGGACTACAGGCAGTTATCTGGAAGATCAGGATTTCTGGAGATTAAGCGGCATCGAACGCGACGTTTACCTCACAGCAAGACCGAAAGTAAGGGTACGAGATTTTATTGTTAATTCCAAATTATCCGATTCTTATAAAGACGGGATTCTTGATTTCGGAGTTGTGGTCAAAACCCATAACTTGAATACGAAGGATGCGAAAATATTTTTCGAACTGATCGACGACCAGGGCAATACCATTATTAAAGAAACAAAGGATATTGCCTTATCTATGAAAAAAGAAGATACCGTACGATTTAATACTTTAGTAGCAGATGTAAAACCATGGAGCGCGGAAAAACCTAATCTCTACACTGTCCTTACTACAATTCAATATGAAGGCAGGTACACGGAATATATCGCACGTAAAGTTGGATTCAGGACCATTGAGATTCGCGGCAATCAATATCTTATCAACGGACAACCTGCAATGATAAAGGGATTCAATATCCATGAACATCATCCGTATACCGGCCATGTTGTCGATGAAGCAACCATGCGCAAGGATTTTGCCTTAATGAAGCAAAATAACGTCAATGCAATTCGTACCAGCCATTATCCGCAGCAAAGAAGATTTTATGAACTATGCGATGAATTCGGGTTTTACGTATGTAGCGAAGCCAATATCGAAACTCACGGCGCACGCCAGATTGCCGATATGGAGATTTACCTGAATGCGCATATCGACCGTACGTTAAATATGTACGAACGCACTAAGAATTACGCATCCGTAACATTTTTCTCTTTGGGTAATGAGGCAGGCAACGGATCCAATTTTTATGAAACTTATCTTCTTCTTAAAGAAAAAGAGAAGCATCGCCCTATACAATACGAAGGAGCAGGTCGGGAATGGAACACAGATATAATGTGCCCTATGTATGCAAGCTACCAGTCGATAGAAAACTGGGGTAAGAGCGAAAGTAATAAACCGTATATATTATGTGAATACGCTCATGCCATGGGTAACAGCACTGGTAATTTTAAATATCTCTGGGATTTAATGTATTCATATCCTAACCTTCAGGGTGGATTCATCTGGGACTGGGTGGATCAGAGCATATGGACTGATAAAGACGGTGGGTTCTGGGCTTACGGAGGAGACTTCGGCAGTAATGTTCCGTCGGACGCTAATTTCTGTGTAAACGGAATTATCAATTCTAATCGTACTGCACATCCTGGATTGAATGAAATAAAAAAAGTTTATCAGAACATCCTTTTTGAAGGCGACAACATTATCCACGGACAACTGAAATTGACCAACAGGTTCTTCTTCACGAATCTCGATGAATTCGATTTCATATATGAATTCAAGATCGAAGGAAAAACCATAAAAACCGGGAAATTCAATATTTCGCTTGCTCCACAGGAATCAGCTTCAATAAATGTAGACTTGCCGAAGATCAAGAAGAAATATGCAGGCATGGAATATCAGTTTAATGTCCGCGCCCTGACAAAAGAGAATTCCGAACTTATAAGCAAGGGGCATATTATTGCTGAAGAACAATTCAATATCGGCATACCCGGACAAAAAGTTAATTATCAAGCAAAAAATAAAACCGTAACATTATCCGAAAATAACGGGGAGATCATCGTTAGTGCTGATAAACTTCGTTTTGTTTTCAATAAAAATAAGGGTATCGTAACGGAATATACGGTAGACGGAATAAATTATATAGATAAGGAATTCGGACTTCAACCTAATTTCTGGAGAGGGCCTACGGACAACGATTACGGCAATAAATGGCCATCAAGGAATCAGGGCTGGAAGGAAGCGTCACGCGACTTTAAAGTCAAGGTAAACACACAGAACCGTCACAACAGTGCAGCAGTTGAAATAACCTACATGCTCGAACAACCGGAAACCGAGATGACGGTTACATATAATATTTACCATGATGGATTAATTAAAGTCGACGCGAGACTCAAAGGTTCTGAAAAAATGAATTCGGAACTTCCGAGGTTGGGATTGAGAATGAGAACTCCTGCTAATTATAATAATGTAATTTATTACGGTCGCGGACCGGATGAAAATTATTGGGACAGGAACTCCGGTTCTTTTACAGATGTCTACAAGACAAATGTGGCAAATATGTATTATCCATATGTAAGGCCGCAGGAAAACGGGCACAGGACAGACGTAAAATGGATGGCTTTGCATAATACATCTGGACGCGGACTTCTGATCGTTGCAGATGAATTTATTGAATTTAATGCCTTGCATAACAGTGTAGAAGATTTTGACTGTAAGGAATCTAACAGACCATATCAAATATTCGGGTACGACGGTAAAAACACAGATGAAGAATTAAGAAACCTCAGACCCAGACAAACGCACATAAATGACATCAAACCAAGGGATTATGTAGAGCTGAATATAGACTACAAAATGACAGGAGTAGGAGGAGATAACAGCTGGGGAGCCCGTACTTATCCGCAGTATGTATTACATGGGAATGAAGACCATTCGTACGGCTTCACTATTATACCGATAAAAAAAGCGAATAACCTAAGTAAGCATACCAAATATGAATATCGTTAATAAAGAGCCTCCCTTATGGGAGGTTTTTTATTTTCATACCGGTCGAATCAAAAATAAACGATAACATATCGCTCATCTCGTATATCATTTTTTTACGCGATTTTCCTGCCCCATGGCCCGCTTCTTTTTCAATTCTTATAAGTATGGGATGGCTGCCGATCCGGGCGTTTTGTAAAACCGCAGCAAATTTAAAAGAATGAGCAGGAACGACCCTGTCGTCATGATCCGCTGTCATTACAAGAACAGGAGGGTAGGCTACATTTTCTTTTATATTGTGTAAAGGCGAATATTCATATATAAATTTAAACTGATCTTCATTCTCACTGCATCCGTACTCTACTATCCATCCCCAACCAACGGTAAATTTATGAAATCGGAGCATATCCAACACACCTACTCGGGGAATAACCGCTGCAAATAAATCAGGTCTCTGAACAAGGCATGCTCCGACTAAGAGCCCTCCGTTAGAACCTCCCGATATTACAAGTTTAGAAGGGTTAGTATAACCTTCTTCTATCAAATATTCAGCAGCAGATATAAAATCATCGAATACATTTTGTTTTTTATCAAGCATTCCGGCTCTATGCCACTGCTCTCCATACTCTCCGCCACCACGGATATTTGCGACCGCATATATCCCTCCATTTTCCATCAAAAGAATATTCGCAGGACTGAAATCCGGAGTAAGGCTTATATTAAATCCTCCGTATCCATATAAATGAACCAGATTTTGCCCGTCTAATATTAAATGCCTTTTATGCGAAACAAACATTGGAATTATTGCACCGTCCTTACTTTCAAAGAATAATTGTTCGGTAACAAAATTTTCAGGATTAAAATTCAACTGCGAACTTTTAAATGGTATAGGAGAAACATTTTTTTCATCAACATAATATACAGTACCCGGCGAGAGGTGATTTTTCACCGAATAAAACACCGAACACTCATTTGGTTGATAAAGAATAACAGTCCCTGTTTCCGGTTCAAACAAAGTCTCTTTATTGTTAGAGGCAATACTGTATTTTACAAGAACATTCTTAACGTCTTTAATATAATTTATAATCAGATCACTTCCGATTTTTACCGCATCTTCAATCACAATCCCTTCTTCAGGTACAATTTCTTTTCTCTGTTTTGAGCTTAGATCATATTCTACGATGTGATTATTCGGTGCTCCCTCATTGGTTAATAATAATAACATTCCGTTATTACATGAAATATATTTGTAATCAGACTTGAAATTCCCGGTCAGATAATCGGTAGCCCCATCCGCTAAGTCTACAATAAAAATCAAATCCCCAGATGTTCCTTCGGAACAAATTATCACAAGATGTCTTAAATCCTGACTAATATGCGGATGATAATACCTTAACGGATTACCCTTGTCTTCAAAAATAATCATATCTGTTGTTTGTGAAGTGCCTAATCGGTGAAATAAAACTTTTTGCCGGGAATTGATTTCCGATAATTCGTTTTTCTCGGGTTGAGAATATCCGCTGAAATAAAAACCATTTACAGACCACTGAGGCTGGCAGAATTTAACCCACTTTATTTCATCTGTGAGATGTTCTTTAGTATCGGTATCGATTATTTTTATGGTACTCCAATCCGATCCGGCTTCCGATAAAAGATAAGAAATATATCTGCCGTCTGGCGAGAAACCGATTCCGGAAATTGTTGTCGTCCCTGAGGAAGAAATTTTATTCGGATCTATGAAAACCTCTACGGCTTCTTGAAAACCAGCTTGCCTGTATAAGATATCCTGATTATCGAGTCCATTGTTTTTAAAAAAGTATATGTAATCATTTTTCTTTAAACATAAACCAAAAGACTCATAATCATATAACTCCCTTAATTTTTCCTTTATTTTTTCCCTGAATGGTATTTTAGAAAAATAATTCTCAGTAAATCGATTCTGCACTTCCACCCATTCAGATGTCTCTTCTGAAAGATCATCTTCCAGCCATCTATATGGATCCGGAACCTGTGTTCCGAAATAATCGTCAATACATTCGTCATCTCTTCTGGTAAAGGGGTATTTCATCTGGTTTTTAATTTCAAAGTTAAAAATAAAAGAGAGGTCTTTCGAACCTCTCTTTATATATTCATATTATGCACCAAAGTTGTCGTACATTATGTTTTCAGGTGGTACACCGAGATTGTCCAGCATTACGGTAACTGCTGCCGTCATCATCGGAGGTCCGCATAGATAGTATTCTATATCTTCCGGAGCATCATGATCCTTGAGATATTGATCGAATATAACCTGATGGATAAATCCTACATAACCTTCCCAGTTGTCTTCAGGTTTAGGTTCCGATAGAGCAATATTGAACTTAAAGTTAGGGAATTCCTGTTCGATCTTCTCGAATTGGTCTTCGTAGAATATTTCACGCTTAGAACGTGCACCGTACCAGAAGGTTACCGGAATATCGGTTTTTTCCGTATGGAACATATGGAAAATATGCGATCTCATCGGAGCCATACCGGCACCGCCGCCGATAAACATTTTTTCGTTTTTGGTATCTTTAATAAAAAACTCTCCGTAAGGTCCGGAAATAGTGATCTTATCTCCCGGTTTTCTTGAGAAAATATAGGAAGAACAAATACCCGGATTAACATTCATAAACGTACCAGCCGCTCTATCCCACGGCGGGGTAGCAATACGTATGTTAAGCATTATAATATTCCCCTCCGCCGGGTGGTTAGCCATGGAATAAGCCCTAAAAGTATCTTCCGGATTATTAGTTACAAGTCCCCAGAGTTTCATGCTGTCCCATTCATCATGGTATTCTTTTTCGATATCGAAATCGCTGAATTTGATGCCTTCGTATTTCGGTATATCAATCTGAATATATCCTCCTGAACGGAAGGTGAGGTTTTCGCCTTCCGGAAGTTTTACCACGAATTCTTTGATATAAGTAGCGACATTTCTATTAGAGACAACCTCACATTCCCATTTTTTCACACCGAGAACGTTTTCAGGAACTTTGATTTTCATGTCGGATTTTACTTTCACCTGACATCCCAGCCTCCATTTTTGTTGCTGTTGCTTACGTGTAAAGAAGTTTACCTCGGTAGGAAGTATTTCACCGCCGCCATCAGTAACCTGACATTTACACATACCGCACGAACCGCCGCCCCCGCACGCAGAGGGAAGGAAGATCTCGTTATTGCTCAAAGTTGTTAAAAGTGTATTTCCCTGTTCTGCAACAAGTTCTTTTTCACCGTCGTTTATGTCGATATTGACATTGCCCGACGGAATAAGTTTAGCTTTCGCATAAAGAAGTACCGCCACAAGCAGTAAAGTAACGATAAGGAAAGCAATTATTGATATTAATATTGATAAACCCATTTCCTGATCCTATTATATTTGAATTCCAAGGAACGACATAAACGCAATTCCCATTAATCCGGTAATTATAAATGTTATACCCACGCCTTTCAGCGGAAGCGGTACGTTAGAGTATGTTATTTTCTCACGTATAGCAGCCATCATAATAATAGCCAGCCACCAACCGATACCAGATCCTAGGGCAAACGTAACAGCCTGGCCTACATTCGCATATTCCCTTTCAGGAAGGAAAAGTGAGGCACCCATAATCGCACAGTTCACCGCAATCAAGGGGAGGAATATACCTAACTGATTATAAAGTGCAGGTGCAAATCTTTCTACGATCATTTCCACTAACTGAGTGATAGAAGCAATTACCGCAATAAAAACTATAAAACGGAGAAAATCCAGATCTACAGTAGCAAAATCAGGAGATATCCATGTCAATGCTCCCGGAGCAAGGACATATTTCAATAATAAATAGTTTACAGGAACTGTTATCAGCATTACGAAAATTACCGCAATACCAAGCCCCATAGCAGTCTTAACTGTTTTCGATACGGCAATATACGAACACATTCCAAAGAAGAACGCGAACACCATATTGTCGACAAAAATAGAACGGACAAAAATGCTTAATATATTTTCCATAGTATATTTGACTTAACTGTTACGCTTTCTTTTTTCTTGAATTCGTTATCCATATAATAATTCCAACACCTATCAGCGCCATCGGAGGCAACAGCATAAGTCCGTTATTACTATAAAAACCACCGTTTGAGATGTACCATGAATCGGGTATTATCGGATATCCAAATATGCTTCCCGCACCAAGCAGTTCGCGGAAGAAGCCGAGGATTACAAGAATTAACCCATAACCAAGTCCGTTTCCGATACCATCAAGCAACGCCGGCCATGGCTTACTTGCTAAAGCAAATGCCTCCAGACGTCCCATGATTATACAGTTTGTAATGATTAATCCGACATAGACGGATAATTGCTTGCTTACATCATAAACAAATGCTTTTAGTACCTGATCCACAAGAATTACAAGCCCTGACACAACAACAAGCTGGACTATAATTCTTATTCGTGCAGGTATAGTATTTCTTAATAAAGAAATAATAAGGTTTGCCATTGCTGTTACTACGATAACCGATAGAGCCATAACGAGCGCAGGCTTTAGTTTTGCCGTAACGGCCAGTGCGGAACAAATACCCAGTATCTGAATTGTGATAGGATTATTACTTCCGAGCGGGCTCAAAAGGACGTTCCTGTTTTTCGCTGAAAATAAAGGTTCTTTTTCTGTATTATTCATCGTCAGTCGTATTTACCTGTTCTGATTCAACTTCACTTACAGAAACAACGGCAACTTCCGCCTGCCTTTGTTTCGCTATATATTCACCGTAGTTTTTAATACAGTTCGCAATCATGGTTTCAACGGCACGACTGGTAATAGTACCGCCTGAAATCGCATCCACAGCATGCGGATTGTTTTCAGCTCCGTTTTTCAGGACTGTAATGCCCACGAACTTATCACCCGAATAAATCTGTTTGCCCTTAAACTGATCCTGGAACGCAGAAGATGTAATTTCAGCCCCAAGACCCGGAGTTTCGCTGGCATGATCGAGAATTATACCGTAAATGGTACTCCAGTCTTCTTCCAAAGCAACATAACCCCAAACAGGTCCCCATAATCCTGACCCCCACGTAGGAAGCACATAGTATTTTTTACCATTATCGTTACTTTCGAATACAGGAAGATTCCTCTCAGCCGCAGACTTGTCATACTCAGACTTAAGGTTCAGAAGAATTTCAAAGGCATCTCCGTCCGATATGTTTCCATCCGTAGTTACAGTATATGCTTTTTGGATATATTTATCGTATTCTTCAGTAATATAAGCGAACTTATCTTTTACGGAATTGGCGTCCTCGCCTTTACCGATAGATCTTAGTAAGTCACCCATTTTCTCCATCCTGACATTATTGTCCTGACGGTCTTTTAACTGTAAGGCAGCAAAGGAGAGAACCGCCGCCACGATTATAACCATGACAGAAGCATAGGTTATAATGTATTTATTACTGTTCTTATTCATCTTTACTTATTTTACAGCGGTTTTTAAACGTTTTTTCCTTCTGTTTACATTTGCCTGAACTACATAATGGTCGATAAGCGGAGCCATAGCATTCATAAACAATATCGAGAGCATCATTCCTTCCGGATATCCTGGATTCACAACCCTCAGCAGTACGGCAAGAACACCTATGAAGAAACCGTATATCCATTTACCTGTATTGGTCTGGGAACCTGTGACAGGATCGGTAGCCATAAATACCGCACCGAATGCAAAACCTCCGATCATCAAATGATAGTAAGCAGGCATATCCATCGCCGCGTTAAGTCCTATGGCATTAAAAAGAAGTCCGGTAAGGTATCCCCCTGCAAATACAGATAACATTATCCTCCAACTTGCGACACCTGTGATCAGAAGAACTATCGCTCCTAAAAGAATAGCCAACGTCGAAGTTTCACCTATAGAACCCGGAATGGTTCCGATAAACCAGTTCATGGGGGAAGTTCCGTTGCTCCAATCCACCATATGAGCTCCCTCGGTCAGTGCATTGGTTATATCCGCAAGTGGGGTTGCACCTGAATATGAATCTACAATGCCTTCAGGAGCCTTATTCAATCCTGCGACCCAAACTTTATCACCGGATATATAAGGAGTATACGCAAAAAATATAAATGCTCGCGCAAGCAGGGCAGGATTGAAGATATTCATTCCTGTTCCTCCGAACACTTCTTTACCAATGATAACCGCAAATGCAGTAGCAACGGCAACCATCCATAAAGGTACATCCACCGGCATTACAAGAGGGATAAGGAATCCAGTTACCAGGAAGCCTTCGTTAACTTCGTGCCCTCTCAGCTGTGCGAAAATAAATTCTATTCCCAGTCCCACTACATATGAAACGATTATAATCGGAAGCACTTTAAGGAATCCGAACCAAAAACACTTCCATATAAGATCGAACGTATAAGGATCGCTTATATTTATTTCACCAAATACCCTGAAATGCTGTAAACCTACGTTGAACATTCCGAAAAGAAGAGCGGGCAGCAGTGCGAAGATTACGACGGACATAGTCCTTTTCAGATCGATTACGTCCCTGATGTGGCTTCCTTTATGGGTAACTGTATTAGGAACGAACAGGAACGTCTCGAACGCATCGAACGTTGAATGGAGTTTTTCAAATTTTCCTCCTTTTTCAAAGTTCGGTTTTATTTTATCTACAAAGTTTCTTGTTGCTTTCATCTGTAAACGTCTATTAATTAAGCTCTTTTATCATGGCATTTATACCATCCCTTAAAATAGCCTGCATCTCGGTTTTAGATGGATCAACGAATTCACACAAAGCGATGTCTTCTTCGATCACTTCATATATACCCAGATTCTCCATCTTCTCTATATCACCTGCCATAATGGCTTTAATAAGATAAATAGGGTAGATATCCATAGGCAGACAATTATCATATATGCCGGACATAACGAGAGCTCTTTCGCCACCATTAATATTAGTATCAAGATCGTATTTCTTTTTCGGCATGAGCCATGAGAAATAACTGCGTGAAGCGGAGAATTTATTAAAACGCGGTGCAGCCCATCCTAACATTTCATATTTATCGCCTTCTGGAATAACAGTTATCTGATTTCCATAAAACCCTATGAAGCCGTTTTCTTCCACTTTTTGTCCGGTAAGAACATTACCGCTTATTATCCTGACTGAATCACCCTGTTTCTGCAGTTTGATTTTTCCTTTTAGGATACTACCGATACTTGCTCCGTTTATTATAGTATAATACTGTGGGTTTTCAACCTGCGAACCAGTCACGGCTATTGTTTTGGTCATATCAACCTTACCCGTTTTGATAAACCTTCCGAATATCGCAAGATTCTGAACATCGACAGTCCAGACAATCTCGCCTTTGTTAATAGGAGCGATATGATTGATCTGCACACCCACATTTCCTGCAGGATGAGGACCTTCGAACCTGTGAACAGAAGCACCTTTAACTTTATTAAGAACTCCGGTTTCCCCCTCAGCATTAACACTCAAATTCACGCTCCCCGATGTAAGTTTAGCAAGAGCTTCCAATCCTGCCTCGATATTATCAGCTTCTTTTTTAAGAATAAAATTCATGTCAGGCGCAAGAGGTGCAGTGTCGAATCCGGAAATAAAAATGGAGCGAGGCTGATCTTTAGGGTTAGCAACGATACCATAAGGTCGTTGAATAATAAAGTTCCATAGTCCCGAGCCGAGAAGCAATTCAATTATTTCCTCTCTGGACAAGTCCCTTATTGGCTTTACAGGGAATTCTTTAAATTCATTCTTACCATCAGTCGTCACGACAACCTCCAGTATTTTCCTTTTCTCTCCACGGTTTATCAACGATACAGTACCACTAACCGGAGAAGTAACAACCCATTCCGGACGGTATTTATCGAAGAGGAGAGGTGAACCGGCAGTGACGACATCTCCTTGTTTGACAAGCAGTTTCGGGGTGAAACCCATAAAGTCGTCCGGTTTTACGGCGTACTTATCTGCTAATGGAAGCTGTACGATGGATTCCGTCGCAGCCCCTTCAAGTGAAATGTCGAGACCCTTTTTGATTCTAATCACGTTCGACATAATTATATTAAAAATTTTTAATTGAAAATCGGATTCGCAAAGGTAATCTTTTCTGAGGATTAGATAGTTCTTTTTAATAACTTTTTTTAATAATTTCCATTTAATTTTTATCTTTTAATGAAGAGGGTTAATTTCGGCCCTGCGGATTTTTTATAAAACATATTTCCTATATATTTGCATATTAATTTTAGACAATCATGGGTAAAATAATTTCTTTTGCAAACCAGAAAGGTGGCGTGGGTAAAACTACGACTACTATCAACCTTGCCGCCAGCCTGGCCGTGTTGGAAAAGAAAGTACTTATAGTGGATGCCGACCCGCAAGCCAATGCAACTTCGGGACTCGGATTTGAAATAAACGACAACAATATATATAATTGTTTGATCGGTCAATGTTCCGTTCAGGAGTCCATCATGCGGAATGCAGATATCGAGAGCCTTTATCTTGTTCCTTCAAGTATAAACTTAGTAGCTGCGGAAGAAGATCTACGAAATATGGATAACGGACAATTCCGAATGAAAACGATTCTATACGAGATAAGAGAGAATTTCGATTACATATTTATAGATTGCTCTCCGTCACTCGGCTTATTGACGTTAAATTCAATAATCGCCTCGGACAGCGTAATAATTCCCGTTCAATGCGAATACCTCGCACTGGAAGGATTGGGGAAAATTTTGAATACGATAAAAATAACCAAAGAACACCTGAATCCGGAACTGGAAATCGAAGGATTTTTATTGACTATGTATGATTCCCGGTTAAAACTGGCAAATCAGGTGGTTGAAGAAGTCAGAAAACATTTCGGGCATTTAACCTTCGATACAATTATTCAACGGAATACACGTTTAAGCGAGGCACCTAGTTACGGTAAACCTGTTTTACTGCATGATGCTTCCTGCAACGGTGCAGTAAACTACCTGAATCTGGCTAAAGAATTTTTAAGAAATAACAACATAAACTGATATGAAGACAAAACCTAAAGGTTTAGGAAGAGGTCTGGAATCAATTTTTGACATGGAAAAATTGAATGTTCCGGAAAAACTCAAAGAGTCCGGAATAGACGAAATAGATATCGAAAAACTTGTACCGAATACACAGCAGCCACGGAAAAGTTTCGATGACGAAAGTCTTAACGAACTTGCCGAATCCATAAAGCATCTTGGGATAATACAGCCTTTAACCGTAAATAAAGGTAAAGACGGGAAGTATTTAATTATCAGCGGTGAAAGAAGATACAGAGCCTCCAAGATTGCAGGCCTCACGAAAATTCCGGCCTATATAAGGGAAGTGAACGATCAGACATTATTGGAAATGTCCCTTGTAGAAAACATCCAGAGGGAGGACCTTAATGCAATAGAAATCGCTATCAGTTTACAGAGGTTAGTCGATGAATGTGATATGACTCAGGAAAATCTCGCAGAGAGGGTCGGCAAAAAAAGATCGACCGTAGCTAATTACCTTCGTCTTTTAAAATTACCGGCAGAGATACAGGTCGCAATAAAACAGGAACTCATTTCGATGGGGCACGCACGGGCCTTGATAAACATCGAAAGCAAAGCCATGCAGTTAAATATGCTTAAACGGATAATTAAAAACAATCTATCAGTCCGTCAGGTGGAAGAAATTATCTCGAATCTCAAGAATAACAAAATCAATAAAAAAGAAGTTATCGAAGAAGAATACCCGAAGGAATATATCCGTTTAGTAGAACATCTCGAGAGTTTCTTTAACCAGGACATTGCCATAAAAAAAGGAAATAAGGGAAAAGGAAAAATTATAATCGAGTTCAAATCGGATGAAGATATTTTAACTTTTCTGAAAAAATTTGAAAGCATACGATCGTAAACTTATGGGAATAAAACAGATCAAAATATTCTTCACTCTTATTTTTATAAGTTTTATAACTGTTGTAGATTCATATTCTCAAGAAAGGGAATTGGTGTCTGGAGGTGTTCTTCAACAGCAGGAAAATACGACAGATACAACCATATTAGGACAGATACGCCTTCAATCCCCTATATTCAAAGATACTATGGGGTTATCCAAAATGTCGGCAATATCCAGCGTAGCTCCAGGGTTTTCCCAATTATATAATAAACAATATTGGAAAATTCCAGTTCTTTACGGAACAGTCGGAGGATTTTCAGTCCTATATGCGCATTCCAATAATAAGTATAAAAAATACAAAAAGATTTATGATGAATTACGCTTGACTGAGGGAACCCCGAGATCACAAATAGATCCTTACCAAACGAAAATGATAAATTATAATACCCAACGTCAGGTATTTTTTATCGGTGCGGCATTCACATATTTATATTTTCTCGGTGACGGTGTAGTAAATTACCCTCATATGACAACTCCGGCAAAAAGAGCTACCACTCTGGCAATGATATTTCCCGGAGCAGGACAATTTTATAATAAAAGTTACTGGAAGGTTCCTATAGTTATAGGAGCATTTGCAACCATGGGGTACGTAATAGATTTTAACAGCAGGGGATATAAAAGGTTTCGTGAAGCATATAACTTATTCGAGGAAGGAAAAGATGAATTCGGAGGTCGCTATCCACAGTCTACACTACAGAATCTGCGGGATTCTTACAGAAGGAACAGGGACCTGAGCATAATATTAACCTGTGCTCTTTATGTATTGAGCGTCGTAGAAGCCCATGTGGATGCCTATATGAAAGATTACGATATCAGCGACGATTTAACTATGAGGGTGGAACCGACATTAATAGACATATCCGGTCTGAGAGCAAGTTCTCGAACGTCAGGATATGGATCAGGTATCGGCCTGACAATGAAAATAAATTTTTAATTACCATATGAAATGAAAAGATTTACTTTTTGTTTAACAGTTTTTATCGCAACCCTGACAATAGCCAATGGTTCTGGTAATGAAAATATTTACGGACAGCTTAATATCAAATATTCTCCGGAACAATACGATTCTTTGTTATCTCTGTATTACGAGAGCAGTATCCTGACTTCTTATGATGACTATCTCAATAAACTTATCGATATAGATATTTCATCTGTAGTAGATACGCAAAATATTCCGGATTCGATATACGATGCCAGATTGAAAATGATAGCATCTGTCATTCCATTACCTTACAATGACATAGTAAGAAAATACATAATTACTTACACGACGCGGCTTAACCGCAATATGTCAAATATTTTCGGACTGGCAAAGTATTACTTTCCGCTTTTCGAAGAAGAACTGGACAGACAGGGATTGCCTTCAGAACTCAAAATACTGCCTGTAATAGAATCGGCATTATACCCTAAGGCAGTTTCCCGTGCAGGAGCGACAGACTTATGGCAATTTATGCTCGCTACAGGCAAGGGAGTAGGGTTGGAAATAAACTCATTCGTAGATGAAAGAATGGATCCGATTGCGTCTACAAAAGCAGCATGTACTTATTTGAGCCAATTATACTCCATATACGAGGACTGGACTTTAGCTCTTGCAGCTTATAACTGTGGACCCGGAAATGTAAACAAGGCTTTGAAACGGGCTCCTAATGCCGAGACCTTCTGGGATATTTACAATTATCTTCCCAAAGAAACAAGAGGTTATATTCCGAGTTTTATTGCAGCAACTTATGCCTATACGTTCCATAAAGTACACAATATAAATCCTGTTCTTCCGGTCATTCCAATGACCACGGATACCATTACTGTAAAAAAAATGCTGCACCTGGAACAAGTGGCTTCAACTATAGATATTTCAATGGATATTTTAAGGGAACTTAACCCTCATTACAAACGTGATATCGTACCGTCTCCTATAGAAAAAGGGTATTCTTTAATTTTGCCCCAGCAGGGAATTTCGGCTTTTATTGAAAAAGAAGATGAAATTTACTCGAAAGACACGATATATCTTAAAAAATATATCGATCCCCAAACAGGTAAGTTTACAGATACTGTAAAAACGACTCAGCGTACTTATAAAGTTAAGAAAAATGACGTTCTCGGGAAAATTGCCAGACAACATAATGTTACAGTCTCGGCAATAATGAAAGAGAACAATCTTAAAAATGCAAACTCTCTGAGAATCGGACAGGTTTTAAGGATACCATAACGGATTAAACATTTACATGTCTATCGTATTTTTTAGGATAGATATCCTCGCGGGTAATTAATATAGCCGTTTCTTCCACTTCACCGAAATCAGGGTTCCGGACTGTTGCAAAAACTCTCATGGACGGAGATAAATTCATATAAGCATTTATCATCGGAGGTATATTCTCCTGGTATTTTCTTATTTCTCTTATCAATATCCTGTAGTCTCCGGCAAAATCGTTTTCGGTAAAAAGTTGCGACATATTTTCATTGTCTATATCCAGTTCCACCGGATACAAAGGTTCTACGAGGTTATCTCTGTCAGGAAAATGTTTGCGAAGAAAATAGATGAGCATATTTCTTGCCTCCTTATTATAATCTCCGTACATGGTAACCTTTCCGAATAAAAAACGGACTTCAGGATTCTTTACCAGTAATCCGCCGAGTCCATCCCATAAATTATCAAGGGAATATATTCCTTTAGAATTCTGTCTGGTTCCCTGATAATGGGGTTGAACGAATGAACGTCCGAGTTCGAGAGTATACGGTAAAAATTCTTTACGGAATTTCTCACTGAACCGAAAATAATGTTCTGTGGAAAAATATTTCGGATGTGAACTGTCTGAAATTATATAACGATACCCGCCGACTATTTCCTCGTCTTTCGGATCCCATACGATTATTTGCTTATAACCCCCTTCCACCTTATCCAATTCGTCTACATCTACAGATTTGCCTGTGCCGCCGCCTGCATCCCTGAACGAAACTTCCCTTAACCTTCCAACTTCCTGCATAATATGAGGACTGTCAGCGGCAGTTATTATATATATTTCGTTTCCTGCATTATTTGTATTACGC
>JAJQEF010000050.1 GCA_021201795.1 Rikenellaceae bacterium
ATTATCTTCAGTCTGTAGTGAACGAATTGCCAATGCTTTCTTCTCCGATTTGGAAAGAGATTTGACAAGTAGTATCAACGAATTTAATTTCGACACGATTTTTTTATATAAAATTCGTTAAATATAGAAACAATAGTTAGAATGTCATAATCGAACGAACACTACATATAATTATATTAGTTCATATTATAAGGAACGATTCCTTTTATTTACTATAAAACAAAATCTTCTTACTCTGCATCGCTAATTTTGAACAACAACAGACTTGTAGTTTTGTCTATTTTATTGAATAATTCCTCTTCCTTTTGTTGTACTTCATACGAATAATGAAACCCCATCTTTACTTCGTTTTCGATCACAAGAAGATCCCGATGCTTTTTGGATAAATACTCTATATCGGTTATTTCATCTTCGAATGATGTTCCGAAATTCGCGTATTTAATGAGTGTAAAAATCGTTTCGAGCTTATGTTCCGATACATCCAGTAGGTTTTTAACCGTCATATAGTTCTTCTCGTTAATCGCATTATCATCCTGCACCAATGAGTTTATTTTACGCTGAAGAGTCTGAAACTCGGTTATACGTTTATCTATAAGTATTTTTTTATCCCTCTGGCCCTGTAGTTTACGGTCTAATACTTCCGGAATATATACGGCAAGAAATACGGTAACAACTAGGGTGGCTACATCCACGAGATTTATCGTTTCGGCAAGCGGTACATTATGGTAATGCCGTATGGCGATTCCTATCATAATTCCCAAACATATAAGGAAAAAGTAAATAAAATACCTCATAATATGCTTTGTCTTTTTCATTACCCAGATTCGTAAATTCATATTTATTTCCTGCAAAAATGATACTATTTAAAACGGTTATTTATTCATTCGTTAATTACACAGGAACGGCATTATCAACTTATTAGTTTGAAATATGCTTTGCTCACTCCATAGCACATTCTGATCAAAAGAAAAAGCACTGTATTTATTTGAAATACAATGCTATTATTGAATTAATGCGTATATTATTATAATACTGCCAGAGTCAAATATTATTTTATTTTGGAATATTGTTCTAAAGAGATACTAATTATCTCCCAAAGATTTAACAGGGTTTTTAATGACTGCAAGATAAATCTGGATAGAAATAGTAAATACTGTAATCAGCAGCACGATTAGAAAAGATGAAAAATACAACATCGGATTAATTGAACTATTGTAGGCAAAATTTTCCTGCCAGTTACTAAAAATATAATTAGCGACAGGAGAAGCAATAATAAAACAAACAACGGTTATCCACATATATTTTTTGTTGAACATCCACAGTATGTCATTGGTGCTAGCACCCATGATCCTCCTTACACTGATTTCCTTGCGCCTATAACGGGTTTCGAATAAAATCAGGCCGAAAACACCGACAATAGATATAATAATAGATAGTAGACTAATTAAAAATATCAGTGAGCCCATATTCTTTTCTTTAGTATATAAGTTCCCTACCCATTTATCCATAGGTTCGATATTAAAAAAAGAAACAGCACCCGGAGAGTAAGTAAGTAACATCTTCTCTATGTTGCGAATTGTGGCATCCCTGTTTTCATCGTTTACCTTGACATACATTTCATTCAGCAACGGGATATTTTTCGAATCTTCGGTTTTAAGGATTAAAGCCATCGGATCGATTTGCTCATGTAGCGGCCGGAAGTTAAAATCTTCACAAAAGCCTACTATGCTTCCGTTTCCAACGCTTTCCCCTATTTCCAGATTATATTTCTTCCGAGCAGTTTCATTGAAAATAAAGATAGGAGTTTCCCTTTTAAAATCGTTTTCATGAAAATCCCGACCTTCAGTTATACGAATATCCATAAAAGAAACAAAGTTTTCACTCACCGGATAAACATTAAAAGTAATTTCCTGTCCCCTATAATTCCTTCACCAGCCCATTCCGCCGTTCGCAATGATTTTTCCGTGTGAAAATGTTATATCCATGATATTCGGATCAGCCGCTAAACTACTTTGTATTAAATCATACTTCTTCAGCATTTCCTGATCCAGCGTACCCACTACGACATTATTCAAATCGATGTGTTCGTAATTATTAGTAACGTAATCGTATTGCGAGCGGATCGAAAAAGCCAGAATAATCAGCATTATAGAAACGCAATACTGGAATCCTATCATGGCAGTGCGTAATTTTTTGCCCGATGAAGAGAGGCTGAAAGAACCTTTCAATATAAGTACGGGTGGAATCGAAGTACCGTAAAATGCCGGATATACACCGGAAACAAATCCTGTCAGAAGCACTGTAAGTATAAAATATTTCATAACCTCCCAGTTTTGGTTCCAGGACAAGTCGGCGTCGACCAGGTAAGTATATCCGGAAACCGAGAACCCATAAACTATCAGCAGTGCGATTAATCCGGCGATAATAGCGATAAACATAGTACCTGCTATCTGCTGAGCTATGAGGACCGCCCTTTGTTCGCCAAGTATTTTCCGGAGATTTAGTTGGCGGATCCGTAGAGGGATCAACGATATGGAGAAATTTATAAAATTGATTACGGCAACACACAGGATTAAAAAAGAAATCCCGAACAACGATATAACGGTAAACCAGTTACCCTGATTATTTGTCGCATTGTTTTTCACGAAATATCTTTTATGGAGGTTAGTAAACCTTACTGACGGGTAAGCCGGATTGTCTTTATCAAAACGTTCTGCATACAACTCGGCAAACAAATTACCCACTTCTTCTGCACCTGCATGGGGTTTTAACAGAAAATAGCCGAAATAGTCCCATGTTCCCCATGCGTCATGATCGACCGGTCCGATATTTTTCAATACTCCGTTTTTGAGAGAAGAATTCCGAGGCAGGTCTTTATAAACAGCCACGATCTCAATAGAGGTTTGATCTTCAAGTGTTTTTATGACCGATCCGATGGGAGATATATCTTTGAATAATCTTTTCGCAGTAGTTTGGGAAATTATGGCCTTACCGGCCGTGTTAAAATTTTTCAAATCGCCCGAAACAATATCTAATGCGAATATCTCCGGAATCGATCCCGAAACTTCGAAATAGGGAACTTCCATTCCGGATTCCGAACCGTCTCCGGCAAGCTGTATTATCTCAGTCTGGTAACCCTGCCCATCACAATTCCAAAAGACTCTATCGAGGAGGTCCGCTCTGCTAAATATTCGATTAACGGCCTCGGCAGATTCGGCATATAAATATCCGTTCCCAGTGGAGAAATACCGTCTATCTGGGAAATACGGTCGTGGGTATCGTAACTTTTATCAAATGTCAGCTCGTACTTGAGCTGAAACGCCACTACAACCACAATACTGAAAGCGATACTGATCCCTAAAAGGTTCATGATCATAACGGATCTGGAGAAAAATATCGATTTGAGAAATAACTTAAACAGAGTTTTCATGGTAATTTTATTTTTCTAACCGACCAGATGTTTTTCTACCAGCTGGCTAATATTTGTGAAATTAGAAAAAAAATCCAAATCTATCTCATCATCGTCGAATTCAATCTCAAACTCATCTTCCAGCAAACATACAAATTCCAATGCAATAACAGAATCACTAAGGATCAACGATAATACATTATCGTCGATTTCATTTTCATCTCGCTCTACAATCTGACAAGCATATTGCCGTATTTGTTTTTTTAATTGTTCAATGTTTTTTCCCATCACGAATAACTGTTTTCAATAGTGTCGATAATCCATTTTTCATGTGAGCCATCCATAATATTTATCACAGGAAGATCAACGGCATCCGATATTTCCTTCGCTCTTTTACGGTATGCTTCGT
>JAJQEF010000032.1 GCA_021201795.1 Rikenellaceae bacterium
TAATAACGGTAAGACTTTTAAAAAATTGTTTTTATTTAATTTTTTCCCGTTAATTAATTTTCAAATTTAAAGAACTGTTTCTATTACAAATATATTATGAATTTATTTTACATCCAAATCATTTGAAAAAAATATTAAAATTTATTGCAAATCAATAATCTATCGTATTAAAAATATATTAAGGAAATGTGAATTTTTTTTGGTGCACTAAATTTGCATTAACTTTAAATCTTGCAACGTAATAATTTCTGTTCATGAAAAGAAAATGGTGGGTTCTGGCCGTAATTACGGTTCTTTCGTTAAACGTTTATTCTCAATTCGATTACAGGGTTCATCCTGAAATGTCGGATGTTGTTCTACCTCCTCTCCCTTTGAAGATCGATTTTGCCGGAGAGGCGGTTCCGTTGGAATTTTACGATATTCAGGAGAGTTTATTGAAAGACCTTCTGGTAACATGTTATATGCATTCGAGAACTATGCAGAGTTTACTCGCAACTACAAGGTATTTTCCTGTCATTGAACCGATACTTGAAAAATACGGTATTCCGGAAGATTTCAAATACCTGTGTATGGCAGAGAGCGGATTGAATCCGAATGCACGGTCTACTGCCGGAGCTGCCGGTTTGTGGCAGTTCATGCAGGCTGCTGCCAAAGAGAACGGGCTGTTTATCGGAACTGGTGTGGACGAACGATACCATATCGAAAAATCTACGGAAGCAGCATGTAAATACATATTGGATGCGAAAAAAAGACTCGGTACATGGACGCTTGCAGCAGCTTCTTATAATATAGGTGTGGCAGGGATTTCGACTCGTCTGAATAAGCAGGGGGTTACCGACTATTATGATATGTTTCTGCCTGACGAAACGATGAGATATATATTCCGTATACTTACATTTAAACTTCTGGTAAATGATCCTACTCTCTATGGATACGTCATCAGCGAGGACGACTATTATAAACCTTTCGATAATTACCATGAAATCACGATCAATGACGCTAATATTGACTGGTCGCAGGTGGCGAAAAATAACGGTACCACATATAAACTCTTGAGAGAGCTTAATCCGTGGATAAGGGACTATAATTACACTAATTCCGCTAAACGGACTTTTATTCTTAAAATACCTTCCGGCGGATTTAGGATAGCGGGAAGCAGAAATTAAAAAACAGATAAAAAGAGAGCTTAAAATAGCTCTCTTTATTTTTTTTAATAAATTTCTTTACTGTTTTTTTAAGCCTAAACTTGTTCCATAAAAAATAAAAAAAACACTTACGAAAAAAGTGTCAACAGTCTTTTTGTTCCCATAATTTTTAAGTGTGATGTTTACAACGACAGCCTTAATTTAGCATTAAGAAAAAAGGAGACATTTTTAGATATTGTAAGACTATGATAAGCAAAGAATCTATTGGTATCCACGCCGGGATGGTTTGGACCATACTGAACGACGGTGATAAGTGGGATTTCGCCGATTTGAAAAGAACGACCTCCTTGAAAAATAATGAACTCTGTGCTGCTTTAGGCTGGCTCGCACGCGAGGACAAGATTGGTCTGGAAGAATCCCAAGACGGGCTTTTGGTTTATCTTAAAGACATTTAGCTGCATTTCAAATTCTACTTCTAAACGAAAAACCAACTTTTAATTACTTTAAATGTACCGCGACCGAAACGTCTGCTTCTAATGCAGAAGTTTCTTTTGGTGCAAGTTATTTAAAATTCTTTATATTTAACCGTCAAATCAAAACAATTATTATGAAAGAAATTATTGAATTTTTATCAGCAAGTCCGGCCTTCTTCGTAGCTACCTGCGGCATCGACAATGCGCCTCATGTTCGTCCATTCAGTTTTGTAATGGAATGGAACGGCAAACTTACCTTCGTAACTAATACGGAAAAGGAAGTGTATAAGCAACTGGAGGAGAATCCCCGAGTGGAAATCTCGTCGTATTCACCTTCCGGAGAATGGATGCGTATTAAAGGCACGGTTTCATTTACCAAAGATGCAGCTGCAAAGGAAAAAGTATTCGAGGTTATGCCTGCCCTGAGACATCTCTATAAAGAAGGCCTCGATGAAATAATGATCTGTTTCTATATTGAGGACGGAGAAGCCGGAATATACGACATGTCATCCATGAACATTCCTAAAAGAACAATCCAATTATAAATTATTCCTGATATCGCAGCCTTCTGGGTAAAATCTGTTACCGAATGGTCTGAGAATTGCAGTCGGATATTAATAAATTCGATTGCGGAATGGAAGGAAGCTGTTATAAAGATACTCAGAATAGTATCGTATTAAATCCTAAAAACGATGAATCGGAAAAATTATCCGATTTGTTGTTTTTTATTGTAAAAGGAATATCTGTCGTTAATACATATCTCCGTAATAACGGTCAAGGTAATAGTGAGGCGGATCGTTTTATTCCCGAAGCATTATATCTTACCGTGGCTAATACCAATTATAACAGCGCTGTTATAAGTGACTATATAAATTCCGCAGTCAGGCTCAAAAATAATCTCATTCTGGAGGCGGAGAAGGCAGGGATTCATGTTCCTGGTTATGATGAAGTGGTTTTTTCTCCGGAATATGATGAATATACGGAATGTGCGGAACATATTCCTGCTGAGGATCAAAATCCGGAAACCAAATATATCAGGAGGGTGGTGGCGTGTGCCGTTAAAGGTGCTTCATCGTATGTCTATCATGCATTCAGGCTGGGGTATGAAAGTGAAGATATATACGAACTTATGCAGTCCGCACTTACAGAGATCAGTCATCCTGTAATGTCTCCGGATGAAATAATTAAAAGTATTTCTTATGCGGCCGACTGTTCTCTGCGCGCCATATCGTTTATCGATCTTGCCAATATCCGCACATTCGGTGATCAGGAAGAAACGCTGGTTAATCTCGAACCCGGAAATAAACCCGGTATTCTGGTCAGCGGACACGACCTCAAGGATCTTGAGGATCTACTGAGGCAAACCAAAGGAAAAGGTATCGACGTATATACCCACAGCGACCTTCTCCCGGCAAATTGCTATGTTAAGTTGAAAAAATACAGACACTTCGTTGGAAATTACGGAAATTCATGGTGTAATCAGGCCGAGGATTTTAGGGCCTTTAACGGACCAATACTTGTGACATCGAATTGTCTCGTAATACCGGATGGCTGTTACAGAAACAGAATGTATACTGCCAATGTAGCCGGATGTCCCGGTACTACCCACATTCTTTCATATAAGAAATGGCGTAATTCCAAGGATTTTTCGGAAATAATCGAGCATGCTAAAAACTGCAAACCCCCGGAAAGGATAGAAAAAGGACATGTGCTCGCCGGATTTTCACATCATGAACTGATTGCAAAAGCGAAAATAATTGCAGAAAAACTCTCTACGGGAATGCTGAAAAAAATTGTCGTGATTGCAGGGTGTGACGGACGTGTGGAACTAAAAGATTATTTTACAGGATTTGCCCTGAGCCTTCCCTATGATAATGTCATATTAACTGCCGGATGTGTAAAATTCCGATTCAACAGAATGGAATTCGGGGATATCGACGGTATCCCCCGTGTTATAGACGCAGGACAATGTAATGACGTTTTTTCAATAATTCTTTTCGTTAACAGGCTTATGGAGGTTCTGTGTGTTCGGAATATTAATGATCTTCCAGTGGAATACCATCTCGCATGGAGCGGGCAGAAGGCCATTACGCTGCTTCTTGCATTCCTGAGCAGGGGAATAAGAAATATCCATATAGGTCCGTCCACCAAAGGTTTCATCCCCATAAGGGTTATCGAGACCCTTAATGACATCTATGGTTCCGATGCAGTAAAGAGCGATTACCGCAGTATGGGTTCTTACGATTATCAACTTAAAGAAGAATTATCTGTCTCAGAGTAATTCGTTTGAAGTTCCGCAGAAAAAAGACTATATTTGTTTGAAATCAACCTTAAAAAAATATATTTATGGATATTTGGCAGATATGGATTATTGCTGCAATAATATTGTTCATAATAGAAGTTATTTCACCTTCTTTTTTCGCTGCTAGTATCGGATTAGGTTGCATTGTGGCAGGAATCTCGGCGATTTTTCTTCCTCAGATATGGCTGCAACTGATTATTTTCTCTGTCGGCGTATTGCTTGGATTCATTTATATCCGTCCCTTCGTCCTGAAATATCTCCATCGAAGGGATAATACTGTTAATACTAATGTTGATGCATTGATAGGGCGTACGGCTAAGGTGAGTGTTACAATAGATAATTCCGAAGGACAGGGACGCGTCATGGTTGATGGGGACGACTGGAAGGCCGTATCCGCAGATGATACTGTTATCCTGCAGGGAGAAAAGGTCCGAATACTTAAAATAGACAGCATAATACTAACAGTTAAAAAAATAGATTGATGGAAGCACTTATTATTCCCGCATTGATAGCTTTTTTCGTAATAATCCTGGTCGCTGCCGGTCTCAAGATCGTGCGACAATCGGAAACAGTCGTTATTGAACGCCTCGGTAAATACAACAGAACTTTAATATCCGGCATAAATATTATCTGGCCTATAATCGACCGACCCCGAAGTATGATATGGAGGTACTCAAAAGAAGATACTTACGGCAATTCCTATGCGGCCAGGCGTAGTGTCAGCCGTATTGACCTTCGTGAAACAGTCTATGATTTTCCACGTCAGAATGTTATTACACGTGATAATGTGGTCACGGAGATAAATGCTATAATTTATTTTCAGGTGACTGATCCTGTAAAGGCCGTGTATGAAATATCGGACCTCCCGGATGCTATAGAGAAACTTACACAGACAACCTTGAGGAACGTTGTCGGTGAAATGGATCTTGACGAGACCCTCACTTCCCGTGATACTATCAACTCGAAATTAAGGGCGGTCCTCGATGATGCGACTAATAAATGGGGAGTTAAAATAAACCGTGTGGAATTGCAGGATATAAATCCCCCTATCGAAGTCAGGGATGCGATGGAAAAACAAATGCGTGCAGAACGTGACAGAAGAGCTACTATCCTCGAAGCTGAAGGGCGTAAAACAGCGCTTATCCTCGATGCGGAAGGAAGTAAGGCCGCGGAAATTAATAAGGCGGAAGGAGATAAACAGGCTCAGATATTATCTGCCGAAGGAGAAGCGAATGCACGTATTAAAATGGCAGAAGCAGAGGCAGAGGCACGGATAAAGATTGCAGATGCGGAAGCGGAGGCAATAAACAGAATCAAATCAGCTGTTGAATCTGTGAAAGGAGGCGATCCTGTAAAATATATGATAGCAGTAAAATATATCGAGGCTTTGAAGGATGTTGCAGGCGGACAGGATAATAAAACAGTCTACATGCCTTACGAGGCAACCGGTATTTTAGGATCCGTAGGAAGTATTAAAGAATTGTTTAAAGAATAATAAGAATAATATTAAAAATAGCAGAAAGAGCTCTTTGCCGGGCTTTTTCTAATTTATAATATATCAATTTCTAATAGGGGTTTAAATGGGGTATTAATTTAATGCACTAACTTTGTTGTACTTACTTAAAAACATTCCTAACTAAAACTTTATATGAGATTTATATTGCTCCATTTATTTTTAATAATGCTGGTTCCGTTCGCAGCTTCGGCTCAGGACCAGATATCCTTAAAAGGTCCTAATTACGGACCGAATATCCAAAAAGAGAATCTCGGAAGAGGGCTCGTGGCGATCCATAACGGGGAAGGAAGAGTCTCTGTGGCTTGGCGCCTTGTAGAAACGGATCCTATCGATGTGGCCTTTGATATTTACAGAAAAGAAGGCCGTAAAAAAGAGGTTAAGCTCAATTCCGAGCCGTTGACAAAGTCTACTTTTTTTAAAGATTCGATAGTAGACGTTACTAAAACGCATACCTATATCGTTCGCCGGACCGGATCGGAGAATGCTGAACGCGGAGGAGAATACGTACTTACTCCGGAGCGTGCATCCATACCTTATTTGTCTATTCCTATGAAACCTGTAGATGGCGATGAAGAGTGGAACTACGCTCCAAACGATGCGAGTCTGGGAGATCTGGACGGCGACGGAGAATATGAGATAGTATTATTGAGAAGTATAGGCGGATTCGATAATTCCCGCAGGGGTTTGGCTCGCGGTAATGTTCTGATAGAGGCATATAAACTTGACGGAACATTTATGTGGAGAGTCGATCTCGGACCCAATATCAGTCCGGGAGCGCATTATACCCAACTTCTGGTTTATGATTTCGATGGAGACGGAAAGGCAGAAGTCGCAGTGAAAACAGCGGAAGGAACAGTATTCGGAGACGGAACGATGATTGGCGACGTTAACGGAGACGGAATAACATATTATGTGGATACAGTGAGAACTTCCGGAACTTATGGGAAAATATTGGACGGACCTGAGTTCTTCTCTGTGATAGATGGTCAGACAGGTAAAGAACTTGCCCGCGCAGATTATATTCCCCGCGGTGAAAGGGGAGAATTCGGTGATTCATACGGCAATCGTGTGGACAGATTCCTTGCCGGAGTCGGTTATTTCGACGGTGAGAGACCGAGTATGCTATGGTGTCGCGGATATTATGCTAAAACGGTTCTTGAAGCATGGGATTACCGTGACGGTAAACTTACGAGAAGATGGAAATTCGATACTACTGCCGATAATGGAAAATACAGGGAATATGGCGGACAGGGCAACCATAATCTGCGTATAGGCGATGTGACCGGAAACGGTAAAGACGATATTATATATGGAGCCATGGCTCTCGACCATAACGGATTACCATTGTATAATACCCGTTTGGGACACGGCGATGCAATACATATGACAGATATCGATATCGACAGGCCGGGACTGGAGGTATGGGACTGCCATGAGTCTGCTCCTTCACGTGCAGGGTCGGAACTCAGGGATGCTGCTACCGGAGAACTTTTGTGGGGAATTCCTTCCGTGGACGACGTGGGTCGCGCAATGGCAGCGGATATAGATCCAAGATTCAGAGGTGTGGAAGTATGGACATCGAGTTCTCGCGGTGTGTATACGGCGGACGGAAGACTCATTACAGAAAGGGCTCCTTCGGTCAATATGGCTGTATGGTGGGACGGAGACCTGAACAGGGAGCTTCTCGACGGAGGCAGAAGAGGCATTCGTATAGAAAAATGGAATGGCGACGGAGTGGATCTTATACCGCTTCCGGATCAGGAAAATATAACTACGAATAACGGAACCAAAGCTAATCCGTGTATTCAGGCCGATATTTTCGGGGACTGGAGGGAAGAAATCGCAGTTAGAACCCGGGATAATAAAGAGGTAAGAATTTATATGACCGATTACGAAACGGATTATCGCTTCCATACATTGATGAACGATATTATTTACAGGATAAGCGTTGCAACAGAGAATATAGCTTACAACCAGCCTACACAGCCGGGATTCTATCTTGGCTCGGATCTCGGAAAATTCTGGCAGATCAGATACCAGCTGGCTACGTCCAACGGTAAATCCGGCAGAGCGGCAGACGGGAGGCCAAATGGGATGAATGCGCGTTATCAGGGTGCTACAGAAGTGGTAATGAACGACATAAAATCCAGACAGGATTCCTATACATTCGATGCCAGATACGACTACGATACCTATGAATGGGAAATCGAAGGTGCCAATATCAAAGGCAGCGAACGTTACTTCACTGTAAATGCCAACCAGATCGGTTACGACAAAACGGTTAATGTGAAAATAAAGACTACATACAAAGGATGCGTATTTGAAGATACGGGTACTCTTACCTTTGTCAGGGAACAACCTTAAATAATTTTTTTCAAACCATTTGCGGCACTGCTAACTACAGTGCCGTTTTTACATTTGAATATACATTATTCGTTTAATAATTAATTTAATAATATCTTTGTGGCTTAAATTTATTCTGGCAGTCTGAGGTTATGAATAAAACTTGCGATTACAAATTGACGGTCGTTGTTCCCGTCTATAACGAAGAAGACAATATCTTCAGCCTTAAAACGCGTTTAGGAGATTTTATAAAGAATTCGCTCGTTCCGTCATGCATATTATTCGTCAACGACGGTTCGGTAGATGAAAGCGGAAAATTACTGAGGGAGATATGTTCAAAAAATAGAGATTTTTTCTATCTGGAGTTCGATAACAACCAGGGATTGAGCGCGGCTATCAAAGCTGGTATAGATCATACTTTTTCGGATTATGTAGGTTATATAGATGCGGATCTCCAAACCGATCCGGAAGATTTTAATAAACTGATCCCTTATGCATCCGATTATGAATTGGTGTTGGGAATTCGTGCCGACCGTAAGGATTCTTTCGTTAAAAACACCTCTTCCAAAATTGCAAATTCATTTCGAAGGTTCATGACCAAAGACGGAGTATCGGATACCGGATGCCCGCTTAAAATAATGAAGACTTCCTATGCTAAAAAAATACCGTTCTTTACCGGAATGCATCGTTTCCTTCCTGCGCTTATCCAGTTACAAAACGGACTTGTAAAAGAAGTTCCTGTACGGCATTATCCCCGTGTAGCCGGAAAATCAAAGTTTAACCTGGGTAACAGGCTTGTTTCTCCGTTGGTGGATTGTTTCGCATACAAGTGGATGAAGAACCGGTATTTCAATTATTCTGTTAAAAGCGATAATCTCGACAGGGAATAACAAAGGCGGTCAAATGATAAGCATCATCGGTTTTACAGCGCAGTTATTTTTTTCCGCAAGGGTTCTTACCCAGTGGATAATGTCCGAGAAAGCCAAAAGAGTTGTTTCCCCTGCTATTTTCTGGGTATTCAGTATTGCCGGATCCTACCTTTATTTTGTTTACGGATGGCTCAGGTTTGATTTTGCTATAATTTTAGGACAGGTTATCGCTTATTATATCTATATATGGAACCTTAATGAAAAAGGTTTATGGAAGAAGCTCCATTTAATATTCCGCGCACTGGTCATTCTTACGCCACCCGTAGCTATAACGCTTATTGTAGACGATGCCGGACAATTCAATGCTACATTCTTCGAGAATGAAGATATCCCTATGTGGATGGTAATCTATGGATGTATAGGACAGGTGTTGTTCACGTTGAGATTCATTTATCAGTGGTTATATTCGGCAAAGCGCGGTGAATCGATCCTGCCCGTAGGATTCTGGATAATAAGCCTTATAGGGTCCGGGCTGATAATTTCCTATGGTGTAATAAGGCGCGACATGGTTATTATCGTGGGTCAATCGGTCGGATTCGTGGCGTATTTGCGTAATATTATATTGATTAAAAAAAGTGGTCAACGGAACTAAAAAAAATATCTTGGCGAAGAATGCGGAATACCTGTTCTTCCTTCTATCGGTGATTCCGGTATTTTTATTCAGGGACTTTACTCCCAATAACGAACTTAAATATCTGAGTATCGCAGATGAGGCGATTCGTGACGGTAATATTTTCGCTTTTATGAATCATGGTGCTGCCTATGCGGATAAACCTCCCTTGTACATTTGGATTGTTATGCTGGGTAAACTTATTTTCGGTAAACACAGCTTGCCGTTCTTAGGGCTGTTCTCTGTAATACCTTCTTTGGCTATTGTTCGTATAATGGATAAATGGGTCGAAGGCCTGTACTCGGAAAAAGTACGCCAGGCTGGGAGAATAATGCTGTTCACTTCTGCCTTTTATATAGGGTCGGCAGTTGTTCTTAGAATGGATATGCTGATGTGTATGTTCATCGTGCTGTCCCTCCGGACTTTTTTCATTATGTTCAACGGCGGAATAAATCTCAGAAACAGGCTCCTGTTCCCCGTTTTTATTTTTCTCGCAGTATTTACCAAGGGCCCCGTAGGGATTTTGGTTCCCTTGTTTTCGACTGTAGCGTTTTTAATAATTAGAAAACAGTTCCGTAGTCTGGGAAGATATTGGGGGTGGCTTACATGGGTCATCCTGATATTATTGTCTGCCGTTTGGTTCGGATGCGTCTATCTGGAAGGAGGTAAAGAATACTTTAACAATCTTATTTTTAACCAGACCGTCAACAGGGCAGTGGATTCTTTCCATCATAAGGCTCCGTTTTATTATTACCTGAAAACCGTATGGTACATTATCGCACCATGGTCGTTGTTGGTTATCGGTTGTGTCGTTGTCGGGATCATTAAAAAGTCATACGCTAATCTTACGGTACAGTTCTTTCTGTCGGTATTTACAGTAACGTTATTTATGCTGTCGGCAATCAGTTCGAAAATAGAGATATATTTTCTTCCGGCGGTACCGTTTCTGATTTATATAGCGCTTCCCGTTCTTGACGGAACCGGTTCTATGGGGATGAAAAAAACAGGAATAGCGATTCCGTCAATAATATTTACTGCGGTTTTTCCCGTATTACTGGTTTTAAAAAGACAGAATCCGGATGAATGGTCCGGAGTGTTTTTTATGGTGGCCGGAGTAATTTTGTCGTTGTCAGGTATAACTTCGCTGTATTTAACTTTCAGGGATAAAATATTTATTGCTGTCCGTCCCGTCGGTATAGGTTTTCTAACGGCTGTTTTCATCGGAAGTTTTTCACTTAAAGATTTCGGGACAGAAACCGGATTTGCCGTAGTTACAGGAGCTGCTAAAGAATATGCGGATAATAATTATATAAGCAACTATTATTCCTTCAAAATAAGAAGTGCCGAGAATATGGATGTATATCTCGGTAAAAGTGTTAATGTAATAGATACTCAGGAGCAGGATCCGTTAAGGCTGATAAATCCTCCGGCATTGCTGTTTATAAGAAAATACGATTACGAGAAGGAGGGTATGGGCAGAAACGGAAATTCGGAAATAATCGGAACTTACGGCAGCTATAGTATAGTGGTATTTAAAAATTAAGCGAATGAAAATTCTTGTGACAGGGACTGCAGGCTTTATAGGGTATCACACGGCAAAATCGCTGTCCGGCAAAGGATACGAAATAATAGGAATCGATAATATAAACGATTACTACGATGTACGTTTGAAGTACGCGCGTCTAACAGATGCCGGGATCGATATCGATGGAATGGAATACGGTAAGCCGGTCCGCAGTTCCAATGCCGAAGAATATACATTCATAAAAGCGGATATTACCGACAGGAAATTTATAGAAAATCTATTCCTGACAGAAAAATTCGATGTCGTGTGTCATCTTGCCGCACAGGCAGGGGTGCGTTATTCGATAGAAAATCCTGACGCATATGTAAACTCGAATATTTCGGGATTTCTTAATGTACTAGAGGCCGGACGTAAAAACGGTGTTAAACATATCGTTTATGCGAGTTCGAGCAGTGTTTACGGGAAGAATAAAAAAGTTCCTTTCGAAGAAACGGACAGGACGGATAACCCTGTTAGTTTTTATGCAGCTACCAAGAAAACCAATGAATTAATGGCGGAAGTGTATTCGGATATGTATGGGATCCCGATGTCCGCATTGAGGTTTTTTACTGTGTATGGTCCGTGGGGGCGTCCGGATATGGCCCCGTATATCTTTATGGATTCGGTTATAAATGGAAGATCTATACGGGTATTCAATCATGGAGACATGTACCGTGATTTCACCTATATAGACGATATAGTTTCCGGAGTATGTGCCGTGACGGAGAATGAACCCTCAACATCAGGTAACAGGATCTATAATATAGGCAACGGAGAACCTGTCAATCTCATGGATTTTATAAAAGTTATCGAGGACGTCTCAGGACATAAGGCCACGATGACAATGGAGCATATGCAGCCTGGGGATGTTATCGCAACTTATGCGGATACTTCGAGGCTTAAAGCGGATTACGGTTATATGCCGACTGTTCCGGTACACGTTGGGATAGAGAGATTCTATGAGTGGTACGCATGGTACCGTTCCTTGAATAAGGCATAATTATCGTAATTTATCGTTTACTTCTGGAAACCGCATTCACTATAAGGCTAATATAATTATATTTGCTAAAATTTATTTTGATGGCTAAAGATCGTCTAATTACGCCGAGTTATTGTTATATTCTGACGGCGAATTTTCTTTTGTACTTCGGGTTTTACCTGCTTATGCCGGTCATGCCGTTCTATCTTACCGAGGTGTTTCATGCTAAACACGGTATGGTAGGGATCATATTGTCATGCTATACGGTTGCGGCATTGACGATAAGGCCATTTTCAGGCTATCTGCTGGATACTTTCGCCCGTAAACCGTTATATCTTTTTTCGTTCTTTATTTTCACGAGCATCTTCGCCGGATATATACTTGCCGGTTCGCTCACGCTGTTCATAATATTGAGGATTATGCACGGATTCTCGTTCGGAACGGTTACCGTATCCGGGAACACCCTAGTGATAGACGTAATGCCGTCTTCCCGACGCGGGGAAGGGCTTGGGTATTACGGACTTGCGAATAATATTGCTATGGCCATTGGGCCGATGACAGGACTGTTTCTTCATGACTCTTTCCCGTTCCAGGTGATATTCATGTGTTCGCTTATCTCATGTTCATTGGGTTTTATTATGGCTACGTTTGTAAAGGCTCCGCGTAAACCTCCTGTGCCGAGGGAGCCTCTGTCTTTCGACCGGTTCTTTCTGGTAAAAGGATTGTCGGAAGGACTCGCGCTTCTTATGTTCTCGGTTCCGTATGGTATGACTTCTTCTTATATTGCAATGTATGCTGCACAACTCGGTATAACGAAAGGGACAGGAATATTTTTTACTTTCATGGCTGTAGGAATGTCCATATCGAGAATATTCTCCGGCCGTCAGGTGGATAAGGGACGAATCACGCAGATCATTCTTCTGGGAATGTATGTGGTGATAGCCTGCTATTTTTTACTCGTATCCTGCCATTATATTGCTGAACGGAGCATCGCTGCAGCAACATACGTATTCTTCGGACTCGCGCTCTTCCTTGGTATAGGGTTCGGAACTATGTTCCCTGCCTTTAATACGTTATTCGTCAATCTCGCACCAAATAATAAACGGGGAACGGCAACATCCACCTACCTGACCTCTTGGGATGTGGGTATCGGGATAGGCTTGCTTACAGGGGGATATATCGCACAGATAAGTACCTTCGATAAAGCGTATCTATTGGGAGCGATACTAACCGTCGTTTCAACGATTTATTTCCGCTTCCATGTTGCGCCTCATTTTGAAAGGAACAAGCTGCGTTAAATTTACATATTGTTTTCCCCGCCTCATTTCAGTATCTTTGTTGAACTAATGTGAAATAAAATGAGATTTATCTGCCGGATATTTAATGGGATAAAGAATCGTATTAAGTCCTGTTATTACAGGATGGTGCTGAAGGATATGGGCAGATCTTCCGTGATTATTTCTCCTTTGCACCTGGATGGCAAAGAAAATATTTCAGTCGGGAATAACGTTCTGATCCAGTATAAAACATGGTTGGCTGCAAAACCTCTTACCGGAGAACCGGAAGCCACACTTAAAATAGGAGATGGTTCCGTAATAGGACACTTCAACCATATTTATGCTACCCGAAGTATTATAATAGAAGATAATGTGCTGACTGCGGATAAGGTTTATATATCCGACAATATCCACAGTTATAAGAATATAAACATCCCGGTTCTGCATCAGCCCGTAGAACAGAGGCGAGATGTAGTGATAGGTGCAGGTTCGTGGCTGGGGGAGAATGTATGCGTGATCGGTGCCAGAATAGGGAGGAATTGTGTAATAGGCGCTAATTCCGTAGTGACAAAAGATATTCCTGACTACTGTGTTGCAGTGGGGGCTCCGGCCAAGGTGATCAAACGATATAATGAAAAAAACAGAGAATGGGAAAACTTTTAATTGACATACAGGTTAATAATGGATCCGAAAGCCAACCAGTTTTCGAAAATAAATAATTATTACTATGGAAAAACGGGCGTTGATAACCGGAATTACCGGACAGGACGGATCATTCCTCGCAGAATTTCTGATAGATAAAGGTTATGAGGTGCACGGTATTTTGCGCCGTTCATCTTCATTTAACACCGGAAGAATAGAACATCTGTATCTCGATGAATGGGTTCGCGACATGAAACGTAAAAGGTTGATAAATCTTCATTACGGGGATATGACCGACTCAAGTTCCCTCATAAGGATCATTCAGCAGGTAAGACCGGATGAGATATACAATTTGGCTGCGCAGAGTCATGTGAAAGTGAGTTTCGATGTTCCGGAATACACCGCAGAAACAGATGCCGTGGGAACTCTCAGGCTTCTCGAGGCGGTAAGGATTCTCGGTATGGAAAAAACGACCCGTATTTACCAAGCTTCTACTTCGGAACTTTATGGGTTGGTGCAGGAAATTCCCCAGAAAGAGACGACCCCGTTCTACCCGCGCAGCCCTTATGGTGTGGCGAAACAGTACGGTTTCTGGATAACGAAAAATTACCGCGAGGCCTACGGTATGTATGCCGTGAACGGGATCCTGTTCAACCACGAAAGCGAACGCAGGGGAGAAAATTTTGTTACCCGTAAAATTACCCTTGCGGCCAGCCGCATCGCTCAGGGTTATCAGGATAAATTATACATAGGCAATCTCAATGCCCAGCGGGATTGGGGATATGCAAAAGATTATGTCGAATGTATGTGGCTCATGCTTCAGCATGATGTCCCGGAAGATTTTGTCATAGCGACAGGCGAAATGCATACAGTGAGGGAGTTTTGCACCCTTGCATTTGCCGAAGCGGGAATCGAACTCGTATGGCAGGGAGAAGGAATTGTGGAAAAAGGAGTGGATGCCGTATCAGGAAAAATTATCGTAGAGGTAGACCCTAAATATTTTCGACCTGCGGAAGTGGAATTGCTTCTGGGAGATTCTTCGAAGGCGAAGAATCTTCTCGGATGGAACCCTACTGCGACATCGTTTCCTGAACTGGTAAGAATAATGGTTGCATCCGATATGGAATATGTACGTAAACTTCACGCAAAATAATGGATAAAAGTTCGCTTATATACGTCGCGGGCCATACGGGTCTTGTTGGTTCTGCAATCTGTAATGCGTTGAGGAATAAAGGATTTAATAATGTTGTCACCAGAACCCACCGTGAGCTGGAACTTATGGACCGAGCTGCGGTCAAAGAGTTCTTCGACAAGGAGAACCCCGGGGATGTGTTCCTTGCAGCTGCCCGCGTCGGAGGGATAATGGCAAATAACATATATCGGGCGGACTTTATTTACGATAATTTACAGATACAGCAGAATATAATCGGGGAAAGTTTTGCGCATGGAGTAAAAAAACTTCTTTTTTTAGGAAGCACCTGCATCTATCCTAAGAATTCTCCGCAGCCCATAAAGGAAGAGTATCTTCTTTCCGGAGAGCTTGAATATACCAATGAACCGTATGCGATAGCCAAAATCGCAGGGTTAAAAATGTGCGAAAGTTTTAATCTTCAATATGGTACGGATTATATCGCCGTAATGCCTACTAATCTCTACGGACCTAATGATAATTTCGATCTCGATAAGTCGCACGTACTCCCTGCTATGATCCGGAAAATATTCCTTGCACGCTGTATAAAGAACGGAGATTACCGAACCCTATTGAAAGACTATAATGCTCGTCCGTACGGAGATATGGGCGAGGTTCCGGAAGTGTTGGAGATTATAGAAAAACTTAAGGATTACGGCATCTATTCTTCGCATGTGGAACTGTGGGGAAGCGGTAAGCCGCTACGGGAATTTTTATGGAGCGGGGATATGGCCGAGGCGTGTGTTTATATAATGCAGTACGTTAACTCTTCCGATCTTTGCGGGGATAAAAAAGAGATTCGTAATTGCCATATAAATATCGGAACGGGAAAAGAAATCAGTATTCATGATTTGGCTTTAGTCATTGCCCGTGTTATAGGTTATGAAGGAGAAATAAAATTCGATAATACCAAACCGGATGGAACAATGCGCAAACTTACCGATGTATCCAAGCTCAACGGACTCGGATGGAGGCACACGGTGGAATTGGATGAAGGGATAGGCAAATTATATGAATGGTATCTCGATAATCTTAAATAATCATACTTTGATTATCTTTTTTTTAATGATTATCTTGCGGACTACTAAAAGCTAAATAAAATGATCAATAAAGTAATATTAGTTGGTAATGTAGGTGCTGACCCTGAGGTTCGTGTGCTTGAAGGCGGAACTAAAGTTGCGAGAATAAGAATAGCTACTACCGAGAAAATATACAACCGTACCACTCAGGAAAGGCGCGACCACACGGAATGGCACAGTATAACTTTGTGGGGAGGCCTTGCTGAAGTTGCTGACAGATATGTGAAAAAAGGGACGCAGGTATACATCGAAGGTAAACTACGCTCACGTCAATGGGAAGACGAGGCTACAAAAACAAAAAGATATGCCGTCGAAATCCTTGCAGACGATCTTAAACTATTAGGAAGAAAAGATTCCCAGTCTGAAGGCGGAAGCGGCGGTGGTTATGCCGGAGCGTCCAATCAGTCAGCGCCGAGACCTTACGTGCCGCAACAGTCATATAATCGGGAATCTGCTTCGGATATACCTCAGGTTGATGAAGTGGACGATCTCCCTTTTTGATATACCGGGGAAAAATATTAATTTTGCAAGATAAATTTAACAGTTATAAATTATGAATTTAATGATTTTATTACAGGAAGCAGGCGGCGGCGGTATGTCGTTTATTATAATGATGGTCGTGATCTTCGTTATCATGTATTTCTTCATGATCCGTCCACAGCAGAAACGCCAGAAAGAATTGGTAAAATTCAGACAGAGCCTTCAGAACGGAGATAAAGTTATCACTGCCGGAGGGATTTACGGAACGATCAAAGAGGTTAAAGATACGTATATCAGGCTGGAAATTGATAACGGAGTATCGATCAGGGTCGACAAATCCATGGTCATGAAAGATTCTTCAGATATCGCTCCTGCGAAATAAAACGTACTAAAAATTCGTTATAATACCGATTGTCTGATATTTACGGCGGTCGGTATTCTTTTTTTACATGCAAATACGGCTGCTGATTTTTTTATGTGGAAAAAATTACGGATATTTGCACACTATTTTTGGACAATTATAAATATTTTGTAATGAAAGCGTGCGAAATCACTGGTAAAAAGGCTATGGTTGGAAACAATGTTTCCCACTCCAATGCCAAGACCAAAAGGCGTTTCAATCCTAATTTGAAGACGAAACGTTATTCCTTGGAAGAAGAAGGCAGGTGGATAACTTTAAAAGTTTCTACTGCCGGAATGAAAACAATTAACAAAAAAGGCTTAAAAGCAGCTCTCAAAGATGCTAAGGCTTTAGGTAAAATTTATTAAACAGTAGGTAAAAATGGCAAAAAAAGGGAACAGGGTACAGGTTATCTTGGAATGTACCGAGCAGAAAGAAAGCGGAATGCCGGGAATGTCAAGATATATCACTACCAAAAACAAAAAAAACACTCCGGATAGGATGGAGAGGAAAAAATACAATCCTATACTTAAGAGAGTAACATTACACAGAGAGATTAAATAATTTTGAATCATGGCAAAGAAAGTAGTTGCAACCCTTAAAAAAGGTACCGGAAAAAACTTTACCAAAGTTATCAAAATGGTAAAATCCGAAAAAACAGGTTCTTACAGTTTTAAATCGGAAATCGTTCATAACGACGGGATCAAAGATTTTTTTAATAACAAATAGTAATGTAACAGGACTCAGGTCTTGATACAAAAAGCCCCTCCAAAGAGGGGCTTTTTGTATTTTTGTTATATTTGTAATTAAACTCTGGGATTATGAAAAAAATATTTATCGCGTTAATTGTTTTAGTCGGTGTTTCTGTGTTTATATTTGTGCTTCTGTCGGTTTTTACATTTGCGGTGGCCCAAACGCCAAATCATGGGAAAAATATAAATATAGTATATATAGGAAATAGTATAACCCAGGGTGTCCAGTTGGGAGGTGCGGAATATGCTCCGCCAGCTATAGCTTCAGGCATTTTGTCTGAATATAAGGGTATAGCATCGGTGGATTTTTATAATAACGGAGTCAGCGGTAAAACTACTTTCGATCATATGCCGGGAACCCAATATTTTAAAAGGACAATAGAAAATGCGGACGGATTTTATGGAAATAATAATTCACAGCTTGTGTTTTCTATAATGATCGGGACGAATGACAGCGCGGCAAGCGGTCCGAACGGAGCTCCCGTGGCCAAAGAGGTTTATATAATAAATCTTATAACCATTATAGATTCCCTGTTCTCAAGATATCCCGAGGCTCTTGTTGTACTTCACCATCCTATATGGTATAGCCCGAACACGTACAATACTTCCAAATATCTTCAGGAAGGACTTGACAGGATGCAATCCTATATTCCGGCTATAGACCGTCTTGCACGGGAATACCGGAAAAAAGGATTCGACGTTTATGTAGGCGATTCTAAGGCTCATAAATACTTCGAAAAAAATTATAAAGAATTGATGATTCACGAGAACGGACAGGAAGGTATATTCTTCCTGCATCCTAATCGTGAAGGCGCCGCGAAACTTGCCGGATTTTGGGCTGACGGTATTTATAGAGCCCTGCGCAAAGCAGGAGTTATTTAATAGATAAACGTATATTTTTCCGTGGTACTGTTGCCCATATTGTCGGTTACGGTGAGACTGAGGTTGTGTGTTTCGCCTTTGTCGTACCTCGCATGACGGAAATAATGTGTTATCCTGTTATTTTTTTTGTCATATTCGAATAACGCCCACTGTCCGTCTATGGTTGCGGAATAACTCTTTATACCTGAAAGTTCATCGGTGATTTTAAAAGAGAATTTACTGTTTCCGCTTAGATCTGCGTTATTTGTAAATTCAGGAGTTATTTTTGGGGGAATCGTATCGAATGTTACAAAATATTTCCCGAAAGTTCTTGTTCCTACTTCCACTACCGTCCCTTTTAAGGTTCCTCCTTCATAAATGATTCTGCCGTTGTTTGTGAGGCTTGCAGCGAAAATTTTATTTGAGAGGCCGGTCGGTATGGAGTCTGGTTTAATGGTAACGGTCATTGCAGTGTGGAGAGGGGTTAATTTATCCGGATCCCCTATAGTATAGAGTGCGGATAAAGAATTCTTGGGGCCGTGTTCTTCTGTAAATTCCACATAATTCGATATATACATTTTACCTGCCGGAATATTTACTTTGAGATTTTCGGTTTCATAGGTGAAATTTTTATCCCAGCGGACAAGCTGTGAGTTGGAAGGAACCGTTATTTCGGATGTGATACTTCCGGTTTCAGCGACAAATTCAAGGGTAGAGGAATGTCCCGCATCGTCAGTTATGCTTATTTCCACCTTCCTGATACCTTTGCCCCTGATAATACCTCCGTCTGTTACATTCCTGTAAATAGAGAGTTTATTGTTCGGGGAAACAAAGCATTTAATTATTTCGTTACGCGTCTTTTGATTACGATTATAGTCAACATAGTCGTTTGCATAACGTGTTTCAGCGAAAGTGAATTTATCTATGGTAAATCCGAAATTACGGTTGCCGTCGATTTTCTGCTCCAAGGAATAAATCCCCAAGGTATTGTCCGAACCGCGCTTCCTGTCTGTCACTTCTACTGCGAAGGCGCATATATCGCCGGTTTTTACCGGACCCGATTTTACCCTGTATCCCGCATACAGACTCTCGATCTCGTATTCCAAACGATCAGCAGGAACCAGATAGCCGTCTACCTCTACGAAATTAATTATATGCAGTTTTATAAATCTGGGGGATATATTATCCTCGATACCACCCATATAACCGAGAGCAAGGAAATTCAGCGGGTTCTGTGTTGATTGTTCCCGTATTTCGAAATGAAGGTGCGGGCCTGCCGACGAACCGCTATTACCTGATAATGCAATGATTTCTCCCTGTTTTAAAGGCAGCTGCCACCTGCTCAGATAGAGATCGACATTGAAGGTCTTGCGTTTATATTGCTGATCCACTACGTATTCTTCTATCCTGTCATTGAATCTTTCGAGATGCCCGTAGACAGATGTGGTACCGTTATCGTGATTCACATAAAGACAATAGCCGTAACCGGTAGGGGAGACTCCAATTCTTGAAACGTATCCATCTGCTATGGCGAGGATAGGTTTCCCCGTAACTCCTTCCGTTTTGATATCTATTCCTGAATGGAAATGATTGGCCCTGTATTCCCCTACATTACCGGAGAGATACATTTTATAATTTACGGGAGGGATAAAATCCTCTGCTTGTTGTGCGTTCGATGAATAAAATGCCAGAATTACAGACAGTGTAATTAAAAGTTTTTTCATTATATGTCGAGTTTTACTACTGTTATTCCTGCTCCCCCGAATTTTTCGTCTTCGTCAGCGTAGTGACCGACTATGTCAACAGTCGAAAGATAGCTTCGTATTTCCTGTTTTAATGCTCCTGTTCCTTTACCGTGAAGTATTTTTATATCCGGTATGCCGAGCATTATCGCTTCATCCACGAATTCCCTTACTGCCGAGACGGCATCCGCTGCCCTTTCACCGCGGACATCAAGCTGTTGTTTGAAATTCAGCCTGCGTTTTGAGGTGTCGTAGGTCGAATACAGACTTCCAGAGCCCGATTCTTTTATAGTTTTTTTGTACTGGGAGTTGGATATTCTTTCGAGCCTGTCTGTCGCGATAGTAGTCATAATGTGTCCGAACGCTACAACCGCTTTGCCTGCTGAGATATTCATTATTTCTCCCATGGCACTTTGTCCTTTGATAACTACCTTATCTCCTGCGCATATTTCTTTTTCTGCCACAGGGTTCGGAATTTTAATTTTATTTTCCAGACTGCCTTTTTCTCTTTTACGGTCGTTCCTGCGTTTTTCGCGTTCTTGGAGTTTACGAATTTTAGCATTTATACGGTCATTCTCAGGCGTCCGGCTGAACGTATCCTTGAATTCGTCGAGCTTCTGCCTTGCATGCTTCGTTCTTTCTTTTTCTGCCTGGCTCTCACGTATTTCGCGTATGGTCGATTCGATCTTTCTGTTTGCTTCTGCTACCACCCTCGCAGCTTCTTCTTTCGCTTCTTTGAGTAGTTTCCTCCGTTCTTCTTTCAATTCGGACAGTTCTTTTTCATAGGTGGCCGCAAGTTCGTCTGTCTTTTTTTCAGCTACTCTTATCTTATCTCGTTTAGCCTCCCAATATCGTTTGTCGCGTGATATTTCGCGAAGATTTTTTTCCAGATTTATCCTGTTGCTGCCCGCTTTATCCGATGCGTTGCGTATAATATCTTCAGGAAGTCCGATCTTGCGTGCGATCTCAATGGCAAATGAACTTCCCGGTTTACCTGTTTCAAGTTTGAACAACGGCATAATATTTTGAACGTCGAAGCTCATTGCACCGTTTTGAATGCCTTTGGCGCTGGACGCGTAATATTTAAGGTTCGAATAGTGCGTAGTTATTACCCCGAAAACACGTTTCTTTTCCATATCTTCGAGAACCGCCTCCGCTATGGCCCCGCCTATAACAGGTTCGGTTCCCGACCCGAATTCATCGATAAGCACGAGGCTCTTGTCATCGGAATATTTCAAAACCTGCTTCATATTCAGAAGGTGTGAGCTGTAAGTACTCAAATCGTTATCGATAGACTGCTCGTCACCTATATCGATAAAAATACTTCTGAAAATACCGGTTTCGGAATTCTCGCTTGCAGGTATAAGCAGTCCGCACTGGAGCATGTATTGCAGCAGTCCGACCGTTTTGAGGCACACGGACTTCCCGCCGGCATTGGGCCCCGATATAACCAGTATATGTTTCTCTGGCGTTAGGGATATGTCGAGCGGAACAATTTTTTTACCTTCGCTTCGGAGTGTTTGTTCGAGCAGTAAATGCCTTGCTTTTATAAGATTTACCGACGGACCAGAGTGCATTATGGGTTTTATGCAGTCATTATCGACTGCAAACCTGCCTTTTGCGCGTATAAAATCTATGGTTGCAAGGAAGTCACCGGAATCGGAAATATCCTGGGCGTACGGTCTGATCATGTCCGTGAAGGATGTCAGAATACGGACTATCTCCCTTCGTTCCGAATATTCCAGCTCTTTAAGTTCGTTATTTAACTCGACGATCTCGATCGGTTCGATATAGAACGTTTTACCGGTTGCGGATTCGTCATGCACGAATCCTTTGAGCCGTCTCTTATTGGCCGCAGAAACCGGTATTACCGCTCGTCCTTCCCTGATGGATATGGACGCTTCGGTATCTATGATTTCTGACGACTGCCCTTCCCGCATTATCTGGTTGAGCCTGCGTGAAACCTGGCCCTCCTTATCGGCAATCGAACGTCGGATTGTTTGAAGATATGGCGAAGCATTATCCCTGACTTTGCCGAACCTGTCGATTATCGAATCTATTTCGTTGATTATATGCGGAAGTGGAATGATCCCGGATGCGAGATTTTTAAGATTGATATAGCTGTCGTCTTCCCTGCCTGCGAAGAAGCGGCAAATCTCACCGACAGCAGTCAGCCCGGTTTTGAGAACCGACAGTTCTTCAGTGTCCAGAAATGCGCCTGCAATTTCCAATTTTCTTTTCAGAAAAGATAGATCGACATATCCGCTTTGTGGGAAATCGCGTTCCATCATAAGAATCGTCCGCATTTCGTCCGTTTGGGAGATCCGCTCCGACACCTCTTTAAGGGAAGATGAAAAATCCGTATCAGCTAATAATTCCGTACCTTGTTTTGTTAAACAAAGTTTTTCTATCTGACTCCTTACTATGTCGAATCCTATTTTTATTTCGAGTTCTTTAGGGTATATCATTTATTTACAAATGGCATTATTACAAATGATCCCGGAGCGCTTACCACGGGATCACGGTTGTTAAACTATACAAAATTAATAATTAACGCGGAAGAAGAAAAGTTATCGGTATTTATCGATTACTTCGTAAAAGTCCGCGATGTCCTGTTCCGAATAATTTCCCCACCGGAAAAATTCTATTTTCTTATCTTTCGTAACGAACATTATTATAAATTTATTGTTGCAGTCGCCCAGATTCCATGCGGTTTTGACGGCATGGGTAGGGTCGAAGAATATCTCCGCATTGTTCTCTGCAGCTTTTTTAGCAGCCATATTTCTTACGATACCGTTCGGCAGCATTGGTGCGTCCTTTAGGTTCACTATTCCAAAACCGTAAATATTATCGCTTTGAATATGGTTTTTTTCGAGGTGTTCCCGGAATTCTTTATTCTGGTTCGGTTTGTCCGGATCGACGTAAAAGATAAGAAGATGTTTCTCCCCTAACTTGGGAAGCATTACGGGATTGTTATCCTTATCCCTTATTTCCACAGGCCCTACGGTTTTACCAACGTTATCGTTTTGTGAAAACGCAGGAATAACGGAAAAAAGCGCTGCTATTATAATTAAGAAAGATTTTTTCATTTTCGGCTGAATTTTTAGTGTTTGCATCATATTGTTGCTATATTTGCACCTGTTCAATATGTCTAACATATTGTATGCCAAAAAAATACGTTGTTGTAAATATAAATTCATTACAAAGTTAGGTTAATCGTATGAAAAAGATTGTTCTGTTTTTCCTGTTTTCTGTCCTGATATGTGTAATCTGCCCTGCCCAGCAATCCGATCCTTTCGAAGACTACCTTAATACCATTGCGGAAGATACCGTTCCGCCTAAGAACGGTTTTTTTCAGAAGTTTTATCGTTATTTCGAAAGCGCGAATATGGATAAAACCTTGGAAAAGAAAATAGACTTCAGTATAATCGGAGGGCCCCATTATTCCTCTGACGTAGGATTCGGTATAGGGTTGGTGGCATCGGGACTTTACAGGATCGATAAGGAAAATCTGGATATATCTCCGTCCAATGTCTCTATTTTCGGTGATATTGCTACCTCCGGATTCTTTCTGCTGGGGGTCAGCGGCAACAACATCATGAAAGGTGGTAAGTACAGGATAGACTATAATACTGTTTTCTATTCCAACCCGAGCGACTTCTGGGGGATCGGATATCATGACGCCGAGTTCAACGAGAAGAGCGATTATAAAAGATTGCAGGCGCGTATAAAAGCGGACTTCCTTTATCGTATATTTCCAAGTACCTATATAGGACTCGGTGGAAGTTTTAACTACGTGGAAGGGAAGAATTTTTCTAATATAAATTATCTGCACGGACAGGGTAAAAGATATATCAGCACCGGAGCAGGGCCGTTCTTCGTTTACGATTCGAGGGATTTTATTCCTAACGCCTACAAGGGGATTTACGTGAAACTCGATTATAAATACTTCCCGGAATTCTTCGGTAACAAATCGAATTTTTCCAAAACGGAATTTATCGGAGACGTTTACCAACGGTTATGGAAGGGCGCTATACTGGCGTATGATCTTCATGGTGAATTCAATACCGGAAACGTACCCTGGACAATGCTCGCGCTTTTGGGCGGAACTACGAGAATGAGGGGGTACTATCAGGGACACTACCGCGACAGGAATATAATAGATACTCAGGTAGAGCTACGCCAGAAAGTATACAACCGCCATGGCGTTGCCGCGTGGGTGGGAGCAGGTAACGTGTTCTATTCGTTCGATAAATTCAAATGGTCTCACACGCTTCCGACATACGGGATCGGATATCGCTGGGAATTCAAGAACCGTGTTAACGTGCGTTTGGACTACGGCATAGGTAAGGGACAGAAATCGTTTATTTTCAATATCAACGAGTCGTTCTAAAAAATTTTAATGACGATGATTTTTGAAAAAAGCGCAGGAACGTCCTCTTGCAGTCCACCCGCCGTCCCTGCGCCAACCCTTTGATTTTAGTTTTTCAGGAAAAAAAGGGTT
>JAJQEF010000014.1 GCA_021201795.1 Rikenellaceae bacterium
TCTTTCTGCCGCGCCTTCCGGAGGTTTGGAAGCAGCCGGGACTTCAGACTTATTTATAAGCCGGAGTGGAGGATAATTAAGGTATCCGTGAACTGTCTGTCTAACTTCGCCGGAAAGTTTTGAAAAGCAGCTTCCGCAGGATACCGCCGTAGTACTTAATTCCGCTGGCGGGCCGGAACTCACAGCAAACTCTTGACCCGCATTCTCAGTGCTTCTTTATCTCCATGCGGAGCATGTTTATTGCGTTAGCCGATGCCCGTTTGATATTTTCATTGCGCAGTTTCCCGAACATGAATTTTCTTGTGATTGTTCCGTGCGGAGTCGCAACCCCTATACAAACGGTTCCGACAGGAGTCTCTTCCGTTTCTCCCGTGGGCCCCGCGATTCCCGTTGTAGAAATGCCGTAAGTGGTTCCGTTCAACCTGCGAACTCCTTCTGCCATCTGTTTGGCTACTTCTTCGCTTACGACCCCGTATCTGTCGACATCTTCTCTGTTTACGCCGAGAATATTAACTTTCGCATCCACGGTATACGAAACAACCCCTGCTGTCAGATAATCCGAAGCCCCGTTCATTGCCGTAAACAGGCTGGATATATAACCCCCGGTACATGATTCTGCAACGGACAGAGTCTCCTTCCGCTCCAACAGCATATCGGCAACCACACCCTCGAGGGATGTGTCGCCGTATCCGAGGAAACTTTCCGGAATCATTTTCTGTAATTCTGCGAATTTTTCGTCAATTACTTTCATTACTTTTTCCTTGTCCGACTCATAAGCCGACAGACGCAGACGAATACAATTAGGGTTAGGCAGATATGCCAGCTTCAGATATTCCGGAAGCGAATCCTCCCACGGTTCGATCTTTATGGCAAGTGCGGATTCCGGTATTCCATAAGTTATCGCGGTTTTATGAATGATGTTCCTCAGGCTGAAATGTCGTTTGATCATTTCGATCAGGTAATCGTCGACCATCGCCTTCATTTCAAACGGTACCCCGGGCATCGAGACCACAATTCTACCTTCTTTCTCGAACCACATTCCCGGAGCTGTTCCATGGAGGTTAGGGATGACAGTACATTTTTCCGGAACGAGCGCCTGCTGTTGTTTAAGTTCGTTGAAGTCGAATCCGCGTTCCCGTACAAGATTTTCTATGTTGCGGTACGCCCCCTCGTCCATAACCAATTTGCACTCGAAATATTCCGCAAGAGTCTTCTTTGTGAGGTCGTCTTTAGTCGGTCCGAGCCCCCCGGTTATCAATACGAGATCCGATCGAGAGAGTGATGAATCGAGAGTCTCGATTATTTCGTTCTTATCGTCCCTCACCGAAGTGATGCGCACGATCTGTACACCGTATTCGTTAAGTTTCTGTCCGAGCCATGCGGAGTTCGTATCCACAACCTGCCCGATCAGTATTTCGTCGCCTATCGTGATAATTTCTGCAGTCATGCTAATAACTTCCCTGTTTTATTTGACTTTCCAAACAAAGTCTTTTACAAATATCCCTGACAAATTTCGGTCCGTTATAAATGAATCCCGTATAAACCTGTATGAGTGAAGCGCCCGCTTCAAGCATAGCTACTGCGTCGTCTTCGGACATTATTCCTCCGACTCCGATTATAGGGAACGTGCCGCCTGTCTTTTGACTGATATAACGCACTATTTCTATCGACCTTTCGGTCAGCGGTTTGCCGCTTAGTCCTCCGTTGCCGAGGTTGGCTACGGTATCGCTGTCCGTAATGAGTCCCGCACGACTTGTAGTTGTATTTGTCGCGACTATGCCGTCGATTCCACACTTCTTTATAACCTCGATAGTGTCGTCGATCTGTTCGAATGTAAGATCCGGAGATATTTTAAGGAGTATAGGTCGATAATTGCTCTGTCCCCTGCGGAATTCCGTAAGCCCTGTAAGAATATCTTTTATGTTGTCTTTGTCCTGTAATTTGCGAAGGTTCGTAATGTTCGGACAGCTTATGTTTACCACGAAATAATCCACTGAATCGTACAATAGCCTGAAATCTTTCAGGTAATCCGCCGGAGCCTTCTCGTTAGGGGTCGTGGTGTTCTTGCCGAGATTTCCGCCGATGACCATGTGGCATTTCTTTTTGCGTAGGTTTTTAGCCATGGATTCGACGCCTTTATTATTGAATCCCATTCTGTTTATCAGGGCGCTGTCTTTAGGAAGACGGAACAGGCGTGGTTTTGGGTTGCCCGGTTGAGCCTTAGGTGTTACTGTTCCTACTTCCACGAATCCGAACCCCATCGCGTTGAGTTCTTCGTAAACTTCTGCATTTTTATCGAACCCTGCTGCGAGTCCGACCGGATTCGGAAATTTGATACCGAAGACTTCCCTTTCGAGATTTTTGTCTTTTATGGCGAACATACTGCGTAAAATAGGTCTGCATCCGGGAATGTAATGTCCGAATTTCAACAGGTCTACGATGATGTGATGGATTTTCTCAGGCGAGATCTTGAATAAAAGCGGACGAATGATTTTGTTATACATGTTTTTCTTCTGCGTAAAATTCCTGCAAAGTTATAAATTATTTCATAACTGTATATATAAAAACAAAAGCGGCCCGTAAGAGCCGCTTTTATATCTATGGTCTTAATAAGATTATAATTTAGGACCAGCCGCAACAAGTGATTTACCTGTGTCGTTTCCGCAGAATTTCTCGAAGTTCTTAATGAAACGTCCTGCAAGGTCCTGAGCTTTAGTATCCCATTCAGTAGCGTCAGCATAAGTGTCGCGTGGGTCGAGGATCTTAGGATCGACACCAGGAAGAGCAGTAGGAACTTTGAATCCGAAGTATGGAATTTCTTTAGTTTCCGCTTTGTCGATCGATCCGTCGAGGATAGCGTCGATGATACCCCTTGTGTCCTTGATAGAGATACGTTTGCCTGATCCGTTCCATCCTGTATTCACGAGGTAAGCCGTAGCTCCCGTAGCCTGCATTCTCTTAACGAGTTCTTCACCGTATTTAGTTGGGTGGAGAGAAAGGAATGCTGCACCGAAACATGCAGAGAAAGTAGGAGTAGGTTCAGTGATACCGCGCTCTGTACCCGCAAGTTTAGCAGTAAATCCAGAAAGGAAGTAGTACTGTGTCTGCTCTGGAGTAAGGATAGAAACTGGAGGAAGTACTCCGAACGCATCAGCTGAAAGGAAGATAACTTTGTTAGCCGGACCTGCTTTAGAAACCGGTTTAACGATGTTTTCGATGTGATCGATAGGATATGATACACGAGTGTTCTCAGTAGCCGATTTATCGTCGAAATCTATTTTGCCGTTAGCGTCTACGATTACGTTCTCGAGAAGAGCGTCGCGTCTGATTGCGTTCCAGATGTCTGGTTCGTTCTCTTTGCTGAGGTTGATAACTTTAGCGTAGCAACCGCCTTCGAAGTTGAAAATACCGTCGTCGTCCCATCCGTGCTCGTCGTCACCGATAAGTTTACGTTTAGGATCGGTAGAAAGAGTTGTTTTACCTGTTCCTGAAAGACCGAAGAAGATAGCTGTTTCTTTTTCGTCCATGCTTGTGTTCGCAGAACAGTGCATAGAAGCTATTCCCTGAAGCGGAAGGAGATAGTTCATGTAAGAGAATATACCTTTTTTCATTTCACCGCCATACCACGTGTTAAGGATGATCTGAATTTTTTCGGTAAGGTTGAAAACAACCGCTGTTTCAGAGTTAAGACCTAGCTCTTTGTAGTTAGCAGGAGCCTTAGCTTTAGAAGCGTTCATGATAACGAAATCAGGTTCTCCGAAGTTAGCGAGTTCTTCAGCTGTCGGACGGATGAACATGTTAGTCACGAAGTGAGCCTGCCATGCAACTTCCATGATGAAACGGAGTTTGAGGCGAGTATTTTCGTTGGCACCGCAGAAAGCGTCGACAACGAAAAGTCTTTTACTTGAAAGCTCTTCAGTTGCAATATCTTTCAATATTTTCCAAGTCTCTTCAGAAAGAGGTTTGTTGTCGTTTTTGTATTCTTCCGAAGTCCACCATACAGTGTCTCTCGTTGTGTCGTCCATTACGAAAAACTTGTCCTTAGGAGAACGTCCTGTGTAAACTCCTGTCATAACGTTGACAGCGCCCATATCAGTAACCTGGCCTTTTTCGAAGCCCTGAAGATTAGAGTTTGTTTCTTCCTTGAACAATTGGTCGTAAGAAGGATTGTGTACGATCTCGGTAACACCGTTAATGCCGTACTTGCTTAAATCGATTTTAGACATAATTAAAAATTTATATAATTGACAAATTTACTCAGCGCAAAAACATTCCAAAGGTAATGAATTATTTTTTTATTGTTATTCGATTCACAGTTTTATTTACGTTTTTTTATCAAAATGTTAAAAATTATCTGAGGTAATAAAAATCCGGCGCAGACCGCACCCAAGGAGTTTGCTGTGAAATCCAGTATGTCTGTGGAACGGTTAAAGTACATACCTTGGAGTAATTCGATCATTCCTCCGTATACTACTGCCGAAATAACGATTATAAGCCGTGTTTTAAGATCAGATCTGCCGTAAACCGTAAATGAAAATCGTAATGCAGCAACTATCGCGAAATAGAAAATAAAATGGACGGCTTTGTCGAAATGGGGAATTTCCGAGAAAAAACCACCGGACGGAAGTTTGTCCGACGATGCCAGCGAGCCGTAAGTAACAATGGCTATTACCAGTAAAGGCAGTGCTACGGCTACTATTTTTTTAATTATATTTACCACAACTATTATTAAGGGTACAAATATAGAAAATTGGCTGGTATTTACATCCATATTCCTTTTTGCAGGCAATTATGCAATTATTGTGACTTTTATTTTACGGTTTCTGAAAACCGTAAAGATGAGATGCTAAATGCTATTGTTTGCGAAATAAGGGAGCGGAAGAATTATCTTGCAGGACATAAAATCGAGACTTTATATTTCGGAGGCGGTACCCCTTCGGTTTGCTCTCCGCAGCAGATGCAGTTAATGATAGATGTGGTTAAAGAAGTATACGGCAGTCTGGATTTTTCCGAGATTACTATGGAAGCCAATCCGGAAGATCTGATAGAAAAATATCTGGAAGAATTGAGCGGGACGGACGTTAACAGATTAAGCATCGGTATCCAGTCGTTCAATGACAGGCATCTGAAATTTTTTAACCGCAGGCACGATTCCGGAACAGCTTATAATTCCGTAATTAATGCTAAGAAATACGGATTCGATAATATAAATATCGATCTTATTTACGGTGTACCCGGAATGAGTCTATCCGAATGGGAACAAACTTTGGACAAATTTATAAAACTCGACGTACCGCATTTATCTGCCTACCACCTCGGTATCGAAGATAAAACCATATTAGGCAAACGTCGGCAAAAAGGACTTCTGCATCCCGTAGCAGAGGAGGAAAGTATGTCTCAGTACGCTCTTCTTGAAAAAGTAGCTTCAGCATCGGACTACGAACACTACGAAATTTCTAATTTTGCCAAAACTGGAATGCGCGCGGTACATAATTCCAATTACTGGAAAGGACTTCCTTATATTGGTATAGGGCCTTCCGCCCATTCGTTTAACGGAGTCGACGAGCGCAGATGGAACATTTCGAGCAATAATATTTACTTACGGGAAATCAAATCTGGGAATTATTTCGAAATTGAAAAACTGTCGGATAATGACCGTTACAACGAATTTATCCTTACTTCCCTGCGGACATCCGACGGAGTCGACCTTGAGCTGCTTCTTAAAAAATTCGGAAAGGAAAAATACGATGCCTTTATAAAAATTTACAAAAAATTAACATTACAGGGCCTTGTTAATGAAAAGTCTGGCAAATTGTATGTCCCGTCTGAGAATTTCCTTTTGTCCAATCATATCATATCTGAATTTTTCATTGTCTGAAAAGGTCTTTTTGTTATATAAGTACTTGAAAATCTCACAAAAAAATATTAGCTTTGGGATTCATGTGTTGTTAAAAAAGAAACTTAACTAAATATTGTGTGTTAATGGAAAAGAACAAAGAATTGTCACTGGACTATTTATTTGAGGTTAGTTGGGAAGTGTGCAATAAGGTCGGAGGTATACATACCGTGATTGCGACCAAGGCCATGACAGTTGAAGAACAGCTGCAGGATCGCTACATATTGATCGGTCCGGATCTTATGATGGATATCCCTAATCCGGGATTCGAGGAAGATCCGAATATGATGAGCGCCTGGCATGATTCGGTTTATAATCAGGGAATAAGGATAAAAATCGGCAGATGGAAGGTAAAAGGAAGTCCTATTGCGATCCTTGTCGATTTCAGTTCTTTATTCAGCAGGCAGGATGAAATCCTCAGGGAATTGTGGGAAACTTACGGAGTCGATTCGATAAGCGGTCAGTGGGATTATCTCGAGCCTGTTATGTTCGGTTATGCCGCAGGTAAGGTGATCGCGAGCTATGTCGACACCTTCTGTAAATCGACCGACAGGATCGCAGCGCACTTCCATGAGTGGATGACTGCCAGCGGCGGATTGTACCTGAAAAAATATTCGCCTTACATAGCGAATGTATTCACAACCCACGCGACCGTAATGGGACGATGTATAGCAGGCAATGGACTGCATCTCTACGAAAATCTCGAACGCTTCAATGCCGATGAGCTTGCGCGTCAGTTCGGAATAACGGCAAAGCATTCCATTGAGAAGAAAGCTGCCGAAAATATGGACTGTTTCGCTACCGTCAGCGAACTCACCGGACGGGAATGTAAATATCTTTTGAATTCGGAAGTAGACGTAGTAACTCCTAACGGGTTTGAAGACGATATTGTCTGGAAAGGTGAAGTGTTCGATAAAAAACGCGAAGAAGGGCGCAGGGCCGTAATAGAAGTTGCCGAAGCGTGCCTCGGTAAAAAATACGAGCAGGAACCGCTCATAGCAATTACCAGCGGTAGATACGAATATAAAAATAAAGGACTCGATGTCTTTATCGAATCACTCAAAAGGCTGGCTGACAGAAATGACCTCGACAGGGAAATACTTGCGGTGATCGCCGTTCCCGCCGGAATCTCAGGCCCTCGTAAGGATTTGCAGGCTCACCTTGAGAACGGACAAACGCCGATCGATAAATTCCAGATGAGAAATGTGACCCATTACCTATGGGAGCCGAATAATGATCCTGTAGTAAAAGCTATCCGCGATACGAAACTTACCGATCCGGACAGTAAGGTTCAGGTTCTTTTCGTCCCTTCTTACCTTAATGGCGATGACGGGATCTTCAATAAACATTATTACGATCTTCTTGCAGGTTCCGATATATCCGTATTTGCATCTTACTACGAACCATGGGGTTATACTCCGCTTGAAAGCGTCGCATTCTCGGTCCCTACGATAACTACTACACTGACAGGATTCGGGTTGTGGGTTGCCAATGATATCGAAGAACATGCAGGTGTAAAAGTAATAAACCGGAACGATACCAATGATGAAGACGTCGTTGCGCAAATAGCGGATTCGATATACGATTATTCGGTAATGTCCCTGCCGAACTATAAAATGCGCAGAAAGTCAGCACTACAGATTTCGAAAACTGCGTTGTGGGAGAATCTGATTGCATTTTATGCAGATGCTTATACACGCGCACTGGAGAGCGTTTCACTCCGTACCAACAGGGTCGTTATCGACGGAGGAAAAAAGGATGAGCAGATCAATTTCGTTAAGCAGCAGTTGGAGCGTACCCAGCCTACATGGGTGAGGCTTATGGTAGAGCGTGATATGCCGGAGGTATTGAAGCCTCTCGAGGAACTTACGAAGAACCTTTGGTGGTCATGGAACATTGAAGCCTGGGAGCTGTTTAAGTATATCGATGAGGAATTGTGGATAGAATGTGACCGCAATCCTATTCAGCTGCTCGATAAGCTCAGTTATTCCAGATATAAAGAAATACAGAACGATCCCGTGTTCCTTGAAAAGATGAATGCCGTTTACGGTTCTTTCAAAGAATATATGTCGGAAAAAGATAATGCTCAGAGACCGAAGATCGCCTACTTCAGTATGGAGTATGGCCTTCACAGTTCTCTGAAAATTTATTCCGGAGGTCTCGGTATACTTGCCGGAGATTATCTAAAAGAAGCCAGCGATAAGAATGTTCCGATGGTTGCAGTAGGACTTCTTTACAGATACGGTTATTTTACCCAGAGGCTGTCTGCTACCGGTGGTCAGGAAGCGAGCTATGAAGAACAGAACTTCCATAAACTTCCTATAAGCCCTGTACGCGACGATATGGGTAATTGGAAATCCATTCGGATAGCGTTCCCGGGGCGTACCGTTACTGCCAGGATATGGAGATGTGATGTCGGAAGGACGGAGCTTTATCTTCTGGATACCGACCACGATCTTAATCTCAACGAGGATAGGTCTATAACCTACCATCTTTACGGCGGAGACTGGGAGAACCGCCTGAAACAGGAACTTCTTCTTGGTATCGGAGGTATTCGCGCATTGAACGAATTGGGTATGTCCGGTGATGTGTACCACTGCAACGAAGGACATGCTGCATTTATCGGAATTGAAAGAATATACGACCACATAACCAAATATATGCTGTCGTTCAGCGAGGCCTTGGAAGTTGTGAGGTCTTCATCCTTGTTCACGACGCATACACCGGTTCCGGCAGGGCACGATGCGTTCCCCGAATCGATGATAAGACAGTATATTTCACATTACCCTGACAAGCTGGATATCACATGGGAGCAGTTTATAAATCTCGGTAAGACCAATCCTTACGATCCTAATGAAAAATTCTCGATGAGTGTTCTTGCCTGCAACCTGTCTCAGGAAGTAAACGGTGTTAGCTGGCTTCACGGGGAAGTCAGTAAAAATATTCTCGGAGGAATGTGGCCCGGATATTTCCCTGATGAACTGCATATCGGTTACGTAACGAACGGTGTACACTTCCCGACGTGGGCCGCATTTAATCTAAGAAAAATATACAATAAGGCATTCGGTAAGGACTTTGAAAATTATAAATATAATCCTGATCAATGGCAGAAAATATATGAGGTTGATGACAAGGAGCTATGGGATGCGCGTCTGCTTCTTAAAGACAAACTGATGAAAATGGTTAAAAGACGTTTGTCCGATCCGAAACAGTTCCGTTTCGATTCTCCGACCCAGATGGTGAAGATCAAGGATTCCCTCAAATCGGATGTTCTGACTATCGGATTCGCCCGTAGGTTCGCCACTTATAAGCGTGCTCACCTTCTGTTTACCAATCTGGACAGACTGTCCCGTATCGTTAATAATCCGGAACGTCCGGTACAGTTCCTGTTCGCAGGTAAGGCGCATCCTAATGATAAGCCGGGACAAGACCTGATAAAGAAAATCGTCGAAATTTCATCTCTTCCCCAATTCTCCGGTAAGATAATATTCCTTCAGAATTATGATATGGATCTTGCTCACAGTATGGTTCAAGGTGTGGATATATGGTTGAATACGCCGACGCGACCACTCGAAGCTTCCGGAACAAGCGGTGAAAAAGCCGTGATGAATGGCGTCATGCACTTCAGTGTTCTCGACGGATGGTGGGTCGTAGGTTATAAGGAAGGTGCAGGGTGGGCGCTTCCTATGGAGCGCACGTTCGACGAACAACGGTATCAGGATGAGATGGATGCCGAAATGATATATAGTACCATTGAAGAAGAGATCGTTCCTCGATATTACGATAGGGATAAGGATAACATTCCCCACCAGTGGATGCATTCCATTAAAAAATGTATTGCGGATGTTGCTTCCAATTTTACTACTAACAGAATGCTGTGCGATTATGAGGATCGTTTTTACAGTAAGCTCTATGACCGGAGCCTTAAAGTCAAAGCTGATAATTTTGCAATGGCATGCGAGATTGCTGCGTGGAAACGCAAGGTGAGTAAGGCTTGGGATAATGTAAGGGTTCTTAATGTGGAGCAGTTCGACCTCAGTAAATCGGTATTTAAAACCAACAGTAAGCACCCTGTAGCCGTTACAGTGGATGTTGACGGTCTGAAGCCAGAAGATATTGGAGTCGAATTGATCATAGCGGATCAGATCACCGATGGTAAAGTGAAGATAATTGGCAAAGGCGAATTTGCTATTTCGGAAGTGAACGGATCGGTTGTGACGTATTCTATAAATTCCGATATAAAAGAGACTGGTACCTATGACGTAGCAATAAGGATTTTTGCTCAGAATCCTAAATTGCCGCATCGTATGGACTTCGCCCTTGTTAAATGGGTTTAATTATGTTGTTTAACATTCTTGATAAAAAGGGACGGTTTTATGCCGTTCCTTTTGTTTTCGTAAGTGATTGATAAATAGCATCATATTGGTGCTGATGTGTTGTAAAAAGTTTTATTCGTGGTGCAAGTGCTCAAATGAAGGCAGTGATTTTGTCTTGTATCGGATGCAGAATGTTTAAACCAATATTAATATATCGTAAAATGATGTAAAATTGTCGTAAAGGCTTGTTTTTTTGATCATTTTTTGTTAAATTTCGCAGAGAAGATAAGGTACAATCATTGAATTATCTTGATATTTATTGTAAAACCTATTTGGTTTTAAAAATTAAGTGAAAAAACTGAGGAAAAGTTATGTCGATAATACGTTTTGATAAAAAAGAATTGGGCAATCTGGAATATTCTTTGCAGAGAGAAGTTTTAAGTACGAACCGTGCAGGTGGATATATGAGCACTACCATCGTCTGTTGTAATACGAGGAAATATCACGGGCTGATGATATGCCCGGTAGAAGCATTCGATAATGAAAATTTAGTACTTCTGTCGTCTCTGGATGAAACAGTCATACAACACGGGAAATCGTTCAATCTGGCGATCCATAGATTTCCCGGAATATATGAACCGAGAGGTCATAAATATATTATCGATTTTAATTTTAATCCTACGACGACCATAACTTACATGGTAGGAGGGGTTGTTCTTAAAAAGGAAATGTTGTGGCTTCATTCGAGTGAGCAGCTCTTAATACGATATACTTTGCTGGAAGCCAAATCGGATACTACGATCCGGTTGCGACCGTTTCTGGCATTCAGAGGTGTACATGGGCTGAGCAAGGCGAATGTTTATGCCGACGGACATTCTTATCCAGTGAAAAACGGGGTAAAAAACAGACTTTATGAAAAATATCCGTGGCTTTATCTCCAGATGAATACGGATAATGAATTTATCGTGGGACCGGACTGGTATTATAATTTCGAATATCTGGAAGAAAAAAACAGGGGATACCCGTTTCAGGAAGACCTATATACTACAGGATTTTTCGAACTGCCCATAAAAAAAGGAGAAAGAGTGATATTTTCCAGCTCTACGAGTGAAGCGGATACTGAGGAACTCGAGACTCTTTTTGAAAATGAACTGGCAAAAAGATCAGAGAAAACAGAGTTTCTTCCATGTCTCAGGCATTCTGCAAGACAGTTTATCGTAAGAAGAGGTAAAAAAGCCGAAGTAGTGGCAGGTTACCCGTGGTTCGGACGATGGGGAAGGGACACTTTCATTTCCCTTCCGGGCATAACGTTAACTCAGGGAGACGTACAAAGTTGTAAAGATGTAGTGGACACTCTCACGGGAGAAATGAAGGACGGGCTGTTTCCTAATGTAGGAAGCGCTTACAATTCAGTCGATGCACCGCTGTGGTTCTTCTGGACTTTACAGGAACTCGAAAAACATATAGGTAAAGAAGAAATTTGGAAAAACTATTCCGTAAAAATGAAAGAGGTGTTGGCTTCTTTTATGAGAGGAATAAACGATAACGCAATGCGCGTTTGTGAGAATGGTCTTGTCTGGGCTTCTAAACCAGGGTATGCGTTTACGTGGATGGATGCTGTAGTCGACGGAATTCCCGTGACTGGCCGCGATGGATTTCAGGTTGAAATAAACGCTCTTTGGTATAACGCCATATGCTATACGCTGGATTTGGCTAAGAAATATGATGATGTCAATTTTGTTAATGAATGGGGGGATATGCCGAATAAAATAAAGGACTCTTTCCTTGCATTATTCTGGAATGATAATAACGGATATCTTGCGGATCATGTTTATGATGGGTATCAGAATAATTTCATCCGTTCAAATCAGGTTATAGCTTGTTCCCTGCCTCATACTATGTTGTCTGAAGAACAGATACAGAAAGTCTTGCTTGTAGTTAAAAAATATTTGCTCACTCCGAAAGGATTGAGAACTTTATCTCCCAACAATCCCCTTTATAAGGGACGTTGCGAGGGAGATCAGCCGACAAGGGACAGGGCTTATCATCAGGGAACCGTATGGGTTTGGCAGTTGGAACATTTTGTAAAGGCGAATTTCGATCTGTACGGAAAGGGTTATCTCGCTGAAGCAAAAGACATTTTAAGTCATTTTGAAGAAGATATCACGGATTACGGCATCGGATCGATCGCTGAAATTTACGATGGCGACCCGCCCCACCATCCGAGAGGTGCGATATCGCAGGCATGGAGCGTCGGGGCAGTACTGAGAATCAATGAAATGATACAGAATTACGAAAAAACGAAAAAAAGAAAATAATATGAGGGTTTTAATGTTCGGATGGGAATTCCCGCCACATATTGCCGGAGGATTGGGAACTGCCTGTTATGGTCTTACACGAGGCCTGGCAAAGCATGACGTGGATGTAAAGTTCGTGGTTCCCAGAGCATATGGTGATGAAGACCAGCGATTTATAAAGGTGGTAAATGCGAGCGACGTAGAAACTCCTTATGGAGAGAATTTCAGTGACAGCTTCTGGGAGAAGCTGACTTTCATTCATATAAATTCGAAACTCGTTCCTTATATGTCTCCGGAGCAATTCGAGTCCCTGTCTTCTTCCGAACGCAGAGTCGGAGAAAGTGCATGGAGGGAAATATGGAAGGAAAAATATGTATTCTCAGGAAAATACGGCGCAAACCTTATGGAAGAGGTTGCGCGTTACGCTCTTGTTGCTGCCCAGGTTGCAAAAGAATTGGAGGGGCAGTTCGATGTTATCCATGCTCATGACTGGCTGACCTATTACGCGGGTATTGCCGCTAAAAAAATATCAGGAAAACCTCTTGTCGTACATATGCATGCTACGGAATTCGACCGTAGCGGTGAAAATGTCAACCAACAGGTCTATGATATCGAACGTGCTGGAATGGAGGCTGCTGACAGGGTTATTGCCGTGAGTAATCTTACCAGGCATATCGTCATTGAAAAGTACGGTATTCCTGCGGAAAAGGTATTCACCGTACATAATGCGGTGATGTTTAAAACTACGGAGACCAAAGAGATCGAAAGAGGACTCGATGATAAGATAGTTACCTTCCTGGGACGTATAACTTATCAAAAAGGTCCGGACTATTTTGTCGAGGCTGCGGCTAAAGTAATAAGGAGGGTTCCTAATGTACGTTTTGTTATGGCAGGAAGCGGAGATATGATGAACCATGTCATACGCCGTGTCGCTAAACTCGGTATTGCCGACAGATTCCACTTCACGGGCTTCCTTAAAGGAGAAGAGGTGCAGAAAATGTTCTCTCTGAGCGATGTGTATATAATGCCGTCCGTGTCTGAACCTTTCGGTATATCTCCGTTGGAAGCAATGAGATCGAACGTACCTGTTATAATTTCCAAACAATCCGGAGTTACCGAGGTGTTGAAATATGCGGTAAAAGTAAATTACTGGGACGTAGATGCTATGGCCGATGCTATTTACGGATTGATAACTTATCCGGCTCTTTCAAAAATGTTTCGGCATAAAGGGCAGGAAGAGGTTAACAGCCTTAAATGGGATAATTCAGCCGGGAAAGTTGCTAATATTTACAGAAGTCTGATACAAGGGTAATTAATTATTCGCGGTAGTAAAAAGGTAGTTAGAGTTAAGAGAAGAAAGTATAATATTAAAATATAAAGATATGAAGACCATATGTCTCTATTTTCAGGTACACCAGCCGTTTAGGTTGAAAAAATATCGTTTCTTCAATATGGGGAAGGATCATCATTATCTGGATGATTTTGCGAACCGTTCGATCATGAAGAAGGTTGCGGAACGATGTTATATTCCGATGAATTCTCTTATACTCAAATTGATTAAGAAACACGGAAAAGATTTTAAAGTTAGTTTCTCCATTTCAGGAATGGCCATAGAGCAGTTCCGTGAATATGCACCGGAAGTTTTGAAAAGTTTCAAAAAACTTGCCGATACAGGTAATGTGGAATTCCTTGCGGAAACCTATTCTCACTCGCTGTCATCACTTATAAATAAGGATGAATTTAAAGATCAAGTTAAAAGGCACGTCGCTCTCATTAAGGAGGAGTTCGGGTATAAACCTGTTATATCCCGTAATACGGAGCTTATCTACTCCGACGATATTGGTGAAATGGTCGCTGATATGGGTTTTAAAGGGATGCTTGCTGAAGGCGCCCGCCATGTCCTCGGATGGAAAAGTCCGGATTTCGTTTATGCTAACGCTTTGAATCCGAGGTTGAAACTGCTACTGAGAAATTTCAAACTAAGCGATGATATTGCCTTCCGTTTTTCGGATCGTGGATGGGATTGCTGGCCCCTGACTGTGGAAAATTATGTAAGTTGGCTTGTTAATGACGATGCTCCGGGCGAAGTAATTAATCTGTTTATGGATTATGAGACCTTTGGTGAACATCAATGGGCTGATACCGGTATATTCGACTTTTTCGAGCGTCTTCCTAAATATGCTTTGTCGACCAAGAAACTTTGTTTCGGGACACCTAAAGAGGTGGTAGCAAAATACCAGCCTGTGGCCGTTCTTCATTCACCATATCCGTTCTCATGGGCGGACGAAGAGAGAGATATTACCGCATGGCTCGGTAATGAACTTCAGGACGAAGCATTCCGTAATCTTTATTCGATAAGGAATAAAGTAAAGAAACTGAATGATCCGGATTATAACCACGTATGGGATTTCTTACAGACTTCCGACCATTTTTATTACATGGCTACCAAATGGTTCTCGGACGGTGATGTACATAGTTACTTTAATCCGTATGACACGCCTTACGAGGCATTTATAAATTACATGAATGTGTTCAGCGATTTCAACAGGGAACTCGATCTGGCATTGAAAGTAACAAAGAAAAAAAAATAACGACTCCTAAAGCGAAGTCAGCATGATAGTTAAAAAAAACAGCCGGATATTCCCGGCTGTTTTTTATAATATAAATATCAGAAAGATCGTTTATTTAACATAACAATTTGGGATTAATGGTTAAAGTCTTAATTTTGTTTAGTTAAATCAACCGGTCTACGATGAACAATAAAAATATTCTGATATTTATTTTATTTGTTCTGCTGATTTCTTGTGGAAGAAAGTCAAACAATACACATATAAACGGAACTTTCAGCGGACAGATTGAACAAAATATATATCTGGAACAAATAACAATTTCAGATATTTTGCTGATCGACTCTGCAAAAACCAATAATAAGGGGAATTTCAAATTTAAATTTCATATAAATGAAAAACACCCCGTATTCTATAACCTTAGAATAAACGAACATAATGTTCCTTTGTTACTGTCTGCCGGAGAGAAACTAAATATTAATTCGCTTGGAAATATATCCAGAAATTATATGGTGAGCGGTTCGGAGGGTACGGAGTCTATTAAAGAATACAATAACAAAGTTGTGCGGCTTAAAGAAGCTATAGATACATTGAATGCGATCTATTATATGGGACCCAGGTTGGATATAATTGAGAATCTCTCCCGCCTATTAATAGAATATAAACAGGATATAATAAAATATGTAGTGGTAAACTCCAATTCACTCGCATCTATTTACGCATTATATCAGCATTTTCCAACTACAGGAGATAGGATATTCGATAAAAATTCGGATATATTATATTATAAAATGGTTTATGATTCTCTATGTCTTCTCTATCCCGATTCACCGCATGTTATTTCTTTGAAAAAAGATATAGACAACATGGAATACAGTAGACAGGCCGACAATATGCTTGCTGCTGCAAGAGCGGAAACTACTGCTTTTCCGGAAATAGATCTTCCGGATATAAATGATAAAAAAGTAAAATTAAGTTCTCTGTACGGTAAAGTGATCTTACTTGATTTCTGGATGTCTGCCAGTCCGGATTCGAAACTGAATAATGCCGATCTTAAGGAGATTTATCAGGAATTCGTAGATTATGGTTTTGAGGTATATCAGGTTTCTCTGGATGATTCCAAGGCCCAATGGATAAATACTGTATTCGAACAAAATCTAACATGGATAAGTGTAAGGGATATAAACGGACGTTCATCTATGTCTGCAAGGCTCTACAATGTTGCCAGAGTTCCGGCAAATTATCTTATCGACAAGGAAGGGAACATTGTCGGGAAAAATCTTTTCGGAGAAGAATTATATTCTAAAATCCAGGAAATACTTTAAATATGGCTTGTTACTTTGCATCGGATGTTCATCTCGGCATGGCATTGTTCGATATCGATAATGAGGAACGATTCCTGTCATGGCTGGATTTTGTTGCAAAGGATGCAGAGGCGATTTTTTTTGTAGGGGACATTTTCGATTTCTGGTTCGAATATAAAAAAGTAATTCCCAAGGGTTATCTAAAGGTGCTTGCAAAGTTAGAGCTGCTAACGCGGAAAGGAATTGATATTCACTTTTTTCCCGGTAATCATGATATGTGGGTGAAAGACTTTTTTATTTCCGAGTGCGGCATGATTGTTCACGAGAAAGGTGAGAAATTTGAAATTAAGGGTAGGACTTTCTATATAGATCATGGAGATAATGTAGGGTTTGTCAAAGGTAAAGTTGCTGTATTACAGAAAATATTCAGAAATAAGACGGCCCGAAAGTTATTTTCTTCATTGGTCCATCCGGATGTAGCAATGAAGTTCGGACAATCGTGGTCAAAGAACAGCCGGAAAAACGGCATGGAAAAAAAACATAAATTCGACGGAGAGAACGAGCCGGTTGTGAAATTTGCAAGAAGCTTAATACAGTCAGGGCAGGATATAGATTTTTTTGTTTTCGGACATCTTCATACCCCGGTTGAATATCCGTTGTCTGGAAAAAGCACTTTATTTATATTGGGTGACTGGATAACAGGGGGATATCCTGTTTACGGAGTTATGGAGAAAGAAAGTTTTGTGCTAAAGGAATTTAAAATATAAAAGTCCGGTAAATTTTACCGGACTTTTATATTGGTGATTACCAAGTGAGATTATTCAGCGACAGCTAAAGTATCAACTGCAACTGCAATTTCACCTTCTTCCACTTCTGTGATTTCTGCTACGAGCTCTACGCAAGCGCATGAGTCACAAACACATGAGTCACAAATGCAAGATTCTTCAGCACTGATTTCAGCTAATTCAACTGAAACTTTTGCTGTATCTGCGCTCTCGTCATTAGATGCAGATGATGCTTTGTTTCCTCCATTGCCGCAAGAAGCGATCAATAACGCTGCAGATAATGCAGCGGCGAGTAAAGTCTTTTTCATTTTTATTTCTCCATTTAAAAAACTGCACTGCAAAGTTATGATTTTTTAATTTAATGGAACGTTTTTATTAAAAAATAATTTACTTTCCTTTATGACATTGTCTACATCCTGTATGTAATAATAGAATCCGTTATCTTCCAAAAATGTATTTCTGGATATGTATGCCTTGAGATCGGGCTCAAGGATTTCGCGGGAATCATTAATATTTTTTTCATTACTCTGAATACCATTTCTGCGGGCAAATTTTACAAAATCACTGTAAAAATTAGGTTGCGAATCGAAAAATTTGTCCAGTTCGGTGAAATTATCCAGCGAATTCAATTCTTTTCTGTGCTTATCGGCATATTCCATGGAATATTTTATCAGTATATTTTTTATAAATACATCTTTCATAAAATCATTTACAGCTGTTGTGTCGCTCGGTACGAATATATCCGGCATAATTCCTCCTCCTCCGTATACGGTTTTACCTCCCGGAGTAATGAATTTTAAAGAATCGGGAAAGGCAATGCTGTCCTTCGTGTAGAATTCGTTATGAAGAAATCTTTCATTGAGCTCGTTATAATATGCATAGTTCCCTTTATCGTAAGGCTTCTGGATAGAGCGTCCTACCGGTGTAAAATATCTTGCTAAGGTTAATCTCAAAGCTGATCCGTCGGGAAACGGTATTTGTTCCTGAACAAGCCCCTTGCCGAACGAACGCCTGCCTATAATCGTGCCCCGGTCGTTGTCTTGGATGGCTCCCGCTACAATTTCACTTGCTGAGGCGGAATTTTCATTTATCAGCACCACTAACGGTATATCCTGTAAACGTCCTTTGCCGTTACTGTACTGCTCGTTCTTTTTTCTGGTTTTTCCTTTGGTAAAAACGATTAATGAATTTGCCGGAAGGAATTCATTAGAGATAAGTATCGCCTGATCCATAAAGCCTCCAACGTTATCCCGAAGGTCGAAAACCAACTCCTTCATTCCCTGTTCTTCTAATTTCTCTATTCCTTCAACGAGTTCCTTGTGTGTATTTCGTGAAAAACGTGTCAATTTAATATAACCGATTTCATCCGTGAGCATGAATGATGCATCGAGGCTTTTTACAGGAATCATTCCGCGAGTGACGGTTATAGGGATAAGTTCCTTCGTTCCTATTCGTTTTATTCCGAGTTGAACTTCCGTACCCCTTTCACCGCGCAGGGTTTTTACAATTTCATTCTGGCTTATATTTCTTCCTGCCACTACGCTGTCATTGATAGTGATGATCCTGTCTCCGTTTTGAATACCCGCTTTGTAGCTGGGGCCTCCGCTTATAACGTTTAAAACAAGTATGGTATCCGTCAACATATTGAATGTTACGCCTATTCCGTCGAAATGTCCCTCGAGTGGTTCGTTGACCGCTGCGAGTTCGCTGGCCGGAATATATTGCGAGTGGGGATCGAGATTCTTAACGATCTCAGGGATAATTTTTTCAGCCACCGTATCCATATCGACTTCGTCGACATATTGTGTACGTATGAGCGAAACGACATTGCTAATTTTATCGTTGCTGTAACGCGGTGCTGCCGACATGCTTCTCAACATACGGTTATGCACGTTCATTTTATCGAGTCTTATCCCTACCGCTATTCCCAGTGCAATTCCGAGGGCAACGAGAAGAGGTGTTATTATGGTGCGTAGCGAATTATTATATTTCATTTTTTTTCTTTAATATTGAATCTGCAAATTTAACAATATTTATGATTCACCCTAAAGTATCGGTAGTGACGGTAACTTATAATGCCGTGAACGAATTGAAAGCGACGCTCGATAATCTTAAAAAAATAGATTATCCTGAATTGGAAGTCGTCGTGATCGACGGAGATTCTACGGACGGCACGAAAGAACTATTGGCCACGTATGGAGAGACGGTTACTTTCTGGTCGAGTGAGAAGGATAATGGCATATATGATGCCATGAATAAGGGACTTGAGGCTGCTACGGGTGAATATGTATGGTTCATAAATGCAGGGGATTTCGTACATGATACGGATGCGTTGAAGAAAATCTTTTCAGATAAACGTATTTTTTCGGATATATATTACGGCGAGACCCTCACGAGATCGATTAGTGGTGAAATTTTTGGCCTCCGCAGGAAAAAACTCCCGAAAGAGCTTCAGTGGACCGATTTTATCGACGGCATGGTTGTGTGCCATCAGTCGATAATAGTCCGGAAGGATATCGCACCTTTATACAATACCGAATATCGCTATGCTTCGGATGTGGAATGGGTATTGTTATCTTTAAAAAATGCACGGACTATTGAGAACACAAACCTGATATTATCGGAATTCACCGAGGGTGGGACATCGACTAAATACAAAAAAGAGAGCCTTAAGGAAAGATTTCGGATTATGGTAAAATATTTCGGAGTGCTGCCGACACTTTTCGCTCACTTTAAATTTTTTATAAATTCACGAAGCGGATCCGGTTATCGTCCTCTTTAATTTATCCCGATATCCTGCCATTCGTTTCCATGTAATTCGTAAACTGCCCGATAGCCGTTTCTTTTTAAAATATTTAATGCTTCCGTTCTTCCGTCGTTTATAAGTTCCGGTCTGTGGCTGTCCGAATTTACAACGACTTTTGTTCCTATCTGTTTCATAAACGGAAGATATTTTTCATCTGGGAATAATTTTTTCAGTGTCAGAAATTTTTTGGTATTTATTTCCACCATTATATTTTTCTCAGTTGCAAGGCGAAGAAGTTCTTTAACTTTCGAAATAAAATCAGGCCTATCCGAATATCCGGGCGAATAAATATCCGCATTCATCGATAGCTTGTCACAGTGTCCGAGAATATCGAAGCCTCCGTTTTCGACCATCTTCATGGAAGCATCGAAATAATCACGGCATAATGTATCTAAATCCCCGCCGTAAAATATATCGAGTTTTTCGGAAAATGTTTCAGCTGACGAATCCGCTTCCATCGATTCTTTTATAAAATGTACGGAGCCTATGCGGTAATCGAGCGGAAGATTCGAAAAATAACTGTCTGCAGGATTGATATCTTCGTTATAATAATCTATTTCAAGACCTGCGTATATTTCAATTTTATCGCTGTAAAGTAATTTCAGGCGTCTGATTTCAGCAATGTAATCTTCCATATCCCACCTGTCCATGTTCCATTGAGTCGGAAAAGGGAGTGGGGAATGCGAAGAGATGCCGTATGCCGTAAAACCCATTTCGATGGCATTTGTCACAAATTCTTCCATGGGCGCCTTGCCGTCGCAGAAATCGCAATGGCTGTGAAAATTCGTAAGATTCATAGAATTTTATTCGCTTTAATGCGAAGATAACAAATTTTTACAGAAGAAGTAATCCGGCGGAAAGGACGGTGAGTATTATTATCATTGTCCTGTATTTCTCCTCCGGCAGTTTTTTTACCAAATAGATTCCGCAGATCCCTCCAATGAAAATAAACGGAATACAGATGAGATTGACGGTGACGGATGAAATCGTGATGTTATCCCATGCAAATATCTGCACGGGTATTTTGAGGTAGTTCACGATCATAAAGAACCATGCGCTCGTTCCGACGAAGGCGTATTTAGGAAGTCGCATGGATAAAAGATATACGGCCATGATAGGACCAGCCGCATTGCCGATCATTGTGGTAAAACCTCCGAGTATGCCGAAAAACGGACCGTAGAACCTGGAAGATGTAATATTGTGAGTGTTTCCTTTTTTTTCCGACCAGAACATAACCGCCAGGCCTGCGAAGATACATAGTGCTATCAGTAGTTTGAAATCTTTTTCCGGAATATATCTGTCCACTATAAGCGCGATTCCGAATCCTGCTATTGCAGTGGGAATGATCCGCAGAATATACTTCCATTCCGCATTCTTCCGGTAATAAATAACAGCCATCAGATCCGCCAGGCAAAGCATAGGGAGCAGCAGGCCGGTGGAAGGTTTGGCGCCGAAAACCAATGCGAGGATCGGAACCACGAGAGTCCCGATTCCCTGTATTCCGGTTTTCGACATCCCGATAAGTACGGCGCAGAAAAACAATACGGCCCATTGGACCGTACCGTGTATGTAAGTGGATAAAACAGATGTCAGCATTATTTTTTATCGTCTGCGCTTGTAACGAAATACTTCTGTGCCTTGAGCAGGTTGCGTGATTGCAGAACCATTGTTTTGGTTTCATTTACGATGGCCAGATACAGCATGCCGCTTTTAGTCGAGGATTCTCCGCGCTTTGTCCTTCGGATCTGGTTTATTATAACCTCGGCAATAGTATCGAATAGTTCGTCGCGCATCACGAGTATCGTGTCCAGATCATCGTAATTATTATCTTCCAGCATGTAGATTATCCTCTTATAAATAGCTTCCACTTCGTCGAGGATATGCATTAAATCGTCGACCTGTTTCTCATTAAAGCTTTTGTGGTTGTTGTCGATATGCTGGAAGCTCGGACGGCATATATGAAGCAGCGCCTTCGATGCCTCGTCGATATAATCGACCGTCTGCACGTAATAATGACCGGTGTCTATATAATTATCCTCCAAACGTTTCAGCGTGGGAAGCATGTCGTATTTGCGTTTATGAGACTCTTCGTACAGCTGCTCGGATTCCGCCACCATTTTTTTGAGGAGTTTCCTGTCTTCGTTAAATAATCCGATAAGGGTCTGATGGTATATGTCGATGATTTTTTTCATCGTATTACGGATGTCCTCTTCGCATATCTCGATAATGCTCTTGTCGCTGTTTTCGATCTGCGCCTTCTTCTCTTCTTCCGACTGTGCCTTTTTTTCTTTCCTTTTGAAAGAGCGTGCGCTCTGCAGAAGGATCAGTCCGCAAAGTACCACCATTATTATTATACCCGCTTTGCCACCCCACATAAGCACGCATGCGACAATTGCCGACACCGTGAAGGCGATCAAAGCAGTAAGGAACCACCCCGAAATTACGGTTAATACTCCCGTAATTCTGTATACGGCACTCTCCCGACCTCATGCTTTGTCAGCGAGGGAAGAGCCCATTGCTACCATAAAGGTCACGTAAGTCGTGGATAAAGGAAGTTTAAGTGTCGTGGCTGTAGATATAAGCAGTGAAGCGACTGTAAGGTTTACCGTAGCACGAATAAGATCGAAAGGTGCTTTATTTGGATTTCTTTGAAGCGAAGGATTACGGAACCTCTTGGCTATGAATTTTTTAACAGTATTTGGGATATATCTTTCGTAATTCCTGTTTATCCCGAGCGAGAGGCGTACTATTGCCCTCGAAACCGGTGTGGAACCGAATCTTTCAACTCCCGCTTCCTGTTTGGAAAGGTTTACTTCCGTGTCGCTTACCTTCTTGGCTTTTTTGGAGAACCATAAAGTGAGGGCCATTATTGTTCCCGCCGATGCTAATATTGCAGTGTTCGCAGCTACAGGTCGAGCAAGGCTCTCCATTGTCATCATGGGGTTGCCGCCGGTTGCCTGGAATATTTCGTAAGAATCGAAACTCGCCATGAATACGCCGATGAAGTTTACAAGGTCGTTACCTGCAAAGGCCAGGGCCAGCGAAAATGTTCCTGCAAGCACTGTCACTTTCAGTGTATTAACTTTAAACAGATATTGAAGTATCGCAGAGATCACGCTCCACCCGATAAACATAAAGACTATCATCAGGAACAGATTATTGTCCATATAGGCCAATAACTCAGAGGGCATGAGGGAAGATCCTTTAAGTCCCTTGAATAACGCAAAATACGATATTGCGGTAAATGCTACTCCGCACCAAAGAGGCCCGAATACTGCGAATGTTTTCTTAAAATGAAACGTAAATATAACTCTGGTTATGAACATAATAATGCTGCCGCAGATAAATGCGATCGCTACTGAAAGCAGTATCCCCGATATTATCGCCATCGCTTTCGACGTGTTTATGAAATGCGAAAGATCGGTAAATGCCAGAGTGTCGCTTCTGCCTATTGCAATCAGAGATACGGCAACCGCCGCTCCTAAAAGCTCGAATACTAGAGAAACAGTGGTCGAAGTCGGGAGTCCTATGGTATTGAAAAGATACAGAAGTATCACGTCGGTAAGCATAACGGTAAGGAACACCATCATAATATCCTGGAACGTGAACATAGCCGGATTGAATACTCCGCTCCTGGCGACTTCCATCATTCCGATCGAAAAGATCGCTCCTATAAGTATACCTATTGTCGCTACACCGAGTATTACGTAACGTGGAGCGGCTTTGGACCCGATAGCCGAATTCAGAAAGTTGGCGGCATCGTTAGAAACCCCTACAATGAGATCCATTACCGCGAGCGCCATGATTATGATAACTATTATCAGGTAGAAATTTTCCATATTATTAGTTTTCTCCGCACAAAAATATATCCAAAAATAATATTATTCCTGCGATAACGATCAGTAAATGTTAAATTAACATTTTTTTAATACCGAGTTATATTTGTTTCAACGATTTTTTGACGATCTCCTCCACTGTCAATTCCGGTTCTTTTTTCAGTATGCCGCGGATAACTTTTTCCACAGGGGTTTTTGCGAAACCCAGCATAAGCATTGCAGAGACAGCTTCTTCGTAGACCGGAGGTTTGTCGTCGGTAGTGAAATTTATGACTCCTGCGCTTTTGACGACAGAGACTTTGTCTTTCAGTTCTACGATAATTTTTTGTGCGGTTTTTATTCCGAGTCCCTTGACTTCTTTAAGTATTTCAGCTTTGCCGGTGGAGATGATTGTGCGCAGTTCTTCAGCGTTGAATGTTGAGAGAATCGTGCGCGCCGTATTTCCTCCGACTCCCGATACTCCGATCAGAAGACGGAACAGTTCCCGTTCTTCGGTCGTCGAGAAACCGAAAAGAATCTGTGCGTCCTCCCGGACTATAAAATGTGTGTAAAGGAGTGCCTCTTCCTTATCTTTTATGGAGGTAAATGTCTGGAGAGAAATGTTGAGGTAAAAGCCTATTCCTCCGCTTGTTGCGATAACGGCATGAGCCGGGGATTTGTCGGTAAAGGTTCCTTTTATGAATTCGTACATAAGCGTTTTATTGGTCGAAAACAAAAATATATAATATTTTAATATTATAAAC
>JAJQEF010000022.1 GCA_021201795.1 Rikenellaceae bacterium
AAAGAGTCGTTTACCCTTTATAATATGTCGAGTGCCACTTGGGCCCTTTGTTTCTTACAACAAATATAAATAAAAATCAGCTAACTCCTTCATAATCAATGAATATTTAACAGAATTGCTCGCGATACGCAAACAATACTGTTGTGAGTCGCAAATTTATTATTGCGGAGAATTGGAGGTTAAGGATTTGTTACTCAGGTCGATAATTAGAAACACGCCTCATGAAAAATTTTTGATGAAATTTTTATAAAAAGTTTCGATCTTTTGTCGCCCAATCGTCGAATAGAATTTTGCGTCCGCAAAATTCGCATGGCGACTCAGGCGTAAGCCTTAAAAATCTTCCTCTTCCTTAGCGAAGCCGTCCACACTGCTCAAAAAGATTTTGCATGCCGCGGAAGAGTTAGGCGAAAGCCCGAATATAGTTATAAAAGAAAAAAAAGCGGTGATTTTCACCGCTTTATATTTTTACTGAATGTATATCTTGTAAGGGAGCAACGCCTGAACTCCTTTCCTGTATTCCATTATTTTTTCAAATTCGGAAATGTCCACCGAGATACCATCGAAATCTATTTTAGATTTAGACTTCACCATAAAGAAATTTCTCAGGAGCGAGTTCAAAAGATCGTCTTCCGCCTGTTTCGTAATTATACTGAAATTATCGATTATTCCTACCATGTCGGCAGCAAACAAAATCGCCTCCTTTATTCCTCCGTGGCTGTCGATCAAGCCGATCCTGTCGGCCTCGACTCCGGACCACACCCGTCCTCCTCCGATCTCCTTAACACGGTCCTCAGTCAGATTTCTACCGTTTGCAACATGTTCCACAAAACTCTCGTAAACTTCCTCCACGCTGTTTTGCAAATATCGGCGTTCTTTTTCTTCGAGTGGACGGAATGGAGAAGCAAGGTCCGAATATGTATTCGTAGTTACTCCGTCGACTGTTATACCGAGTTTATCTTTCAATCCGTCCTCCACATTGAGCATAAGCCCGAAGACACCGATCGAACCTGTAATAGTGGAGCGGTTAGCGAATATGAAGTCTGCAGGCGCAGCGATATAATATCCTCCGGATGCGGCGTAATTCCCCATGGAAACTACAATAGGCTTCTCTTTCTTCATTTCACTGACTTCCCGCCAGATTACTTCCGAAGCCAGTGCACTTCCTCCCGGACTGTTTACGCGTAATACGACGGCTTTAACATCTTTGTCCTCGAGAGCACTTCTTAGTTCTACCCTCATATTACGACTGCCAACATATCCATCCGGCGCTCTTCCATCCACAATCTCGCCTTCCGCAAAGATCACGGCAATCTTGTTTTTATTTCTCGAGCCTTCCGATATATGAGATAAATAAGAGTAAAAGTTAACTATATCCGGGTTATCATTCTTATCCGTCAGACTCGCAAGATAATCCGACACCTGGTCCACATAAGCAATGGAATCCACCAGGCCCAATTCATAGGCATCCTGTGGATTAGAAATCGCAAGGTCGGAAGCGTAGCTTTGTAATAGTGCGGAATCGAGACTTCTTGAAACACTGATCTCGCGCACGAGGTTGCCCCAGATTCCGCCGATAAGTTCCGCCGTCTGCCGTTTGTTCTCAGGACTCATGCGATCCGATGTAAAAGGTTCTACGGCGCTTTTATAATCTCCTACACGCACAACTTCCGCTTTAATACCGAGTTTGTCCAAAAGACCTTTATAAAAAAGCACCTGCGATGACATTCCTTTCCATGACAGATTGCCTTCAGGATTTATAAAAACCTTGTCCGCTACTGACGAAAGATAGTAAGAAGACTGTGTATAATAATCAGCATAGCTCACTATAAATTTCCCCGAAGATTTAAACCTTACGAGTTCGTTGCGGATCTCTTCGAGCGTCGCAATACCTGCCGACATATTCGGGTTGATGTTGAGGTAAATTCCGTCTATATTTTTATCGAAAGATGCTTTTTCGATCGTATTTATCACATCGAGCAGGGACATGCGTCTTTTTATAGTCATGCTGAACGGATTGAGTTCGTTCAGGAAGAACTGTGGCGGAGCATCGGTGATTATCTCGCTCAGCTCTATCTTAAGAACCGACCCCGACTTTACTGTTGTGGTATCTTTTGTGTATATTACCGCCATTAACCCGGAGAATAGGAACATCGAAAATATTGCTACAAGTATGAACGATGCGAATATTGCTGCGAGACAGGCTAAGAAGGTTTGAAAGAATCGCTTCATATTAATTTATATTATTATGTAAAAGTAGTAAATTTGCTGCATAAATCAATCCATAATCATGAATATTCAGGATATACAGGCAATATTGTCCGGAATCATACATCCGGAAAAGAACAAGGATATAATCTCGCTGGGAATGGTTGACAAGATTTCCGTGAATGACGAGAAGATCCAGTTCACGCTTAACTTTCAGAAAGCCAAGGATCCGTTCATAAATTCACTGAAAAAAGCCAGCGAATTTGCAATAAGAAATAAGTATCCTGAGTTCAAAGGGGATATCGTTATCCTTATAACGGAAGCCGCACCTAAAAAAGTTGAAAAACCGGAACAAACGACAACTACCGGCGGTATTAAAAATATTATCGCCATCTCTTCCGGCAAGGGAGGAGTCGGCAAGTCCACCGTAACCTCGAACCTTGCGGTAGCTTTTGCCGAAAAAGGACTGAAGACAGCCATCCTCGACGCGGACATATACGGCCCATCGATCCCTAAAATGTTCGGACTTGAGAGTTACAAGCCCCTTGCGGAGAGGACGGAAGGCAGACGAGAGGTTATACTTCCGGCAGAGACGAACGGAATAAAAATAATGTCGATAGGATTTTTTATCGATCCGGAAGACGCTCTTGTATGGAGGGGAGCAATGGCTACCAACGCCCTGCGACAGCTTATTCACCAGACTGAATGGGGTGAGATAGACGTACTGCTTATCGATATGCCTCCCGGAACAGGGGACATTCACCTTACCATCGTACACGAACTCAAACTTACCGGTGCAGTGATCGTAACGACTCCGCAGGAGATCGCTCTCGCGGACGTGGTAAGGGGAATAAAAATGTTCCAAAGCGAAGGAATAGGTGTTCCGGTGTTAGGCATAGCGGAAAATATGTCGTGGTTTACACCTGCAGAACTGCCTGACAATAAATATTATATCTTCGGCAGAAATGGCGGTAAAGATCTGGCAGAGAAGGCCGGGTTACAGTTGCTCGCACAAATACCGTTGGTGCAGTCCGTAAGCGAGAACAGCGATAACGGCACTCCTGAATCCTCTGTTTACACCGCCGCACTTGCAGACAGTATAATTTCGAGATTGTAGAAATTAATTACTGTTTGAGCGACAGCGAGTTTTATAAAATTTAGTGAGCGAGAGTAATTTTTAACAAATCTTTTAGCGGAGAAAACTTTTAGTTTCGCTGAACTCCACCAATGCTGACGCACAGACGTCGGTTGTTTCTTTTGGTTTCAAAAGAAAAGAACAAAAAATATCTTTAACCCTCGTTTCCCCGCAAGATAAAATTTGCGCTTCGCTAATGTATTTATTGCGACCCGCAAGAGATTTAATTAATTATTAATCAAGGTGTTGCATCTTTGATTTTTTATTCTTTTCTTTGTTTTGAGAAACAAAGGGCCCAAGTGGCACTCGACATATTATAAAGGGTAAACGACTCTTT
>JAJQEF010000029.1 GCA_021201795.1 Rikenellaceae bacterium
ACATGATTAACACCCAATTTTACACCCAAAAATGTAAAATTGGGTGTTTTTATTTATTTTAATTTTATAATGTTCTGACATTGGGGAACTGTGCATTTGCAACATAAGGTACTGGATCCAGCCAAGCTCCTTGTAGGTTATCACAAGCACTCTGTAGAGATAAGAATAGCATTAATATATTTCCATTCAAACAATCAGCAAGAGTATAAATACCATTTTGTTGATTTTGGTTAAGAGTGAGTGGAGTATTATCTAATTTTACAAAGCCTTTGTTAAGAACGAACACGCCGTCTAAAGCGGTTCCTGGAGTACTTAATTTCGTCTGTTGAGTCCAAGTTGGCAATGCAATACCTTGATTTCTATGGCTATTCATTATCCAACCGTGAACAGTTGACATTTGTGCAGGCCCAGTATATGCTAAAACAAAATTTAATATCTTGGGTGGAACCCAGCCAGTAGTTAAACTTTGATGAATATGTTTGGTTAGTTGCTTAACGTTATGTGCAGCTGATACAGATTGATCAATTGCTGCTTGATCTAACAACGATTTAATCTCTATTGTTGCTATTACAGATTCAATCAAAAATCCAGAAATACCTCCTCCGAAATCTAACTTCGGATAATTTTTCTTGTAGAGTACCACGTCAAATTGATTCCTTTGTTCTCTTGGTTGGGAATTTGCATCAATAATCTCACCTGTTCCAATAGCTACATTAGAACTTATATGGCCTTCTAAATATTCCTTTATAAATGCTTCTCTTGGCGTTCCCTTATGAAGACTATGTCCAGAATTAGCTGGTATTTGAGATATACTGACTAAATGGTTTTCTATGGCATCCATGTGAGATTTCAACATAATTGAAGATTTAAATTGTATTCATTATAAAGGGTTATTATTTATTTGTAAAAATAGCACATATTTGGAACCCAGTCTCTAAAAGTTTTGCCATAAATAATATGTCATTCCACGATTATAAGAGGAGCCAGCAAGAAACCGAGGTAATCCGTCCGAACTCAAATCTCATTCAACTTATCTTATGCCTGCTCGAACTCCGAGTGATGTGACCGGCCGGTACTTTTCGTGAGCCATATCTATAAAGTGAACAGACCAGTAAGGAATTGCTCTTGCTGCCGGGGAATATGACGGCTCCGTTACCCTCTTTGCTTAACGGATAGTCATATTGGATTTAGCATTTTTTGCCGAACTCCTACTTTTTCATTTACTCTTATAAATCAATGGAGACGAAGCCTTTTCAGTTTGACAAAGGTTCTCGATATTCAAGCCCTGTTTTCTTGCGGCAGTAACAGTGTAATGTGTTCCCCATGGCTGACCGTCATAATAGCATACCAATATGGAACTGTTCTCAATCAAAAAATCATTCCGTCTATGGTACACACTGCGATGATAACTTCCGAACAGGGTTATATTCCGTTGTGCCTGCCTTAATATATTGCTGTGTTCTACTTTCCAGTAAGGAGCAAAGTTGAACGCCTGATCCGGGAACGGCACAACGCATATCAATTCGATTTCAGGGTATGTGTTTCTTGCGAGAAGAACCGCGCTTGCGGCCATGAGATCGAAACCGGCGGCCATGCCGGACAAGAATGTTTTATAACCCTGCTCTGCAAGTTTGTGAATGGTACCGAGAAGACGTGCCTGTATTTCGGCGAAAAGGAAATTATTATTGGGGTCGGATTTTTTTATTTTATCGGGACGGTAACCGGAAAAAGCAACCGTTAAGGACGGGTTGATATTATAAAGTGATGACATTGGTTTTGGGTTTGTTGGATTTGACAAACCACGCATAAAAAGAAGCGTGGTAATCCTATCGCACTGAGGTACTACCAATACCTGCAACCAATAGTTTCCCACGCCGTTGTCGTACCCTGATGCAATTAAGATCAGGGTACAACTCTGGCTCGTGCTTCTTACTCGGTTGCTTAAAAATTGGTAGTTTTCAGTGCAAGTAAAAAAGCCGTAGCTTATAATTCATAAAATACGGTTTGCGTATCTTATGTTATGTCGAGTTAAGATGTTTCCATAAAAATAGAAACATTCCCTGTTTAAAGCAAAGGGTCTGATTTTCTTTAGACTTCCTTGCGACAGTTACCGTATAACCGACAGTTTCACTGTTTCGCATAATACATAAATTGTGCAGCTGCGAAACCGATTAACCTTTCGGAGAATGCGATTGCACGTTCGCGGGGCACAAGTCCCCCAACGGCTCTGCACAATCCTGTAGGACTGTGACAGCACTCTCTTTTATAAATCAATCGGTTTCGCACAACAAAGATATAAAACTTTCCCCGATTTATAACTAACCCAATTTCATTCCTTTAGGTTGTTGTTTCTTTAGTTCGAGATTCTTTTCCCATTCCGGCATATTCTGTCGGTGTTTCTCGCGGAACCACTGCACATGGTTTTTATCATCTATAAGAAAATCAAGTCTCTTTTCCGTTGGTCGGAAATCGAGCCGGGCGGTGGCGTTTTCGGCGGAGTAGTCACGGCGGAACTCATTAGAATATATTTTCCCCGATAATCTGACAGGCTCGAATTTGAATAACTTTCGGAGTTTTTCGCCCTTGATACCAATTTTATATAGAAATTCAAACATCCGCGCGAAGACATCGTGAAAAGGGAAAACAAATGCCCGGACAGCTATTTCGTTATCCTTTGCCTTAATTTCGTCATCTTTCTTTCCTAATTGCTTGCGGTAATCCTCATGGGTATTCTCCATTTCAGTCCTGAGTGAAACTATCGTCCGCTCATTTTCATCGATGGAATACGATAACTGCCGGATCTTCTTTTGATACTCTTTGTCTTTGCTATCGTAAACTAACGAGCCGACCTTTTCCACAACCTTTATAGCCGTATCAACGGTTTTAGATTTCAGTTCTTCCTTGCGGATGGATTTATCAAGCCAGAGGATTTTCTGTTCGGTGGCGGAAATCTCTCGCTGTTTATCCTGCAACATGGCTTCAACATTTTCCACCTCTTTTTCAAGTTTATTTTTCTTGATAGCCAAATCCCTGTTAAATTCCTGCTTGGAGATATGCCGGGCATCAGAACCTCTGATGCCACGTTGCAGACCGTATTTAGCCATTTTTCCCGCATAGGTATCCTGGAATAACTCCAAATTTTTGCGCGTCATAACATCGTCGGCACAAAGACGGACAGTATCCGTGGGTTTCTTACGGTATTTTCTTTTACCAGGATCATCCTTTTTCTTTTTCTCACGGGCTTTGCGGGTTTCTCCCGTTACGATAGGCACTACAGTCCCATGTATGTGCGGCGTCTTCTCATCCATGTGAAGCACTGCCGACACAACATTCTCCTTTCCAAAAGTGCTTTGCATCCATTCGATATTGTCTTTGCACCAGTCGTCGAGCCTACCCTCTTTTTGGATGCGCGGCATATCTTCCGGTGTTCCGGTCATCATGACTTGCAATGCCCGTACTTGGACATGGCTTATTTTGCGTGTAATTCCGGCTGTTTCAATCCGGTGTTGTATGGCTTCGGTGCGGTTGGCGACTCCATCCGGGAATTCAATAAGTTCCCGGTTCAAATGACTCCGTTCCGCGTTCGCATTTTCCAGTTTTACTTTCCTTTCAATATGTGCGGTGGTTCCGGAATCGTTGCCTTTGGGCTTTCGAATATGCAATGCTGCGTATCCCATTTCCTCTAGTTTTTAATGTTCATGAACCGACTTGCCGTATGGCAAGTCGGGCGGTCGGAAGACCGCAGGCGGGGTTATCCAAAAGGGGTGTCCCCTTTGGCTTATTGGGGCATTTTCAGCATCACGAAGTGATGCGGCTCGGAAATGTTGTGCAAGGCGAGAGCAATCAAACTTGTTTGAATTGCCAAGCCGCCGCCAACATTCGTGGGAAATGCCCTAATAAGCTATGGCTTTTGTTAGCACAATAGCCTACGGTAGCGGATGAGGTTACATAGAGCGACCACACTTCTTTCTTTTCACGGGCTGACTTTGCCTGCTTTTCAAGTATGCGTTCAAGTCGTTGTGGTTGGAATACCGGGCAGACTGGTCGCGCAAATTTTTACAGGCGGCTTTCAGTTCGGCGGTGGCTTTCCGTCCGGTTTCGTCGTTGTCGAGGTAGGTTATTACCCGGTCGTGCGAGGCAATGAACGACTGAGCTTTCGCCAAATTCGTAACCGAGTTCAGTACCGCAATATTTTGTTCCGGGTGCGGATTGCCTTTGAGAGTGAGGAACGAAAGATAATTCATAAACCCCTCGAAAACGATGCAGTCCGAGTGGCCGTTGTTTTCGGTGGTCGGGGCTTTCGAGGTGCACCCTTTGAAATATTTACTGCGCAGTTCATACCCTCCAGCATCGTTCCTGAACCCGACTGCGTAATAGGGCTTACCCGCGACAGAATAATGCACCTCCGGGCAATGTAATTTCGCAATGTCAACATTGATTCCTCGTTCTTTCAAATAGATAATCAAAGCCGGATTATTAATAGGCTTTACCTGTTCTATTGTTATTGCCGGTTCCCGTTTAACGGTTGGGCTATTATTCCCGTGAAAAGACAAAGAAGATGTGCCGGAGATCCGTTGCTCCAGTAGCCGCATAGCCTGTCCGGCATCGCACCGTTCCAGCCGCATAACGAGGTCGATCAGCGTTCCGCCGTCCCCGGTTCCGTAATCTATCCATAGGTTCTTTTCAAAATCCACTTTCATGCTTGGGGTTCGCTCATCCCGGAACGGGGATTTATACATGCCGTAATATCCTCTGTCTTTTGCCGGACGGATACCGATGCCGGCAAGGTATTCCCTTATCGGGAACTTATTTATTTCTGTTGCGTTCATTGTTTTGTATGTTAAGTGTTTTTATTCTTTACAGAATATAGGATGCGCCTCAGCAAAGCTTGCAAGCAGGCTTGCGACTTTGCATTCGGCTTTCACTATATTTCACTCGGAGAGTGAAGTTTATAGGTACGGACATCAGTTTAAACTACCGTACCGGTTTAGAATGGTTTAGTTATATATACGCCTGTATTAAACTAAACCGCTTTCAGGGCATCAATAGACGAAATCGGGATTGTAGCGATAATGCTTATCCTCTTTGATAATCATTCTTTTATTCTCCAGAAAGGTTTTAAGTTCCTTGGCTTTATTGATACCGAACGAGTGACCTGTTGCCGCGTAGGAACTTTGCAGTTTCTCAATTAATAACGAATACGATACTTGGGCGGCATCCGAGAATAATAACTCCAACGCTTCCCGGTGCTTGGCCTCGCTCACTTCGGTATAATCGAACGCTTTAGCGGTTCCCGATTTCCGGGGTTGGTAATCCTCGACCGGCTCAGGCAGGGCTTCGGTATTGATACGAAATGCGAACGGCTCGAAATCTCTGTCCCGGATATGGCTCGACGTTACGCAACTTATATCCTTATCGAAATCGTCTTTTGTAATTTGCAGGACTGTTTCGGCTTTGTTGTTCAGTTCCGTACCAAGATGCCCGCGGGTATTATCGTCGCCTTTGTTGAGGTGCAGGACAGTGTGGATATGGATTTTCCTTTCATCCGTCCACTGCATTAGCTTTGTGATAAGGTCAGTCGATTCTCCCGGACTGTTGATGTCGTGCGCCAGGTCGCGGATGCCGTCGATAATGACAAGGCCGATTCCCTCGATTTCATAGATGGCTTCCTCAATCTTTTTAAGCCTGTCTTTGGTCGCAAACTTCCGCAGGCACAGGAATACCAGATTGCCGGGATGAACGTCAAGAGAAAGCCCCGCAAGGCGCAAAATCCGGCTTAATACCCGCTTGCAATGGAAGTCGCTTTGCTCGGTATCGGCGTAAAGGATAACGCCCTTACCGGGTGGCAAAGAGGCCGAATAATTCAGTACTGTGCCATTGGTGAGGGCAGCCGCCACAATAGCACAAACATTAAACGTCTTCTTGCTCTTTGCCTTTCCGGTAGATGCGCTGAAATTACCCAACGTACAGACAACGGAGTCCTCCACTTTCAGAATTACGGGCGGCGATTCAAACTCGTCCGTAACCAACAACCGGGCATCACGCCACGAACTTATAACTTCCGGCGGAGCAGGATCAGATACAGCCTTGTTTTGCGAAATCATGACCTACTCCCGTCCTCCTGTCTTACGTCCGGCCAGTTCCAGCGCAAGCTCCGCATCGACGATAATCTTGCGTCCGATCTGCGTTATCGCTTTGTCGATTTTACCGCTTAATTTGATACGGCTTGCGGTCGGGATACTGCACCCGAACAACTGTGCGATACCACGGATGCCGTAAACGTACTTTTTCGGTTGTTCTACTAAAGGTGGTCGCACCGTTTCCGGTGCAGTGCTTTGATTCAGGTAAAGAAATTCCTCGCCGGTCATCTGCCAAAGAGGTTTCTCTTTCAAATCTTTAATGTTCATAAAAATTGCTTTAGAGTGTTTGACATTGGCCTTATACTTCGGCCGTGATGTTCGAACACTGCAAAGCTAAATCAAGAAGCATCGGAGCATGGGAAATCGTAGCGGCGCACATTTGTACCCCGCTGATATTCAAAAGTATGTAGAGATATTCCGTAATACGGATTCGTATTACGGTCGTAGCGGATTAATTAAAACGGGTACTCATAGAATACCGCGTTATATTCTGATTTAAGTGGTTCCCGTCTTTTCTTTTCGAAATTCTGACCTATGGTAATGTTATACCGTGATTCAAAAAAGGCTTTGATCCGGCTATCCCGTCCGGGGATAAAATATTTATTCTCCTCAAGGGCGGTAAGGAACGTCACCAAACGCTTTATATCGGGTTTGCCGTTTTTATGTTTTGCAATCCAGTGGAGATTCTTGTCAAGATCGCAGTCTTTTATTAGTCGTCTTTCAAGTTCGAGAAACTTGTTATACATTTTTAGACGGAAAATGTTATCGGGATTAATCTCGGTTAGTAATTGTGGCTGAGGTTCTGAGATGGATTCGGTTTCCGGCATTTTTTCTTTCAACGGGATAGGTATATAGTTTTCAACTATCGCAAGAAAGGATTGGCTTAAACCGTATATATCCGCGAAAATATTTCTGCTGTATTTGGCGACTTCCAATTCCAACTTTCTTTTTTCATCGTAGAGGGATTCCAGTTTATCTTTTTCCTCGTTGTGTATTTTCGTCAGATAGTCGTGTTCCCGTTCGAGGCGCTGTTCTTCCTCTTTGGTATGCTCACGGAAACCTATCGCTTCAAGCGATCCGTTCACGGTATTCAGTTCTTTACGGGCCTCCGCCGTAACTTCCGACTGCCGTTTTATCAATTCATCGAACCGTGATGAAACTCCCATACAAAGACCGTTAATATCGATACCGTCCAAAATATCTTTCCCGGATTCATACAAACCGATATACTTTTCTGCCTCTATTTGAATATGATTTAATAAGAAAAACCATTTTTGTTCGTCCCCGGCAATTACAATATCGAGAATCATCTGTTCGAACGCTTTTTCATCTTTATGAGAATTATAAAAGTTCGTAAGAGTACATTGCTCCGGGAAAGAAATATCTCTATCGTCGATTACTTTCGAAACAATAGTGTTGATTTCTCGGTATAGGGGAAGAAAGTCTTTTATATTACTCATTGGCTTTTGGTTTTGATTTGAGCATTTTGCAGTAGATACAGTAATCATAATGCACGGTTCGCAGATTACCGCAGGCAGGGCATTTGAATTTTTCTATTTGAGCGGCAATAAAACCCTGCTCTCCATTCTGACGAATATAATCCAGATTTTCCAACAAACTCACAGTGTATTTTGTGCGGTATCGCTGATCGAGAGTCTTCAACCGTTTGCAAGGCCTTTCACACTCATAACAGTAGCGGTTATATTTGTGGCACTGTAAGATAACACAGTTCCCGCAACTTTTTCGAGTCTCGGCCGCCCTATATCGGCAGCCGGGACAATTGCCACGTTGATAAGTGTGACATAAATTACAGTTAATTCCGCAGGGAGCAATATTGTGATTCATTCTTATGTTAATTGGATACTCAGTAATTACCCAGAAGGTCACTAAAGGAAAATTTATTTGCCTTATGAAACTCTTTTTGCTTACTTGCAAGAACTGTTTTTAAATTGGTATTAGGATTTTCTTGAAACCAGTCCCACCAAACGATTTTAAAACCTTCCAAATTTTTAAATTTCCAAATATCTCTTAGGAATCTTTGAACGAAACGAGGCACTGGGATTTTATGTCCTTCTGGCGTGTATACATATTTTGTTCTTGCATCTGATAGCTTCCTATGTTGTTCTTCATGAAATTCTATATGCATCTTTCTCCCGAATCCCCAGTTTATTAAAATATCAACTTCTAACTGTGAAGGGCTATTTGCCACTTTAACTTGTTTTGGAAGAATAGAGAGTTCGTCCAATAAATCTGACTTCTTTTTAAAGGATAAAAATGGAAACTGATAAATATTATTTGATAATTTTTCAATATCCAAAAAAGATTGTAAAAGATTCAATTCTGGTCGGACAGTTTTGTTGATATAAACATCAGGTCCAAAATCTTCCAAAAGCTTTTGAATAAAAGCAAATTTCCTTTCTCGGTCTTTGCGTGGATTACAAGATATTTCTACATAGTCATTCGTTTACAACTGATTAAATTTATCCATAGCACTTGCCTTTATATTATCGGCAATGTCGATATAGGGTTTCATGGCTTTATAATCGCTGTGCCCTGTCAATTTCATTACGACATTCGCCGGAATACCTAAAGATAACGCATTACAGATAAAAGTACTACGGCCTGCGTGTGTTCCGAGAAGTTCGTATTTAGGTGTGACTTCATCAATCCGTTCGTTACCCCGGTAGCAGGTTTCCCGGCTGGGTTCGTTTATCTCGGCCAATTCAGCGAGTTCTTTCAGATAGTCGTTCATCTTCTGGTTGCTGATTACCGGCAGAACCTTATCATCCTCGAACTGAACCTTTTTATATTTTTTGAGTATGGCTTTGCTATGTTTATTCAACTCGATCCGCAGACTGGCGGCAGTCTTTACCGTAGTTACTTCGATATGGTCGTATTTAATATCGCTGCGCTTGAGGTTGAAAACATCGGAATATCGCAGGCCGGTGAAGCATAGAAAAAGAAACACGTCTCGCACCCGTTCGAGATACTGTTTATGCTCCGGTATCTCATACTCCCGAAATTTCTTTAATTCTTCCGATGTCAAAAAGATAACTTTCTTCTGGGTGTTCTTTAGTTTCGGTTTGAACGTATCGTAAGCAAGGTTCTTATTATAGCCTTTCTTCGTACTCCAACGCAGGAACCATTTAAGGAAGCCCATTTGCTTGCCGATGGTGCTGTTCCGTAAATCCTGCTTAGTTCGCAGGAAAGTCACATAGTCATTCAGACCTTTTTCGGTCAAATTGTCGAACGACAGTAAGGGATTAAAAGTGTATAAATGATTCTTGACCGCTCTGAATTTCTCATAGGTGGCCGTAGTCCAATTATTCTGCCTGCCGTTTTCTTTCACGAATTCATCGAATACTTCGAATAGGTCGGCAGGAACTTCGGCTTCTTCCTCGATAACGGTTTCCGGAGTGGAATATTTCTTTTTAAATGCCTGGCGCAACTGTTCCGGTGTCGGAATAATCTCGGCAACCTCGAATGTTTTGAAGATTCCTTGTATATCCGCTTCGTACTTATTGAGGTCGGCATTGATTTCGGATGCGCTTTGCTTCAGTTTATTGGTCGTACCGTTCTTTACCCGTTGCTTATCCGCATTCCACTTGGCAACGTCGATGCGGTATCCGGTCGTGAAATCTACACGCTTACCGCCGTATATTACACGCATACGGATAGGCACGTTCACGGTAACGGGTTTACCGTCTTTCTTCCTGTTCTCAGGGGAGAAGATAATATTACGCTTTATATTCATTGGTTTCAATGAATTTTGAAAATGAAACTATCCAGTTTTTAATCTCTTTTGAAAATGAATTAATGTCGTATTTTTTAGGAGTATCCTCAATCTTATAGAAAGTGTTTAGCTTCGAAATTGTGTTGTTTGTTATTTCAACAATCTGTATCAAAATAGGAATCAAGTTGACATTCATTTTGTCACCTTTAGAGTAAAATCTTTTCCTATTTTTATAACTTACAAAAGTTCCACTATTTTCAAAATCCGGCATCATGATCCATTCCTCATAATCATCTCCTTTAAAGCCCCCATAAATGGCGAGTTTATAATCCCAACTTCCGTTATGTATAATTTCATCCCGAATGGTTATTGCCTGTCTAATTATGGATGGCTCGTCAAATATTGTGTCACCGAATATCTTTGGATTCACTAAATACTTTTGTCCATATAACTTGCAACTGGATTTGAATTTGGGATATTTACTAAAATCTATTTTATCTTTACTTATGTTCTCTAATTCAATAGCAATCTTTGTCAAGATATCGAACATAGAGCCGAGAGTAATAAATATGCTATTTAAAAACGTAAAACAAACAGTCGCCTGTTCCCCCATATGGCGCACACCTCTTTCGTAATCTTTATCTTCATATTGGGAATTGGGAGATATATATTTGAAAAAATGGCAGATTAAATCTTTGAGAGCAGATAATCTGTGTTGCAAAGTAGCCACTAAGGTTTCACAGTCATACCCATATAAAATCTTGTGAGTAATCTCATTTGAATTAAAGCTGATCAACCTCTCAAGTTCTACTTTGCCAAGTCCTGATTCGGGACTGATGCCTGCATCGACTATCCATAAAGGAATTCTCCCCTTTATTAAAGTCATATCTATATCCCTAAATATATTAGATTCGAATACATCATACAGACTTATACAAAGATTTTGACCTTCATTTATGAGTTCATAGAGTGGAGAGAAGATAACTTTATTCATAATACACAAATTAATATACACCCAAAACTACACCCAATTTTCCTTATATCCAAAGATATACTGTGATGTCACCCTTGCGCATTAAATATTTAAAGTATTGACAAACAAAAATATAATAGTTAATGATATTCTTTGAGGGTGTAGGAGAAAGAGCCTCTCTCTCCGCAGAAAGACACTGAAAAACCAAGCAAAACCCTGTAAGTAGCACGCTTACAGGGTTTTCTGTTTTTAGTCCCATAGCAGAAAAATGCATTAAAATGCACATTCCGGTGTCCAATTCGGTGTCCAAAACACCGACGGAAAAATGGACACCGAATAAGTATTTAAAGCGTTATTATGCAGTGTTTTGCATCTTGAAGTTTGCATTTGAAAAACATAATTTTAAACTTCAAAATCAAGTAAAAAATGGAAAGAACATCTTTCAGTGTCCTCTTCTACATCAGACGGACAAAGCCCAACAAGAACGGCGAAGCGCCGATTCTTATGCGTATAACGGTAAACGGTGTCCGCGCGAATAGTTATATCAAAAAATGGATTGATCCGGAACTATGGAGCGTCACCAAAGGCAAAGCCATCGAGAAGACTAAATACGTACGCGAATTAAATCTTTATCTGGATGCCGTTAAACTTCGGATTATGAAAATCCAGCGTGAAATGGAGATAGACGGCGAGCTTATCACTGCTCAGCGAGTTTTGGATAAATACCTCGGCAAAGATCAGAAAGACCGTAAAACCCTTTTAACCGTATTCCGTGAACATAACGAGAAGTGCAAACAGCTTATCGGGATCGACATGAGTCCTGCTACGGTGGAACGGTACGAAACGAGTTTAAAGCATACAGCCGATTTTATCAAACAGGTTTATAACCGTGATGATTTCTATCTGGATGAGGTAAACCGGAAGTTTATCGAAGACTATGAATTCTGGTTCAAGACCGAAAAAAAGTGCAGCCACAACACTACGACTAAGTACCTGAAAAACTTTAAAAAGATTATCCGGATCGCTTTGGCTAACGACTGGTTAAAAACCGATCCGTTCCGGGATATTCATTTCCGGCTCGATGAAGTGGAGCGCGATTTTCTGGAAAGTCACGAACTGAAAAAGGTTTATGTGAAACCGTTCGATATAGAACGTCTCGCCATCGTTAGGGACATATTCATTTTCTGTTGTTATACCGGATTGGCATTTACTGACACCACTCAACTATCGGGAGAACATATTTCCACCGACGTAAACGGTGCAAAATGGATTCGCAAGCCCCGTCAGAAAACGAAGGATATGTGTAACATTCCTTTATTGGATATACCGTTGCAGATTATCGAAAAGTACAGGGAACATCCGCAGTGCGTGGCTAAAGGCTTACTCCTACCCGTGCCCAGCAACCAGAAGATGAACGGATACCTCAAGGAAATCGGAGATCAATGCGGCATCCGCAAAACGGTCACTACACACACCGCGCGCCACACATTTGCAACTCAAATGCTCGCTCACGGCGTATCCATCGAAAATGTCGCCAAGATGCTCGGCCACTCCGACACCAAAATGACACGACATTACGCTAAAGTATTGGACAGTTCCATATTAAAGGACATGGAGAAAGTACAGATAAAGATGAAATAACAAAAAAGATTCCGGCTATTTGCCGGAATCTTTTTCTACCATAAAATTACACACGATCCACTCTTCGCGATCCGGTCTTGTGGTACGAGATGCAGTGGCTTTACGGTCCAGTCGATATAATATCCAATTCTCGTCCTCAATACTTTTCTCCAGATAATTATTGGGGTACATTGTCAGAATAAACCTACCTTTGATCGTTTTGAGATTTACTATCAATTCGGAGAAATCACCGTTATTGAACATATCTTTGTAATGTCCCATATTACTACCGATATACGGGGGATCAATAAAATGTAAAGTTTCTTCGGTATCGAACCGTTTGATGATCGACAAAGCATCGTCATTTTCTATTGTGCAATGCTCTAGAAATGTTTTTAGATCGTCGCAGAAATGACTTTTAGCATTTATTAACCGTGTGCATTTTTCATTTCGGGATTTCGTTATTCCGAAAGAACTGGATAATTGCCCGGAAAATCCCAATTTACTCAACACCCAAACTGCCCAAGCACGTTTTACTTTATCGAAGTATTCCGGATATTGGTATATGAACCAGGCCACCTCATGCTGCCCGCGACAATTCAGAGTCTGTTCGACTTCTTTTTTCAGAGCATCATAATCGGATACTAAAGTCCTATAAAAATTAACTAGCTCTCCATTAAGATCGTTAATCACATTCACAACGGCTGGTTCTTTGGCGAAAAGTAATGCCGCACCGCCACCGAAAGATTCGGTATAAATTTTATGTTCTGGAATTAGCGGTAGGATATGCTTCAGCATTTTCTGTTTGCCGCCATAATAAGTTATCGGAGTTTTCATCGTTTACATAATTAAATTGCAACAAAGTAATTATATGTTTACCCCGAATCAATTATACATATTCAAATCTATTTCTTTGGGTAAATGAGAAGCACGGTTTTTACCGTGCTTCTCATTTTATTCATAATTACTCCGCAAAAATCTTTTCTACCGAATAAATGGCGGTAATTTCGTTGCGGTCAATTTCGAAATCCGGATAGTTATGGGTGTCGATGGTGGATAACAATACGGTTCCGGAATTGTCTAACACTTTTGCTTTGCGGATTATCGAAAGTTCATCGGTAACGATCAGGTAGAATTTGCCGGAAATTATATTTCGGGCGGGTTTCAGGAATACCATTGCTCCGACGGGAATTTTAGACGCGAGAGATTCATCCTTGTTCATTATGGCTACTTCTGCGCCGTTCACAAAGTCTTCGGAAATATAAATATTATAGATCGGCTTGCAACCGAGCGCGATGCGGTTATAGACGGTTATTCGTTTGACGGTATCGTTTTTTAGTTCGACTCGCTCGTTGTCTTCGGTCATCCGGGCGGACGGTTCTCCGCTTAGGAGCCCTCCGACGCTGTAATCGGGGAAGTAACTGTTTATCGTTCCCGCTAAGGCTTTGCTTATTCCGTGATTGCCTTTTTTGATCTGATAAAGGTTCTCGGAACGAGGTAGACCTATATGTAATGCAAATGCGTTCACGGACATTCCGGATGCCTTAACTACTTCGTTGAGTCTAGCCCAATCGGCGGTTGTTGAAGTATTATCTTTTTTCATTTGTGATATTTTTTTAGATTGGTTAATGCTTTGTCAGCTTTGGGAGTTTTGCAGAGATTGATAATCTCGCGATTGTGTTTGCAGGCTGTTTCGAGGGTGTAATGCGTTCCGCCACGCTGTCCGTCATAATAACAGACCATTACTGAACAGTTTGCAAACAGGAAGTCGTTCCGGCGGTGGTAAATCCATCGTCCGTATTGGTCGCTGAGGATGATCTGATAATCGGAGTCTTTTTTGATGCTGTCGAATTCTCGTTTCCAGTAGTCGGCGAAAAACCGCGATTGTTGTGGAAACGGGATTACGCAGATAAGTTCCAACGACGGGTATTGATTTTTTGCGAGAAGTACGGCACGGGCAGCCATCAGGTCGAAGCCTTCGGCCATACCGGATAGAAAGGTGTGGTCCCCACGTTCAGCAAGTTCGTGAACGGTATCTAGCAAATCGGTCTGCATCCGGGTAAAAAGATTTTTATTGTCGGGATCGCTGATTCTGATTTTTTCAGGGCGGTATCCGGTAAACGAGACGGTCTTAGCCGGATCTATAAATTGGTATTGAAATGGTTGCATGGAGTTTGGTTTGGAGAATTGGGAATCATTAACTTCTTCTCCACTCCAAAAAAAAGAGCGTAGGAACTGTCCTGAATTGCCGGTACGGGCGTACCTTAGATACGGGAGCTGTCCTACGCCTTGAGGTGCAATGATCTGAGATCAAAGCATAACCCAAGCGTGACGACTTATATACCGTATCTAAAAAACCATCATTTAAAATGATGTTGCCCGTTTTGCAATTCAGTATAAAGGTTGCTTGCCTTTAAAATATGTCTAAGCCGAATGGCTTTAGGTCGAATTAAATCCAATATACAAAGATAACATAACTTATTTTTATTTGGTTCATTGCAAATATATAAATATTCTCTTTTACGGACGATATCGTCCGTAAAAGAGAATTAAAGAATTCGGTTCTTTGTTATATGAATCAATATAAACGAGATACGGAATTATTACAGATCGTGGCAGACCGTTTGAAAAAATGGAGAATAGAACACGGTAAGACACAGAATGATGTTTATATTGATATAAATATTAATCCTTCAAGAGTTGAGAGTGGTAAATCCAGCACCACCCTTACCATATTATCCACTTTGTGCCAATATTACGGTAAGTCGCTAGAGGAATTATTTAAAGACCTCTAAAACTGGTCTATAATTATCTTCCAATACCATCCGTAATTCATTCTCCGGATATAGAAACTTCCCGCCGATAGTAGTATAAACGATTGTCCAGTTATCCCGTAGATTCTGCAATGTCCTCGGAGAAATACGCAATCACGTCATAACCTGCTCGCCTGTCAGATACCGTTCATCCCCAATCATCGGACGATGCCGTTCTTTTATAATCCGGATACTTTGTTTCGCCGTGCGTAGCTTGCCTATAAGTTCGGTAAACTCTACCGATTTATAGGTTATCAAATCTTGCATTTTATCTTTTAGTTAGTTGTTTTTGGAGCAGGTCGCGGATATCCGACTCGCGGAAATAAACCTTCCCCCCCCTATGAAAGAAAAAGGAACTACACCACGTATCCGGTAACCCTGCAATGTGCGTGACGATATGTGTAAGGCATGGCAAACCTGTTTCGAATCCATTCAATGCTCGCCCGGTTCCGGAGCGGATTCTTTTTTCATCGTTTCCACTTCTGTGGTCAGAACATCAATCTGTTCCAATACCGAATCCCAAGCCCGTTTCTCTATACAAATAATTTCCATAGTTTTTAAATAATTAAAGTGAATTAATAAAGCCCGAAACTTATGGCTTCTTCAGCCGATAATTTTTCAAGCCCGTAGTACAAATTTGACTCCGTGAAACCATTACATCAGAGGTCAATACGGCAATAGTTCAGATGTAATGCCATCACTATATCAGAAGTCAGTGCGTCAGTAGTTCAGAATCAGTGCCATCACTACATCAGAGGTCAGTACATCAATAAGTCAGAAAAAGTGAACAAAAAATTGGCTTAGAGAAGCATTGACTTCTGAATCCATGAAGTTCCGAAGCCCGGAAACCATAATTGTTCGACAAGTTAAACATCCATCTATGTGCTTTAAATTCTACATAAAGATCGGCATTTTTGGCAGGTTAACCCAGTCTTTTCCGGCGGGTGCACATCCGTACCGACCTATGCCGAATCCCTTGCCTAAACAAGTCTTATACGGTTTGCGGGGAGGCGCAGAGGTGCAAACGAGCGCAATCGGACGCAGGAATGTCGGTGCGGAAATCATCCGATAAAACATGAATTTCCTTTGCCGTAAACCTTAATACTTATGGCAAAAAGAAGCTCATCACACACCGTTGCCACCTATCGGTGGAATGAAAGTTGCGCGGTCTATGTCCCGCACCGAACAACATCGCAATCCCCAATCGTGCCATACCCGACTTTTGCTCTGCCTTCGGAAGCATCGCTTCCGCGAACAGCGTTTATGCGTCTGGCGCATCTCCGCTGTTCGGAAAGTGAAGGAGCAAGGTAATCGTCCGGGTAACCCGAAAATCGCTGTCGCGACTTTCGGATTCCCTTCGGACAAACCTTGCCCCTGCGGGGGGCTACGACCTGCACGGGGAGCGGCGAGAAGGTCGCGATGCTTCCAACCGCCGTTCCCCGTGCAAAAAATCCGCTTCCGATAGACGCAGATTTTCCGGTCGTGGCAAGCCTGCGGACGGCTCCCGATGGCCGCCTAACCTTCGGCTTGAGAAACGGTGTCCGTATCACGTTAATTTGCGTCTGTTATGGATGGTAAGCAAAACAGTGCAAATCAGCGCGGGCGTCCTGCGAAGTCCGCAAACAAAGTTACTCGCTCAATCAACCTGAAACTAACCGAATCCGACTTCCAATTAATACGTGAGCGGGCAGAAAGTTTAGGGTTACGTGCCACGCAGTACGCCCGACTGATGACACTAAACGGAAAAATAAAGTCCCGTTACACGAAAGAAGAACTGCATCTTCGCCGACAGTTGACGGGTATGGCGAACAATCTGAACCAGATTGCCAAAAAAGCAAATGCCGCCGGTTACGAAAAATTTTAAATATTTGCTCTATGATCGCTAAAAATATCAAAGGAAAATCTTTCGGTGGATGCATCCGGTATGTGCTGAATGAGGAGGCTGAACTATTGGAAGCAGATGGAGTTTTGGCGGAAGATGTCCGCTCGATCACTAAAAGTTTTGCGATCCAGCGTTCGGGAAGACCGGAAATTAAACAGCCCGTCGGTCATATCCCATTGTCATTTTCGCCGGAAGATTCTCCGCGAATGACAAACGATTTTATGCTACAACTCGCCCACGAGTATATGGAAGAAATGGGAATCCGGAACACACAATACATTGTCGTTCGGCATCACGATACAGACAATCCACACATCCATATTGTTTACAATCGGATCGACAACGATCTGAAATTAATCTCCGTAAACAATGACTACCGTCGGAATATTAAAGTTTGTAAAAAACTGAAAGATCGGAACGGATTGACTTATGGTAAGGGAAAAGATAGAGTTAAACGGGAAAAACTTCACGGAGCTGATAAAGTGAAATATCAGATTCACGACCATATAAAATCTGTACTTCCTTTATGCCGGAATTATCACGAATTGGAGATAAACTTACACCTATGAGGAATTGGGGTACAATATAAATACCGACGTGGCACGGAAGTGATCGAGGGAATTTCGTTTGAGAAAAACGGATGTTCGTTCAAAGGATCGGAGATAGACCGAAAGTTTAGTTATACGAATTTGAAAAAAGCATTTGAGAAAAATGCGATTGCTTATAATCCTCAGCAATCAAACAGCGAAAACCCGGAACCAGATAAAGAACCGGAACCACCCACAAAACATTACGGTATCCGGGGAGTTGAATTAACGGCAGAAAAGGTTCGGGTTCTCAAAAATGGCGGATATTTCTATCTGGAGGGTATGGACGCCGACAACGGCAAGAAATTCCATTCTTACGTTTTTACCTGTTTGGATTTTAAAAAAGTATTCTTCTCGAAAGAGCAACCGGATAAATTCGTGAAATACGGTAAATACGATATGAGGATTATGGACAAACGTCGGATAGAAGCCGGATTCCTTACAATGGCAAAAGTAAAAATGGATGATAACGGAAATTATAGCTATTCGTATTTATGGAAAATCAATAAAAACGATATGGAATATACCGAATCATGGGAAGATCCGAGAGAGCAAAAAAAACAATCGGAGAAATTGGAGGTTAAAAATGAGATTCTGATTAAAAAGAGTCAAGGGAGAAAAATATAAATTATCAATTTATGCAGAGTATAACCTGTCAACTAAATATTTATCAATGTTTTGAATAATTTCGGTAAGGTATGCAATGGTTTCATTTTTCTTTTCATTTAAATCTTCTAAGGTATATTCTTTACCCACTTCCGTAAATGAAAATATACCGTGTGCTAGATCGTTTCGTCTTCCCTTAATTTCTATCAAACATTTACCGTGACGAGTGTTCTCATAAGAAGTATCCCCTTTAAAACCATATTTTCTTGCCAATTCAGCTACTGTATTATTATCAATATTACCTGTCGATATTTTTTTCTTTTGAAAACACTTCTTAACTATGTCTAAAGCTAAGCAATCTATACTAGTCACAAAATTATGGGATTCGACGTTATTTTTTAATTGTTTTATAAGAACTTTTTTAAGTTCTATATTTAATGAATCGAATGTAACATTTTGTGAATAAATTTCATTATGTATCTCTTCAATTGCGTTCGAAATAGTCGATTCGACCAGATTATATAACATTAAAATTAAATTCGACCTCAATATCTTATTAAGATCCTTATTAATAATATCGAAATTAGAAGATAAGAAAGAATAATATAATTCGATCTCTTTCGTTCTTTCTTCAAAAGTTGTAAGTACCGTCTGCATTATAACTCATTCAATAATGCATCCCTAACATATTCCACTCTTCCTGTCACTTTAGATTTATTATTGGCAGACCCGGAAGCGGTTATGTTTTGAAATTCTTCACACTCTATCCACTCACTAATTTTTTTGGGTTCAATTTTCGGATTTATTCTCAGTGCAAGAGTGACACCTACCGAAATTGCTTCGAATCTAACTCTAGAAACAGAATTTACTTGTAATGATTTTTTGAATCCGTCGGGGAAATAAGCCTCTACAAAATCCAACATCTGTTGAAATTGTAATTGCATGGCTTCCTTATCGAATCCGTTTTCATGTTTATTTTTCATGTAATCATCTAGAAAGTCTTCTACACTATGAACAAATTCTTTGTAATTATCACAATATGCGTAGTAGCGCAAAACCAATTCTTGATTTTCTCCTCTCTTAATCCTTTCAGAAGATATAGGACACAACTTTTGGAATTTGGGATTCCTAGAGTCTTCGACAAGAAAGTCATAAAATGGCCCTTCATATAGACCTTTTCTTACTTCCATCGGGGTAAGTGCATATGGTTTCACATTTATTCTTGCGAATAAATCCCGCCGAACATTCGATGACGCTTTTTCGGTAAGTTCGATTGATCTTATGGTTTTTCGTAAAAAGCGCCTTTGACGACTCTCTAATAGATCTTTAAATTTGAACCCATTCAATTTATCTAGCACCTCTAGGCCTTGCAATTTAAATCCATTATCGAAGAATTTTTTAAGGGTTCTAATACGTTGAGATCCATCGATTATTTCCAATTTACCCGTTTGCGGAGCATCCGCAAAATAAATGTAAGGGATAGGTAAATCTAAGAGTACGGATTCTATAAACTTTGACATTTTCTCTTTGTCCTTTTCCCATACGAAGTATCTTTGGTACGAAGGAATTTCGAATTCTCCGTCAGTAAATTTAGTTATCAATACTTCTATAGGGTATTCTCTTGTATCGAATGCCACAGGTTCCTTCTGCTGCACTATTTGTTCTTCGGCTATATTTTTCTGTTCCTCAGTAATCATATCCGTGACCGTTTAAATGTTTCTTTATACTTTTTCCTATGACCTCTCCTAATTTAGGTGGTACAGCATTACCTATTTGTCGACATACGATAGACGGATTGTAGTCCTTCTCTGTTTCGAAAAATTCATAATCTATAGGGAAAGTTTGCAATAAGGCAGCTTCTCTCAAACTAATAGCTCTATCCTGACTTGGATGACCGAATCTTCCATTTCCCAGACCAGTACAATGCGTCGTCATTGTCGGCGAAGGGGCATCCCATTTCATTCTTCCATAAACACTGCTGTAAGTCTTGCCGGATTTCTTTTTATAACATTCTAGTAATAATTCATCGGGCCAGTCGTCCTTCCAGCTACCACCTTCAGTAGTGTGTCGGATTCTTTGTATGTTGATAGCGCTTAAAGCTCTCGCTCTATGCAGAGGATCATCGGGATGTTGTTCTCCTGCCTTAATTGGAGGTAATTGTTCAATTGTTTTCCGAACTGTTTCATATTCACCCGGCTTATGGGTTTTAGGTATCAGTGTGATTTTTCCTAACTTGGATGCTAGTAAAACTAATCTTTTTCGAGTTTGAGGGACACCATAGTCAGGACAATGAACAATCTCATAATTAACGTTATAATTCATTTCATATAACGACTTGAGAAAATCATTAAATATACGAAGATTCCTCGGATTGATTAGTTGTGGAACATTTTCCATCGCAATAATAGTAGGCTCCGTATCTTTTACAATTCGAGAGAATGCATACAGCAGGTTCAATTTTTTTTCATCTTTCTCTTTATGTTTGAAGCTGTAAGAGGGAAACGGTTGACATGGTGCGCAGCCTACCAATATTTTGAGACTATTTTCACTAAAAAAAGAATTGATTTCTTCCTTAGAAATATCGTTTACATCTTTACTAATGAATTTACTTTCACTGTTTGCTTCGAATGCATGTCGACAAGTCGAATCCGTATCGACTATCGACTCCTGCAACTATGTTAAATCCTTCGGTATGCAAACCATAGGATAAACCGCCGATTCCACAAAACAAGTCTAAAACATCTAAGCTTTTATTGTCCATTTTTTTACCTCTCATTCTGTTTACAAAAATACTCAAATGTCCGACATTTTACTAACTTTAAAATCAAAAATTTCTTATGGACAATTTAACCAAAGAAAGACGAAGTCGGATAATGTCGAAGGTGAATACAAAAAACACTACTCCAGAGTTAATAATAAGAAAATATTTATTTTCCCACGGATTTAGATACCGTGTCAACGTTCGCAAATTACCTGGTTCTCCAGATATCGTTTTATCCAAATATAAAACGGTAATTTTTGTAAATGGTTGCTTTTGGCATGGACACTCATGCAGAGCAGGAAGAAAGCCCCAATCTAACAAATCTTATTGGGATAAAAAAATAGGAGATAATATTATAAGAGATCATAAAAATATAGAAAAACTTATAATGCTAAAGTGGAAAGTTATTGTCGTTTGGCAGTGCGAAATAAATACACAAGTGAAAAGGAAAGAGAGACTGGAAAAACTTATCAATGAAATTAAGCTGCAATAATTAGTTGAAAAACCCGCAAATGTTATTAATTTTGTGATTAAGAATAACTTGTAATAAAATCTGACAACTTTACGTAATGAAAGAATATAAACTTAATGTAGATCCCCGTATTTTAGAATTACTTGGCCCAAATTTATATACAAACATCTACTATGTCTTAGCGGAACTAATTGCCAATGCATATGACGCGGATGCTGAAAACGTTTATATAATATCCAATTCAGACAATATCACAGTAGAGGATGACGGTCATGGAATGTCTTATAAAAAAGGAGATATAAATAGATTTTTAAATGTTGCCGGAATTTCTCGTACCAGTGAAAACAATTCCTTAACCAGATCTGGGAAAAGAAAAAAATGGGCCGGAAAGGTGTCGGGAAGTTGGCCGCCTTATCCGTTTCGGAATGTGTGGATATCATGACGATAAGCGATGGAGAAAAATCAGGTTTTGTACTCTCTCGAAGACCGATTGATGAAAACAAACTTGAACCTATCGAGGAGAGTAAAATATATTTTTTACGTATTGAGAATTCAGGTACAGCAATCGTAATGAAAAATCCCCAATATCGTTTACATAAAACACTAAAAGCCGTTAAACGAAATCTATTGAAAATATTTCCCTTAGTAAGCAACGATTTTAAAATCCATCTAATAAGAGGAAAAGAATATGAAGAAGTGAAGAATTTCGATGAAAATATAATGAAGGAATTAAATACTCTCATTGTTTTAGGTGATGAGTATTCTAAATTAACTAAATTGGTCGATGTAACTTTTACTGAAAAACGAAAGGAGCTCATTGAAAATAGAGAGGTTCATAGAACGTCTATATCGTTAAAAAATAATGAGGGTGTTGAACATGAATACCCTTTAGAAATTAAGGGGTGGATAGGGACCTATACATCCACACGCGGAAGAAAAGCTGAAATGACAGACTTCCCCGATAATTTCATTTCTCTTTATGCGAATAAAAAAATGGGAGAATTCAATGTCTTACCTGTTGTAGGCCAGAACAAGCTCCCCGAAGTGTATGTTGTAGGACAATTGCACATTGATCTTTTCGAAAAATCAGAACTACCAGATATGGCACTGAGCAATAGACAAGGTTATAAATCTGACGATCCCAGATATGAAGCAGTTGTAAGCTACATTAGAAAAGAATTATTGCCTGACATTCTAAAAAAAAGACAACTATGGGTAAATCTCAATAATGCGGTTAAAAAAAAGAAAGAGACTGAGTCTTTGAAAAGAAATGAAACAGAGCTTAGGCAAGTTATGGATCACTTCATTGACAATGCTAGTAGAGTAGCTGTTGAAAATATCCAGAACGTTGGTATTGACGCTCCTCAAAATATAATTAGGCAAGCTATTTCTGATTCTATTAATGATAATGCTCCCGATTTAGGCATTAAGACGATTATAGATTCTCAAAAGAAAAAAATACTTATAAGTCAAACCTTCCCTGACAAATCACTAGCGGATGTTGTGTATAATATGCTATTATTCAATAACGTAAACAAAAAAGATATATTATTCACAAATTGTGATGACGAAGAATGTCGTATTCCTGAGGGGGAATCAGTTTATAATTATTTAAAGGAGTTCTTTGTGGATAGTTATTCAAAACAAAAGCCTCATGTATTATTTATAACGAGTAAGAACACAAAACAATCTTGGGGTGCAATAACTGAGATCGGTGCATCATGGATAACTTCGATAGAACACAAGATTTTTAACATAGATACTTTCAGACCTGAACACCCCTTGGATGATAACGCTCAATGGCATACTACTTTAAGGGACGATGATAAGGATGAATTAATTATGACCCGACTAAGTGCAGATATTTTTTGTCAAAAAATTGAGGATGTATGTAACAAATTAGGATACGCAACAAAATCCCGTGACGAAAATAAGAGATATTTAGAGACCTTGGTAATAATTAATTAGCTAAATATTGAATATATACCGAGCAATTGATATCTTTGCTCAAGCAACTCAGGGTAAAACACGGCAAATCGGTTGTGGGTTATTCGGTGTCATAATAAAGTTAAATCCGCCTAGTAAGTTGATAATCAACGGGGGCAGCGGATACGGAGGTAACCTCTTTCTCCGCAGAAAGACACTGAAAATCAGTGAATTGCATGATTAACACCCAATTTTACACCCAAAAAGTGAAAATTGGGCGTTTTTATTTATAGGGTAAAAAATCATATCTATCCTCTTCTGTTTTATGCATTACACCCATAATTTCAATTCTGAACTGTTCAGTGTCTTAATAGATATAAGTAAGGGATGCTTTTAAACTCTTCTAAAAAGCTATAATAGTCTGATTTAAAGCCTTCTTATTTATTCCTTTATTTGTGCCTATCATTCACCATTTGTGAAGGATAAAGTATTTGTAGTATTAACAATCTGAAAATAACTAATAAGTGT
>JAJQEF010000038.1 GCA_021201795.1 Rikenellaceae bacterium
TGAATAGTGTGTCTGTAAAATTGTATTAAATTTGCTTGAATTATATAAATTATGAGAAAAATAATATTAATTATGATAACTACCGGAATATTAAGTGGTTGTGCTTCTGGCTCTAAGGAGAATCCAAAAGATGATTTTACCTGGCAGGTCGACCGATTCGATGACGTAAAAGTGCTGAAATACCAGGTTCCGGGATTCGAAACGTTGAATCCCGACCAAAAAATACTGATCTATTATCTTTCGCAGGCAGCGCTGTGCGGACGGGATATTCTGTACGATCAGAATTTCAAATATAACCTTCCGATCCGACGGACCTTGGAGGCAGTTTACATAAATTACGAAGGAGACCGTGCTGCGGAAGAATTCAAGGCTCTTGAAAAATACCTTAAAAAAATTTGGTTTGCTAATGGTATTCACCATCATTATTCGATGGATAAATTTATTCCGGAATTCTCGGAGCAGTATTTTGATAACGTGGTAAACTCGATCCCGGAAGATAAACTGCCTTTGGATTTTGGAAAGAAGGATCATTTGCTGGCAGTTATAAAGCCAGCAATGTTCGATCCGGAACTTTATAAAAAAAGAGTATGCCTGGACTCGGATAAGGATATGATCGTTAATTCCGCCATGAATTACTACGAAGAAGGAATCACTCAAACGGAAGTAGAAGAATTTTATGGAAAAATGGTTACGGATGACGATCTTACACCTGTGTCGTACGGACTTAATAGTAAATTGGTAAAAGATAACGGCCAACTCGTAGAACGCAAATGGAAATTATGCGGAATGTATTCGCAGACCATAGATAAAATATTATTCTGGCTGAATAAAGCCCTGCCATACGCAGAGAATGAAGTACAGAAAAAAACGATCCAGCAGCTTATATCGTATTACAAGAGCGGCGATCTTAAGACCTTCGACGAATACAGCGTTACGTGGGTTAAGGATACCGTATCCGAAGTGGATTTTGTAAACGGGTTTATTGAGGTTTACGGCGATCCTTTGGGATATAAGGCATCTTGGGAAGCCATCGTTAATTTTAAGAATATCGAGGCAACGAAAAGAACAGAGACAATCAGCGAATGGGCACAATGGTTCGAGGATAATTCTCCGATAGATAACAAATTCAAAAAGAAAGAAGTAAAGGGTGTATCTGCCAAAGTTATTACCGTAGCGACATTGGGAGGCGACTATTTCCCTCCTACGCCTATCGGTATAAATCTTCCAAACTCTGACTGGATCAGGCGCGACCACGGTTCGAAGTCCGTCACGATAGAGAATATTACCCATGCTTATAGCCAGGCTTCAAAAGGAGACGGATTTGCAGATGAATTTGTTTTGAGGGAAGATGATAAGGAACGTATGGAGAAATACGGTTCTCTTGCGGATAATCTTCATACCGATCTTCACGAGTGTCTCGGACACGGTTCCGGAGTACTTGCTCCCGGAGTGAAAGGAGATGAGCTGAAGAATTACGGATCGACCCTTGAAGAGGCCAGAGCGGATTTATTCGCATTATACTACCTTGCCGACCCGAAGATGGTGGAGATAGGGTTAATTCCTAATCTCGATGTTGCCAAAGCGGAATATGCCAAATATATGATGAATGGTCTTATGACCCAGCTTACCCGTATTCAACCGGGAAAGAACGTCGAAGAATCCCACATGAGGAATCGTAAACTGATTGCGGAATGGTGCTATGAAAAAGGTCTTGCAGATAACGTGATAGAGAAAATCGTGGAGAATGGCAAAACATACATTGTTGTAAACGATTTCGATAAACTACGCGGACTATTCGCTGATCTTCTTCGGGAAGTACAGAGAATAAAATCGGAAGGAGACTTCGACGCAGGAAAAAAATTAGTGGAGAGTTACGGTGTGAAGGTCGATCCGGAACTACATAACGAGGTTATGGAAAGATATGCCAAACTTGATCTGGCTCCGTATTCAGGTTTTATAAATCCGATTCTTCATCCTGTACAGGGAGATGACGGCAAAATAATCGACGTGGTGATCGAATACCAAAATAGTTTTACGGAGCAGATGCTTCATTATTCCGAAAACTTCTCTTATTTACCATCTAAGAATTAAAATAAAAAAAAGCACCGTGCGGTGCTTTTTTTATTATTTAGTTCCTGATTCCATAAGGCCTATTTTATATTTGAACCTTCGGAGGAACAAAACGCATGCGATAAATAATCCTATCGTTAACCCTAAAATAATCCCCACAGGGCCGAGAGAGAGGACGAAACCGAGAACATAGCTTACCGGAAGGGTTATGAAAATATAGGCTATCAACGCATATATCATAGGTTTATTAACATCCACCAACCCTCTTAATGCTCCCAATGCAGTTATCTGAAGGCCGTCTATCACTTCGAAGAATGCGCATAACAGGAATAGCTTCGCAGCAAGGAGTACTACTTCCTGATCCGGTGTGAATATCATCGCGATGTAGCGCCCGAATAGTGCGAATAATATCCCTGCGACAGCCATGAAAGCTATAGACATATGGAAAGAAGCCCGTGCATAGTGCTTTATATCGAAGTAGTTTCTTCTTCCTAATGACTGGCTTACGAGTATCGTAGAAGCTCCTACAATACCATTCGATATCATAAATGCGAAAGAGATTATGGACATCACTATCTGGTTCGCAGCTAATGCTACCGCTCCGAGCCATCCCATCATAATGGTTATAAGGCTTAAACACAAACATTCCAGCACCATCTGTCCCGCGATAGGAGATCCTATTTTAAACAGGTGCATCTGTAATTTGAAAGACAGGTTCTCCTTTTTGAAAAATGCGAAGAACCGTTTGAACGGATAATAACGGTACATATACAGGAAGAACGCTATTGGCATGATTGTCCTTGCGATAAGCGTAGCTATAGCCGCACCTTCCACCCCTAACGCGGGTGCTCCGAACTTGCCGTAAATTAGAATATAGTTAAGTATAACGTTCACTACGTTACATGTTATCGTGATTATCATCGCAACCTTGGTGTTTCCGATACCTTCCATAAATTGTTTGAAGGAGAGGAACATTATTAATGGTATGAGCGATATTGCCGTGATAACGTAATACCCTCCGACGTGCTGCATTACTTCTTCGGGCTGCCCCATGTACTTTAAAAACGGGAACAATAATAGAAGTATTCCTGTCAGAATAACTCCCATATAGGAGTTAAGCATGAGTGAATTCTGGAAGAATCCTGCAGCCTTCTTAAATGATCCCGTGGCGAAAGCCTGACCGGTAAGTGGAGTGAGGCTTATGGATATCCCTATACCCACGACCATCACATTGATGATTACGGTTCCTGCAAACGCAACTGCCCCGAGTTCATTCTTCCCTAATTGACCGACCATAATAGTATCCAGCATCTGCACGACAGATTGTCCTGCGAATGAGAGAATGATTGGTAAATCGATTTTCAAATTTTCGGTATAATACCGTCTTTTACTAAGCATGATAATTTATAAAAATAAAAAGTCCACAAAGGTAGCATTACTTCATCGTAATGCAAGTACAAAAATAAAAGGCGGTCAATTTGACCGCCTTTTCCTGATTACAGAAAGTATATTAGTCTTTCAGTTTTGCCGATAGGAATTCGCGGTTCAATCTTGCGATATGCAATATGGATATACCTTTAGGACACTCCTGTTCGCACGCCGTAGTGTTGGTACAGTTACCGAATCCGAGTTCGTCCATTTTAGCTACCATTGCTTTGGCGCGCCTTACTGCTTCTACACGTCCCTGAGGAAGTTTAGCAAGCGACGATACCCTTGCCGAAACGAACAACATTGCCGAACCGTTCTTACATGTCGCTACGCACGCACCGCATCCGATACATGCAGCAGCATCCATACTCTCTTCGGCATCCGGTTTAGGGATCGGAATAGCATTACCGTCTGGTACACCGCCTGTATTTACAGAAATAAAGCCACCTGCCTGAAGAATTTTGTCGTAAGACGAACGGTCCACCACGAGGTCCTTGATAACAGGGAATGCACGCGATCTCCATGGTTCTATATAAATCGTATCGCCGTCTTTGAAACGACGCATGTGTAACTGACAAGTTGTAATATCGTCTTCCGGTCCGTGTGCGCGTCCGTTGATATAGAGCGAACACATACCGCAGATACCTTCACGGCAGTCGTGGTCGAAAGCGATAGGTTCCTTGCCTTCATGGATGAGGTTGTTATTTAGTATGTCGAGCATTTCGAGGAAAGAAGTGTCCGGAGAGATATTCTCAACGGTATAATCTTCCATGCGTCCTTTTTCTTTAGCGTTCTTTTGACGCCATATTTTTAATTTTAAATTCATTGTTCGTAATTTTTACCGTAAACCTAAATTAAGTTATAGCATAAAAGACACGCTTAGTCTTTATAGTTACGCTGAGCGATCTTGATCGCTTCGAACTTCAAATCTTCTTTGTGTAGTTCAGGAGCTTGTCCGTCGCCTTTATATTCCCATACTGCAACATATGCGTAGTTTTCGTCGTCCCTGAGAGTCTCTCCCTCCTCTGTCTGGTACTCTTCACGGAAGTGTCCTCCGCAAGATTCGTTACGATTGAGTGCGTCCCTTGCCATAAGTTCTCCCAGTTCGAGGAAGTCCGCAAGGCGGAGAGCCTTCTCGAGTTCCTGATTAAAGTCTTCGGCAGACCCGGGAACTCGTACATTCTTCCAGAACTCTTCGCGTAATTTAGGTATTTCGGCAATAGCTTTTTCGAGACTTTCTTTGGTTCTTGCCATTCCGACATTGTCCCACATAATGTTTCCGAGAGCTTTGTGAATATCGTCCACAGATTTTTGTCCGTTGATATTCATCAATTTTTCGATCTTAGCTTTCACAGCCTTTTCTGCTTCCTCGAATTCAGGAGAATTAGTGTCGGTTTTAGGAACCTGTATCATCTTAGCGAGATAATCCCCAATCGTGTACGGAAGTACAAAATATCCGTCCGCAAGTCCCTGCATCAATGCCGAGGCACCGAGTCTGTTCGCTCCGTGGTCGGAGAAGTTTGCTTCGCCGATAGCGTACAGTCCCGGAACGGTAGTCATAAGGTTGTAGTCGACCCAGATACCGCCCATTGTATAGTGAACCGCAGGATAAATCTGCATAGGCTCCTCGTATGGATTTACGTCGGTGATCTTCTCGTACATCTGGAAGAGGTTGCCGTAACGCTCAGCGATAACATTTTTGCCGAGACGTTCTATCGACGTTTTAAAATCGAGGAATACAGCAAGTCCTGTTTCATTCACACCGAAACCGGCATCACACCTCTCTTTGGCTGCACGTGATGCAACGTCGCGAGGAACGAGGTTCCCGAACGCAGGGTAACGCCTTTCGAGATAGTAATCCCTGTCTTCTTCAGCGATCTGCGATGGTTTTATTTGTTTTTTACGAATTTTTTCAACGTCTTCTTTTTTCTTAGGCACCCAGATCCTTCCGTCGTTACGAAGCGATTCGGACATAAGAGTGAGTTTGGACTGCTGCGTTCCGTGAACCGGGATACACGTAGGGTGTATTTGAGTGAAACACGGATTCGCGAACATCGCACCCTTCTTATAGACCTGCCATGCAGCGGAACCGTTAGAATTCATAGCGTTGGTCGACAGGAAGAATACGTTGCCGTATCCCCCGGATGCGATAACTACTGCATGCGCCCCGAATCTTTCGATCTTACCGGTCGTAAGATCCCTTGCGATTATTCCTTTAGCTTTGCCGTCTACAAGTACTACATCTAACATCTCGTGGCGAGGGTAGCTCTTAACGCTTCCTTTGGCTATCTGACGGTTAAGTGCAGCATAAGCACCTAAAAGAAGCTGCTGTCCAGTTTGTCCGCGTGCGTAGAACGTACGGGATACCTGTGCACCACCGAATGAACGGTTGTCGAGCAGGCCGCCGTAATCGCGGGCGAACGGTACACCCTGTGCGACGCACTGGTCTATTATATTATTCGATACCTCAGCAAGACGGTAAACATTCGCCTCCCTTGCGCGGTAGTCGCCGCCTTTGATCGTGTCGTAGAACAGCCGGTATACTGAATCGTTGTCGTTTTGATAGTTTTTTGCTGCGTTTATACCTCCCTGTGCAGCGATGGAGTGTGCACGTCGGGGAGAATCGGAAATACAGAAAACTTTAACGTTATAGCCGAGTTCGCCGAGTGCCGCAGCAGCAGCGCCTCCTCCGAGTCCGGTACCGATGATTATTACTTCCAGCTTGCGTTTATTGGCAGGGCTGACAACCTTTATCTCTGATTTATGTTTGCTCCATTTGAGGGCAACATCCCCTTCCGGGATCTTTGAATCCAATATGCTCATATTTTTTGTTTTTTCTATTTTTCAAACAATATTAAAGTCCGCATGCACCGCCGCATCCGAGGCTTACAGCAAAATAAAATACTACTACGGCAGCGAAACCGAGACAGATGATGGTAGCAAGGATGGTAGACAGACATTTAACCCTGCTCAACCATACCGTGTTTGTCCAGCCGATAGTCTGAAGCGCACTCCAGAATCCGTGAGCCATATGGAACCATAACGCACCCAGCCATATAAGATAAATTATCACATATACGATGTTGCTGAATGTATAAAGAATAAGTGCGGCGCCATTAGTAGGATGGAAGCCCAGTGAGTTTTCGTGTCCGCCCAGAACTTCGACGAGCTGCATTTTAGCCCAGAAGTTGAACAGGTGGATAAGTAAACCACCGAGAACGATTAACCCCAATACCAACATGTTCTTCGATGCCCATGTAACATATCCCGGATTTTTTTGTCCGGCAGCGTATCTCTCCACACCGCGCGCCTTCCTGTTTTGTAAAGTAAGGTAGAAAGCGTAAAGAATGTGGATGAAAAAACCTGCTGCGAGTACGCCGGTTGCAATCAGTGTGTACCAGTTCGCTCCAAGTATCGTACAAATAACATTATACATAGCCGGAGAGAAGATCGAAACCAGGTTCATCGCCATATGAAACAGGAGAAACAGAATGAAACATATCCCTGTTACACTCATAACCAGTTTTCTTCCGATGGAAGACTTCCATAAAAAGCTCATAAAATTGTAATTTAAGTTTGTATTTCCGTATTCTCTTTAAAAAAGACCCACAAAGGTACCTTATTGTTTTAAGAATAACAATAGTTTTTTGCATTAAATTTATATCGATAAAACCTGCTTTATCGCTGTTTTTTCTTACTTTTGGATTGTGAATTATTATCGATAAATTGGGATAAAATGGCATATAAGGCATCGGATACAAGATACAACGAAATGAAATACCGTCGAAGCGGAACAAGCGGACTTCTGCTTCCTGCGATATCTTTAGGGTTATGGCAGAACTTCGGGGAAGTGAATGTTTTCAATGATTTTGAAAAAATAATTTTAGGTGCGTTCGATAAGGGCATAACCTACTTTGACCTTGCGAATAATTACGGACCTCCTCCGGGAAGTGCCGAAGAGAACTTCGGACGTATATTCGCACGTAATCTGAAACCTTATAGGGATGAACTCGTAATCGCTTCCAAAGCAGGATATACCATGTGGGACGGTCCTTACGGGGACTGGGGTTCGAGAAAGTACATGGTTGCCAGCTGTGACCAGTCACTCATGCGTATGGGATTAGATTATGTGGATATTTTTTATTCTCACCGCTACGATCCCGGGACTCCGCTCGAAGAGACCATGGGAGCCCTCGATTATATCGTCCGGTCGGGACGGGCGTTGTACGCAGCTATTTCAAATTATCCGCCTGCGCAGGCATTCGAGGCATTCCGGATACTGAAAGAATTGGGAACTCCTTGTATCGCGCACCAGATAAGATATTCTATGCTTGTCCGCGACAGGGGCGATTCTCTCTTCGAACTGCACAAGGAATGCGGTGTGGGATGCGTCTCGTTCTCACCGTTGGCACAAGGCTTGTTGTCGGATAAATATCTTAACGGTATTCCGGAAAATTCCCGCGCATCTCGCAATTTCACCCTAAAAGGAGATTTTGTCGCTGAAAATATAGGTAAGATAGGCGCTCTTAACGAGATTGCTAAACAACGCGGACAGACCCTTGCTCAGATGGCGATATCATGGCAGTTATACGACGACAGGGTTACTACTGTACTTGTAGGAGTGAGCAGCATGAAACAACTGGATGATAATATATCTGCGCTGGCGAATACGGCCTTTAGATCGGATGAACTCGAAACGATTAATAAAATAGTTACCCAATAAATATAAATTAATATAGTTATGATAGACTTTGTATATTATAATCCCACCCGGATAGTATTTAGGAAAAAAAGCGTAGAAAAAACAGGAACTCTGGTTAAAGAATACGGTAAAAAAGTATTACTACATTATGGGGGAGGTTCCATAAAGAAGAACGGTGTTTACGATGCTGTAGTGAAATCTCTAAAAGATAGTGGAATAGAATTCGTTGAACTCGGAGGTGTTGTTCCCAATCCGAGGCTGTCGCTTGTGAACGAAGGAATAAAAATCTGCCGGGATAACGGAGTCGATTTTATTCTTGCGGTCGGAGGAGGCAGCGTGATCGATTCAGCAAAGGCTATAGCCGCAGGAGTGGGCTGCGAGAACATATGGGAATATTTTATAGATGGCAGCAAACCCATAAATTCTGCGCTGCCTTTAGGGGTTGTGCTTACGATTCCTGCCGCTGGTTCCGAGTCTTCGCCTTCTTCGGTCATCACTAATGAAGATGGTAAATATAAACGTGCTATTCACGGAGAACTTATTATCCCTAAATTCGCTGTGATGAACCCCGAAGTAACTTATACTATGCCTTTAAAAGAGATAGCTAACGGTTGCTCCGATATTATCGCACATCTCATGGAGAGGTATTTTACCAATGTGCAAAACGTCGATCTTACCGACAGGCTTATCGAAGCGAACATGCGTACTATATTATATTACGGTCCGATGGCAATGAAGGAACCGGAGAATTACGATGTCCGGGCGGAAATAATGTGGGGCGGGACTATCGCCCATAATAATCTTCTTAATACAGGACGTGTAGGAGATTGGGCAAGCCATGAGATCGAGCATGAACTCAGCGCGGAATACGATATAGCGCATGGAGCAGGTCTGGCGATCATATTTCCTGCATGGATGAAATACGTATGTAATGTAAATCCCGATAAATTCATACAGTTTGCCGAGAGGGTATTCGACGTTTCTCTTTCTTATGATAATAAAGATCGTATAATCAACGAGATGATCGGACGACTGGAGAATTGGTACAAATCCATGGGGCTTCCAACCAGATTATCCGATCTGAATATCGATGATATTAAATTAAGGGAAATGGCTGAGAAATGCGTGGAGGCGAGAGGAACTGTGGGGCAATTTAAAAAACTCGACGCGGACGATATATACAATATATATAAACTCGCTCTCTAAATATGTGGTTGTTATTGGCTGCAGCTTCTGCGCTCACCCTAGGAGCTTACGAGGTAGCCAAGAAGCTGGCCCTTGAAAACAACGCCGTCATACCGGTGTTGTTTTTTAATGTAGCTATAGGTGTTGCGATATTCCTTCCGTTCAGCCTGTTGTCCGCTTATACCGGAGTGCTGGACGGAACGTTGGTTTATGTTCCGCAGATCAGTTTTGCTGCGCATATGGCGATATTCTTGAAAGCATTTCTGGTTCTGTCGTCTTGGGTATTCGCCTATTATGCGATGAAACATCTCCCGATAATAATAACTACTGCCATAAAATCGACACAGCCTGCAATTATCCTTATAGGAGCTATTCTCGTTTTTGCCGAACGTCTGAACGGATACCAATGGGCAGGCATGATTGTCTCTATTGTCGCACTGATGATGTTCTCGTTCGCCGGCAAAAAAGAAGGGATCGTATTCGAAAAAAATAAATGGGTGTGGTGTATATTCGCGGCAACACTGTTAGGAGCTGTCAGTAGCCTGTGGGACAAGCATCTTGTCATATCCTTTGATAAGATAGCGGTACAGGTTTATACGGCATACTATCAGCTTGTATTGATGATTCCACTGATATTCTTGTTATGGTATCCGCGCAGGAAAAAATCCACTCCGTTCCGGTGGCGATGGGCAGTTCTTTGGGTCACACTGTTTCTTACCGTATCGGATTTTCTCTATTTCTACTCGCTCAGTCTTGACGGTGCGCTTGTATCGGTAGTTTCTACGATACGTAAGGCAGGGGTAGTGGTCCCGTTCTTTGCAGGAATAATATTGTTTAAAGAGAAGAATATAAAGACCAAAGCGGTTTTATTAGGCTTCGTACTCTTAGGAATGTATCTGTTATACTTGGGAAGCTAAGGTCGGATCTTCCGGCAGTTGTTTTCAGCCTGTAATTAAATTTGCATTAATGAAATCAAGTTTTTGAGCGTAGCGAATTCTAAGAAGGCTTAGGAAATAACAAAGAAGCAGAGACAGAATTTTTACCAGACTGACGACATCACATCCGGAATGTAGTCAATTTCATAACCTTCGGCTGTGTAAATTACGCTTGCCAGGTCGAACTGCACCTCGGTGTCAATATGGTAAAGTGCGATATAAAACTCTGCCGCCTTGCACAGGAACCTGAATTTTGTACGTGTCATTGCGGATTCAGGAGAAGTAAGAGAATCTTTTTTTCTCGTTTTTACTTCTACGATATGGAGATATCCGTCCTTCTGGGCAACTATATCGAGTTCGTATCTGCCGTTGCGCCAGTTCGTATGGAGAATATCGAATCCGTTGTCCTGCAAATATTCGCAGACAACGGATTCTCCGTATTTACCGGTCTCAGCACTGGTATTCATTTTCAATGATGCCGATTATTGCTGTCGGTTCTTTTACGATATGTACCGCTCCGTTGGAGCGGAGTTCATCTTCGTCCCTGAATCCCCACGTGACCCCTATCGATGTTAGCGAACTGTTTGCCGCGGTCTGCATATCCACCCCTGAATCCCCTATATATATAGTATCTTCCGCCGGGATTCCTGCTGTTTCCAGAATATCGAACACAATGGTCGGATCCGGTTTGACGGGAATTCCTTCCCGCTGTCCGAGAATCGCGCAGAAATCCGTGTCAGGGAAATAATTAGCTATTATCTTTTCTGTCGCCTCCTGATATTTGTTGGATGCCACTGCGATTTTTATACCCTTATCCTGGAGGGTTTTAAGAATCTCCGGAATTCCTTCGTAAGGACGCGTGTGTTTTGTTCCGTTCTCAGCGTAGTACGGAAGGAAATGCATCCGCATCCGTTCTATATTGGCGTCACTCTTCTCACCTTCCGGAAGTGCCCGCAGGAACAGGTTGTTTATTCCGTTGCCAACGAATTTTTTATATGCTTCTACAGGATGTGCAGGAAATCCGCATTTTTCGAGTGAATAGTTTACACTTATGGCAAGGTCGTCTATGGTATTGAGCAACGTGCCGTCGAGGTCGAATATAGCGAATCTTATCATTTGTTTATTGGAGTGATTTTATATGTTCTTCGATAACCCTCGGGAAATGCTCTCCTTCGAGTTCATGTATTTTTTTTGCTACGCTTTTATAATCGTCTTCGGGAGTTACTTCAGTTTCTGCCTGAAAAATTATATCCCCGCTGTCGTAGATCGTATTCACCAGGTGTATAGTTATACCTGATTTTTTCTCACCGTTGGCTACGACCGCCTTATGTACGTTGTCGCCGTACATTCCCTTGCCTCCGTACGATGGCAGCAGGGCAGGGTGGATGTTTATTATCCTGTTCTCGTATTTTTTTACGAGATTCTCCGGTACCAGCCACAGGAATCCGGCAAGTACTATATAATCTATATTTCTTGATTCTAAATCTTTGACGATTTTGTTGGTTTCGTAGAAATCATTCCTGTCGAAGACGATGGATTCGATACCGGAATTTTTTGCCCTCTCCAGTACGTAAGCATCCTTTTTATTGCAAAAAACGGCGCTGACGTGGCCTGTTCCGGAATTTTTAAAATAATTTATAATATTCTCCGCGTTGCTTCCGGAACCCGAAGCGAAAATAGCTATTTTGGTCATTTTTAGATTGTTATGAGTCAATGTTAAGTTAAATTTAAGAAAAAAGTAAAATTAAATGTCAAAGTTAATGGAAAATGTTTTACTTTTGCAGAACTTTGGATGTAAAAAAACGAAATATCGGCACATCCGAATCAAGCTTTAGAATTAGAATATTTTGTTAAACCTAAAAGATTAAATGTTATGTCAGAAATTTCTTCAAAAGTAGTTGAAATCGTAGTTGATAAACTCGGTGTTGACGCAGCAGAAGTTGTTCCTACAGCAAGTTTCACTAACGACCTCGGTGCGGATTCACTTGACACTGTGGAGCTTATTATGGAGTTCGAAAAAGAATTCGAAATCTCTATACCAGACGAAGATGCTGAAAAAATCGCTACAGTAGGTGACGCTATCACCTATATCGAGTCTAAAAAGTAATTTCCTTTCATAACGATGTAATTTTTGTCTAACTAAACTATTTCCCCATGAAAATGAGAAGAGTCGTAGTAACCGGAATCGGAACTATTAACCCTCTCGGAAATTCAATCGAAGAGTATTTTGAGAACCTTGAAAAAGGTATAAGCGGTGCAGCACCGATAACCCATTTCGACCCTGAAAAGTTTAAGACAAAATTTGCATGCGAAGTAAAGAATTACGACCCCACAGCCCACTTTGACCGTAAGGATGTCCGTAAGTACGACTTGTTCACGCAGTACGCTCTCGTGTCTGTGGACCAGGCTATGAAGGACTCGGGTCTCGACCTTGAAAATGTCGATAAAGACATGGCGGGCGTTATCTGGGCGTCAGGAATCGGTGGATTGGAAACTTTCTACCAGGAAGTTAAGAGCTATGTCGAGGGAGATTTCAATCCTCGGTATAGCCCTTTCTTTATTCCTAAAATGATAGCGGATATCGCAGCAGGCTATATTTCGATGAAATACGGATTCCGCGGACCGAACTATTGTACGGTTTCAGCCTGTGCTTCTTCTAATCATGCGTTCATCGATGCCCTTACTTATATCCGCCTTGGTAAAGCGGATATTATTATAGCCGGAGGCTCGGAAGCTGCGGTGAATCCTCCGGGAGTAGGCGGATTCAACAGTATGCAGGCGCTCTCTACTCGCAATGATGATCCTGAAACAGCCTCACGTCCTTTCGATGTAGACCGCGACGGTTTTGTTATCGGCGAAGGAGCCGGAGCTCTTATTCTTGAGGAATATGAACATGCCAAAGCAAGGGGTGCGAAAATCTACGCGGAACTGGCCGGAGGCGGTATGAGCGCTGATGCCTACCATTTTACTTCTCCGCATCCTGAAGGACTCGGAGCTAAAAAAGCAATGCACGATGCATTGGACGATGCCGGAATAAAACCGGAAGATGTGGATTACGTCAATACCCACGGAACTTCTACTCCCGTCGGGGATGTTGCGGAAATAAACGGTATTCTTGACACATTCGGGGATCACGCCTACGAAATGAATATAAGTTCCACTAAATCTATGACAGGTCACCTTTTAGGTGCTGCTGGAGCTATCGAAGCTTTGGCAGCTATAATGGCGATTCAGAAAGGTGTCGTACCTCCTACAATAAATAACGAAAATCTCGATCCGCAGATAGATCCAAAACTTAATCTGACTCTTAATAAAGCACAGAAACGTGATGTTAAATGCGTGTTGAGTAATTCATTTGGTTTCGGAGGCCACAATTCATCGGTTATTTTCAGAAAAATATAATTTACTGTGTCTGGTAATCCGTTTCTTTGGATAAAAAAGCGTTTTTCGAAAGACCGTAAATATTATGAAATGGTTGATAATATATTCGGCGTATACCCGAATAATATCGAATTGTATAAACTTGCGCTTATCCATAGATCTGCAACTATCAGACTTGAAAACGGAACTCCGATAAATAACGAAAGACTTGAATTTCTTGGAGATGCCGTATTGGAGTCCATTGTTTCGGATTTCCTTTTCATAGAATATCCGAAGGAGAATGAAGGTTTTCTTTCAAAGGTGCGTTCCCGTATAGTGAGCCGATCGACATTGAATAATATCTGTAAAAAAATAGGACTGGATAAGTTCCTCATAACCCAGCAGAGTAACAAGCATCTTCAGAAACATTTGTATGGTGACGCCCTTGAAGCTATGGTTGGTGCTTGATATCTCGATAAAGGTTACAATACGGTCAATAAATTGTTCATCAATAATATTCTTAAAAAATATATTAATATCGATGAATTGACGGAATTGGAATCCGATTTCAAAAGCCGCCTTATAGAATGGTGCCAGAAGAACAGGCATGAAATAATTTACGAAACTAATTTTCATGCAGTGGAGAATGGACGCCAGACTTTCAAATCCAATCTGTATATAGACTCTGTTCTACAAAGCAGTGAAGTAGGAAATTCTAAAAAAGAAGCAGAACAGAGAGCTTCCGGGAAAGTATACAGAATCTTTTGTGAATAACCCGCTGATAATTTGAAACAGGAAAAAGATAACGACATCGACCGCATGGTTCGGGAAAAACTTATTTCCAAAGGTGTTTCCGAACTAACCAATTCCGAACTGCTGAGTGTCGTTCTCGGAAAAGGAAATAAGGGAGAAAGCGCTTTGAGCCTTGCCGAAAAATTATTATCCCAGAATAAAAACAGCCTTACGGAGATAAGTCTTCAACCAGTCAGTAAACTTAGAATGTTTGCTGGTATCGGTATTGGGCGTGCAGTTCAGGTTGCTACAGCTCTTGAACTTGCCAAACGCAGACAGCTTGAAGAAACCGTAAATGTCGAACATGTAAATTCGAAAGACGATGTAGTTGTTTACTTCAAACCTAAACTTGCCGAACTGCATTACGAAGAATTCTGGGCTCTTTATTTAGGCCCTACCAATCGCGTGTTAGACCGGATTAAGATAAGCCAGGGCGGAGTTGCCTCCACTATTGTAGATAACCGGCTGATAATTAAACGGGCTATCGATAAACTCGCCTCCTCGATAATAATCGTACATAATCATCCTTCTGGAAACTGTAGTCCCAGCGAATCGGATAAAACTATCACCATGCGTCTGGCGCAGGCTGCCTCCTTTTTTGATATCGACCTGATCGATCATATAATCATCACAAGCGGGGAATGTTTTTCGTTTAAAGGCGAAGGTCTCCTTTAAAATTCATTTTTATTTTTTAATAAGTATCTTTGCATTCCATCATAATTGTCGGATATGCAGTTCAAAGATATTTTAGGTCATCAGAAACTTAAGGAAAAACTTATACGTACGGTAACTTCCGGGCGGATTAGTCATGCTCTTCTTTTCTCAGGGGATGAAGGCTCGGGAGCCTTGCCGCTTGCGATTGCTTATTCTGCATATATCAACTGCGAAAGTCCGACGGAGACCGATTCTTGCGGTATATGCCGTTCATGTAAATTAATGGCGGACCTGTCCCATCCTGATGTGCATTATGTTTATCCTGTGAATAAATCCAAATCTGCACGAAATGTGGGCGGTACAGCTGCCGATAAACCGATAAGTGACAACTTTCTCCATGTCTGGAGGGAAATTATGGATAGTTCGGTTCCTAAAGGATATTTTGGTGAACAGGATTGGTACAAATACATAGAGATCGATAATAAGCAGGGTGCTATTGGAAGGAATGAAGCGGCTGATATAATTAAAAAACTTTCATTCAAATCCTTCGTTTCCCCGTATAAAGTAATAATCCTGTGGCTTCCGGAGAGGATGAATGACCAGAGTGCCAATGCACTTTTAAAGATACTCGAAGAACCCTGGGAGAAAACTCTGTTCATTTTTGTTTCAGAGAGCCCAAAAAGCATCTTGAAAACGATACTGTCGAGAACCCAGGAGGTTCATGTTCCTGCGGTCGAGCCTGAAACTATTACGGAATTCCTTTTAAATAACAGTAGCATAGACAGTGAAGATGCTGAAGTTTTCGGACGTATTTCTGCCGGAAATGTTATCAGGGCCGTATCTTTAGCTAATTCTGGGGATGATGTGGAAGACACTGATTTCGAACTGTTCGCCCAGTTGATGAGATATTCTTTTAATGACCGTCACCTGGAATTGCTCGAATGGGCTGAAACTGTATCCTCGATGGGACGAGAGGCTCAGAAGAATCTCATAGCAGAGTCATTAAAATTATTAAGGGAAGCATATATTTTGTCCATAGGAATTGATCGTATTTCCTATTTATATGGGAAAAGATTGGATTTTTGCAGGAAATTCGCTCCTTATGTAAATAGTGGAAATATAGATCAGCTCTCGAAAGAATTTGGAAATGCCATCAAAAACATTATGCAGAACGGTAACCCGAAAATAGTTTTTACGCATTTCGTACTCTCTGTAAGCAAGCTGATAAATAAAATCTGATAATATTTCGGAGATAGGTCCGTTAGATTGGTATAAAATCAATATCTTTGCTAATTCTAAAAAAGTAGAAAATGGGAGTTCTCGAAATAATATTAATTATAGTTGCCATATTTTATCTCTTGCGAATATTGGCTAAATATTTATTCCGCAGATTTATAAGAAAAAGCCAGGAAGAATTTGAAAAACGTTTTGGCGGAGAAGGCGGATATTATAAACAATATACATGGGGTACAAAAGGCAGTGCCGGTGAGGAGCAAAAAGAAGGCGAAATAAAAATCACCAAAATCGATGATAAACAGAAAAAAGTGAATAGCCAGGTTGGCGACTATGTGGAATATGAAGAATATGAGGAAACAGAAATTAATTCTGAAAATAAAAACAGCGGATGTTAAAGTTCTTTGATCTGATAGGAAGATATCTTTTGCTGATGACAAAAGTATTTTCGAGGCCGGAAAAAATGAGGATTTACCGCCGTCGGTTCTTACATGAAATGGATAGTCTGGGTATGAACTCTATCGGAATTGTCGCTATCATTTCTGTTTTTATGGGTGCCGTCATAACCCTCCAGATGTCTTTAAATTTCGAGTCTCCGTTCATCCCTAAGGACCTGATCGGTTATGCGACGAGGGAGTCCATAGTTCTCGAATTCAGTTCTACCGTAGTGGCGCTGATACTGGCAGGTAAAGTAGGCTCAAATATCGCGTCGGAGATCGGCACCATGCGAATTACCGAGCAGATCGATGCCCTTGAAATTATGGGGGTGAATCCCGCAGGATACCTTATTCTTCCGAAGATCGTAAGTGCCGTTGTGTTCTTCCCCTTCCTTACCATATTAAGTATTGGTATAGGTATAGGTGGCGGTTATTTTGTCGCTAGATTCACCGATATCATGCTTGTGGAAGATTATATAGAAGGTATTAACTACTCGTTTAATTCCTTTTATATTACTTATGCATTAGTGAAAGCAGCTGTATTTGCCTTCCTGATTACGTCCATATCCGGATTCTACGGTTTTTATGCCCAGGGCAACTCGCTCGAAGTAGGGCGTGCCAGTACGAAGGCAGTGGTATCGAGCAGTATCGCTATACTCCTATTTAACCTTATTCTAACCAAATTAATGCTGACTTAGATGATCCGCGCTGAAAATATAATAAAGAGTTTTGACGGAAGGATAGTTCTGGATGATATCTCGGCTACGTTCGATACAGGAAAAACGAACCTCACAATAGGACAGAGCGGCTCTGGGAAGACAGTTCTTCTGAAATCTCTTGTAGGTCTTCATCATATCGACAGCGGAAGCATTTTTTACGACGACGTGAATTTCAGTGTGCTTTCATATAATGAAAAAAAGAATATCCGACAGCATGTGGGAATGATATTTCAGGGCGGAGCGCTTCTCGATTCTTCTACTGTTGTCGAAAATGTGAAACTTCCGCTGGATCTTTTTACCGGAATGTCAACATCTGAAAAACTCGACAGGGTTCATTTTTGTCTTAACAGGGTAAATATTATAGATGCTGATAATTTATATCCATCCGAATTGAGCGGCGGTATGATAAAAAGGGTTGCGATCGCAAGGGCTATCGTTCTGAATCCGAAATATCTTTTCTGCGATGAACCCAATTCCGGATTGGATCCTAAAACTTCCGTGGTTATCGATAACCTGATAAAGGAGATAACAGAGGAGTATAATATCACTACTATTGTAAATACCCACGACATGAATTCCGTTCTGGAGATAGGAGAGAAGGTTATGTTTATTTATGAGGGCAAAAAATGGTGGGAGGGATCCAAACACGATATTCTAAATGCAGATAATAAGGAGCTGAATGAGTTCGTTTTCGCTTCTGCAATGGCAAAAAGAGCAAAAAGAGCACTGAAATAAATTAAAAATATGAAAAAACTTCTTGTAATTATATCATTTGTTTGCTTTTCCTTTTTGTTGTTTTCCTGTAAAGGCTCTGCAAATAAAACAAGTGATAATTCTTCATACTGCTACGCGGATACTTATGGTTATGTCGGAGGAGAAACATATCATAATGATTATCTGGGTATGACGGTAGATCTTAAAGGAGACTGGTTTATTGCCGATTATAATAAAATATTCGAACAGGACATAGAAACTCTTTCCCAGTTTTATGACGAAGAAACAGCAAAAAAAAAGGTAATGTCTGTAATGGAGCACCAGGTGGCATTGCTTCAAATATTTAATAATGAAAAATTGGCTGATGCGGACTGCTTTTTTAAACTTTTAATGAACAGTAAGCAGAGTTCGGATTTGGTTCAGGACGGACGTCAGTATTTGCAGGAATCGATAAATAAAATAACCCATCCTAATATAAGAATTTCAGGAGAGATCGATACCCGGAATATAGGCGGTAAAGACTTTGGTCATGTGAGATTGGAAAATAATTCTGGTGACCATAGTAAAATTTTCCAGGATATTTATGCTGGTAAGATTAAAGATAATATTATTCTGATACAGTTGACATATCAGGATGACGCTGCATACAGCAAGTTGGAAAAATTGATATCAGGAATAAAATTTGAATAGTAAAACCCGCTGTAAAGCGGGTTTTTTATAAATCTATTTTATTTTGGATATTGACGAACTTTTGGAAGAATTCATTTTTACAGATGCCGGTGTTCCTCCATATTTTATTTGCGAAGCACCACTGGCTTCTCCATTGAAGGATTTAGTCGCATGAACTATAGCCTGGGAGGCTCCGGATGCATCAGCATTAACATATTCGGTTTTTAACTGGGCGGCTTTTATACTACTGGCCCCGGATGTTGAAATTTTAGCTGTTTTACTTATTCCTTTTGCCGTAATATTCGAAGCACCGCTTGACCGAAGCGTTACATTATCAGCGTTGTCGATGTTTAGTTCTGCTTTTGAGGCACCGCTTACTTCTGCCCGAATTACTGTTGCAGATATTCCAGATGTTAGTTTCGATGCTCCCGAGCAGTTTATAGTTACTTTGGGAGTTGTAATATTTGAGTTTTCTATTTTTGACGCACCCGATAAAGTAAGTTTCACATCCTTATTTGTTTCGAATTTCCCGTTTAATTTTATACTGCTTGCTCCGGACGCTGTGATCTTATTGATCTCCGGCGTATAAAGTTTCATTTTCAAATGCGGATTGTTTCGTTTATTCTTCGGTAGTTTCTTTACTTCGATCGTAAGCGTCCCGCTTTCAAGTGAGGATTTAACGTACTTTTCAAGTTCCGCATCGATCTCGAATACGGCTTCTGTGTTCGAAGATTCGATGATCTCGATATTGAAGCTGCTTCCAACGTTGATCCCTGAAATATTTTGATTCTCGTATCGTGTAAAAGATACCGTTTCCGTTTTGGCTAATACTTTTCCCGGTATTAAAAATAGGATTACAAATAAAATTAAAATAAAGTGGTTTTTCATAATTATTAATATTTAGGTTATGAATAATATGTAAAAATTAAACTCTATCTCTAATGTGCCAAAATCATTCCTCCAGCTTTAATTCGCTAATTATAAGAGTATTAATGGTTTTTGACAATTTGTCGGCGGTTAAATTATTATACATAAAGTGTAAAATAATTTAACAAAATCCCGCACATAGCGCGGGATTTTATTTTAAAGAACTTTAGAAACGGAAGAACTGGTTGCTGAGTTTATTTTTTCATCATCAGGATTTCCTGCATATTCCAGTATAGAGCCTCCTGATGTCTCTGCTTTTAAGGACTTGACCGCATGTATCTGTACTTTAGAAGCGCCTGATAAATCCGTTTCGACATTCTCCGCCTTCAATTCGGATGCTCTTACGGTGCTTGAACCTGATGTGGTTAATTTTATATTTTCACTGCTTCCTTTTAATAAAAGGTCCGAAACTCCCCCGGCTTTAATCTCTGCATTTTTATTATCGGTAATGGCCAGGTCGCATTTTGCAACTCCGCTTACCTCTATTTTTAATTCTGTAGCTGAAATTGTGGATTTCAAATTAGATGCACCGGAACAATCAATGTTGATCTTAGGACATTTAATTGTCAGATTTTCAATCTTAGAAGCACCTGAAGATGAGATTATTACCTCTTCTGTGCTCTCAAACTCGCCGTCCACGATTATCTTGGAACCGCCTCCGATTAACAATTGATTGATCTGCAGAGTGTGCAATTTTAATTTTAAATAAGGATTCTTTTGTTTTTTCTTTGGTAGCTCCTTTACTTCTACGATGAGTAATCCGTCTTCCAGTTTTGACGTAACATAATTTTGAAGTTCTGAATCGATCTCAAAAACCGCCATGGAGTTTGTTCCCTGTATAATTTCCACCTGGAAATTACTCTCGATTCGAAGCCCTCTCATATCTTCATTTTCATGTTGGGTGAAAGTCATTATCTCAAATTTTGGCTTTGAGTATGAGATGCCGGTGTGAAAAAAGAAAAGAACAATTAAAATTAAAGAGATTTTTTTCATGGGTTTTATTTTTTTTAGGTTAATGAATTTATGTAAAAACGGTAAGGAACTTTAAAAGTTACAAAATATCCCAAGTCAAATTATGGCATTAGTAAAATTCAAATTATTGGGATAAAATCACCTAATCCAGACTTCATTTATTAATTAAATAATTTTTATAATTAATTGCCGTTTGAAGATTTTTTATTTAATTTTGCATCGCACAAGTAAAGAACTTGGAATAGAATATAATTTTTTAACTTTATAAACTTTTAAGAAATGTCAAAAATTAAAGTTGGTATCAATGGTTTCGGTCGTATCGGACGTTTGGTTTTCCGTGCAGCGATTGAAAGAGACAACATCGAAGTTGTTGGAATCAATGACCTTATCTCTGTAGAGTACATGGCTTACATGTTAAGGTATGACTCGGTTCACGGTCAGTTCAAAGGTTCTATCAATGTAAAGGACGGTAATCTCGTGGTTAACGGAAACTCTATCCGTGTTACTGCTGAAAGAAATCCTGCGGATCTCAAATGGAACGAAGTAGGAGCTGAATATATCGTTGAATCAACAGGACTTTTCCTTACAAAAGAAACAGCGGAAGCTCACATCAAAGCAGGTGCTAAACGTGTTGTAATGTCAGCTCCTTCAAAAGACGATACACCTATGTTCGTAATGGGCGTAAACAATAACACATATTCTGGACAAACAGTTGTATCTAACGCATCTTGTACAACAAACTGTCTTGCACCTCTTGCTAAAGTTATCAATGACAAATTCGGTATCGTTGAAGGTCTTATGACTACAGTACACGCTACAACAGCTACACAAAAAACCGTTGATGGTCCCTCTATGAAAGACTGGAGAGGCGGACGCGCTGCATCAGGCAACATCATTCCGTCTTCGACAGGTGCTGCTAAAGCCGTAGGTAAAGTAATTCCTTCTCTTAACGGTAAACTTACAGGTATGGCATTCCGTGTTCCTACCCTCGACGTATCAGTTGTAGATCTTACATGCCGTCTTGAAAAAGGTGCAACTTATGCAGAAATTTGTGCTGCTATCAAAGAAGCTTCTGAAAATGAAATGAAAGGTGTTCTTGGATATACTGAAGATGAAGTGGTTTCAAGCGATTTCATCGGAGAAGCTCGTACTTCTGTATTCGACGCTAAAGCCGGTATTTCTTTGAACGATAACTTTGTTAAACTCGTTTCATGGTATGACAACGAATGGGGATACTCTAACAAAGTCGTAGATCTTATCGCTCACATGGATACTGTAAAATAAATATCCTTATATAAAAGAATCAGGCTGCCTATCATGGTAGCCTGATTCTTTTTATTTATTTTTTCATACTTTGCAGTTTAATTGTCATTAAAATTGCATATAAAATACACAAAATATTTTTAATTTGTTTTTAAATTAAAAGAATAATCTCCATATTTGTATTTAGAATAATTGTATGCTGATAATATAACGCTAAAATACTAACAAATGGAACTGAAAAAATCGCCCAAAGCCGATCTGCAAAGCAAAAGATCCTTGTTTTTCCAGATAGGATTGGCAGTATCATTATTATTTGTAATTTTTATGTTCGGGCTTAGCCAATCCGAACTCAAGGTCGAAGAGATCGAAGCACCCGTTTATATCGTTGAAGAAGAACTCGTGGAGATCACAAGGGAACCGGATGAATTACCTAAACCTCCATCACCTAAACAATCCTTGCAAGTCATAACAGACATACTTAATATCGTAGATGACGATAAGAAAATTGAAATAGACCTTTCAACAGTAGAGTTCGAGGACGATATTCAGATGATCTTTACCGGTGACGCTAATACTGAAGGTAGCGACGGTGCAGGCTGGAATCCGGATGAGATTTTCTTCCGTGTTGAAAACATGCCTAAGTTTCAGGGTGGAGACCTTGTTACATTCAGGAATTGGGTACAGTCACGTATCCAATACCCAAGAGCAGCCCAGGAGCGTAATATCCAGGGAACTGTTATTACTTCATTCGTTATCGAAGCAAATGGTAAGCTAACGAATGTTCAGGTACTCTCGAGTCCTGATGAATCGTTAGCTGATGAAGCCGTAAGGGTATTAGAATCTTCCCCTACATGGACTCCAGGTGAGCAACAGGGAGGTAAGGTCAGGGTATCCATGTCGATGCCGATCGTATTTACTCTGGTTAATTAATTGTTAGTACTACTAATAATAAAAAGGAGGAAATTTTTCCTCCTTTTTTATTTTTCTGACAATAAATGAGATACAGAAAACGTTTGTAAAAAAGTTGATTTTTTTTGTGTAAAAATTTGCGGGAATGAAAAAAGCAATTACCTTTGCACCCGCAATGAAGGAAAAACGAATTGCAAAAGTTCTTTAAATAGGGAAGCAAATAACGGACCATTTCCGGTGAAAACACCGGATAAAAAAATAAAAAAATCTTCAAAAAGATTTTGGAAATTAAAAAAACTGGTTTACCTTTGCAACCCGAATCCCATTCTAAAAATTGATTGGGAATTGACGAAGAAAGATGTTTTGATAACATAATAAGTTCTTTGAATTACTGGAAAAGAAACAAGATAAATTGTAGCAAATTTATTCAAGTCATTCCTTTAAGGAATAATTAAGTAGTCAGTAAAAACTCTAAGACATTTTATTTAATTTTTATACAATGGAGAGTTTGATCCTGGCTCAGGATAAACGCTAGCGGCAGGCCTAACA
>JAJQEF010000023.1 GCA_021201795.1 Rikenellaceae bacterium
CTTCGACGGGATTTTTAAGATCAATAACAGGTGGAGTGGTGTCGCTGTCCTTATCACAGGAGAACATGAGAAATAAAATTATTGCAAGAAGTATTACTGAGGAATTTGTTATTTTTTCATTTTAGTTTATGATTAAAATTAATTTTTAATAAAATTTGAACGTTTCTACCTGGCTCGGGAATTTCCACGTGACGGTAGAAGCTGAGGTGATTGAAATATTTCTTGTTAAAAATGTTTTTAAATAGGAATGTTATTTCCATGCGGTTATTTTTTGCAGGAATATCCAATGTCGCTCCGGCATGAATTAATGTCGCTCCGCGTGTTACAGGCTCGTTCCTGGCCACCCTTCTTTGGGTGGCGATGCTCTCGAGTTCAGCGTGCACACGGAATATTTGTTTTCCCCATGAAACGGTATTACGCATGGATGCAGGAGATGAAAATGCCAGCGGCATTTTTTCGTCGAGGTTATAGGTATAAACGTATTCTCCTGCAAGATCATAATTCAGATTCAATGGCAATCGTAGATTCAGAGAGACTTCCCCTCCTGCAAATACGGCCTGTGTTCCGGTGTAACGATATATCTGGCCGGAATGTGGAAGTACGGACCATTCTCCCGTTGGCCGGAGGTAAATGTAATTGGCATACCAGCTGCCGAACGGAGAAACAGAGAAACTGATCTTACTTCCGATGAATGAATATTCCGTATCAAGCTGCCATCCGCGTTCTGAACTGAGACTGGGATCACCCTGCTCATGCCTGAAAGTCCCATGATGAACACCATTAGACGCGAGCTCATTCGCTCCCGGAAGACGGAAGCTCCGTCCGATATTAATTTTTGCCAGTTGCCCGTTCCCTACGTTCCATACAATTCCGAACGCACCTGATATGTCTCCGAAATTTTTAATCACATCGTAGCTGCGCCACTGGTAATTTTGGATCGTAATCTCGTCGTAACCGCTTTCACGGCGATAGTCGACAAGATATCCATCCTGAAAACCGGATATTTTTATACGCCCGTAATCATATCTGGCTCCTCCGGTCAACAAAATTCTGTCGTTTATCCTTAATGTTCCGAACCAGTAAGCCCCTGTAGCGAATCTGTTATATTGGGGAAGCAGAAATGAATATCCGTCAATTCTGTTATCCTGATACTGTACATCCCATCCTGTATTATGTTCCAATATATCCGAACCGTAAAATTTTATTTTCACGGAAGAACTGAAAGTGTTCAGTTTAAATAACAACTCCCTGTCCGGATTATTCTCCGGAGGTAATTGCGAACCGTAATGAGTGTGGAATTCGCTCAATTCTCCCCTATGGTTATTCTGGTATCCGAGGTCGAGCGTGACTCCCGCGGCCTCCCATAAATACTGATGACGGTTCGTTATCTTAAAATGGTTTACAGTGCTGTAAGGTAGGTCTATATTCCTGCTTTTGCCGTCGTCTTCCAACCGTGATGCATCCGGTATTCCATGGGCGCCCGGGAAAAAACCCATTTTCTGATAGGCGTTGCTGACAGCGATATTAGTGTAATAACCGTTGTTACGGAATTCAGAGTATAGCGAGGCATTCCGTTCAAATCCTGCCGTATTTTTCATCCTACGGCCATGAACCGGTAATTTTTGTGTAAGATATATTACTGTGTCAGCCGGAATACGGTAATCTCCGTAATGCTGTTCGGAATAACGTAATTTCGAATAAAACCTATTCTTCTTAATTGCCAACATTATGGAGCCGCCCAGGTTTTCATTGACCGATTTTCCCAGGATAACCGCCTCTCCGAAAATCTGGTTATCTCCCGGTGCAGGCGCCGGGGAAATCTCAATTGTTCCGCCCATGGCATCACTGCCATACATAAGCGATGACGGTCCTTTGCGGACGATCACATACTCTGCGTTAAACGCGTCTATTTCGAGTCCGTGGTCTGCTCCCCATTGCTGTCCCTCCTGTTTTATGCCGTTTTCCAGAACCGCTACACGGTTGAATCCCATCCCCCGGATTACCGGTTTAGAAAAACCGGAACCGATATCCATTGACCGGACGCCCGGGATCTGTTGCAGGGTTTGAATGAAATTACCGGTGAAATTTTCGCGTAGCGTATTCTTATCCGCGATTTCAATAACCTGTGAAGAACCGTATCTGATTCTGTCAGATACCGAAACTGTTATAGCTACCGAATCTATATCCACATGCATACCGCTATCCGTATCCCTGGCATGCGATTGTAAAACGAATAAACCGATGGACAGCATGAGGACACCCGGAATAATCCTGATATTCATACTGTTTTTATTTGATTTTTTAAAGATTTACCGCTTATAGCGGTCCTACTAATGCGGAAGGAGGTCCCCGGGACAGGCAGGTTTCCGATATACAATGGGCTTGCCCATCGACAACAGGAGTATGCCCGGTATATAAATATAAAGATATGTAAGCTATTGATAATTTCTCCTGTTTATTGAACAGCGGTAAATTGAAGTGGCAGATCGGACAATTTTCAATATCGTGATCATCAGATTCTACATCCGTACAATGGATAACCGTAAATAATCCGCAATGCTGTTCCGTATGAATTGTTTTGACAATAAAAGGACCCGCCAGAATAGCTGTCAGTAGCCACCCCGCCCAAAGTTTATTTCTCCCTTTTATCATCGGACGCAAATATAATCTTTATAAATAAATTTATTGAATTTATGTCATTTTAACGGACAATTTTTAAAATATTTTCCCGTCTGCAAATTTTTTCCTTATTATTACAACTCTGTACCATAGCAGTTTGGGCCACTGTCCTGTATCTTCAGCATTTGAGTTCGAGCATTGCCTTTGTGTGATACATGCATGACATTCTGTGCAAAGATATTCGGTATGGAGCTCATCAGGATGAAGTTCCAGATTTGTCAGTACAGCGCTGAGCCATAACCGGTTGCCGTGCTTCCGGTTTGGAAGAAGGTCGTTTTTATCGATCCTACCTATGCCGGCTAATTCGGCGGCATGTTTTAATGAAAGGGAACTTCTGAATCGTCCGTTTTCCCATTTGCCTCTTAATGAAAATAATCCGGATTTACTAAACCGACTATAAAATACAAATATCTTTTATTATGTTTCAGAAAATAAACTATATTTATACAGAAAACATTTGGTTTTTTTTCGGTTTTTTCTATTTATGCAACTAATTGTGTTATAACCTCGTATATTTGTAATTTGGGTATATGTATATTTTTCAAATAAAATATAATCGGTTTTTTATTTTAAAATTACAATAATTATA
>JAJQEF010000040.1 GCA_021201795.1 Rikenellaceae bacterium
AATTAAAATTCAGTTTTTCTGTTTTTGTATTACTTTCTTCATTTTTTACATTAAAAAAAATCTAATGTGCCTGTAAAATCATCCTAATGTTTGGTGGTTACTTTTACACGGCTAATACCAAAATGATGAGGAAAATTTTATTGTTATTACTATTTCTTCCAATCTATCTGACCGGTTATTCCGGCAATTCGGAAAAATATCTTTTGACCCGCCAGCAGAGAGAGGAGCGTTTCCTTGAGAATAATTTATCTCTTATTGCAGAAAAACTTAATGTCGAAGTTGCCGAAGCAGCTGTCATTCAGGCGAAATTATGGGAAAACCCGTCTGTCACGATCGGTGATGTTAATTTATGGAGCACACGTTCGCAAAGGGATGGTGAAAATATTCCGGGATTTATAGGGGATTTTGGAAAAAATACCGAATTCAGTATTGAATTGTCTCAGTTGATCTATCCCGCCGGAAAGCGTCGTAAGTTGATCGCGGTTGAAAATGCTGCCAAAGAAATAGTGGAGAGTGAATTTGAAGAATGGCTGTTGGTTATAAAGTTCGAACTTCGCAATGCAATTCAGGACGCACTATATCTTCAGGAAGTTCTCGAGCTTTATCGAGAACAACTTCTTTCAGTGGAAATTCTGGTGAACAGTTTTACGGGTATGGTCGCGGACGGAAATTTTTCGGCAAATGAACTTCTTCGCCTTAAAACGGTTAAACTGTCTCTGGAAAAAGATATTTATGAAACAGAAAAGGAATGGAACGAGGTCCAGCGGATTCTTAAATCTCTTCTCGTATTCGATCCGGAATGCGACATAATTATCCGGGATGAAAAACCGACTATTATAACGAATCTTCCTGATGTTAAGGCATTGGTAGAGCTTGCATATGATAACCGCCCTGATCTGGGTACCCATAACCGGCAAGGCGATTATTACGAAAGATTGCTGAAATATGAAAGATACCTTCGCGCGCCGGATGTTACCTTCGGTGTCAATTACGATCGTTGGGGAGGCGTCTGGAGAAATTATGTAGGATTCGGAGTAGGAGTTGATATTCCTATTTTTAACCGGAACCAGGGAAATATTAAAGCGGCTAAGATAGGTATGCGGAAGAACGATCTGCTTTTCGAACAGAAAAAGAATGAAGTGGCAAATGAGATCGCCGAATCTTATAAAAATTATCTTTCAGCCGTCAATTTCTACAATAATGTGGCTAAAGACGATTTCTCGAAACATATGTACGGTATGCTGGAGAGATATAAATCTAATCTTCTTTCGCGTAATATAGGAATGATCGAGTATATAGATTTCTGGGAGGCATACAGGGAGAGCGAGGAAATAAACCTCGAATCACGTATGAATCTGGAAAAATCTTATAACGAATTGTGTCTTACCGTAGGTGTCGAATTAAAATGAAAATCATGAAATACTTTATTTTTTATCTGTTTATATGTGTGCCGTTTATGCACGGATGTAAAAATAAGACTGCAAATGACGCTGCAAATACAGAAACATATAGTCCTGCATTTATATCCGGATTGGAAACCGTCACTGTTGAACTTGAGAACCGATATCATGAATTTACTCTAAGCGGTAAAGTAGAATATGATCCAGACCGCATAATTACGTATGTCCCTTTGGTTTCAGGAGTAGCGGAGAAAGTTAATTTTACCCTCGGCGATTATGTCGAGAAAGGACGAAACCTGATAGGGTTCCGGAGCATGGAACTTGCTTCGATCCTTTCCGAGCTTAAAATGCTCGAACAGGAAGTCATAGTTGCCCACAGGAATTATGAATCCGCACGGTCGCTTTTTTCTTCGGATATGATCTCCGAAGCCGAATTGCTTGAGACGCAAGCCGCGTTGAAGAATATCGAGACGACAATGGAATATAATTCACGAGAATTGTCGTTTTACGGATCGGATGAAACAGGCAGGAATTTCTTTATTGCCGCTCCTATAAGCGGATATGTGGTAGAAAAAAATATTTCACAGGGAATGACTATTTCCCCGGAATCGGACCCGGTTTTTTCCATAGCGGATCTGTCGTATGTATGGATTTCCGTGAATGTTTATCCCGGGGAGGTGAGATTCATAAAAGAAGGTTTGGAAGTGGATATCACAGCACTTGCGTATCCAGGGGAAACTTTCAAAGGAACTATATCCGCTATAGCCCATGTGTTCGACGCGGAAGAGAAAGTTTTGAAGGCACGTATAATAATGCCCAATCCGGGACTAAAACTAAAACCGGAAATGCCTGTCCTTATTAATGTATTTTACGGGGACGGACAGAAGTGTTTTGCCGTGCCTACAGAAGCCCTGATCTTCGATGACAACCGTTATCATCTGATTGTGCGTACCGGGGATGAAAGTTTCGAGATTCGGACAGTGACTCCGGAGAGCCGTGCAGGTAAGCGGACATATATCTCATCCGGGTTATCCGAAGGTGAAAATATAGTAGTAAAAGACCATTTATTTATCTATACCGGTATTAAAGAGGGTTGATATGCACAAGTTTATAAAAAACATAATAGGTTTCTCTCTTAAGAATCATATTCTTATATTGTTTCTTACCACCATTCTTTTTATTGCCGGAATAGTAAGTTATGTCCATACGCCTATAGAGGCTTATCCCGATGTGACAAATACACGTGTCCGGATAATCACTCAATGGCCGGGAAGAAGCGCCGAGGAGGTAGAAAAATTCGTTACGCTTCCTATAATGCGTGTGGTGAATACTATTCCGAGGAAAACCGACGTGCGTTCCACCTCGCTGTTCGGTCTGTCTGTGGTTACCGTTCTGTTCGATGACGGAGTGGACGATTTTTTTGCCCAACAATATGCTTCTAACAGGATGCAGGATCTTGATCTGCCCGAAGGAACCGATCCTTCTATCGAACAGCCTTCAGGAGCAACCGGGGAAATCTATAGATACGTTCTTAAGAGTGATCTTCCTATACGGGAAGTTGCCGCCATAAACGAATGGGTGGTGAGCGGGAACTGTTGTCGGTTCCGGGTGTTGCCAGTATAGGAAGTTTCGGCGGTGAAGAAAAGATATTACAGATATCTGTCAATCCTATCGAACTGGGTCATTACGGCTTGTCGCCGCTGGAAGTTTTCGAGGCGGTATCTAACAGTAATATCAATGTAGGTGGCGATATAATCCAGAAAGGAAGTCAGGCGTTCGTGGTACGGGGAATAGGATTGCTCGAGAGTATAAATGACATTGAAAATATACTTATAGAAGTAAGGGGAGGAACGCCTATTCGCGTTAAACAGGTCGCGGAGGTATCGGTCGGTTCGAAACCCCGTTTGGGACAGGTCGGACTCGACGATAACGATGACGTTGTTCAGGGTATCGTTATTATGCTGCGCGGAGAAACCCCCGGGGAAGTGATCGGAGCTCTCAAAGAAAAAATAAAAGAACTCAAAGAAAGGATACTCCCGGATAATGTTGAGATCGTTCCGTTTTTAGATCGCACGACACTTGTCGAGGCTACGGTGAGTACGGTGATGAAAAATTTACTCGAAGGAATCCTGCTGGTGTCGCTTGTGGTGTTTATATTTTTGTTCAACTGGAGAACCACACTTATAGTAGCTTCAGTAATTCCTCTATCGTTCCTTTTCGCAATAATGATGCTCCGCATTCAGGGACTTCCTGCCAATTTGATCTCTATGGGGGCGCTGGACTTCGGCCTGTTGCTCGAAGGGACGCTTGTTATTGTAGAAAGTGTTTTTGTCGGTATGGAGAAGCGGTCGCAGGCTCTGGGAAGCCGTTATGAGAAGGCCTCGAAGAACGGACTGATAAAAAAAAGCGCCGGAAGCGTCGCTCCGTCGATTTTCTTCGGACAGATAATACTTATGGTAGCGCTGTTCCCTATATTCTCGTTCCAAAAAGTTGAGGGAAAAATGTTCTCTCCGTTGGCGTTTACATTGGGATATGCTCTTCTGGGATCGCTGATTTTGTCTTTGACATATGTCCCTGTAATGTGCAGGATGCTTCTAACCAAACCGGTGAAGGAGCGCACCAACCGTATAAGCGATTTTTTCACCGGATATGTTCTCAAAATGTACGCGCTGGCATCCCGTTATAAATCGCGGACCCTGATTTTGTTTGTTCTGTTGATTGCTGTTTGTTTTGTACGTTTCATGTTCTGGGGAACAGAATTTATTCCGAGTATGAATGAGGGGGCGATATATATAAGGGCGAATCTACCGAACAGTGTGAATCTGGACGAATCGGTTCGTATAACGCAGGAAATGAAAAAAGAAGCTGAGGAATTTCGACGAGGTGAAATTCGTGCTCTCCCAAACAGGACGACCCAATGATGGAACAGATCCGACGGGATTCTTCAATATAGAGTTCCATACCGAACTGAAACCGGGAAAAGAGTGGAAAAGAAAAGTTCGCAAGGAAGTCCTTATCCAGGAAATTAAAGATTCTCTCGATATATATCCCGGTGTTATATTCGGTTTCAGCCAGCCGATCCAGGATAATGTAGAAGAATATGTGGCAGGGGTGAAAAGTGCGCTCGTGATAAAAATCTTCGGGAACGAACTGGAACAAATGGAAGAGCTTGCCGACCGTACAGCTTCTGTAATTCGGGGAATAGAAGGTATCGACGATGTGAACGTCTTCCGCAGCGTAGGACTGCCCGAACTTCAGATCAGACTCGAGGAATCCCGGATGGCGCGTTATACCGTGTCGATGGCCGATGCACAAGCCGTAGTCGAAATGGCGATCGGAGGTAAGGCCGCAACGACCTTCTACGAAGGTGAACGTACGTTCGACGTACAGGTGCGTTTTGCGGAACAATATCGCGACGATGAATATAAAATAGGCAACATTCTTATACCGACTATAGACGGTAACTATGTTCCGTTGAAAGAAATCGCTGACATAGAATTTATCTCAGGGCCGACATTCATCTACCGTGAAGGTGGAAGCCGTTATGTAGGCGTGGGATTCAGTGTTCGCGACCGCGATCTCGGTTCTACAATAGCGGCGGCCCAGAAGAAAGTAGGGGAGCACATCGAACTAATGCCGGAAAATAAAATGGAGTGGGCAGGGGAGTTCGAGAGCCAGCAGCGCGCCACTAAAAGACTGGCAGCCATAATACCTGCCGTGATCGCTTTGATATTATTCCTCTTGTATATGAATTTCGGTACCGTCAGGGATACGCTTGTCGCTGCGAGTGCCATGCCGTATGCTTTTGCAGGAGGTTTTATATCGCTTTGGGTAACGGGGACGATTTTCGGTATATCCGCAGGAATCGGATTTATTATACTTTTCGGTATAACCGCTATTAACAGTATTTTGATAATAACCGAGATGAAAAAGAATTTCTTGAAATCCCGGAATCTCGAAAGTGCTATCGACAATGCCGTTAATAATAAAGTCAGGCCGTTGGTTATGATATCCCTGATGGGATCTATGGGACTTGTTCCTGCCGCATTGTCGCAGGGAATGGGGTCGGATATTCAGAAACCGCTTGCTATCATGATCGTCGGAGGAATCCTGGTGTGTTTGATATTGTCTTTCACCGTCCTCCCGCAGGTCTTCTATATGGCGTATAGGAAGGATAGAAAGAGGAGTTCCGGAATTTAAGATTATTATTTTTAAATTAGCGAAAAATAAACAGATGGAGATACTTCTTGCCGAGGATAACCGGACTATAAGCAGTTTTCTGGTTAAAGGACTCGAGGAGAGCGGACATACGGTAACTCTTGCGGAGACCGGAGAGGACGCACGCGACCGGATAAGCAACAAGGAGTGGGATATTATCCTTCTCGATCTTATGCTGCCGGGAATCGACGGATTCGAGTTGCTGCAATATACCCGGTACAAGAAGAACCTTACTCCTATATTGGTAATAAGCGCGCTTAACGAGCCGGAAGATAAGGTGCGCGCATTAGGATTGGGAGCGGACGATTATATCGTAAAACCGTTCCATTTCAGTGAAATGATGGCGCGCATAAATGCACTGACGCGGAGAGCTAATTATTACCATTTACCGGAATCCGAATGCCTGGAGTGCGGAGACCTCAAATTGTTTATTCATACTAATCGGGCGGTCAGAAACGGCAGAGAGATCAGGCTCACTCATCAGGAATATAAACTGCTGAAACTGCTTCTGGAAAATGAAGATAAAGTGGTTCCGCGGGCAAAAATACTGGATACGGTGTGGGAAGTCAACTTCGAATCCAATACCAATGTTGTGGATGTTTATATCTCCTATTTGAGAAATAAGGTTCATTTTACCGATATGGCTCCGCTGATCTTTACCGTTAAGGGAAGAGGTTATATCATAAGTTCCAAAGGAGGTTATTGATGAAGATCCAGACGCGGTTAAGTTTATTTTCACTACTCTCCTTCGGAAGTATATTCTTTGTACTATCGTTTGCGATTTACCTCAGTTTCAGTCGTAATATCGAACGTGAGACTAACCGTAATCTGGAGAAAAGTGCGTTTTTGACAGCGTTTTATTATCTGGAAAAGGACGAACTTAGCGAGAAGGAATACCAGCCAATTTACGAACAGTTCAATAATCTTATAAATGAATTTTCATACCAGGTCTATGACGAAAGTAATGCCATTGTCTATGGTACCGATCTGTTATATATAGAAAATGTAAAACTGGACGAGATAAGAAAATCGGTCTCCGTACCTTTTAACTATGAAAAATACAGCTGTTTTGGAATTTTTTACGAAGATAACGAAGGCGACTTCGTTGTAATTACTTTTCAGTCCCATGACCTTCAGAGATCCAATCTGCATGTTTTATTGAAGATTCTGTCGTGGAGCTTTGGTATCGGACTATTAGTTTTTTTCTTCGTAAGTCGCTGGGTTGCATCGAGGGCATACAAACCGTTTCGGAATATAATAGGGGAGGTTCATGGAATAAAACCTTCCGGTGATATTCGGCCGATTCGCAAACCGGCAACCGAGGATGAACTCGACGAACTGGTGGATACTTTCAACGAGTTGCTCGAACGTATCAATCAGTCCATGTTGATACAGAAGAATTTCGTAAGATACGTATCCCATGAGTTCCGCACCCCATTAGCAGGTATTCTGGGAAATCTCGAAGTTTTTTCCTTGAAAGGCCGCGATCCGGAGGACTACCACCAATTGACAGATTATCTGATAAATCAGATTAAACATTTGAATGGTATACTCGATACCTTGATGTGGGTATCAGACCTTAAACCGCATGAAAATATGGATACGGATTCAAGAATCGATGAAATAATCTGGGATATAATAGAGAGAATTAAAGAAGAAAAACCCAGTGTGAAAATATTTTTCGATCTTGATGTCGATAATTGCGATGAGTTAAGATTAAGGGTAAAAGTCGAGTATATTCAATTATTCGTCTGTTTGTATAATCTTATCCATAATGCAGTAAAGTTCTCAAATCAGCAACCTGTCACGTTGATTTTAACAAACTCCGGGAATAAGTTGGTTTTGAAAATAATCGATAACGGTATAGGATTCTCCCCGGATAAACTCAGGCAGTTAAAAACGCCTTTTATGAGAGGCCGGAACGCAGTTACTATCGAGGGTAACGGACTGGGGTTGACTATATCTTTAAGAATACTCGAAAAAAACAACATTGAGTATTGTATCGAATCGGAACCTGATAAAGGAACGGTTGTTGCCATTTATTTCTGATCTTACCGGTATTTCCGGAGTTTCCGATTCGCCGTGTTCTTATGTAAAAAAAGAAGAGATTGTTCCTGATCCGGAAATATATGCCCAATTTTACAGTTAATTATAAATGATAAATTTAAGATTATGGCAACGGTTTTTAAATCAAGCGACAGGGAATTTCAAGAAACACCAGGTAAGATCGACAATTTCAGGCTCTTCTCGGATGTTTCCAGAATGAAAAAAGGAGTGGAACCCCGGAATCTCAATTTCGATCTCAGGCAACTTAACCCCGGACAGTATTCTTCGACCTATCATTTTCACAGGTATTCGGAAGAATTATTTGTAATAGTATCCGGGGAAGCGACTTTGAGGACGCCGAAGTGTTTGGAGATTGTCGAGGCCGGGGACCTGATATTTTTTGAAATGGAGCAGTCCGGAGCGCATCAGTTGTACAATCATACGGAAGAACCATGTATCTATGTCGACATAAGATCCTTCATAGGATACGACGTTTGTGAGTACCCGGATTCGGATAAACTTCTTCTCGTTCCTTCTATGGAAGTATTCAAGAGAAATTCCGGTTTGAAATATTTCGACGGTGAAGAAAATATAAAAGAAAAATGGGAGGAACTGAAATAAAAAATAATTTCAGGATAATAATAAGAGGAGAGAATATTTAAACGTACTATCCTCTTATTATTAAACAGTTAGCCTGCCAGAGTTCCGCCGTCTACCGGGTAATATGCTCCGTTACAGAACGATGCCCGGTCGCTGCTTAGCCAGAGGACGAGGTCGACTATTTCTTCTATCTTTCCCAGACGCTTCATCGGACTTGCGTTTACCATTATTTCGTGTTACGTCTGGTCCATGTTCATCGAATGAGTCAAATGAGTATCTACCCAACCCGGACCTACGGCGTTAGCGCGTATATTTTGTTGTCCGTATTCAAGGGCCACATTTTTAGTAAGTCCTACTACTCCGTGTTTGGCAGCTACGTAGCCGCATGCCCCGGCAAGTCCTACCATCCCAAGTACGGATGACATATTTACAATCACCCCACCGCCGTTCTTGAGCATCTGGGGGATCTGGTAGTGCATTCCGTAGAATACTCCTGAGAGATTTATGGAAATTATTTTGTTCCACATCTCTATGGAATAATCAGCTATCAGTTTAGTGTCTCCACCTATTCCCGCATTGTTGAATGCGATGTCCAATTTACCGAAGACTTCGACTGTTTTTTTGACCAGATTTTCGCAATCCGCAGGATCGGATACATCCGTTTTAACGAATATTGCTTCGCCGTTAGCCTGTTTTATTGCGTTTACCGTTTCATTTGCCTGAGCTTCGTCTAGGTCTGCGACTGCTACTTTAGCACCGTGTTTGGCATAAAGTTCCGCCATCGCCCTTCCGAATCCCGAACCACCGACTGTAACTATCGTTACTTTATCTTTAAACATAATTTTAAGTTTTTGATTATCTTATTTCAAGTATTATTTTCCCGTGAGTGTAATGCTTTTCGCATTTGGTTTTGTGGCTGTAAATATCCCATGCTTTTTTTGTTTCACTTAACGGGAATACTTCAGCTATATCGGTTATTACTTTACCCGATTCGATAAGGGCGGTTATCTCTGACATATCTTTGAAATCAGGATGAACTCCCATCGATGTGGCAGTTACGCCGTATTTTTTACTTTCGTCTGTATCCGGTTGCTCTGCCGTGCTTACCAGTATCCCTCCTTTTTTCATGACAGGATATGACTTGGCAGGAGTGTCTTTGCCTACGAAATCCAATACCAGATCTATATCCTTGACGATTGTTGTGAAGTCGTTGGATGTATAATCTATCACTATGTCTGCGCCCAGGGATTCGAGAAATGTTCTGTTCTCCCCGCGGTCGACTGTATAGACGAATCCCCCTGCAAGTTTGGCGAACTGCACTGCGAATGTTTCCACCGCGCCCGATGCTCCGTGTATTAGTACGGTTTGTCCCGGTTCTATTTTGCCGTGTTCAAAAACCGCTTCCCATGCAGTAAGTCCTACATGAGGAACCGATGCTGCTTGTGAGAAAGATAAACTTGTAGGCATAAGTGCGAAAGATCCTTTGTCTACGGCAAGATATTCTGCGTACGAACCACCGTTCATAAGTTTACCGTAAACTTCGTCACCTTTGTTGAAGCCGTGTACTCCCTCTCCTAAAAAATCTATCCTTCCTGCGAAATCCGCTCCGGGTATCCACGGGAACGTTAAAGGAGCGGAATTTTTCATTTTTCCTGATGCCATCATTATGTCTATGTGGTTGACCGAAGTCGCGAAAACTTCTATAAGTGCCTGGCTCTTGCCTAACTCAGGGTTGATGGTGTCTCCGTAAATAAGGGTATCCGTATCCCCGTAATTCTTTATTGTTATTGCTTTCATAGTATTGTTTTTTTTTTAATCGAGCAATAAACACGCCATATCGGTTAAGTTTTATACCTCTTGATAATATATTTCCCGGTTATTTTTGGGAATTACTTTTACACCAAATAATACAGTGTATAATCTTTTACAGTCATTTGAAAATCCCTGTTTCGTATCACGGCACATGATTAGAAAAACGGAAACGGCAAAACCTTAAATACATATGAATGTCTTACCGCGCTGAAAATTATATCCGTTTAACGGTTTTCTGTTAAAATAATAGACACAGTTGAAATAAACAGTTTAAGATCGTAATTTTAAGATTCTTTTAATAATCGAATCCGTAAATGCAACGAAATGCAGAGATGCGTCATCTTAAAATAAACGATCCATAAAACAATGACTGTTATGAAAAAATTAACTATTCTTTTAGTCTTCATCGTATTATTTGTATCATGTTCGAAAAACGACGATGATTATATTATCTGGGATTTCTTTAATCCGTCCGTTGAGTTTGTCGTAGTCGATGCAGACGGCAATGATCTTCTTAATCCATATTCTGATAAAAATATTATAAGTAACTGGATTACCCTGAAACATAACGGGATCACTTACGAATACGGACCTTCTTCCAAGGCTACTATGCCCAAGATGTTGGGGATAAGGTTGGAATACTCGAAGTCTATTGGTAAATGGGTGCTTGCATTCGGAGAGTTCGCTCCTGATACCAACACAAATATAGATCAGGAATTTATTATCGACTGGGGTGACGGGACAAAAGATAATATAAAGTTCGATCTATATACTACATGGAAAAACAATGAACCAACGGTACATAAGAAAATATGGCTAAACGATGAATTGTATTCCGAAGAATCATTTCTGGTAAAACTTGAAAAAGAGCCGGAAGAATCGGGAATAAAAGCGGTTTCTACGGATCATTATACTTTGCCTGAAGATTTCTCCTGGGTTGATCTGGAGGCGGATGTGCTGCATGTTTTCAGAAATGTCTAGGATTTGAAAGAATACCTGAATGTTGCGGAAGATGAGGATGACGATCAGGATTTGATTAACTTCGACTTTGATAAATACGATCTTCTTGCCGTCAGGATATCTACCGCTATGGTAACTGACGAAGTTCAACCGATACTTTATCTTTATCCGGATGACAGTTATATATTGCAATTATATTTTTATGAACAGAGCAATAATATTTATCCTCAAAACTGGTACCGCTGTTGTATTCGGGTTGAAAAGCTTCCGGAGGAGCTTGATATATCACTTGAAATAAAAAACAATTAAGTATAAATCCCGTCCATCCGGACGGGATTTATTTTATAATTATACGATTGACATTTTAGCATATGAGCGGTATTTTTTTATTTAAAAGAATTAATTTTATCGCTTATCTGGATTTTTGTAAGAATGAACTATCTCGCACATATATTTCTTTCCGGAGAGGACCGGGAGGTCCAGTTAGGGAATTTTATTGCCGATGCCGTTAAGGGAAGTACATATAAGGATTACCCGGAAAAGATATGCATAGGGATACTGCTCCACCGGGAAATAGATTCCTTTACTGACCAACATACTATAGTGAAGGAATTGAATGATTCGATGAGACCGCATTTCGGAAGATATTCGGGGATTTTACTGGATATTTATTTCGATTACCTGCTTGCGTCCCGTTTCAGTAAATATTCAGGTATACCATTAAGAAAATTTACAAAAAAATTTTATTGGACAATCTTGTGGAACCATCTTTATTTGCCCCGAAGATTCAAACGTTTTATGTGGCATTTCATATTAACGGACAGATTGTCGAGGTATGCCTCTATAAACGGTATACGGGAGTCATTATCTATAATGGTAAAATACAGGCATTTAAATATTTCAGTTGACGAGGCTGTGGATTATCTTGTTATCAATGAGGATATGCTCCGTTCCAAATTCAATTCTTTTTTCGAAGAACTCAGAAAATTTATCAAGTCGCATCCCTGTTACGGAATCTTTCTTTTTTAATAATTTTTCCGTTTTCATCGTAGGTTTTCCATATCCTGGTTTCTTTTCGGCAGAATGGATTTATATCCGTGGCTTTTGGCTGTTTTATCGAAGAATCCACAGAGGAAACGGTTTACAGCAAGCTGCTGATTTACAAAGCTAAATGCGATGCTAAAAAATCAGGGTTTAAATTTTTTTTCGTATGTACTGATATCTTGGGCTGGCGGTTTCAGAAAATAAAAGAGTTACGATTTAAACGTAACTCTTTGTGTTTATTTGCAAAATGGATATTTAATATCTTCTTTTGTTGAAACCGCCGTTGCCACCGCGATTATAACCGCCGCTGTTTCTTTCCGGTCTTGGTTTTGCCACGCTTACGTTGATTGTTTTTCCTTCGAAATCGGTTTCGTTCAATGAATCGATCGCTTCCTGTGCATCGGAATCACTCGTCATTTCGACAAAACCGAATCCACGCGAACGACCTGTTTCACGATCCGTGATAATGTTTGCTGAAGAAACTTCACCGTATTGTTCGAATAATGCCTGAAGGCTTTCTTTTTCTGTCCTGAAATTCAGGTTTGAGATGTAAATGTTCATTTTTTAAAATTTAAACTGAATAAATTATTTGATTATTTCAATCTTTACTGCGTTCATACCTCTTGTTCCTTTTTCCGTTTCAAATGTTACTTTATCTCCTTCTTTAATGTTTGCAGGAGCTGTGGTAATGTGGAAAAAATATTTTTCTGTCGAGTTAATGTACTTGATAAATCCGTAACCTTTATCTGAATTAAAATGTTCTACGCGACCGTTAAGAATGTCTGGTACCGATTCTTCTTTTTTCGGTACCGATACTTCTATCTCTTCCAGTGCTATTTCGTTTTTTACATCCTCTTCCGGGGGAGTGGATGTAATCATTCCGTTGGCATCTACGTATGCGATCATATCGTCTAGAGAGCCGGATCCGGCATTAGCCTTGCGTTCTTCTTTCTTCTTTTGTTTTTCTAATCTTTTACTTGCTTTTTTCTTTTCGTTCTCGCGTTTATTGAATGATATCGGTTTTGCCATAAATTTTATGCGGTATGTAATATGGTTTCTATTTTCTTTCCTGTAAGTTCTTGTATTTCTTTCACTTTCATATGTTCATCCTGAGTGCAGAATGTAAGGGCTAGTCCCGAATGTCCGGCTCTTCCGGTACGACCGATCCGGTGAACATAGGTTTCTGCAACATATGGAAGGTCATAGTTTATAACGATATTCAGTTCTTTTATATCTATTCCCCTTGCTGCTATATCGGTAGCTACCATGACCCTAGTTTTTCCTGATTTGAAATTCGTTAACGCCCTTTGACGCTGTCCCTGGGATTTATCCCCGTGTATGGCTTCGCTATCGATCCCTGCTTTTTTCAACATCCGGTTTATATAATCCGCTCCGCCTTTTGTGCGTGAAAAGATCAGGACCGATTTATCGTCGTCTTTTCTCAATAACGATATAAGCAACTGCTTTTTATCCGGTTTTTCCACGAAATAAATGCATTGATCGATCTCCTCTACCGTGGATGATACCGGTGTAACTTCGATTTTTACCGGATTGTGCAATATGGAGTTCGACAGTACTACAATGTCTTTAGGAAGGGTCGCTGAAAAAAGCATTGTCTGCCTGTTCTCAGGGACTTTATTCAAAACTCTTCGGATGTCTGTTATGAATCCCATGTCCAGCATTCTGTCCGCTTCATCAAGGACAAGGTATTGCAATGACTCAAGACAAACATACCCCATAGTCATCATGTCGAGCAGTCTTCCCGGAGTTGCTATCAAGATATCTATACCATGTTTCAGACGTTCGATCTGTTTCTCTTTTTTTACACCTCCGAAAATTACGGTATGTTTTAGTCCGGTATATTTACCATAGTCTGCAAAGCAGTCACTGATCTGCATGGCTAATTCGCGTGTAGAAGTGAGTACGAGCGCTTTGATCGCCGGTTTGTTTTTGTTCTTGCCGTGGTTCCTGCCTTTACGGTCTCGGCGTTTCATTGTCGGTACTTCTTCCGTTTCCGGAGAATATGCGGCGACTTGAGGAGCGTTATTTTTTTCTTCCTCCAGTTTCTGGAGGATCGGAACAGCAAATGCTGCAGTTTTACCCGTACCGGTACGGGCGATGCCGAAAATATCCTTACCCTGTAAAACTACAGGGATCGCCTGTTCTTGTATAGGGGTCGGTTCGGTATATCCTTTAGCACCGACTGCTTTTAATATAGAATCGGTGAGATTCAATTCTTTAAATGTCATAATGATTTACCTGTCATGCAGGTGGGTTTAATGATTATCTGCTGTTCGGTTAAAGAACAACCTTGTTTAAAAAGAAGTCGTTTTTGAGTTTTTCTATAACTTCTTTTACCGTACTGATCTTGTCAGCCATGTAAGCATTATTGCCGGCAAAGGCATAGCCTTTTTCCATGTTTCCTTTTGCTGCGTTATATAATGCTTTAATGATACAATACGGACTTTTAGTGTAGTCGCAGGTTTTGATACAGTGGAACGGACAGGAACGCGGTTTTTCCCTTCCTTCTGCGACCCTGCGTATAAATTCTCCGTCGAATGCCCGTCCAGGCATTCCTACAGGACTTTGGATAATACGTATATCGCTCTGGTCGGAGTTAACGTAAACTTTCTTGAACTCGACTGAAGCGTCGCACTCGTTCGTAGGAACAAAAATGGAACCCATCTGTACCGCGGATGCACCGAGGTCCATGAAGCGGGCTATGTCGTTTCCTGTCGATATTTCTCCCGCTGCGATTACCGGAATATTTTTGATTCCGGAATAGTTCCCAGCTACTTTTACTACTTCAGGAATTAATTTTTCCAGAGAGAACTCTTCGTTGTCGATCTGTTCTTTTTTGAAACCCAAGTGTCCTCCTGCTTTCGGACCTTCGACAACAATCGCATCAGGAAGATAATTATAGTTGACGTACCATTTCTCACATATGAGTTTTGCCGCCCGCGGAGAAGAAACAATGGGAACCAGCATTGTTTTGCTTCCGTCCGTTAGATACGAGGGAAGATCCAAAGGAAGGCCTGCGCCTGCAAAAATAACGTCCGCTTCCTCTGCAATAGCCGTTTTTACCATTTCTGTAAAATTCGAAAGGGCTACCATAATATTTATTCCGATAGTGCCGAGGGTTTTTTCTCGTGCTTTACGGATTTCTTCTTTAAGTCCGTAGATACATTTATCTGTGTAACTTCCTTTAAATTCAGGGTATAACAGTCCGAGACCTGCTGCAGAGATTACGCCTATACCGCCTTCGTTGGCTACTGCCGAAGCCAGGCCGTTGAGGGATACGCCTACACCCATTCCTCCCTGTATGATAGGGAGTTTAATTTCATACTTGCCGATAAAAAATGATTTCATAAATAAAACCGTTGAATTAATATAAGCCGTCTTCAGTTCACAAAGACTTACTCGGGCAATAATTAGCCGAAACAATGAAGCTTATACTGGTCGATTTCAACGATGAAAAAAAGAGAACGGAATCGTTCCTGAAATTGCATGAAGATAAAAGATCAGAATGAACTTGCGTTCGTTTACGTTGCAAATATAGCAATTTTTTTGCCAAATCAAATATTTGTTAAAACTTAGTTATAATTTTTATTTATCGAAGGTATGATTATTTCTATATATCGACCTTATAGACAAGGATATTCGGATATGAATGAAATATTTTTAAAAGTTCTTTTTCTATAAACTGACGGACTCTGCGCCGTGTATTTTTGTAAAACTGATCTGAAAAATACAGCTGTATACTTAAATCCTGATCCCGCAATAACAGGACAGATTCGGTAATAAACATCGGCGATAAGGCGGCTGGCCGGTTTTCCACTTTGGCCTTTGTTAGTTATTCAGATACTGTGTAGCGATGCAAGGCATTTAAAGCCTTTGCCGACCATCAGAGTCCCAGATTTGCGCTGTTGTATTAATATGCAAAAGTGTGTTCGACCAACGGAGTATCTTTTCGTTAAAATCTATTCCTCCCTATCTCGATAAATCCTGAGTCTATGCGGTGTTCCGTCTTCCGTTCTGCTTTTAGTTCTGTCTCTGTGGATTCGAGGTAATTTATGATCCGGATTATACATATAAAGCAGGTTCTAAAATTGAAACAATATGTTTGATATTTAAATTAGAATTTATTTTTGTCTAATGATTATTAAATAAAAATGTATGTTATGGTGATAAAAAACAAGTGCAAGTTGGAAGTATTAATGTTTTATGAAGGTAGGGCTGTAAAGGTTCCCTTAGATTATCTGGATATCCATGAAGAATATGATATTAGAAATATTTTTTCTCACTCAAAATTTCGAATACCAGATTCGGGAATTGCAGATAATATAATGAATGAAAGAAAAGATGCCAATTCTAAAGAGGTATCCGTGTGCAGCTATTGTAATGTTCTAAAAGTGGATCTGATACATAACGGACAGATAAGAACTGCGCGGGCCTATGCCTCATCTGTTAAACGTTTCATCGGTTTTACCGGTAATAACAATATCTCCTTTGATGAGATCGATAATAGCCTCCTTAAAAAATAAGAGAATCACCTTCTGGAAGAAGGTCTGCAAATGAATACTATATCATTTTATATGCGTAATCTTAGAGCTATTTACAATAAAGCTGTTGATAAAGGTATTGCGGCAAGAAAAGATAATAGTCTTTTTTACAGTGTTTTTACCGGTGTATTTGAAACGCGTCGAAGAGCTTTGGAAAAAAAAGATATGGTAGGCCTTCATCAATTAAGCCGCAATGTATTGGAAAATAAAATGTCGGATAATGCATCCCGGGAAAAGAATGATCTGTTAAAAGAAGACCGGATTCGCTATTCTGTATTATACTTCATGTTCAGCTATCATGCCCGCGGAATGTCTTTTATTGATTTGGCTTTTTTGCGTAAAAGCGACATAGTAAATAATATACTACGGTATAAACGAAAAAAAACAGGGGGTTATATTGAGCTTAAAGTAACCTCTCCCATGAGAGACATATTAACATTTTTCTTAAAGGTAAACCCTGACTCTAAATACATTTTTCCAATAATTGAAGAACATAAAAAAACCCGAGAGAGCAATATGAAAATGGGTTGACCCTTCAGAATAAGAATCTGAAAAAACTTGCGGTTATTACAGGCACGACTAAAAAGCTAACGACACACGTTGCCCGCCATACTTATGCAACCCTTGCCAAACGGGCCAATATTCCCATCGCCGTGATAAGTGAAGCATTAGGTCATAAAGAGATAAAAACAACCTATAAATATCTGGATTCTTTTGATTGTTCCACGCTGGATAATCTCAGTGATTTTATGTCGACAATACCGGTTCGGGAAGTTAGAAATGGAGCTAAGCTGTCACTTGATAAGTGACAAACGGATATTTTTCACAAATATATAAAAAGTTTCATTTTACGACTAATAAAATCGAAATTAGTTTCATTAATAGTAATCAATTTTCCTATTCAATATTGAAATTACATTATTTGATAATTGATATTTGTAATACCAGTTAGTAGGTTTAAGCGATTATATTGCTTTCTCTGTTTTTTAATATAAGTCCTTAAAAAATTACCAGTATTAAGTTATTTATATTTCGTTCTTTTCCCTCCCATTGTGTTATTGTGGAAACACTTTTATTATAAGCATATTAAGGTTCTTACTCCGTTTTGTCACTTATCAAGTGACAGACGTATATTGATTGAATAGAAGGTAATTTACCTTATTATAAAAAGATTGGTTAAAAAAGTGGTCGGAGCCCTTACCGCAACCGTGAAGGCCTCGGTAAGGGTTACACTTTGAATTATGACCGCTGTTCTTTTTTATGGAGCCTGGATCAGCGTTAAAAACGAATGCGCTTTCCGGGGTTTTATTGAGTGATGGCAGATGAACGCAGGTAAAATGGAGAAGAATTTTCAAGACAGTGCCGAAGTTGATTTGACCTGACAGTCATCCCGATTTACGGGGTAGTGAAAAACATGTAGGTTTTCGAAATAGATTCAACGATATAATAAGAGATAACATAACCAAACAATTTTTATTACCTAATTTTTTTATTATGAAGAACAGATTTTTTACACTCTTAGCTGCCGCTGCATTGATCCTTACAGGCTGTAGCAAAGACAAAGACGACAATGTCACTATCCCTGAAGGTGAATCGAACTTTTATCTTCAGATTGATCTCGGTCCTGCTTCTAAAGCAGACACGAATGAGGTTCCACAGAATACTGTAACACAGTTCACTAAAGGAGCTATTTTCTTTGTGGACGGTAACGGCGATATCGTTCGCATGGCTGTTATCGACGATTCACCTGCCGGAGCAGTAAGTGCTGCCAACCTTGCTGCAGGATATCTGTTTACTGGTATCGATAACAGTGCTGTAAAAGTTTATGTAGTGGGTAACCATGACTTTGGATCTGCTACGTACGCTAATATCAGCGATGTCGAAAAAATTACCAAACACATCCTCAGCCAGACTAATCAGGACAATAAAACCACATTCGGTGTAGAAGACGCTACTTTGTTTGGAGTCGGTAATATAGTCGCTGCTTCTGCTGCAACTCAGGCTCTGTTCGCTTCTAATACAAACATCTCAGTTGAAAGAGAAGCTATCTTCACGATTTCTCCTATCATCGCACGCCTCGAGATTGATGAAATCAAGGCAGCACCAGCAGTAGGTGACCCGTTGTTAGACATCGAAGAACTTAATCTTGCAGGTATCTATATCAACAACTACTATTACAGCATGTCGGTTGTAGGTACTATGGATCTGGACAGCTTATTCTTTGCAGGAACACAACCGACAGCAGTTCCGGCGGATTACGATAAGTATCTTCAATGGTCTTCTACAGGACAGCCAACCGGTAAATACAGACCTAATTTATCTAAGTATCTTTACGATGACGGCGAATTGGACGGCAGCGGTGTTTACCAGGGATTATGCACATCTATCGCTCCTACAGTTCTTAGCAAAACACCTGAAAATGAAACTTGGGCTTACAATGTATTCGCTAATGGTACTGCGGTTCCACATATCATCTTGCATTTCACGGATGTTAAGATGAACAGTGTACCCAGACCTAACGCTATAGCAGGTGATGGTGAAGCATACCTTACTGTTACAGGTTATCTGAACAGGGTAAATCAGGCTGACCAACCTATTATGGGAGGAAACGTATACAAGCTAGATGCGATTCAATTCGATGGAGGCGATCTTGACGACTATCCTTATGAGAAAGATGACAAATCAGCTATCTATGTGAAAGTTACGGTTAAACCATGGAATGTTGTTGTCGTTGACTGGAAATAGTTATCTCATATTGTTATTAAATATTAGCTCCGGGCATTCGGTATGTCCGTGCCTGGAGCTATCTTATACTTGCTTCATAGATTAAACTGACATCTCATGGAAATCAAAGGGTTGCTTCGTAAATTATTTTTTACTATGGCATTAATTGCCTGTGTATTTGCCATAACTTCATGCGTTAAGGAGAATCTCGACGATTGTCCCGACGACCTTGATTATAATCTGATCCTATATTTCGAATATCTGGATAGTGAAGGAAATGACCGTTACCAGAAGTGGAATGGATATTATCCCGATGGAAGCGAAATATTTTCCACACGCATTCAAACCATAGACGTCCTTATCTATGATTCGGAACATAATTTTTACAGATGGATAAATTGCGACGATGTAATCATGAGTCGCGAACGAATGAAAAAAGTCTCGGTCGATCCGGGAGAATATTATATAATCGGATGGGCGAATAATACCTTGCACATAGAGGATATGAACATAATATTCCCAACCAAATCATTCGGAGATAGCTACCTCTATCACGATAATGAAAAATCCGCCGATCCACTGCATTACGCACCGGATATGCGCGGGGTGCCTACACGTTCGCCTGAAGACATAGGTCTTTACAGCGTGGACGTCAAACAATATGAAATTACCGAACATACCCTTCCGTTCATGAGTGCACACCGCACACTGAACGTTTATCTCAGAGGATTCCCGGAAATATACGACGATGCATTGATAAACCCGTCGGTATCCGTCTCGAATCTTACTTTTTATTATGATAATTTTCTCAACAGAGGCCGTGAAACGGCAATGTTCCTGACCGTCGCCGGAGAAAAGGAAATTTACAACGAATCTCTCGGAGCACGGGAATTGCTCGGACATGCAGGATTTTATATTCCGCATTTTGATAATGACAATAATGTTAACATATATATAACCGCACAGGATTTTACTCTTACCAACTACAATTTCCAGGTTTCGATGACGGATGTGCTAAAAGAGTTGAAGATCGAAGTCGAAGAGGGCGACGATATCACTATAAACGTTTTGATAGAATTCAAAGGGACTTGTGTCCAGATTAAGGTTCCTGACTGGAATATTAACAACGTAGGCTGGAAGTAAAGTATTTTTTTCTAAGGGATACAAGATTTTTATCCTGTAAATAATAGAATAAATGGCAAACAGACAAAGATATATGCGTACAATATTAACTGATTTCCGGATCAGATCGTTGTGTTTTTGTTTTTTCAGTTTAACTATTCTGGGATTTACTTCCTGTGATAAAAATACGGACGAAGAAATTAATGGGAATGAATCTGAATCCATTTTGGTTAAGATAGTAGCCTCAGTTGTTTCAGACACAAAGTCGGAGTCAGTTCCGGTTGTTGACGGAACTCCTGCTGTATTGAATAACGGATTACTGATATTCAGCAAATCGGACGGTACGATCGATACGGTCATGCAAGTCCTGCCGGGAATCTCAGGAGGGGGAATAATAGGGATCTCCGACCTTACATCTTCCACAGGGGTTAATATAAAGGATATGAAAAAGACCTCATCAAGGATCGATTTTTTCGGAAATGTTCCCTCCGATGTTGTATTGCCCGATACAGGGACAGATATCTCGATATTTATAAGCCTCCTTCAAAATATGTCTGTTTTATCGGACGCTTCCGGCGAAGTTAACAGAGTGGGTCTATATGCGCATGAGGCTATAAACTGGGCCGCAAGTAATCCGCGCGCGGAAATGGATGCGACGCCGATAGCGTCCCGGCTTGAAATCGTAAAATTTGAAAGGGATGCAGTACATATTGAAACCTTAGATATTGAAGGAATATTTATAAATAATTTTTATTCCCGGGCAAATCTTATGGGTGCGGTGGACGATGATGATATAATTTATTATCCGGCGACATCTGTATTTGAAGAGAACGGAGAATCTTATTATGCCACGCAGTATAAAGGGATTACATTCGATTACGACAAAAGTCCCTATGTTGCACAGCAGAACGGAGTAAATTACTACCCGATTACTTCCGGAAAAGTATGGGCCTATAATATTTATTCCGGGGAGGTTCCTCATATCGTGGTTAAATTTACTAATCTTACGGCTACACAGGATTATATAAATCTTATGGGTGAAGATCCCTTTCTGAAATATACGTACTGGTATCTGACGATTACAGAACTTCATGTTGGCGGACAACCTTTCGTCAATCTGGAACAGGGATACGTATATTCCATTCAAAATATTAAAGTATCGCCGGAAGATCTGAAGCCTATTCCGGAACCGGAAGACGAGATATTTGCTGATGTTCAGGTTAATATAGTTCCGTGGATTCCGGTAGATGCTTCAACGACCCTTCCTAATCTGCCATGGTAAGAAAATTAATAATTCTGATTATGTGTAACTTATATCATAGTTTTCATAATATTAAAAAAAGCTTATTACGATTGGCTTTAGTTTGTATATTTCTTCCGCTGATCCAGTCATGCATAAAAGAGTATCTTAACGGAATGGAAAATCCGGACGGTATAGATACCGAAGTTTCGATATCTATTTCAGTTCCTAATACTACCTTGCTTATTAGTAAAAGTCTTACTAAAGATGACGAAGAGACCGTTAATACTATTGAACTTCTTGTTTTCGATGCGTCCGGCAAGTACCTTTATACATCCAATGCGATCGATATTACGGTAAATTCTAACCCGGACGTGAGAGACTTCAAAGCAGTACTGAAAACTGGAACCGAGGATATCGTATTGCTGGCTAACTGCCGTAATTTGATCGGAGATTGCTTCCCTTCCGGAATTGCAGCAGGCACGGATAAACAAACTATTATAGAGCAGCTTACTCTGGCACTTGACGGCAAATGGATAACCGATAAAACGGATAACGATTACCGCAGTATCCCGATGTGGGGAGAGATTGGTACATGTACTATTACGGCAAGCACTACGCAGGTAGGCAGCAGCCCTTACGATATTCACCGTATGGTTGCGCGTGTGGATGTGACTACGTCGCTTCCGTCGCAGACCGATTTTAAACTTACCAGTGTCAGACTCTATTATTACAATGACACGGGAAGCGTGATTCCGGACGATACTGATTTCAGTTCTAATCTTCCCACTGTTCCTGGGATAGCGACCAAAGTAAAAGGACCTGTCGTTTATGACGGTACGGCAATCGCGGCTGATGCAAGCGGTAATCCGGCATGTATACGCGAGATATATCTGTTCGAAGCGGAAGCCGGAAGCAGGTTTAATCATCCGAACAATATGTGCCTTATAGTAGGAGGGGAGTATAACGGAATTCCTGGATTCTACCGCATAGATTTTCAACAGACTACCATGCAGGGTAAAAATTACCTGAATATCCTTCGAAACCATAATTATCAGGTTATTATTACGGATGTTATGGATATCGGATTTCCCGATCCTGATGAAGCGCTCGAAGCATTCCCTGTAAGTTTGAGCGCGCAGGTGATAGACTGGTCGGAAGATAACAGCGATGATATAAACATAAGTGGGAATTATATACTCAAATTAAGTACTGACGAACTGGTATTCTCTCCAGAAGCCGGAACGCAGTATATGTACATTTATACGAATCATCCCCAAGGCTGGAAGTTCGTGAGGGATAATTTTGTTCCGGATGTAAACTGGCTTACCATCTCTCCTGTTAACGGCGTACAGGGAAATCTAACCAAGGTGGAGGTGACTGTGAATGAGAATACTGATGCCGGTATGCGCATATACGAAGTCCCTGTCATCGTGGATAATGTCAGCAAACAAATTATCTTCGCCCAACGAGGGACAGGAGATGTCGATCTCGAGGTCTTCGCAACACCTAATCCGATTCTTGTCGGTAAGTACCCGACACAGCCCATCACAATAACCGTGAGTACTTATCCCGTAGGTATTCCACTGTATTTCAATTATGAAGGAGATATTGATTGGGAACCCGGAGGATTTCCAACCGACGGAACGACCGACAGGGTGCTGTCGCTTCAGCCTAAGGGCAACGACACCGACAATGTGCTTACAGGCTTCCTGACTATTTATGTTAAGGATGCTGCCGGACATACTGCATCATGTGTGGTGGAAATACAGCAGGTAACCAAAATAGTCGGACTGAATACCGAACTTTATAATAAGTATTCCGCACAACCGGGAACTTATAAATTCAGGGTCGAATCGACAGTTCCGTGGCAGGTCAATTATATTTCCAATGGTTCCATATGGACTCCGAACTTTGGAATGGGTGTCCAGAATGCTTCTGCGTGGGCCGATTATAATTTTACACTCACTGGCAATCCGGACTACGAAGATCGGTCTGTGGAGGTATCTTTATATGCTCCGAGCTCCGGAGAATACGAGACTGTGGAGTTTATACAGGGATATAATCCTCCGTCAATTAGCGCTGACGATAACACAATCTATCTTCCGGCTGAAGGGGGGCAGAAGGTAACGCATAAATTCAAAGCGAATGCCGATTGGGTTGCGAACGTTACCTCCATATCCAGTACGAACTGGACCAGCTTATTTTCTACATTCAATGGTCCTTCTTCCGGAACCGGCGAAGGATGGAATATGGCTGAGTATACCATCGAACTGGAGACAAATGACCTGCCGGAGTCGGGATCGACCCTACCGCTCGCCGGACAACGAACCTATAACAACGCAATCACGGTTACCCTTCAAAACCACGCTCCGGTTACGGGGACTTACACTCAATATTTCAACATTGTGAGAGATATTCCTCCCGTCATCATTCCTTCACCCAACTCTTACCCGCAATACCGTGCCATCTACTATGGTAATCCGTATAATTATGGATCAACCTACAGGCTCGCAAACGAAACTTCCGATCCGGATTTTTATCACTATCTGATACCTGGCGGGGAACATATTCTATATGCCTACTTACAGGTGTTCACCAATACCGCTTTTACTTATTGGCTGGAATCGGATCCGACTAACAAACTATCGAGCGGTAGTATCACCAGTTCGCGTACTGTGAATCTGTCTCCCGGTTTTTTAATTCCGGCCAATACCGGTGTGAGTAACAGACTGGTGCGCATCTGCTGTCAACCGGACGGTTCATCCGAAATCTTTTATATAAATTTTGAACAAAAAGGTACGCAGGGTATCACGGTAGATATAATTTCACCTACAGTCGGCTCGACTATTCCTACAGGCGGAACTGAGATAAAATTCAGGGTGAACGATCCAAATAATGTTATGACTTCTACGCTTAATAATGTCACGGCGACATTGCTCGTAGGCGGTCAGGTCGTCAACCTCGGTTTATACAGTTCAGGAATCAATTTTTATTCTCGATATACTGCGGCCGGTGAATATTCCCTTTATCTGGAACCGAACCGTAAGGCATCGTTCGAGATGAAGGATGTGGAACTTATTTGGTGTGTTTCCACAACATCCAATGAGTCGAGCACTAATGTGTGGCATACTATGTGCAGTCATTATGTCGCCGGTACTTGGAAGCAGGACTACCAGAGCCAGAAATTAAGTACCGGATATTATATCGCAAAAGGAAGTATCCAAAACTATAGCGGCATGGGGTATTATATACGGCCGTCGACTAACTGGACGACCGCTATGGGGATAGAAGATGACAAACTCAACAGCCTCTTTTTCAGTAATACGTCCGAATGGTACAATTACGCGGTCAGAAGCGATCTTTCGTCCGACGCCTTCTCCTGTGCGACATATACAGAGCCCGATATGCCGAACATGAAATGGAGGGTTCCGACTGTTGCTGAAATGAATGAAATGTATGCGAACCGAGCTGCGCTCGGATTCAAAATCGGATCAACCAATGGAAGTTACTGGACTGTTGAGGAGGTTTCCGCGGGGACCGCGACTATTTTCAATATGGATACAGGCCTTACTTCTGCATTCAATAAGTCGTCTGGAGGATATACCCGGTGTGTCTCCCGAACCACTACTATTCCTTAGATTGGTTATTTAATTTTAACGCGATAATTTAATGAACATGAAACCGTTCCTACATATATCATATAATTTAGCTCTCACAGCCATTCTGATTCTGACTTCCTGCACGAAAGATTCTCTCGAAGGAATTAACGGGAATGGCGGTATAGAAGATTTTACGGTGACATTATCTTTTCAACTGCCTGAAACGGAGGAAGTAGATACCAAAATGTCTTCCGCACAGGAGACCGATATACAGGAACTGCTTATCGTGTGGTTCGAACAGAACGGGGATTATGTCCACAAGGCGGTGGGACTGGAACTGGATGGTTCCGGCTCGGTTAAAACCTGCCGTATTCTTATGAACGAAGGAATATACGATATTATGGTATTCGCGAACAGCGAGTCGTGGTTCAACACGATTTATCCGATGGGGATACCTTCCGGTACCACAATCGACCAGTTTGCTTCCGCGATGGTAGCTTCCGCTTTCCAGACATGGACCGGAACAACAATTCCTATGTGGGGTATCAAACAGGCGGTTACTATCGACAGGAACAACGATGCTGTCACCGGAATCAGTCTTGCAAAGTCTCTTGCGAGGATAGATATAAGCGTGGATGCTTCGGTCACGTCGATCTTCCAGATGGAAGAAGTGGCAATACATCGTAATTACCAGAAAGGACGACTGATCCCGGAGCTCGATACCGATTATTGGAATTTCTCTGCAGCTAAAGCATTGAAACCAAGCCTTCCGACCGGAGCGGATCTTGTGAACAATACAGGAAAAACGTTTAATGTTACCGGAGGAATTAATCTCAGCAACGAAATTTATGTCTTCGAAACCCCGGCGGGGGAGGATCTTAGTGATTCGTCTAACGACCAGAACGTGTGTCTGGTGATTAAGGGTAAATTCAATAACGGAGCTTCATCCTATTACAGGATAGATTTTAATAAAAATTCTTCTACGACAGCAGAGTATATAGATTTATTAAGAAATAATATTTATAAAATCACCATAAAAGGCGTCGATAGAGACGGTGCACCTTCTGCGGACGAGGCTCTTAGCGGTCGTCCGTCCAATATCGTTTATGATATATCAGAAGTAAGCAAGAGGGGCATGAACAATATTGCATGGAACGGACAGCATTACCTTATGGCCTCTATCGATACGATGTACTTTCACCGCAATGCAGGGAGTGCATCGCTGAGAGTCCAGACAAATCATGAATCCGGATGGAAGGTGTCCGATAAACCTGCATGGGTAACGGTAACCCCATCCTCGTCGGAATACACGGATGAATCTTTGGTAACTGTCACTGTTCAGCAGAATCCTTCCACGACAGCTATTCGGATCGGGCAGATAACGCTGATAGCCGGTGAACTCGAGCTTAAAGTAAACATTGAACAGTCGGAACTTGATGAATTCTCACTTACGGTCGATCCGTCCTCTCTCGTGTTCTATGCTGCCCCGACTGCACCAGCAACGGTAAATGTAACTACCGTACCTGCCGGACTGACATATACATTGACTTATAATACAGATGAAATTACGTGGGCAACCAAACCGGCGGGCAACTCTCTCTACACCGCGAGTTTCGACCTTCGTCCGGCCAATAATACATCTGGAAGACTTCTGGTAGAGGTACTGACGGTGTCGGTAACTCATTCCGACGGACGTGTATTACGTGAAGATATTTCGATCCGCCAATACTCGGATAATAATCCGTTCTCGGTGGTAACGGAATCGCCGTATCCGGCAATAGCTCAGACGGATGCGTGGCTGGATGTAACCAGTTCCCAGAATTGGTATTTTAAGCGCAGCATACCGTCCGGATTAGTGTCCTTCAACAGTTTGGGAATGCAGGCATCAGGTTATTCCCGCCAATATTTCACGATAACGGCAAACGACAGCTATACGGATCGTGATATAGTTTTTGTATTTTCTACATGGGACGACACTATTGAGCATGAAGAAACTATTGTTCAGGAAGGTGTGGTGCCGTATTTTTATTTTCATAACGAGACTATGTCCGATCTTTATGAACATACTTTTACCGGTGTTACCGGAGAGACGCATACTATCGGATTCGATCATAATTTCGCATGGAGATTCTCGGAGACAGGTATGGGTAATTTACTCGCCGCATCGTCTCATAGTCCGGGAACTATATATCCGTGCGCGGTCATCAGCGAAGGGCATCAGGAAACTCTTAGCTTCCGGTCGGTGGATTATACTAACCGCAGCGGTATGCCTGCAGCAGGTACAGTAATTACTGCCAGCGCACAAATTTATAGTGAAAATACTAATTCTTATCCATCATCGTTGAAAGGAACGATAAATTTAAAACGAACGATTTCTACTGTCTTCGATCTTGTCAACCCCACTGCATCTTCGGTCGGCGATATTCCCCGCACAGGAGGTACTGTGACGCTTACGGGAGGTTCGAATGACAGTTGGTATATGTATGCGGTTCACGAAGGAAATACCATAACCAGTAGTGTGGTATCTCAGGGATCTTATTACGAAACTAATTCCGTTACTGTTACGATTCCTGAAATTACGAGCTTCGGCTCCGGAACAGATGTCGATATTTATTATCATTATGATGGACAGAATTACTTCGTAACAACTTACAGACAGGATCAGTATCATATAACGGTTAATTCTGCCCGTGGTTCTCACTCCAATGGTTATCTTTACGGTGTGGGCGATGTGTTGACGTTCAATATCGAAGGAAACTATCCTGCTCTTCAATTACGCGTGGTGGAACGTTCCGGTGGAACGGCGCCGTCACAGATCATATCCGTATCAGCTGGAACACGGGAAACCGGTCTCACTTTTGATATACCTATGAGTGATGAAACAAACCGCAATAAGGTATTTGTGATAGAATATTCCCCTGATGGCGGCATAAATTGGACTGCGTTAAATAATATAACAAGTCAATATCCTCCCAATTATTTCGATAGCAACCGGTTCTACGCATTAAATTATGCTGATAATGTAGGAGTTACGACTATGACCTGGGCTGAGGCGATGGGTATAGATACTCACTACAATAATGCTTCGTACTACAATTCTTATGGTAATACCGACCGCGATAATCCTTCGTATACCCCTACCGAAGCAACTGGCTGCGGTTCTTATACCGAACCGGTATTTTACAGTAATAGTTGGAGGCTTCCTCCTCCGCAATATGTATCGAATATGCTTAGGCTTCAGGCCAACGGCGATTATAATTTCGGTATAAGCGAAGGACAGAAATTCCTTACATCACATGATAACGGAATGAACAGAACCCGGGTATACTGGCTTGAAAACGGACAAATAATGGAGGACGATAATGCGGATAAAAACGATGTTTATTATGTCAGGTGTATATATCGCTCTAATTAATTCGTATAATTGGCTTTAGTTGGTAAAGTTTGCCGGTATCCCATTTAAAAGCCGTAACTATCAGTTACGGTTTTTAAATTCTGTTATTTTCTTAGTTATAAATAATTTCATACTATAATAAGTGCTGTTCACTGCGTCGCGGTTACAGTTTATCAGGATAATTTTAATACCGATTCCCGTTGGAGATTAAGTCTTAGGATAAAAAAAGAGCTACGAAGTAAATCGTAACTCTTTAATTTTAAAGTCGGGGTACCAGGATTCGAACCTGGGACCCCCTGCTCCCAAAGCAGGTGCGCTAACCGGACTGCGCTACACCCCGTTCTTTCTCAAGACGGCACAAAGATAATAATTAATTTTTATTTGCCAAATATTTTTAAAATTATTACCGATACTTTGGAACGCGGAATGATGGAAAATAATTGAGTCAGTAGAGTTACCCCTGATATAAAACGGATTATTCCAAAATTAAAGTATAATAAACATATTCAGGGATATTGTATTTCTCCGCCCATAATTCCGGGGCAACTTTGGAATCTCGTAGTTTGCAATAATCTATAAAATCGTGTTCTTCACCCATGTAATTTGTTTTTCCAATTATTCCTGTAGTATAGGCAAAAAGATATACGGGAGAGTTAGGAGTAGTGCATTCAAGATCTAATAATATATGTGAATCACCATTAGTCAACACAAAATCTCTCCTGTATCTTATATTAAAGAAATCGAGAAGTAGTCTGGTATTATTAGTGTCAATACAGCCCGATTAAAGCGAGTAATAACTTTTTCATATTCAAATAAAATTAAGAGATTAATAATCAAAGATATGTAAAATGTTTTTCTCTCCAAAAATTCTTTAGGAATTTACTTCCAATAATTGGTATAGATTTTAAAAAAATTTAATTTTGTAAAAACTACTAAAACCAAATGAAATGAAGTTTAAAGTACTTCTGTTTTTTATGGGTCTTCTTTTATCCGTAAATGCGCCGATCAAAGGAAGTGTGCCATATAACAGCAATAAACCTGACTCCGCGTATATTTTCTCCTATGCTTCTGAAAATAACAGTGGAAAAAACGGACTACACTTTGCGTGGAGCCTCGACAATATTAACTGGAACCCTATAGGTCCGGAACATAGTTTTATTAAGAGCGATTACGGAAGCTGGGGGTATCAGAAAAGAATGCTTGAGCCGTTTTTGTTGCAGGATGAGAATGGATTTTGGCATTGTTTGTTTTCTCCTAATGAAAAAGATGGCGTTCTTGCCCACGCATCCTCTAATGATTTGGTCGTGTGGGGAAGGCAGACTTATATCGATATAGTTCCGGATGGAGATTGTAGGAAAATTACAGTTGTATACGATGAAAATAAAAATCTGTATAAGATAAACTTTATCAGTAAAGGTAAACTGTATTCTGTTGAAACGAAGGATTTTAAAATTTTTTCTGAGGCTATAGAGATTCAAGGCGGTGTTCGTCGTAATCAGGTAATTATTTCAGGTAAAGAAGAATTGGGCACTACTATTAAAGTACCTTGGTCGGTGATAGACGGTCTGGTTAAAGGACAGCAATTAGCTGCTTATAAAACTATGCAGAATTCGGAGACTTGTGAGTCGTTTGCGATGAAATATCCGGAATTGAAAGATTTGAATGCTAAAGTCATTGTTTACCCTGAAAATACCAAAAAAATCAGCGATTTGCTTATAGGAATTTTCTTCGAGGATATCAGTTATGCAGCTGATGGAGGTCTTTATGCGGAACTTGTACAGAACAGGGGATTCGAATATACCGTTGCGGACAAAAAAGGACGCGATCAATCGTGGAACAGTAAAAAATCATGGAAGTTTACAGGAAACGAATCGGACTTCATTATAGAGACTGCATCTCCTATCCACCCCAACAATCCGCATTATGCTGTATTGAATATCCGTAATCAAGGAGAGGCTCTTATTAATGAAGGGTTCTCTGGTATTCCGTTGGTGAAGGGTGATAAATATGACTTTTCTATTTTTACTAAATATATCGACGGAGGGAAAGGTCGATTAATTACCAGGCTTACAGATAAAGAAGGTAAAAATTATGGCCAAACTGAAATAAGAAATATAGGCAAAGAATGGAAAAAATATGAAGCAGTAATAACTGCTACTGAAACTATTGCCGATGCACAGTTGGAGATAGTTGCTCAGACAGTAGGACAAGTAGCAGTCGATATGGTATCGTTGTTTCCACAGAAAACGTTCAAAAACAGGAAAAATGGTTTAAGGAGAGATCTGGCGGAAGTAATCGCCGATCTCAATCCTCGTTTCGTTCGTTTCCCCGGAGGATGTGTGACTCACGGTGACGGTCTCGATAATATTTACAGATGGAAAAATACCGTAGGTCCTCTTGAAGAGAGGATTCCTCAGAGAAATATATGGAACTATAACCAGAGTTTCGGTCTCGGATTTTACGAATATTTTCTTTTCTGTGAAGATATCGGAGCCGAGCCCATACCGGTTCTTGCAGCAGGTGTTCCGTGCCAGAATTCTTCTACTGGAGGAGCTGGTCAGCAGGGAGGTATCCCGATGTGTGAAATGGATGAATATATACAGGAAATTCTCGACCTAATAGAATATGCCAACGGAGATAAAAATACGAAATGGGGTAAAGTCAGGGCTCAGGCCGGACACCCAGCTCCCTTCAATCTTAAATATTTAGGTATCGGTAACGAGGATCTTATTACGGATGTATTCGAAGAACGCTTCGAAATGATATATAATGCCGTTAAAGAAAAATATCCGGATATTATCGTTGTCGGAACTGCAGGACCTTTTTCAGAAGGGGCTGATTATGAAAAAGGATGGGATATTGCGAGAAAACTTCGGGTTCCTATAATTGATGAACACTATTACCAGCCACCGGGATGGTTCGTAAATAATCAGGATTTTTACGATAAATATGATCGTAACGGTTCCCGGGTCTATCTCGGAGAATATGCTGCGCATTTACCAACAGGCATAATAATGTGGAAACGGCCATTACGGAGGCTCTGTTCCTTGCATCGCTTGAACGTAACGGAGATATAGTTTGTATGACTTCTTATGCTCCGCTTCTGGCTAAAGAAGGATTTACCAGCTGGAACCCGGACTTGATTTATTTTAATAATACGGAAGTTAAACCTACCGTGGGATATTATACCCAAAAGCTTTACGGACAAAATTCCGGACAGGAATATATCGCAAGTTATGTCGATGTTTCACATTCCGACCTTGCGGTTAAAAATAGATTCGGGGTTTCCATAGTTAAAGATACTGTTAATAACGAGTTAATCGTAAAAATTATCAATCTTCTTCACGCTTCCGTGGAGCCAGAATTGCTATTGGAAAACTACGAATTCTCAAATGATTCCGTAATAAAAACGATATTATCGGGAAAACCGTTTTCACGGACGGAAAAACCAGTTGAATCTGTGGTGGGAGTTGAAGATACGTTTAATCAGGAAATTCCACCGTTCTCGTTTACGGTATTGAGATATAAACTATAAAATAAAACTCCGGTCGATAGACCGGAGTTTTAATATAAATCTTCATCATAAAGTTCGTCTCCTTCGAAATCGTAGAAATCATCCATAACTTCTTCAAAGATGGATTTGTTATCCGGTGAAAGATCCGGATTAAACTGATCCGGAGGGCTCCCGTTCGCAAGCAACGTTCTGGGATAGTCGAATTGCTCATTTAATTTTTCCGCCCCGATCAACTCTATGTACATTGCCCTGTCCATGAAAGGATCGAATAAATAAAGCAACCGGTCATTATTTTTATGCAATAATTGCCCTATTACTCTCGAGGACATCGGAGCAGGCCCATCTTCGGTTTCGTCCTCAATGCCCATATCGATGAGGGTGAATTCCTGAATTTTTTCCCAGTTTTTGTTGGAAAGAAAAAAGGAAGCCAGACTCTCTTTGTTGCAACCCAGATCTTCCGCCATAAAATAGTGGAGGTCGTCGAGTTTTATGTCATAGGGAACTTCGTAATCCCTGAGAAAATTTTCGTCTTCGTTACTGAGCATTCTAAGTTTGAATATCATTGACATAACAGAAAAGAATAAAATTTGTACATTCAAATATATGTAAAAATAATATCTTTAAGTCCTTAAACATTTAAAATTATGGAAAAAATAATAAATCTTGAACCGCATTTGATCTGGAAGTATTTCGATGAAATAACCTCTGTACCCAGGCCGTCGAAACACGAAGAAAAAATAATAGAATATCTTAAAGATTTTGCCGAAAAGAATTCGTTGGAATATCGAACCGATGCGATAGGTAATATCGTAATTATCAAACCGACTTCCGAAGGTTATGAAAGTCATCCGGGGATTATATTGCAAAGTCATGTGGATATGGTATGTGAGAAAAACGAAGATGTGGAATTCGATTTTCTGAATGAAGGGATAAAAACTTATATCGCTGGAGAATGGGTAAAAGCATGCAGAACTACTTTGGGAGCGGACTGCGGAATCGGAATGGCTGCCGCAATGGCGGTTTTGGCTTCCGATATTAAATGCGGTCAGGTAGAGGCTTTGTTTACCGTGGATGAAGAGACCGGACTGACAGGTGCGTTCGAACTCGGAGAGAATATGATTACAGGAAGATATCTGATAAATCTGGATTCAGAAGATGAAGGAGAAGTGTTTATTGGATGTGCGGGAGGGATCGACACTATTGCGACACTGGCTTATAACACAGAGGGAGTTCCTGAAGGACACATTGCTTACCGGGTATCTGTTTCCGGATTATCCGGAGGACATTCAGGAAACGACATAAACAGAGGACTTGGAAATTCGAATAAAATAATCAACCGTTTTTTGTGGAATGCGGATAAAGAGTTCGGAATTTGTCTTTCGGTATTTAACGGGGGGAATCTCCGTAATGCGATACCGCGGGAAGCTTATGCCGAATTTACAATAGATGCGGATGCAGATATTAAAACCTATTATGAAAGATTTTGCAATATAATATCGGAGGAACTATACGGCATAGAGGAAAATATAAAAATACAAATCGATGAAATAAGTGTCTGGTCTGTGATCGATTATGGCACGCAGAAAAGGTTACTTGATTCTTTATATGCAGTTGCGAACGGGGTTTTATCTATGAGCCATCAAATTTCTGATCTTGTCGAAACATCTACCAATCTGGCATCTGTAAAGTTTATAAAAGATAACAAGATAGAAATAGTTACCAGCCAGAGAAGTTCTTCTGAATCTAAAAAGTTCGATGCCATGCATCAGATCGAATCGGCATTTCTTCTTGCCGGTGCGGAAGTAAGGCACTCTGATGGGTATCCGGGATGGAAACCAGAGCCTTCTTCAGAATTGCTTAAAATCGTTAAAAATACTTATGCGGATGTGTTTGGAGTGCCACCTCGGATAAAGGCTATTCACGCCGGTTTGGAATGCGGATTGTTTTTGAAAAAATTTCCTTCTCTCGAAATGGTTTCTATAGGACCGACTATGACAGGCGTGCACTCTCCGGATGAAAAATTGAATATACCGTCAGTTGCAAAATTTTGGAATTGGCTAGTAGCGATTTTACGAAATATTTAGCGACTCGCAATCTTTTATTAATAAATATTAATCTTTTATTAAATAATTCAAATAAAATATTTTTTATTGTTTTTTAAAAAGTTATTTTTGTATTACATGTTAACTAATAATAAAAATAACTTTTATGAACAAGTCTCAGATAATAGACGCTTTGGCAGAAGATGTGAATATTAAGAAAAAGGAAGCTAAAGAAATTGTAGACTCTTTAATAAAGATAACTACCCAAGCGTTAAAGAAAGGAGATTACATAGCGGTTACTGGGTTGGGTACCCTTTATATTGCTGAAAGGAAAGAAAAACTGGGTCGTAATCCGAAAACGGGAGAGCCATTGAAAATAAAGGCGAAGAAGATAGTAAAATTCAGAGCTGGAAGAAACCTTGGGGGAAACGGGGGAACGCTTTAAAAAAGCAACTTGTTAATGATGGGGGAGAATGCTATCTTTGCATTCTCCTTTTTTATTTTAATTATGAGCAATAAAATTATAGGACTTGGAAATGCTCTTGTAGATGTATTGATCGGTCTGGAATCAGACGATGCATTATCCGAGCTCGGTTTCAGCAGAGGATCCATGAACCTGGTAGGTAGGGATAAACATATGCAGATATCGGACCTTACCGAAGGATTGAATTATCATTACGTATCCGGAGGGTCTGCAGCAAATACTATTAGAGGTCTTGCTGCTTTAGGTATCTATACCGGTTATATAGGTAAGATAGGATATGATGAAGTAGGTAATCATATAGAGAGTGAACTCACGGAATATGGAATTGAGGTCCGCCTAAAAAAGAGCCATTCGCCTACCGGTCAATGTATGGTACTGATAAGTCCGGATGGAGAAAGAACAATGGCTACATTTCTCGGGGCCGCCGTGGAGATGGAAGCAAAAGATGTGTCTTATTCAATGTTCGATGGATTCGATATATTACATATAGAAGGATATCTTTTGCAAAATAACGAGTTAATAACCGAGTCGGTAAAAAAAGCCAGAGAAAAAGGATTGTGTATATCGATGGACATGGCGAGTTATAATGTGGTTGTGGAAAATAAAGAGTTTATACATGACCTTGTTGTTAATTATGTAGATACTGTATTTGCAAACGAAGAAGAAGCTGTTGCTTTTACAGGAAAGGGACCATATGCTGCCGTCGACATCATTGCATCCATGTGCAAAGTCGCGATTGTTAAACTCGGAAAGGAAGGGGCTTTGATAAAAAGCGGAGAAAAATTAATAAAAGTGGAGGTTGAGGATGCCAATGCCCGTGTAGTCGATACTACCGGAGCCGGCGATCTTTTTGCTACGGGATTTCTGTACGGATTTACACGCAAATACGAGCTAGAAACCTGCGGATATATAGGCTCTTTACTTGCAGGTAAAGTTATCCAGAATATAGGACCCAGAATTACTCCTGAACAGTGGCCGGAGCTGAAAACCATTCTTTCGGTGAAAAATCTCTTATGATTGTTTGATGGCTTACGACATTACCATATATACGGATGGTTCAGCATTGGGAAATCCCGGAAAAGGCGGTTACGGTATCGTTTTGATCTCCGGTAAGTACAGAAAGGAATTATCTCAGGGATTTAAAATCACTACGAATAACCGGATGGAGCTAATGGCAGTAATTGTCGCTCTCGAGCAACTCAAATATAAAGGCTGTAATGTAACTGTATATTCGGATTCCAAGTACGTAGTGGATTCGATCTCTAAAGGCTGGCTTGCCAACTGGCGCCGTAATGGTTTTAAAGGTAAAAAGAACGCTGATTTATGGAGGCGTTATTTGGAAGTGTCTAAAGGTCAGAATGTTGTTTTTCAATGGGTTAAGGGGCATGCAGATACACCGGGCAATCTCAGATGCGATCAGTTGGCTGTCGCGGCTGCCAATTCACAGAATCTGCTTGATGATACCGGATATAATTCTGCTATGGAAAATAATATGGATTTTGATTAAAAGGTACATATTTTTCTTATATTTGCCCGTCGAAAGAATGTAATTTTCAAGAAATGCATCTTTTTTATACTCCTGAAATAACAGGGCCGAATTATACCCTGTCGCCTGATGAATCCAGACATTGCCTGAAAGTGCTTCGTCTGAGTGTCGGTGACAAAATATTTCTGACCGATGGTAAAGGTAGTTTATTTGAATGTATCATAATTTCCGATGGTTCCCAGTGTGAAGTCGAGGTGGTCGATATTATAGAGAATTACGATAAGCGGAATTATAAACTTACCATGGCGGTTTCTCCGACAAAGAGCAACGACCGGTACGAACTATTTCTTGAAAAGTCTACGGAAATAGGGATCGACAATATTATACCTGTTCTGTGTTTCAATTCCGAGAGACGGAATGTTAATAAAGAAAGATACGAAAAAGTAATAACATCTGCCGTTAAGCAATCGATAAAAACTATACATCCTCTAATAACGGAACTGACTTCTTTTAAAGATGTAGTAACCATGCCGTTTTCAGGGGAAAAATATATAGCTCATTGCAGGGAAAGCACAGAGAAAAAACTGTTTAAAGAACGTGTTGAGGCGCAGAAGGATATATTTATACTGATAGGCCCCGAAGGCGATTTTACGGAAGAAGAAATCTCTCTGGCGAAAGATAACGGTTTTAAGGAAATTTCATTGGGAACCACACGGCTAAGAGTTGAGACCGCTGCAATTATTGCATGCCACACCGTGGCATTTATAAATCAATAGTTAATAATGATTACGCTTCTTTCGATATTGTTATTGATTTCCTTAATGGTATTTTTTGTTCCGGGCAAATTAAAATATCCTTTGACATTTATTACAATTTTCGCAGGAGGAATGGTTTCTTTCTGGGAAGCTCTTAGGGTATGTCTGACCTCTGTTAATAAAATCGAGTTTGCCAGTTATAATATACGGATTTTCGATCAGCCAGCTTATGCTTCGATGGATATGCTGACTGCTGTTTTTGTTTTAATCGTATCGATAGTAGGAATCAGTGTATTGATTTATGCGCGCGATTATGTAAAACACTATGTAAAATCAAAGTCTCCGGCACAAATATCGCTGCATTATTGTGCGTTATCCGTATTATTTTTTCTATGCTCGGAGTTGTGATTTTCCAGGGCGGCTACAGTTTTATGATCGCATGGGAATTGATGACTGCGTCTTCGTTTGTTCTGGTTTTTTTTCGATGCGGAGAAACGGGTGGTGCGGAGAGCCGCTATTTATTATCTTATGCAGATGCATATTGCGTTCGTGTTAATTTTAATAGGTTTTTTGCTCGGTGCAGGAAATACACCGGATGAATGGGGTTTTACATATTTACCGGAATATTTTAAAGGAAGTAATCCTTTGCCGGTATTTATTCTTTTTTTTCTAGGTTTCGGAATGAAAGCGGGAATTTTTCCTCTTCATATATGGCTGCCGGAAGCACATCCGGCAGCACCGTCTCATGTTTCTGTTCTTATGTCTGGAGTCATGTTGAAAATGGGAGTTTACGGAATAATCAGGGTTTTAACTTTTATAGATACCCAGTTATTGACAATAGGGATAATTATTTTCGTTACGGGAATAGTCACATCATTATGGGGAATATTTATGGCCGCTGTTCAGAATGACCTTAAAAAACTGCTCGCTTATTCCAGTATGGACAATATCGGAATAATTCTTATCGCAGTGGGAGCTGCGGTAATAGGGCTTGGTACAGGTAATAACACGATCTTTATCCTCGGAATGGGCGGAGCTTTAATGCATGTCGTTAATCATTCGATGTTTAAGGCCCTTCTTTTTATGGGGGCAGGTTCGATATATTTATCCACGCATACCCGGAATATAAACGAACTCGGAGGGTTGATAAAAAGAATGCCTTTGTCAACGGTTTTGTTTATTGTTGGAACTGTTGCAATATGCGCATTGCCTCCGATGAATGGTTTTATATCCGAATTCATAATTTATTCAGGATTTTTTTCTTCGATATCAACCGGAGATTCTATTATTGTTTCACTTTTCGGTATTTCAGTTCTGGCTTTAGTTGGGGGAATGACAGTTTTTGTTTTTATAAAAGCATTAGGTCTGAGCTTCCTCGGAGAGCCGAGATGCTGTAAATCCGAGAAAGCAAAAGAAGTGTCCGGAATGATGCTGAACGCACAGGTCGTTCCAGTGGCGATGATCCTGTTACTGGCCTTCTTCCCTGAGGTATTTTTTAATACCATATCACAGGTCGTTTGTAGGTCATTCAGCCAAAATCAAATACTTACTCCGGATTTTATTTCCTCGGGATTCTTTAAAATTCCGTTGATATCATTTATTACTTTAATAACGATAACACTTTTATATAATTTAAAGAGTGCTGTCAATAAAAAAAGAAATGCAGGAGTTTCGGATGTATGGGGATGCGGATTTACTAACCCTTCGGCAAAAATGCAGTATACTGGAGAATCTTTCTCTGAAAACCTCGATTTGGTGAATCTGAAAAAAACAAAGAATAACCGGAAACGATTTGTACCGAAAAGTCAGATCTTTGCCAAGCCTATGGGAATATGTATCGACCACAAGGATAATATGGATAAAGCTATATCATCCCGTTGGTTAAGATATACTCGGAAGATCAACAAAAGCCAGGCATTCTTACAAACCGGAAAGATCAATCATTACGTTTTGCAGGCATTGGTATTTCTATTCATCATTCTGATCCTTACAATTATCGGTATTATATGATCGCACTTTTTATAAATATTACAGTGGCATTATTTTTTACCGGTTTAATAAACCGTGTTCGTGCGGTTTGCAGCGGAAGAAAGGGCCCTTCTTTATTTCAACACCTGTATAATGTAAGATTATTGTTGAAAAAAAGTGCAGTATACGGAAGGACCACGAGTATTATTTTTAAAATAGTCCCTGTTGTCTATATAGTGGTATTATTCACTGCACTATGCTTTGTACCTGTAGGTCATTTTAAAGCGCTATTTAGTTTTGAGGGAGATCTTATATTTTTTATATATCTTCTTGCCTTGTCTCGGTTTGTGCTGATGCTCGGAGCCTTGGACACGGGAAGTAGCTTTGAAGGAATGGGAGTATCCCGAGAAGCCTTGTACGGAGCCATATTAGAGCCGGGAATTATGGTTCTGTTCGGAACCATAGCACTTATTTCGGGTAACACCAGTTTTTCTTCCGTAACAGACTTAACTGCCACGGGAGTGGGAATGAATGTTGTCAGTTTTTTATTAATTTATCTGATGATTAAGATTTTAATCGTCGAATCCGGCAGGGTGCCGATAGACGATACCCGCACTCATTTGGAACTTACGATGATCCACGAAGTTATGGTGCTCGACTATTCGGGGTTCGATCTGGCGCTTATTAATATCGGAGGATGGATTAAAAACGCAGCATTGATATGTGCAGGAATAAGTATGGCATATCCTATTTCAAGTTTAGAAGTGAATTATTACGTATTTTTTATAGTTGCTTTATTGTTAATGGCCTTATTTATCGGACTTACGGAATCTTTTAAGGCACGGAATAAACTATCCCGGAACCCGGTGTATATAATTGCCTTGGATTCGCTTTCATTTTTATTATTTTTCGTCGCCTATATGATAACGCTTAATATACAATTTTAGATGTTGCTGGCACTTGTCATATTTTTTGTCATTACGATACTTTACCTTTCGATAACTGAAAGATTCAGATATTATACGATACTGATTGCAATCCAGGGTTGGCTGCTTTTTTTATTGCAATCCTTCGTCTTCATTCTACAAATTTTTTAGATCTGACATTTATTCTTACGGAAACTTTGGTCGTAAAAGGCATAGTTACCCCGATGCTTTTGTTTAACATAATTAATCGCGCGGGAATTAATCGTGTGCATAAAGATTCTATGCCGAGCCTGAATTCTTTAATTTTGTTTTTATATGGATTGGTCGTAAGTATACTTATTACCTACTATGTTAATGATAATAAGATTAATACACTATTTTTTGCAGTATCGATCTATGCTCTGATAAGCGGGCTGATTTTGATTACCACGCGCAAGCGTATCTTTTCGCATCTTATAGGTTTCCTGATAATCGATAATGGAGTTTTTCTTTTTTCGATGGCAGTAGGAATAGAAGTTCCTCTATTGATCAATACAGCTGTACTGATTGACGTACTGATAAGTGTTCTTCTGCTCGGTTTATTTATGAGCAGGTTGGGGAACAAGTTGCACAATCTTAATTCTGATGAATTATCAAAACTGAGGGATTAGTATATGGTATTGTTGATTTTACTCGTTGCTTTTATTCTTACGGTCGTAACGGTCAGTTGTTCCGCTAAGCCCCGTTTGATAAATAATGTAATGACCGGATTCTGTATGATACAGATGTTGTCGGTAATACTATTGTTTTTAAATTCCGAGGCTAACAGTACTTTGTATTTTTTTAATGTAGATAATATAGGGCTTCTATTTCATGCGATACTCGCGATAGTTGCCGGAATAGGATATTTTCAAGGTAAACTGTACTTATCCGGTTCGAAAGTAAGGAAATTAAAAATTTATAATATATCTTTTTTAAGTCTCTGTGTTGCTCTTACAGGAGTTTATTATTCTGATAATCTTGTTATTACGTGGGTTTTTCTAGAAGCGACTACTCTTGCGTCTGCCGGTTTGGTCTATCATCATCGAAGTATTAAAAATCTTGAAGCTACATGGGAATACATATTCGTCTCTTCAGTCGGTCTTACCATAGCTTATTTGGGAGTTTTGTTGTTGAGTACGACGGTAGGCAGCGATGGTTCCTTGACTTATACGGAGATTAGTAATGTTTTCGCCGAAGCAGACCCGCTGTACATGAAACTAGCTTTTTTATTTACCTTAATCGGATACAGTACAAAAATGGAGGTATTCCCGTTCTTTACGGTAGGTATCGATGCGAATTATTCCGCACCGTCTCCGGCATCGGCAATAATTTCTTCTTCGTTGGTAAACGGTGGATTCATAGCGTTTTACAGGATATATCAGCTTACAGTTGATTCTGTTATTTACGATTGGGTAAAAAATGTACTACTGCTGACGGGTATAATATCTATAATTATAGGTGCTATATATTTAAGGAGAACCAATAACCTGAAACGCTTCCTTTCTTATTCTACGGTAGAAAATATAGGAATGTCGATTCTGGGTCTCGGGTTGGGAGGTGTTGCCGTCTTTGGATCATTGTTGCATATCGGAATTCATTCTCTGGTAAAATCCTCTTTATTTCTACAGGTGGCTAAACTGGGAAAAGTTTTCGGAAGTTACCGAATTAACCGTATGGGTAACTATATGAAATATGACAACATCGGAGGGATGGTTCTTCTAACCGGTATGATATCTTTAACGGCATTGCCTCCGTCTGCGCTATTTGTTTCGGAATTAATAATATTAAAACAAATGGTAACTTCGGGGAAATGGATTATCCTCTTATTGTTTGTTGCTTCGTCGTGTTATGTGATATACTCTATATGCAGAAGGTTCTTATATATCTTATTTAAACAAAATAACGATACCCCTGATTTGAAAATACTGAGTGACTCGAAATGGAAAATATCTTCCCTGTTAATATTGGTTATTATTCTTATAACCATGATCGTAGGAATTATTTTGCCCGAATTTATTGTTGAATTTATAAAAGGAATAAATTGATGGTTTGGTATGAACATACATATCCGGTGGGGGTGATTCCTTTTGCGAAGGTGCCGTTGCTCGGTTATCAGGAGTTTGTTAATGCTGTAAGTGAAAAGATTCCTCAAAACTGCCACTGTTCCAATTATTTTGGAATTAAAAATAATGACGGAATCAGATTCTATTGTTTTCTAATTGATAATGATAATAAACGGATTCTTATAAATAGTTGGAATTATGGTTATTATGATGCTTTTGTTCCGGAATCGCTCACCGCTTTATTCCCAATGTTCCATCCTTTCGAACGGGAAATTTCTGAAAAATACGGTATAGAATTTAAAAATAACCCGTATGATAAACCGCTAAGGTTTCCTTCGGACAGGTACGATAAAAGAAGTAATTCAGGAAATTATCCGTATTATTCAGTCCCGGGTCATCTATTTCATGAGGTAAATGTAGGACCGATACACGCCGGAATAATCGAACCCGGAGTGTTTAGATTTGTGTGCAACGGGGAAGCCATAATTCATATGGAGGTAGTCTTGGGATTCCAGAATAGAGGGATGGAGACCCTGATACGTTTCACCGATAATATACTGAAAAGAATCTGTCTGTCTGAAAACATTGCCGGCGACAGTGCCGTATCACATGCAACGTCATTATGCTCTTTACACGAAATCTTGGGGGGGGTATATCCTGATCCAAAAATTGATATTGAACGGACTATTGCTCGGGAAATGGAACGGATCGCTATGCACATTGCGGATGCTTCAGCATTATGTGCAGACGTAGCTTATCAGATAGGGGAGGTTTCCTGTGAAGCTATTAGAACAATAGCGGTAAACACATTCCTTAAATGGTGCGGAAACAGATTCGGTAAAGGACTCATTCGCACCGGAGGAACGTACTACCCCATAAATAAAGAGATCATAAACATTATTTTTGGAAATATTACGGAAATAAAAAAACGATACTCTTTAGTTGGTGAAGATATTATGTCGGAGCCTTCTGTTTTATCTCGGTTTGAAGATTGTGGGATTGTCGATTATAAAGAAGTGAAAGCTATCGGATGTGTCGGTATGGCCGCGCGATCTTCAGGTCTGAATCGTGATATACGTTCTTCTTTATTATTCGATCAATATAAAAACCATAAGCCTGTCATTTTTACAGAAGGTGACGTAATGGCAAGATTTAAGGTAAGGCATTATGAGATTCTGCAATCCTGTGACTATATTCTGGAAATGCTCTCATGCCTTGAACCTGAAGGTCAAAATCTATCTCCGGTTTATTCCATGAGCTTACAGCCGGATTCCCTTGCCTTTGTTTTTAACGAGTCATGGCGGGGAGAATTGTGTCATATGGCTGCAACGGATGAACGCGGAAAATTAATACATTATAAAATAAAGGATCCGTCTTTACATAATTGGTATGCTTTATCTGTTTGTGTACGAGGGGAAGAAATATCTGATTTCCCGATATGTAATAAAAGTTTCAATTTATCTTATTGCGGCCACGATCTTTAGTAAATGCTATGATTACGAAAAAAATCGAAATATTAAAGGAACACGGTTTCCAGACCATTAAAAAACCTAGTTCTGTAATACTTCCGGACCGTTTCCGGGGCCGTCCGGAAATAAAATCAGGAATAAATATAAATATTGCCGATATTGTTTGTAAGATATGTCCTGCAAAAGCTATATCACTGAATCCTTTCTCAATTGATTTAGGCAGATGCGTTTTTTGCGGAGAATGTGAACGAATCTGTCCTTCTTATATTCGATTTACCAATGATTTTAAAATGGCGTCGGTTTCAAGAGAAGCACTTATTGTAAAAGAAGGAGATACTGAAATTGACTTTTGTAAGGGAAATATACGTCCGGAAATAAATGACATTTTTAAAAGAACTCTCAAACTGCGACAGGTATCTGCCGGAGGAGATAATTCCTCAGAAATGGAACTCAATGCCTCTACAAATGTAAATTTTGATATCGGAAGATATGGAATAGACTTCGTTGCTTCTCCGAGACATGCGGATGGACTGGTAATTACGGGACCTATAACCAAAAATATGTCGGAAGCTTTGGATAACTGTTATTCATGTATTCCAGAACCTAAAGTATTGATATTAGCCGGAGCCGATGCAATATCTGGATCTTTATATGGAGAAGATAATAAAGCCGTAGATCGGTATTTTGTTAAACAGCATCACATTGATTTGTTTATTCCGGGAAATCCTGTACACCCGCTGTCTTTTATTTATGGATGTATTAATACTTTTAATATCAACCAAGGGTAAATCTTAGGTGTTATTAATATGACTTAATGTTTTTGATAGGAATAATCGGCATAATGGCTAATTTTTTAAATTAATTGAAAAATAAACTCTCCTTTAATTCAACTCATGATTTAAAATATTTGAAAAATGACATTGTGGTTTTTTTTACAAATCGGATAATATTTATATATGAATAATTAATATCATGATGTTATTCTTTAATTTACATAAATTAAATACTAGGTTAAGTTTATTTTAGTAAGCGGCCTCTGACTGTTGTCCTTTGAAATATGTTTAAAAGAATAACTTTTTTGACACTAAATAATGTAAATTATTTTTTTGGTTTTTAATAAATCTTTTCTTAATATTGTGTACCGAAGAAAAGTGAATGCTAATTCTTCGTAGGGCGAAACGGTAAATATAAAATGGAAAATAAGGAAAGAAATATTCTTTTGAATTCTCTTTGTCGTGTGTATTGTTCAGAAAAGAACCTTACATACGTCGATGTTTTATATTTATCTATTGTAAGCACTGCGAATAAAAAATCAGTGGAATATATGGATAGCACCTAGTTGTTTGATTTTTAAGAAGTTCTGTTAGATCGGGACTTCCTTTTAATTATTATTGTTTCGCCGACAGTATGAACATTAAAAAAAATAATATTAACTAAATCTTAAATTACTAACATGGGAAAGAACTACTATTTACTTAAATGTACAGCTTTCTTGTTTTTAGTGGTTTTTCTTCTCTCTTCCTGTGAAAAGGAGAGGGATAAGTATTACGATCTACCGGATTGGATTAGAGGTAATGCATGGGAAATCATGGAAGAAGAAGGCAACTTTTCTATTTTCTTAAAGGGAATAGAACTTTGTGGTTATAAGGATATGGTGGCTGGTAAAGGTATCATTACCATATTTGCGCCTGATGACGACGCTTTTAAAGCTTATTTCCAACAAAACGGCATATCTTCGATCGAAGATATGGACCAAGAAGAAATTCTGAAACTGATAGGTTTCCATCTTGTTTACTACAGCTACAACAAGGAAATGTTACTTGATTATAAACCATATGGCGAAGTGACAAGCTATAGATACAGAGGAATTTACAATAAGTTTAGGACTCGTAGTCAGGATCCGTTTTCGTATGTGGTGGATGAAAATACGGAAGGAAATCCGACAAGAAAAGTATATCATAGGGAAAGATATATTCCGACTTTCTCTTCATACTTTTTTATTGACTTCAGTATGGACGCAAACGAGAACTATGAGTTCTTCTTTCCGAAATCTCAATGGCCGGATGTAAATAACCCCGTAGTTAATATTGCGAACGCTCAAATGGTAGGGGATGAAATAATAACTAACAATGGTTATTTATTCCAGGTGGACCAAGTATTGATACCATTGGAAACAATGCATACCGTTTTGAAAGAAAATAATGATTATTCTATTTTCCTTTCTCAGTATGACAGATATATGGTGTTGGAATACGATCCAGATCTTACAGCTTCTTATGGCGACAATATCTATGACTCGTTATTCCTTATTAAACATTCTTCAAATCTTTTGAATATCGCATCTGAATGGACTACTGATCAAATAACCAGTTTAGCAACCCTTGCGTCTTACACTTATTGGTTATTCGCTCCGAATAATGACGCTATGAATAATTTCTTCAGTAACAACTGGGGGCCCGGAGGATACGGTACTTTTGATGATGTTGATATCCTTGCTATGAATCGCTTCCTATACGGACATTCATGGAATAATGATATTCAACTTTTCCCTGAATTTATTACAGGAAATTTCCTTAACACTACTTCATCATCAGTAGGACAGATCGATTTCGATCCGTATGATACGGATTTACATGAAATAACAGCTAACGGTACTCTTTATGGATTGAAAGAACCCTTTGAGTCTTACTATTTCAAAGGTGCTCTCAAGCCAATGTACATTTATAAAAACATGAGATATTTCTTGTGGTTGGTACAGAGGGGTAGTTCTACTATAGAGTTGAGCATTGCTTCGACAGAAGGTATGTCGGCCTTTATTCCTGACAATGATTTGCTTACGAACCCGAATGGTGGTTATAACGGTAAGTATTTTGTGTGGGAAGGTGAACCTGAATCCATATCTGATAATAAGCTTATGTCTTACGATGTTCAAACCGAAGAATCGAGTAATCCGGCAGCATCCGAAGCGAACAGGCTGTTGAACAATCATGCCGGTTATTATATGGCTCAGAGTAATGATGGTCGATACAAGGCATATCGTACATTAAACAGCTTCCAGTATCTTTTGATGGATACTCAGGATCAACGTTTGATGTCTACAGAAATGTTTAATACAGGAAACAACACTGATAATATTCCTGTATATGAAAGAACACAGGTTCAGGGAGAAGGCTTAGGTACGGAATCTTTTGTTTTGAGCAAGAACGATACTGGAGGTGGTTCTTTGATAGGACCGGAATTGGATAGTTGGTTTAATGCCCTTGTATTTAAAGACATATATCGTTACGGAGAGTCTTTTGATAATGGAAACGGAGGAATAGAAAGTCCGTATACTTTATTCCGGTCGATCATCAGTAGTTCAACTGATTACTTGGTTGAAGAACCATATTTCGATTTTACTTTGATGAGCCGTACTATAGTCCTCGTTCCTACTCGTCAGGCTCTTGAAAACGGAATGGGAACTCTTATCGAAATGACACCTGTAGAAGATGGTGACAGTCAGGATGTTGTTGCTGCTAAAAAAGCGTACTACAATGAATACCTGAAACGGTATTTCGTTAATGTATATTCCAGTGGTTCGTTGGCTGTAGATTATCCATTCCCGGGAAGCGTGGGTGCGCCTCAGTCAATGGTAACTTTTTATCGTAGAGATGACAGAAGTTACCAAAGGTTTACTTTGGTTGATACAGGTACTGGTCTTCAGATTACTGATGATAAAAATAATACCGTTAATGTGGTAGGATTTTTCCCAAATATCTATGTAGATGGAGCCATTTATTTGATTGACGGTCTTCTTGAGATTGTTGAATAACGAGCGGTAATAAAATCAAGTTATTATGAAAATTTTTCGATATTTATATATATTATTGATAGGAATGCTACTATCTGAAGCAGTAGCAGCACAAACGGTGCTTTCCGGTACCGTTAGAGATAAAGTATCGGGCGCACCATTGGTGGGAACTACGGTTTCTGTTGATGATGCTGCGGGCCGTACCTTACATGGGTATATAGCAGGAGCTAATGGAGAGTATCGTCTTACTATTCCTGCTCAGACTACAGGACTGAATATTGTTTTCTCATTTATTGGATATAAAACAGTAAGTGTTCCGTATTCAGGACAAACTACATTGAATATGGATATGGAAAGCGACGCTTTGGTTGTGGATGCAGCAGAGGTAGTCGCAAGGCGTGTGGATAGAAATCCTTTTGGTATTGCCGATTCCGAATCCACTGCTGCAACACAAAAAATAACCTTGGAAAGACTGGAGACTGCCCCGGTAACAAATATCGTAGAAGCACTTCAGGGAGCTTTGGCGAATGTGGACGTTCTCGTAGGTGCTGACCCGGGGTCAGGATCGACAATGCGTATTCGTGGTACTGCATCTTTGACAGGTTCACAGAATCCATTGATTGTTGTAGATGGTGTTCCGTTCCCTGTGGAAATCGACGAAGGTTTTGACTTTGGTGCGGCAACGAGTGAAGACTATAGCCAGTTGCTAAATCTTTCTCCTGCTGACTTGGAATCAATAGAAGTACTTAAAGATGCTACCGCAACTGCTTTGTGGGGATCAAGGGGATCTAACGGAGTACTTGTCATTACAACTAAATCAGGACAAAAAGGTAGAATGACTGTATCGTTCAGTACCAAATTAAGTATAAATAAAGAATCGAACACAATACCTTTATTAAATGGAGGTGAATATGTAGCTCTGATTCAAGACGCAATTTGGAATACTGTAAATGATGCGGGTGGTGGTTATTCTTACTTAACGTATTTATACGACACAAAAGAAATTTCTTTTGATCCGTCATGGAATTATTTTCAGGAATATAATCAAAACACTGATTGGGTTAAGGAGATCACTCAAGTTGCTTTAACCACCGATAATAAACTTACCGTGTCAGGTGGTGGTGACAAAACAACTTATTATCTTTCATTAGGATATGTAAATGAAGGTGGTACTACTAAAGGTTGTGACTATCAGCGTTTCAATGTATCTTATAAAATGAATTATGCATTCTCTGATAAATTAAGTGTAACGGCAGCCTACGATCTTTCCAGAGGTTTAAGAGACAGGCCAGTAGGTAATATAACGGCAAGTACTGATGATGGTATATCCAATATTCGTGGACATGCCATTACCAAGATGCCTAACCAGAGTCCTTATGTTATTAATCCGGACGGAAGCAGATCTTCGGAGTATTTTTCTCCTTACAATAACTTCCAGGGTTCTTATCCAAGTACATTTAATCCTGTAGCAGCTTACAAAGAGTCATCTAATCAATTGCGCCAGATCACCAATAACGTAAGATTTGAGTTGAGATATCAGATTCTTCCTTCCTTATTATATACAGGACAATTATCAGTGAATTTAAGTACTACTAAACAACAAAGGTTTTTACCTCAAACAGTTAGTGGTGTAAACTGGTTAAGTCAATACTATAATATGAGTTCGGATTATTTGTCTGATTCATTTAATCTTTATACCAGCAATAACTTTAGTTTCTATAAAAACTTTGCTGATATCCATGATCTTAATGTTTCACTTATATGGACTACTTCTGAAAGTAACTCATATTCTTATAATAGTGTTGTAAGTGCGAATGCTTCTTCATCTATGACAGACCCAGTTGTAGGAGGATCGATAGTTAGTGCTGCTTCGGCTAAAAGTGCTTATAAAGAAGTGAGAGGTACCATATTTTCACAATATACTTTAATGAATAAATATTTTGTGAATGCAGGTGTGAATGTGGAAGCGAACTCTAGAATGAGTAAAAATGCGCGTTGGGGCGCTTATCCTAACGTTGGTGCTGGTTGGAAACTTCAGGATGAGCCATTTATGGAATCATTGACATGGTTATCAGAGTCTAAGCTTAGGTTTAGCTGGGGATTATCCGGTAATGGTCCGAGCACAGACGGTACATATTTTGGTCGATTTACAGTTGTTAATCCAGGTTATCTGGATATGACAGCATTTAATCCTTCATCTATTCAGTTGGATAACCTTAAATACGAAAAAATCACCAATATAAACTATGGTATCGATTTAGGATTCTTCGATTGGAAACTTGAAGCTTCTTTTGATGCTTATCAGAAAACTACGAAAGATCTTTTACAAAGTGGTGTAAGTATTCCTACGACAACTGGTTATTCTTCGGTTGCTTATTATAACTCAGGCTCATTAAGAAACCGCGGATGGGAATTCTACGTTAATTATACTCCTATAAACACTAAGGATTGGTATTTTAAAGTAAGTTTCAATATTTCCCAAAACCAGACGAAACTTATGAATTTGCCTGATAATCTGAACTATGACCAATATTCTTTTGGAAATGGTAACTACGCTTATAAAATTGTAGATGGAGCGCCTTTGGGAGCTTTCTATGGATACAAATACTTAGGTGTTTATCAAAATGTTGAAGATACATATGTAAAGGATGTAAATGGTAATATTCTTACTAATATCAGTGGAAATCCTGTAAGAATGAGTAATGGTAATCAAACGGTTTATCCTGGTGATGCGAAATATCTGGACGTAAACGGCGACGGTGTTATCGACCAAAACGATATCGTTTATCTGGGCAGCTGTTTCCCTACTCTTCTTGGTGGTCTTCAGCTTAGACTTCAGTGGAAACGTAGCCTGACATTAGGTTTAAGTTTCCAGGGACGTTATGGTCAAAAGATCGTAAATCAAACCAGAATAGATATGGAAAATATGTACGGCTCTGGTAATCAGAGTGCTGCAGTATTGAGAAGATGGAGAGCAGAAGGAGATGATACTGACATACCAAGAGCATTATATAACCGCGGTTATAACTACTTAGGATCGGATAGATTCGTTGAGGATGGTTCATTCCTTCGTCTTAAAACTTTAACCTTAAGTTATAAACTGCCTCAGCACGTTCTACAAAGGATCAGATTAACAGAATTGGAAGTCTATGCTACAGTTTATGATATATGGACATTAACGAATTATACAGGCCAAGATCCTGAGGTTGCAGAAAAGAGAACTAACGGTGTATACATCCTTGCTACCGATTCAGCATTGACGCCTAAACCTATAAAAATGGCTCTTGGGGTTAATCTAAAATTCTAATTATTGAATCATGAGAAAAATTAAATATTATATAATATTAATCATTGGTGTTTGTCTGATGACATCATGTAGTGATTGGTTGACTGTGTATCCTAACAATGCGCAAACCACTGATGAATTCTGGACGGATAAATCAGACGTAGAAGGGGTTTTGGCTAACGGATACGTTGAATTACGAAATGCTATAGACTATATTTTTGTATGGGGTGAAGTAAGAGGACCTAATTTCGTTTTTGAAAGTACAGGTTCTAACTATAGCGCGATGAACCTTATGAATATAGTAGATATAACTCCTACTAACCGTTATGCAAGTTGGGGAAGTATGTATAATATTATTAAAATGGCAAACTCTGTTATTGCATATGCTCCGGGAGTTATGGATATAGATGAGACCTTCTATGAAGAAGAAAAAAATTCGCTGATTGCGGAGGCTATTTGGATAAGATCCCTGGCTTATTTTTACTTGGTTAGAACTTTTAAAGAAGTCCCATTTGTTGAAGAACCATATGTGAAAGACGACGAGGATTATAATATTGCCAAATCTACAGAATATCAGATTTTAGAGCGAATACTCAGAGATCTTGAAAATAATATTCAATATGCTAAAGAATCCTTCTCTGAAGGAGAAGCATACACAAAAGGTAGGGCAACTAAAAATTCATTCAATGCTTTAATGGCAGATATATATCTTTGGAGAGGATGGCCGGGAGATTATGCAAAATGTATTGACAAAATAGAAAATATCGAGGCTGATCCTTCCGTTTTATTAATTTCAAGTACTGCTGGTACAGACGAAAGAATAGAAACTTGGTTCTCTAATTTTGCAGAGGGAAATACCGTTGAAAGTATTTACGAAATTCAATTTAGTAATCCTGATCAATTAAACTCTTTCCCGACATGGTTCAACGTGCAGAATCGTTTCTTATCATCATCTTATGCTTCATCTGTAATTTATGACGATCCAGATGATTTGCGAGCACCATACAGCTCTTCTTCTTCAATAGGAAATGGATCGATAAGGAAGTATATTTATATTGACTGGACAGGAGCTGTAAGAAGCGATGAAAGTTATCAGAATTTTATTATATATCGCTTAGCTGATTTATATTTGATGAAAGCCGAAGCTTTAGTAATGCAGGGCGAGGTTAACTATTTTACTATTGTAGACGAATATATCAATCCGATTAGAGAAAGGGTTGAGGCGAGCCGGATAACTGCTGTACCTGCTACTCAGATAGGTATGCTGGAGTTAATTCTAGAAGAACGTATAAGGGAACTATACGCTGAAGGAAAAAGCTGGTTCGATATTCTGAGAATAGCTAAAAGGAATAATTGGGAATATCATTCTTTCTTGATATCGCAAGTAGAGAAATCAGACCTTATAGGTTCTGGAAATACAAATGTAATCAGAGCTAAACTTTCAGATACTTTTGCTTTGTATATGCCTATTTCACAAACAGAAGTTGAAGCCAACGCTCTTTTGGAGCAGAATCCTTATTACGTAAGTATAGGACTTTAATTCGATAATTTGAATACATTATGAAAAAACTTATTTATATTTTTCTTATAGGTTGTTTACTGTTCTCCTGTAAAGATCCTTACGGGGATGAGATATACAGTGTTGCGGAGCAAAATCCTATATCTTTATCTCTTAAAAACGGAGTACTTTCTGAAGACGGGGAAGTTGTATTGGATAAAGATGACTTTACATTATGGGTTGAGATATTAGAGCGTGCAGATTTATACGATGCTTTGAATCTGTCAGGAACTTATACTTGCTTTGTTCCTAATAATGAAGGTGTTAGGTCGTTTTTGGATGAAAAAGGCTGGTCTTCTGTCGCAGATATGACCCAAGAGTATGCTATAATGATTGTGGAATATCATACCATAGCATCACACTCGTTGTCAAATTCTTATTTTCCTGATGGCAATATCCCTTACATGACTGTATCGGAAGATTATCTCCATATTTCATATGGTGATAGAGGTATCAACAGTATTTATGTAAATAACAGGGCATTGTTGATTAAATTGGATGTGGAAGCTTCTAACGGTTATATCCATACGATGGATAAACTACTTCCTCCATTGGAAGGTAGTATCTACACAAATTTGAAAGAGGATAGTAGTTATAGCATTTTTGTTGATATGCTTGAAAAAACTAATTTGTCAGAATATCTCAATACTGTTTATGACGAAGATGAAAATGGTACAACTATAAGATACAGACGTACGCTTTTTGCTGTGAAAAATAGTACGTTCCAGAGTCATTCGATAAACAATATTTATGACCTAGCTTCTTATCTCGGAGAATCGGATACTTCTGATGCCGGATTCAGATCAGATGATAACCTTGTTTATCAGTTTGTGGCTTATCATATTTTAACTAATATGCAGTCTACCACTGATTTAATGAATTTTACCGTATATGATGATGGAACAGAAGAACCTTCAGATGATGTTTTTCAGTCTAGAATTTTAAATACTTATTATAAATACGGTCTTTTATCTGTGTTCAACATCAACTACGATTTGTATTTGAATTACTCTTCTCAAACCGGAAAAGGGATACAATTAGTTGAAACTGACTGGAACGTTAAAAATGGTATTATTCATACTGTAGATAATATTTTGGAAGTGGAAGAACCTGAAATGGCCAATGTGATTTTTGAATTTACCGATTATGAACTTCTTGCGGAAGTTGTGGGTACTGAGATATACCGTAATATGACTTATGGTGCTTCAGGATACATTAATCTTTCTAAAAATCAGGTTGGAGTAAACAATGAAAATGTAACGAATGGTATTTACGATTGGTATCAGCCAACGGCAACAAACGATAGTTACACCATTGCTTATTGTCTTATGGGATCAGATGCGATAGGTGACAATGCATTATACAAAGATTACTTGTTAGTAGACTTAGGAACAGGAGCTTGGCTTGAGATGGAAACTAACGCAGTTCGTCGTGGTAAGTATAAAGTATATGCTGCATACTATCATTATATTAACGGAGATGGACCTATTGGACAGGTTAAGTTTGCAATTGATGGCGAAAATCTCGAGAATACTTTGGTATCCCGTGGAGATAGATATGATGACGGTAGTGATGTTCCACAGGGATACCGAATTTTTGAACTTGGAGAAGTGGAATTTGATGTAACAGAAACTCATACATTGAGATTGTTCTCTTCTTCTGCAGCTTTAAGTGGAGGGTCTAATTCGGACTACATGACTTGGCTGGATTATATTTTGTTTGAACCTATCGAAGAATAAAATCTACAATTATGAAAAAAACACTTATAAGTCTAATGGTTATAATTTCAGCCTTTGCGTGTACTGAGGATTGGGATGACCATTATAAAAACGGAAGCGGTTCTCTGAATAATGATTATACTGAAACACTGGATTATAATATTACAGAGTTTTTTAATCAACATACTCAGTTCTCAGAATTTCGGGAAATCTATAAAGATACCGGAATGGAAGATCTTTTTAGTAAAGATCAGGTTTTAACTCTATGGGTAATGGATAATGACGCTTTAAATGATTTTCCTGTTAAGACATCAACTTATGATTCTTTGGATTTTGTGAATCTTCATACCAGTCTTATGGCATGGAAATACGACGACCTGTATAATAATCTTCAAATTATATCATGGTCAGGAAACCAAGCCATAAAAGTATCTTTACAGGCGGACGGTTATCTATACTTGAATTACAATGAAATTTTAACTTACGATCAGAATACCAGAGTTATTAAAAGCTATCTTCTGAATGATGGAAATGTAATTAATGTCGTTTCTAATCCGATGACTCCAACTGATACTATTTATGATTACTTCAAAAGATTAAGAGAAGAGACTGATGAGTATTCATTGATTCTTGATAGTATTTTTGCTTATGAAGAAAAAGAATTCGATGAAGAAAATAGTAAACGTAAGGAAATGAATGAGGCAGGACAGTGGACATACGATACAGTATGGAAATACAGCAACTCTCGTTTTAGCGGAGACTTTAATGTCATGGACCCTACTAAAGATGTGACTGTTTTCTTACCAAGTAATCGGATTGTTCAAGCTGCTCTTGATGAGGCACTAGATATGTTTGAGATTATGCGTCCTTATGATATTTTCGATTATAAAAAATATTCGGAAATATATGACTGGATAATTAACTCTATTTTCTTTAATGCATCAACTTATTTCCCTCAAGAGCAGAAAATGCTCGGTATGGGTGGTGAGGAATATATCTGGAGAACAGATATTCAGCAGATAGACGATTCCCGGAATGAGTTCTTTAATAATGGTAAAATTTATCAGGTCACTTACCTTCATATACCTAAATATTATTTGATCCAAAAATGGTATTATGACAGGAGGGTTGAGAATGATAAAAACGCTATAAATATGAAATATAACCCACCTTCAGATGGTTCTGTTATGGGAACATTACTTCATTTCGATGCAGTGCAGTCATTTAATAACGATCCAAGAAAAGAAAATGCACTCAATTCACAACCTGGTGATGAAAATTACGGATGGTGGACGTTCTTCCCTGATGTAACAGATTATAGGTCGGGAAATAATCCGAATTGGAAATGGATAGAAACTTTTAATAATTACACTTGGTTATCTGTATTCCATGGTATTCCTTCTGATTGGAATCAAGGCTTATATGTAGAGTACCCACTTACTTATGCTGTAATTGAGAATAATACAGTTACAGAAATAAATAAGATGATTCTACCTGCTGGAGAATATAATGTTAATTTCGGTGGACATCCTAATACCAATGAAACTACAATAAGCTGGTTCATCGTAGAACTTAACGGCGTAAGGTCGAATCCTACGGATTTAAATACATACATGGACCACTCTTATGGAACAGCAGTTGTCAGGGCTGGGAACAGGGTGCTTACTAACTGGGTGCTTGAGCCGGGGCTGGATAATGAAGAACTGGACGAAAGATTAAGAGATAATTATAATCACGTTTATATAAGGCAGGAAGCTTACCAGAATGGACCGAATACAAACTTCCATTTCTATCAATCATCCTATATGCCAACAGAGAATAATTATTAAGCCAAATTAAAGAAAATAAGATGAATAGTTTTAAAAATATAGTTTTGATCTTACTTTTGATTGTGTTAGGTTATTCTGGAGTTAATGCCCAATCAAACCTACAATTGAAAGGTAAGGTAATGGATCCGTTTACAAATGCTCCTATTGAGGAGGCATTTGTAAGCGTCAGCGGATCATCGGATGTAAGAACGGGGGCCGATGGTGAATTTGTAATCGATGTACAATCTCTGACAGGAGTGGTAAATGTATGGGCTTCTGGTTTTTTCTCTGCTAATATACCTATCCTGGGACGTACTTATATTGAGGTGGTTTTGATCGCGGAAGAATATCTTGGTTATAATGAAGATATTCAGGTTCCTCTACGAGGATTGGTTCCCGCAAATGAAACTGTTACTACAGGTTACTCACTTTCTGGTACACAGACACCGTTGAATATGACGCGTGTTGAAGAATTGTTATATGCTATACCAGGACTTCAGGTTATTGATAAAAGTGGAATGCCTGGTGAAGGTTCTTTCATTAATATCAGAGGTACGGGAAGTATAGTTGCTAACAATATGCCTTTAATTGTAATAAATGGTATACCTCAGGTTTACGACTTGAATGAATCTCCTATTATCAACGGTTATTCAAGAGGAGTATTAAATTCTCTACATGCACAGGATATTGCAAATATTACTGTGTTGAGGGGAGCTGAAGCTGCAATGTATGGTTCTATGGGATCCAACGGTGTTATAATGATCGAAACGGAAAAGGCGACTGATATAGAATCAAAAGTTTCTTATATGGGACAATTTGGGATCGCAATGCGTCAGAAGAATATTCCTCTATTAGGCGCAGATCAGTATAAATCCTATGTTTCCGATCTTGCGAAAACTAACCTTTCGATGGTTGATATAACGAGCACTTTCCCTTTCCTGCAGGATGTGAGCGATTATCAAACATGGTACCTCTATAACAATGATACAGATTGGCAAAAAGAAATTTATCGAGTTGGTTTTGTTACGGATCATCTGTTGAAAATCAGTGGTAGTGATGCGATATCTAAATTCGATATGTCTGTTGGTTACCAAGGTAATGCTGGACAAGTAGACAACACTAAAATGGATAAGTATTATGTAAGGTTGAATTCGGACGTAAACTTACACCAGAAGGTGAATCTTATTTCTAATTTCACCACTTCATACTCGAAAAATAAATTGGCTGAAACAGGAATGGCGGAACAAACAAATCCATTACTTACAGCATTAAAAAAGGGTCCGATTTATAATCCTTATGAAAAAGACGTATACGGCAATCCGACTCCTGAATTTGCATCTTTATCTTCAATAAACACGGTGAGTAATCCGCTTGCAGTTGTTAAGGATGTAGTTGCTGACAATAAGTCCTATGATGTATACGGTAACATAGGTTTGAATTACAATATCAATAATAATTTCTCTGTTACGGGAGTTTTTGGTGCAAATTATTTTTACAGCAGTGAGTCTTTATTTGTTCCTGGTGAAAGTTCGAACACAGTTGCTTCTTTGCGTGAAAATATCGCGAATAACGTTGTTCGTAGCGGTGGGTTGGATATATTCAATCTGTATTATTCCGTATACGGAAGATACGATCAGACTTTCAAGGAAAAACACAATGTGAGAGCTTCCGTCGGTGTACAGGCGATTATGTCTCAAATCGAATATGATGCGGGTGAAGGATATAATACAGGCTCCGATTTTTATCAGACATTGGGAAATACTCAGGATTTGGGAAAAAGTTTTGTAGGATATAATGAAAAATGGAACTGGATGAATTTTTATGTGGGGGTTCAGTATCAGTATAACAATATTACAGGGTTAGGTTTCAATTTATCATCAGACCGTGCTTCTTCTACAGGTAAAGATGCTCAATTATATGGATTCTATCCAGGAGTTAACGGTATAGTTTATCTGAAAAATACTCCGCTGCTGGACAACACTTTATTGGTAAATAAACTTAATGTCTATGTAGACTATTCTCTTACTGGAAATAGCCAGTTCCCGACAAATTATAGTAAATATTTCTATGTATCTAACAGGTTCCAGGAATTAAATAGTATAGTTAGGGATGGTATTCCAAATACTAAGTTAAAACCGGAAACTAATAGTACTTGGAGTATTGGAGTTGAAACCTCTCTTCATAATCATCGTTTAACTCTTAGAGCCGATTACTATAATTCCAGAGTAAAAGATCTGATTCTTCTTAAAGAAGTTTCAGTAGCTTTCGGTAGCAATTATATGTATGAAAATGTAGGAGAATTGGAGAACAAAGGTTTTGAAATCGGAGCAAGGTATGCTATCCTATATAAAAAGAATATGGATTGGTATATAGGCCTTTCGGTTGCACAGAACAAAAACAAAATAGTTTCTCTTGCAAATAATAACAAAGACATTGTTACTGAATTGTCTGACGGAGCAGCTTTAATCAATAGAGTTGGCTATCCATTGAATAGCTTCTATGGGTTACAAACGGAAGGTATTTACGCATCAACTGCTTCTGCCATACAGAAAGGTTATTCCAATTACAATGGCCAGGCATATAGCGGAGGTGACGTAATATTCGTAGATCAAAATGGTGATAAGATTATCAATAGTTCAGACCGTACCATTATTGGGGATGCAAACCCTGATGTATTTGGTACATTCTATACTAATTTCCGTTATCATAATTTCAATCTATACGCTCTCTTTACATATAGTTATGGTAATAAAGCTTATAATGCGACACGTAGAAGTATCGAAGGAGGTTATGATTACACTAATCAAGCTCGCTCTGTAGCATCTCGTTGGACTATTGAAAACCAACAGACTGATATGCCACGTGTTAACTATGGCGATCCTTTAGGAAATAATCGCTTCTCTGATAGGTATATAGAAGATGCTTCTTATATTAAACTCAAAGAAGTAATGCTTAGCTACACATTCCCTTCTGTACTATATGGTTTGACAGTGTATGTTGCCGGTGAGAATTTGTGTACGTTCACTAAATATTTAGGTATCGATCCGGAATATATGTATTCTTACGATTCTTCAATGTTAGGAGTTGATTATGCTAAGATTGCTCTTGCACGTTCTATTAAATTCGGTATTAAACTTCAGTTCTAATCAATTGAGATATGAAAAATATATATAAACCACTTTTATTTCTTCTATTATTGGTAAATTTTACATCCTGTAAGGATTTCTTTGATCCGGATGGTAATGATATTATCAAGGAAGACGATTACATTAAAGAATATTCGGAATTATTCATGGGATATTTAGGTGTAGCACAGTCAGTTCAGGAAGTTGCAGAGAAATCCATATATCTTGAAGGTCTTAGAGGGCTTCCGTTTATTCCGGCATCTAATGTTATGGATCAGGATTATTGGGATGTATATTATTACAACGACTATACCTTAGGTGCGTTTACCGGTAACAAACTTGCCTCTCCTGAGGGATATTATAAAGTTATTTTGAACGCTAATGATTATTTATATCATGCGGGAGAATATTATACGGAAAATCCGCGCGCTATCGAAGACATTGAATTTGCGGCATTTATCGGTGCGACATTGCGGTGGAAATCATGGGCTTATTTACAATTGGCTAAAATCTATGGACAAGCAGTTTATATCGACGACCCGTTACTCGGATTGAAAGATGTCAAGGACTTCCCTCTATGGAGCCAGGAGCAGGTGATAGCTAAAGCCATAGACCTGATTGAAGTTGGAGCAACGATTAATGGAACAAGATTCGACGGAAAAGCTGATCTGGATGACTGGTATGCATATTTGGATCCTGAAGCAGCAGAAACTGAGGTGAAACGTTGGAATATGATGAATATACCATATCAGGTATTACTTGCTGAATTATATTTATATATTGACAATTGGCAGGGGGTAATTGATAATGCTTTTGCTTTTATCAATTCAATTCCTGACGGTCAAGCGTATATTTTATCAGGCACCGAACGTAAAGCGACTGACCAATGGATATATTTTTGGATTACAAATAAAGATATGTCGATGACTGGAGAAGTAATTTCTGCTATGTACTATGAATTTGAATGGGATCAGACTAATACATTGAGAAATCATTTCAGTCCTTATAGTCCTTTTGAATTTTTACTCAAACCTTCCGATTGGGTGATTGAAAAAGCCGGACGAAATGAACCAAGAATATTCAATTACGATACTGATAATGCGACACGTATACAGTTTAATACATTTGCTCCAGCTGTTCAGACTACCGGAGAATGGTTCTTCAATAAATATGCTGGTGTTAATTCCCGGTATGACTATCAGGCATTGGCTGTTTATGATGTAATACCATGGATAATTACAGCTCGTGCTGGTTGGTTATGGTTGTTCGTAGCTGAGGCATTGGCAAATCAAGGTAATGTCGAAGCTGGTTACTGGGTACTGAACGGAACTAGAACAGTTAACCCAGGATCTGATTATATATTTAGGACGATGTTCGTAAATGGAGAATATACAGGATTCTTAACGGGCTTCCCGCCAAGACTTGTAGCTGCAACCAATGCATTTATGGGTATACGCGGTCGAGGTGATGCAGACCCTAAAGGGGACTGGATTATCGAAACGCCCAATCCGAATATCGAGATTGATAAGCGTTCGCTTGATTCTCTTGTAATAGAGGAATATTTGCTTGAGACAACAGGAGAGGCATTGCATTACTATGCTATGCAGAGGATCGTTAAAAGAAGGCCTGAAATGCTACCCATATTTGCGGAACAGGTTGCGAAAAAATATGAAGGAACGGGGTATGAAAATACGATTTACAATATTCTTTCTACAAGTGCTGATAACTGGTTTATCAAATACGAATTGCGTGATTTAGACTAAGAAAATTATTGCCGGTATGAGTTAATCATACCGGCTACATAAAATTTCAATTATGAAGAAAAATTTTATATCAATATTATTATGTTCATTATTTGGTTCTTTGGCTTTGATTTCATGTGAAAATAAAGATTATGAAGAACCATGGAATAGTACTGGATTTACCGGTCTGCCGATTGTCAATGAAAATACGATACAATTTTACTGGTACGGAAACAGCCAGGCTCAGTCCTATACTTTTCAACTTTCGACGGATGAAGAGTTTTCTGAAATAGTATTTGCTGAAAATTTGACACAAACTACAATACTAATTACGGATCTTGAGGAACAAACACAATATTTTGCAAGGTTCCAGGCTAATTACAGCGGAGTGGGTTCATCTGAATGGTATTATGCAGAACCGGTATTAACAGGTACCGTATATACACCGACTGATCCTACCGTACTGCACATAACTGACCTGTTCAGTACTTATACCGAAATTTCTATCCAGCGTATGTATAGTCCTTCTCACATTTATTTTTCAGCATCTGATTCGGATGGAAATACCGTAGGAAATACAACAATAATCCCACTTATAGAAGATTATGATCATGATGGAGATTTTATAGTAGATCTTGAGGACTCGAGTGTAGGATATATAACTTTTCCTGACGGTGTTCTTACAGAAGATACATATTACAAATTGGTCTCTGTTTACGATTCAGAAGATTTTTTCAGAAGATTTGACTCTGTCATTTTCTCAACTTCCGTATCGACTGATCTTACAACGTCGAATGTTTTGGTTCCAAAAAATCAACCTCTTGAACCTGTCTTAAGAAGATTAATGGAACAAGGTGACGATATTGCAGTGACATTGGAGGAAGGTTACAATTCCAATGTATTGAACCCGTTTGAATTTACCGGATTAAGTTTAACAATCGAGGGGACTCTTGACGCTAATGGTAATTTTACATCTAATTTATTAAATGACGCTGATATTGTAATTGCCGGTGTAGCGGACGTTGTGGTTAAAAATATTAAAATCAACGGAGTCTGGGAAGGAGTAAGAAATACAGATCATACTAATTTTATATCGTTTGTAGGAACGGTTCAGCCTAATAGTGTAAACATTGATAATTGTTACTTCCTTAATTATCCTTACGGAATAGCTGGTTCCAGAGTTAATACTTCAGGAGTTTTCCCGAAAAGTTTTATTATAGAAAATTGTATTATTAAAACTGATGAGGAAGTTAGTAACGCTATGGATTGGTTATATGCATTTATCAATTTACCTAATCTGTCCGCTGAGGGCGAAGCAAGTTTGATAATCCGAAACAATACTTTTATTGACCTTTATAATGCCTTGTTGGGATCTAATACCGGAATGACTACAGCTCTTACCGATCTCCTGCATTATCAGATAATAAATAATACTTTCTTCGGTACTGATCGTATGGCTAGTTGGATGGTTCGTTTGGACGCATCTAACACCACAGCTTCTTGGCATAATAATATTTGGGCTAAAAATCCACGCTGGACAACTCCGGAAGAATGGAGGCCGGCGATTATTAGTAGTCTATTATTAAATTATTCTAATAATTATCGTACATCGGATCAGAATGATGGTTCTTCTTATAAACTTTCGAGTGTAGGAACATTGGAGATTAGCGCCACTACATCGCAGTTATTTCCGGGTTATGCACAGGAAGATTTCACTATCAATCCTACGGTTTCCGTTCAGGGAAGACGCGTGGCGGAAATTGGTGTAGGTGATTCGAGATGGTTTGAAGCTAATGTAGATCCTGCTCCTATTAATTAAAAAATAAATAAGGCAGGTATGGTTTACCAGACCTGCTTAACTTAAAATGAAATTAGCTATGAAAACATTTTATTATTTAAGAACCCTAATTGTGGTAATTTTAGGATTATTCGTATTTGCGTCGTGTAGTGATAGCGACGATGTCGATGAATCGACTGGTTCTCCTGTAGACCCTACCGTAGAAGTTAAATTTGAAACTCCGTCAGTAACTAATAATACTATTAAATACTCTTGGACTGCAGTTGACAATGTTCGTAATTATACCTTACAGGTATCTACGGATAATACATTTGCTACTACTGCACAGGAAATATTTAATTATACCTTAACAGATAATTCTTACACTGTTGACGAGGATTTATTCTTCAATACTCAATATTATGCACGTGTGAAAGCGAACCTTCAGGGTGGAGACGCATCTGAATGGGCATCTGCAAGTGCTGTAACTACTCAGTCTGCTCCTGATCCGACAGAAGTTAAGGTTGTTTCTGTTTTAGATGATGAAATTCAAGGAGCAAAAATAACATTCCGTTTCCCTCGTGGATATGGTTTTAATGTTACAGCTATAGATCTTTATCAAATTTTATTTGAAGAGAATGATGAAGGAGAAGAAATTGAGGTAGGAAAAGAATTTGACAGAACAATTGAATTGTCGGAAGAAGATATTGAAAATGGTTATTATGTTATTGATTTGAGAGGAACAACAACTTACGAAGCAACTATTAAAGGTAGTGAATACACCTTTAATACAGTTCGGTTTACTACCAATTTCTCTCCCGACGTATACTTAAAATTAACAGAGTATATTTCAGATATTACTGCTGAGCTTCAATCTTCGATAGAATATACTCTTTATTTACCGGAAGGTTATGAGATGGATCTCGTAAGGCAAGGAACAACTTTAGAGTTTGAAGCTAAAAATCTTACTATCAAATCTCTAATTTCCGAAGGAGAAGGAAGGGCTAAAATCTCTCTTAATGCACAGATAAATACTACATCGAATATTGATCTTCTAAGATTTGAAGATATAGATTTTATTGGTACTTTGAGTGAAGACAGAAGACTTATTCAGGTCACTAACCCAGTTACTATTGAATCAATTGAAATAGTAGGTTGTACTTTCCTTGATATGAAACGTGGTATTATAGGATTTACAAATACCGCTTCAGTAACGAATAATATTCTATTTGACGACTGTATACTTAAATGGTCAGAAGATGCTCCTGGAGTTAATAATATTGATGGAGTTTTGGCTGCAGGCAATCCTGGTGTAAATGTAGGTACGTCATCAGCAGATGTAAAACAATTTACATTTACAAATTCAACAATGATCAATTCGACAGTTGCTCTGATCGGATGGTGTAGAACAAGTACCGATGGATTAAATTCATTGACGGGTATACGTGTTACCGTCGGAAACTGTACGTTTGCAGGAATTGACCGGGTTACGAATTTTATAAGATTTGTTTCGGATGATCCAGTAAGAGTTACTATGTCTAACTGTATTTATTCAACTTTGGAAGGTATAGAAAGTACCACTAAAAACTGGTTTGTATCTAATGGCAGCCCTACTTATAAAAATATAGTGGTTACGAACGATATGGCACTTGGCGGTTCTACTATGGGCTTCCCTGTATACGGTATTACAGCAGCGACTCAAGCTGACTTTAGCGGTATTGAATTATATCCTAACCAGGCTAATGATGACTTTACCATCAGTCCCGACGTTTATTATGACGGAAAACAAGTTTCGACTTGGGGTGTAGGTGATCCTCGTTGGTTTCCTGATGGGGTAGAACCTGCTAATTAATTCCTATATAGTTAAAATATTTCAGGTATAACCCATGTGGGTTTGGGTTATACCTGTAATTAAATCAATTTCAATATCACTATAATTATGAATACAAATATTTTTAAATATATAAAGACCGTTTTAGGTGTTCTGCTGGGAGTTTTTATTTTGGCATCGTGTAGCGATGACAAAATGGAGCAAAGCGAGGATTACGACTACGATTATGTAATAAAGTTTACGGGAGAACCGGTTGTTTCGAAAAACTCTATCTCTTACGAATGGGAAAGTTTAGGAGAAAGAGCGCGTACGTATACTGTTGAAATCAGTAGATATGAAGATTTTCAGGTAAGCGAAGTATTTTATCCGGAAACAAATTCGATACTGATAGATGATTTGAGATATGAATCTACTTATTATACTCGTGTAAGAGGAAATCTTAAGAATGGTAAGATTACAGTATGGACACAGGCTATTCCGGTAACTACTCCGGTTGAGCCAGTGGACGAGTTCATTACTACTGAGTTTACAGATGCCACAGTTTCTGAAAATACCATAAGATACGCGTGGGAGTCTATTGAAGAAGCGGAAGATTATACCATACAAGTAAGTGAAACTTCAGATTTTTGGGATTATATCTCTGCTTCCGTTACTGTAAATGCATACACCTTCAGTCGTGAGCTAGATTATAATACTACTTATTATGCTCGCGTAAGAGCCAACCTCGAAAACGGACTTCCTACACAATGGGCTTATTCGGGACCGTATACTACGGAAAGAGAGAGAGCGGAAGCAATTACCAAAGTGGAAGCAGACGGTATAGAAGCTATCGTTTATTTTGATACAGAATATGATCTTTCATATATTGTTATCACTAAATCGAGAAGCACGAATCCAATATTAAACATAGATCTTACAGAGGAAGATATTAATAATGGATACGTGGTAATTGAAGAAGGACTTTCTCCTATTACATCCTATGATGCTTATATATATGGTGTTTTTGAAGGAGAAGAGGATTATCTCTTTAATAATGTCGGATTTGATACCGGTTGGGTTACAGATTTCTATGTTCCTGAAGATCAGTATTTGAGCGAAATTTTAAATATTATACCTGATGGTTACGAGTTAACTCTTTATCTGCCTGCTGGATATAATCAGAATATTTCTTTAGGAAGTGAAATAAGTATTAAAGGATCTAATGTTACAATAAAATCGGTTGATGAAACTCAAAGAGCTTCTGTTTATATGAATGTCCAACTTGGTGTTGCAGATAATATGGCAAAATTAAGATTTGAAGATGTGGACTTTACAGGAAATCCAACTGATTTTAGCAGGTTTATCAACCTTGGAAATGTAAATATAAGTAATTTTGAAATTGTAGGCTGTACCATTACCAATGTTCCGAACGGTATTATCGGATTGAATAACTATGCTTCACCGTATATAGCTGAAGTTCTGATTGATAATTGTATATTCCAAACAGCTATGAATACTACTACAGTAGATGTTCGCCCTTGTGACGGACTTATCGCGTGTGGGGATCCTTCAACTAACAGAGTGCTTTCCGCGGGAGGAGATGTAGGTAAAGTAACAGTACAGAACTCTACTTTTATTGATGTTACCTACGGGTTGTTCCCATTGCTTCGTACAGGTACTGAAGGACTTACTTTATCGAATTTTAACGCAGTTGTCAAGAACTGTACTTTTGCAGGAAATGATAGAATTAACGATACCTTCATTCGTTTTATGGGCGGAAGTGTTGCTACTGTAGAATTTAAAAATCTTATTTTTGCAAAATTATCCCGGACGGAAGCAAACGGAATAAGGCCATTTATTACTGTTCCTAATTCTGTAACGAATTGCTTCAGAACTGTTGACCAGGAAGATGGAGCTAGCTTTAAATTTTCTGCAGCAGGAATTCCTGTCGCTGATTTTACAGGTGTAGATTTGTTCCCAAATGAGAATAATAACGACTTCACTATTAATCCGGATCTTTATTTTGACGGAAAACAAGTGTCGACATGGGGAGTAGGCGACCCGAGATGGTTCCCTGCGGGAGTGAATCCGGCTAATTAATATTTAACTTATTATAATTAAAAGCACCCTACTGGGTGCTTTTTTTTGCTTGAATCTATAAATACGCAAATTTTGATTATATTTACAAAACAAAGTTTTTTTTACTTGAAAACGAAAAATTGCGAAAATAGCATTATGTATTTGACTTATTATTTCTTATTAAATCATATAGTACAAATTTTAAATTATTTGGTTTTATTGAATTAAACTTTATAAATTGCACTTGATTTATATACATTGACTTTAT
>JAJQEF010000003.1 GCA_021201795.1 Rikenellaceae bacterium
ATTTTAATGTGTGTTAAATAAAAAATGTATAAGTCTTTCTACTTCCTCTTTGTACAATTTTTTTCCATTGGTGTGTCCATCGAAAAAAGACAATTCTATTTCCGGAGAATTTTTTATTTTTTTCTTTTTCCATGAACCTGTTATTTTCCCGTTCAGCATTACAGTCGGTTTAAATAATCCGAAGGAAGACATTACTTTGGAATGGTTTTCTTTACTTATAAGATCGGTTCGATCCTTATAACCTACAATGAATTCATCATAGGGAGGAAGAAGATGCAACAGATTTCTGCCGTCGTTTTTATTAGGTTTACTATAAATCATCAATAACTTTTTTCCAGGAAGATTTATTTCCTCCAAAATATCCTTAATCAGAGATATTCCAAGTTTGGCATCTGTGGAGGATAATCCCGACCACCATATAAAATCCTGTAATGTGGCTGGCCCGTGACTTTGAAAATATTTGGTCGTCAGTTTCGCTAATGCTTCTTCTTTTGAAATAAGATTGGCATTTTGTGGGACCCATTCCTCTGTTAAAGCATAAGAGTGCTTGCCGGATTTTGATTTTCCTCCGCATATCAAACCCTCTATTTCCATTATAAATAATATGTTATTGGTAATCGAATTGTCAATGTTTTTATTTCCAGCTGCCAGTTTCTCTGAAATTTCACTTCTCGTGAGGTGATTATTATTTTCCAATGCACTAAGGATTACGGGAATAATTTTATTAGAAAAAACTTCATTTATCCCTAATGCTTTGCAGTAACTTACATAGGTTTTATATAATTTATCACGGCATAATTTAACCATCCAGTCGAGGTTTTCAGCCGTAACAAAATGCCACGTAGGTCTTAAAATATGGGTCCTTATTATTGCGCCCTCGTTTATGGCTTTGTCGATTTCGGAAATATTGCTACTGCCTGTCCGTAAAGCAATTGCCCATTTAGAAAGCGTATATTCCTGCGCCTGGATCGCACCCATATGTGAAACTGCATCTTTTACCGATTTCATTTCATCGCTTATTAAAAGCTGATTCCGCAGACGCTGGACTAAAATATCTTCAGTATTCATTTGCCGGTAAAAAAACCGTGATGGATTATCACGGTCATTTGTTTTTATAATTAGTTCTTAACTCACAAATGTATTATATATTGAAATGGCATCGTCATATTCGGACATAAGCCTGTCAAATCCCTGCTGGTCGAATTTATTGTCCCTTTTCGATTTACGTAATTCACCGAGGAACGCATCCACTTCATCCAGAAATTCCCCATACCCCCTCATTTTATTTTCTTCTCCGTCCACTGGTTTCAATTCACGGGCTTCCTCAACAAGGATTTCTGTCTGAGAGTAATAAATGTCTATCACATCCGCATTAACTTCTTCTTCCGCATATTCGTCTATAGCAGCTTTCATTGCAGCAAAAATTTCTTTTGCTTTCAGGATATGATCCCTAAGAGGATTACCTACCAGGGTTACCTTTTCGGCTTCGTCAGCGATCGGAATAAGAATAGAATAAATATCGCTTCTTAACTCACTGATCTTGCTGTATAGTTCGATGTTCTCCTGCTCTATTGCATTGCCTTTTTCCCAATTATCGTCTTTGTAGTCCTCAGCTGTAATGTATGATTTATATTTTTCATAATTGTCGAAAAATTTATTTCCTGCATCGAAAAATTCCCTGTATTTCTGTTCGATTTCAGTACGAACCTCCTTATCAAAATATGTTCCCGGGGTTACCACTTTGGATGAATCGCTGAAAATACCGATCATTACAAGAGGTTTTGTGGTCGTTTTTCCTTTTCGTTCCATATAATTAAGGACTTTTTCCATTTCCCCTTCCTTATAGAACTTTTTAAGAACAGTGAGAGAGTTGTTATAATACTCTATAATCTGGTTGGCTTTATTTTCGTTTAATTTTCCGGAAACTCCGCTCGTGTTGTTTCCTCCTCCGCATGAACACAGAATAATTGCAGCAACAATAAATAGTGAAAATTTCTTCATAAAATAAAAGTTTGGTTTATAATCCGATTTATCGCATATTAAACAAAACTACAAAAAATTATTCATTATTAATACAATATATCCGGATAAAAAAAATCCGGCCATAACGGCCGGTATTTTAAAGGGTTAGTCGGAATATTTTCTCAAATTTTCCTGAAGGTCGAATTTGAGTTCTAACCCGTTATTCAATTTGACCTCGTAATCGTTCCTGTCCTTTTCAATTTCGGTAATTCTGACGTTGGAGTGGTTTGTCTTGATATAATTCATTATTTTGGACGGTATCGCCGATTAGGGCAAGCCGTCCCGTGATGTCATTTCAGACCATTTACCGTTCCTGTCGAATTCGATTCTTGTTCCGTCGGAAAAAAGAATTTTATAGGTTTTATCGAACAGTTCGGATTCTTTCCGCGAATAGAGGATTTCTTTTCCTGAAAAATTATTTTCAATGAATTGCTTCGCCTCGGACGGAACTTCACTGTATGGGATATGCTTCTCATCATCGGCAAAAATAGCAGCGTTTATAGCTACGAGTCCTACAATAAGTAAAATAAATCTTTTCATAACTAACATATTTTAAAGTTTCATAGTTTCATTACAAATATCGCACAAACTTTAAATTATTTACCTTATCCTGTCAATAGTTTATTTCTTTTCCAATTGTATTTTTATTGAATTTAATTTACTTATTGTATTTATTTGTTATATTTACATTGTATTAATCAGAAAAACTAATCTTATGAGGAAATTATTTTTACTTTTATTGGTATTTTCTATTATTGTGTCTTGTACTAAAGGCCATGATGCAATTGAAGAAATCGTTCAGTTGGACGAAATTGAGGCGAGGGGAGATGTAGATACCCGGGTGGATTGTTATATGTCCCTTGCAAATTTTACAGGAAGATATGTTTCGATGCACTACAATATTTATGAAGTGCAGTTCGGAGGAGCAGGTTGGTTTGCTTACGAGCCGGAAACACTTGCTAAAGAATCAAATCTTTCAGATACCTTCACTCCGGACACTACGGAAGAGCAACTGAAAGAGTTTCAGGTTTACAATCGTATGGGATATGATCTTGCAACCAGAGTTCCCGAATTTGTAAGAATTCCATTTATAAACGTAAAGGATTTTTTCAATGACGATGTATATTTTGAAGTGTTCATTATCGTTACGGATGTCAACGGCAGAACCCTTGGTACTTCTCACTATGTTTCTGATGGCGAGATTGTGAATCTCGATATTGATACTAAAGTGAGCGCTCCTTCTTCCAGATATTACCATGTCGATATATATATATTAACGCATGTAATAAATAAAATTATTATTAACTGTTTGAAAATTGAAAATTATGAAAAAGATTTTTTACCTGGTAGCAGCAGCTGCACTTATTGTATCGTGTAGCAAAGATGTTGAAAATGAATTGGTTCAGGAAGATGTTCAGGAAGCCGCCGCATTATTGAGAGCCGACGTAGATCCCCGCGTAAACGCGACTCTCACTATGACTAATTACACTAACAGAAATGTTTGGTTCCTTTATTCCCTCGATCCTTTTATTTTCCAGTTCACCAATGGAAGTTTTGTGACCGAGCCCGAAACGCTTGCAGGATGGAATCCTATTTTGGGCGGAAGTTTAATTACGAATGTTTACGGAGAAAGTAAAACATGGGTGCTGTACAATAATGAAGGTTTTTCATTTGCCGGACAAACCCTTGCTTACATGAGAATTCCGTTTTACAGTGTAACAGAATTTGATTACGGACAGGATTTTTATTATAAAGTTACTATTAAAGTAAAGGGTAAAGGTGCTGACGCAGTTCCGAATGTTATCGAATATACTTCCGAAGGTAGAATATACGACCTCAATTTCGATATTACCAACTTCGGAACCTCTTCAGACCCCAGCGGTTCATGGCAGATAAATGTTGAGATACAGATTGACGCTTACGAAATATAGTAATCTGAACGAGATTATATCATAATAATAAAAGAACAGGTAATTTTTACCTGTTCTTTTATTATTTAGAGTATCAATTGTATTTTTTCCCGTTTATAAAAATTATGGTTTCCGGAAGCACACTGATAATTCGTTTAATGCCTTCGTCTGTAATTTTTCCGAATAATTTCAGTTCTTTTAACTCCATGTCTACGATTTCATCAGGAATGATTATCTCATTATTAAAAATTACTTTCAGTTCTTTTATTTTCATACCCAATATATAATCCGGAATTTTTATTACACTAATAGAGATTTCTTGACCGTTCGATATATTTTTTTCTATTATGGTCTTGATTACATTTTTTCAGTATCCTTCTTACGTATCATCCAGCCTATGCGTGGAGTCAGGGAAAAACTCTCCTCGTCCTGTTCCAATCCGATAAATCCCGCCCAAAGTTCCAATTGTGTTTCCTTTACTATATTACCGGAAGGTTCCTGGGTTCTGTGTTTAAGATCTACTTTAACTATCTCGGAAGGCAGGCTCCTTATACCTACTATTTTCTGAAGATCGTTTCTTTTACCATATGTGTCATATGGAAAGAACTTAATGATCCATCCGTCGAATGTGTCAGGCATACCGCATCCGCCTTTGCTGTGGATTTTGAACATATTCATCCAGAATTGTGTATCTATATTACCTCGTGAAGTCTCCGTAAACTGCTCCAGTAACGGATCTATTTCGGATATCCACCATTCAAGACCGTACTTCGCAAGCCTCAGGGCACGAGCCCGAAGGTCTTCCCAATCGTCCGGAGTTCCCAGTAAAGTAATTTCCGGAATCCCGCAAGCGACTCGGAGTATGATAAATTCGAAATATTCTTTAAATGCATCCATAAGAGTGATCTGCGATGCAATTTTTTCTGTTATAGTCGTTGTTGAAAAATCCGTGTCAAAAATGTCAGTCAGTTCGGGCATTGTGTATTTTGAAATCTGGTTAATAAATTCCGGGAAAATTTCCTCCCAAGGACTGTCCGGCCAATCCGGATCGATTTTATCATTTTGGACGATCAGTTCGCGCTTCCCCTCGAAGTTAACAAATAAATGACGCAGTTCTTCAGCATTTGAATTGATGTGATTTGCAAATCCCTGGGATATGAGAAGCCATATCATGTCCGGTGATAATACGAACGGACAATGCTCTGAATAAGCACGATACATCCCGTTGAAAAACGAATTATATCCGTATGTTACAAGTTTTTCCGGAGCATCTCCTGTGGCAACTATCTCATATGGAACTATTAAAGAATCCCTTTCAACCTGATAAAATGTCAAGTCATAATCGGACAATATCAGATTCCTCCATAAATTGTCATAATCGGTGGTTATCAAGGATTGGGTTGGTTTCTCCAGATCTTCTACTAAAAAGGTTATGCCTTCTGCAGACATGGACAATGGATAAAGATACACGAATAAGATTGGAATAATATATTTTTTCATGATTTAAGGATTTAAATACGATTAAATTTATAAGTAAAAATCCTTAATTCCAAATCTTTCTTAAGAATAAACTTCCCAAAAAGGAGGTTCATTAACAAAAAATCCCGATATCTATTGATATCGGGATTTTTTTATTTTAATCCGTCGAGCGGAAAACGAGACTCGAACTCGCGACCCCAACCTTGGCAAGGTTGTGCTCTACCAACTGAGCTATTTCCGCAAAATGTTTTAGAACTATAATTCCCTGCCAAGGTTGGGAATTATTCCCATATCTTTGAGGCAAGGTTGTGCTCTACCAACTTGAGCTATTTCCGTCTATTAACGGTGCAAATATATAAAATTTATTTTTAAAACAAATCTTCAAGGTTGAACTTTTAATTTATACCCGGCAATAAAATGCACATATATAAAACTATTTATTGTTTAAACTTTTAATATACATACTATTGTAAGGTTACCAATATATGGTTAGGCACAAATACCCATTTTAAAATTTTAGGTATAAACACGTATTGATTTTAACTCTCTTATGCCTCATCTTTGCATTGGTGAAAAAACAAATCAGTAGTAATCAATACCGTTTTCCGGAAAACGATAGAAAAAAAATTTAAGATGAAGAAAATACTTATACCTTTTTTAGTTATTGCGGTAGTTGCTGCGGGAGTAGTCTCCTGTGGTGGAGGTGGAAATAAAAACCAGGAAGGACTACATGGACAAATAACTTTGTCAGGCGCATTCGCATTATATCCGCTTGCGGTTAAATGGGCGGAAGAATTCCAGAAAATACATCCTAACGTCAGGATAGATATCTCTGCTGGAGGAGCAGGTAAAGGTATGACCGATGCACTGGCTAAAGTGGTTGATCTAGGTATGGTATCACGTGATGTTTATCCCACTGAAATCGAAAAAGGCGCAATAGGCTTTGCTGTTGCTAAAGACGCAGTGGTTCCTACTATAAATGCCAGTAATCCTGTATTGGATGAACTTCTAAAAGTAGGACTCTCGCAGGAAGCCGCAACCAAGATATGGATAACGGAAGAATACAAAACATGGGGACAGGTATTAGGAAACAACGATCAGACTCCGATTCATACATTTACCCGTTCCGATGCCTGCGGAGCCGCCGAGACTTGGGCTCTTTGGATGGACAGTAAACAGGAAGATCTCGGAGGAACTGCCGTATTTGGCGATCCGGGTGTAGCGAGCGCAGTACAAAAAGATATCTATGCTATTGGACTGAATAACCTTTCATATGCTTACGATGATGGAACACGTCTTCCGAATGAAGGTATACTCGTTCTCCCTATCGATGTCAATAATAACGGACAGATCGATCCGGAAGAAAGATTTTACGATACCAAGGATGAGATTATCCAGGCTATAGCGGCCGATAAATATCCTTCTCCTCCGGCAAGGGATCTTTATCTCGTATCCAACGGAGTTCCTGAGAAAGAAGCTGTGCGCGCCTTCCTTGAGTTTATCCTTACCGAGGGACAGCAGTGGAACGTACCTATCGGATATATCGGACTGTCGGATGAAAAACTCGATGCCGGTCTTAAAATACTCGGAGTAAACAAGACTGAAAAGGAAGTTAAAGAAGCGGTAATTGAATAAGTCTGAGAACAGCGATGCAGAGTTACAGGATAATAAAAGATAAACTGGCAGGCGGCGTGATGTTGTTTTTAACACTCACGTCTCTGCTTCTGGTGATCGCGATGGGAATAGGGCTCTATATGAAATCTGCACCCGTATTAGCAGATTACAGCCTTAAAGAGCTTTTATTTTCGAGCAGCTGGAAACCTTTGAATGGTGAGTTCGGATTCCTTCCGTTCATAATGGGTACCGTGTGGGTTACAAGTATTGCGGTACTTATAGCCCTTCCGATAGCTCTTTTGACAGCGATCTACCTTACCGAATATGCTAAACCGATAGTAAGAAGGTACGTATTTCCTGCGTTGGATATTCTTGCCGCACTTCCGGCCGTCATCTACGGTGTATGGGGTACCCTGCTTATAGTCCCGTGGATATCGGATTATGTCGCACCGAGATTTGTCGACTTCTCGACCGGATATACGGTTCTTGCCGGAGGAATAGTTCTCGGAGTTATGATATTGCCTTTATTGGTGAGTCTGTTCGTGGAAATATTTACGTCTGTTCCTCAGGATCTGCGCGATGCTTCTATGTCGTTAGGTTCGACCAAATGGCAGGCTTCCAAATTTGTCGTTATACGCAAAACTATTCCCGGAATTATCGCAGCTGTCGTTCTTGCGGTTTCGAGGGCGCTGGGTGAAACCATCGCGGTACTTATGGTATGCGGTAACCTTCCTCAGGTCCCGAGGTCATTATTGGATGAGTGTTATCCGATACCGGCGCTGATAGCCAATAATTACGGTGAAATGTTGTCTCTTCCGTTATACGAGGCAGCCCTTATGTTTGCTGCACTGCTGTTGTTTGTTGTTGTCTTCCTGTTCATTCTTATATCGAGAATCGTACTCTACAGGATCGAAAAAACTTTTATGTAATGAGAATAAAGAATATAGAAGAAAGTTTCTTCAAAATATTGATGTGGGCCGCAACGCTGATAGTATTTGCATTCGTTATCAGTATAATATGGGTTATTGTCGATAAGGGATGGGGGGCTATGAGTTGGGATATGATAACGAAACTTCCGGGAGGAGGATTCTATATAGGCAAGGAAGGAGGGTTCCTGAATGCAATCGTAGGTTCGTTGTATATTGTCGGAGCCTCGACAATTCTCGGTCTTATGATAAGTATTCCGGTAGTATTCTATCTTAATATATATCTGACAAAACGCTCCAAAATAGCTTATATAGCCCGACTAGCATATGATGTTCTTTTCGGTATCCCGTCTATAGTTTATGGTGCATTTGGGTTTACGATAATGATTTATTTCGGACTCCGGACATCTTTATTGGGAGGTATTATTGTAGTAACATTGCTTATCATACCTATTTTTATACGCTCTATGGATGAGGTGGCGCGACAGTTTCCGCGCGATATTCTGGATTCAGTTTATTCGCTCGGTGCCACACGCTTTGAGACCATTAAAGTCGTTGTACGCCAGATAGCTCCTGGTATAGCTACAGCTACGCTTCTTTCAGTGGGAAGAGCGATAGGGGATGCCGCAGGGGTTATGTTTACAGCCGGTTATACGGACAGTATTCCGACTTCGCTCTCGCAGCCTGCAGCAACACTGCCGCTGGCAGTCTTTTTCCAAATGAGCAGCCCTATAAAGGAGGTGCAGGACAGGGCGTATGCCGCTGCGCTGGTGCTTACTATAATAGTATTGATTCTCAGTATAGCAGGAAGGTTTATAACTAATAAATTCTCAAAAAACAAAGTCTGATGGTAAAGAATTTTTTCTCAGCAATAACGCTTTCTTCGGAACTCCGTACGGGCCAATACGAAGAAAACCTTTTCGGCAGGAAAGTGAAACTTTTCAGACCGGATCATAAATTCATAAGGAACAACGCCGAGTCGGAACTTCAGGTGGAAAACCTTAACGTATATATTAAAGATAATCATATCCTGAAGGATGTCAATATTACGATACCTGATAAAAAGATCACTTGTATTATCGGTCCTTCGGGTTGTGGTAAATCTACTCTTCTTAAAACCTTTAACAGGTTGATCGATTCGATGGAAGGAGTTAAGCTGGACGGTAAAGTGTTGATTAACGGTGACGATATAATCGGCAGTGTAGGTGAAATTACCAGCCTGAGGAGAAAAATGGGACTTATCTCCCAGAAACCTACGCTGCTTCCGATGTCGATTTTCGATAATATCGCTTACGGTTGCCGTATTCATGGTATCAGGAACAAACGGAAACTGAATATGATAGTTAAACACTACCTTCAGGCTGCCGGACTTTGGGAAGAGGTGAAGGACAGGCTTAATTCACCAGCTATAAGATTATCCATCGGACAACAGCAGAGACTTTGTCTGGCGAGAAGCCTTGCGGTCGAACCGCAGTTTATTCTTGCCGACGAAGCTACCAGCGCACTCGACCCTATATCGAGCAAAACTATCGAAGAACTCTTTGTAAAACTTAAAAAAGATTATTCAATTATAATGGTCACCCATACATTGAGACAGGCGCTGCGTATAGCGGATTACGTCGTATTTATGTATTTGGGTGAAATAATCGAAGCCGGTGAAGCGAGCCAGGTATTTAATAACCCTAAACACGAACTTACCCGCGAATATTTGTCGGGGGCATTCAGTTAATAAAAGACAACTACGAAATTAAATATGAGCGATTACAAACTGACCCACTTAAAGGAACTTGAAGCAGAATCGATATACGTTCTGCGTGAAGTTGCTGCACAGTTCGAGAACCCTGTTATTTTGTTCTCGGGCGGTAAAGATTCCATTGTTATAACACATTTGGCATATAAAGCATTTTATCCTGCAAGGATACCGTTCCCGTTGCTGCATATAGATACGGGACATAATTTTGAAGAAACTATAATTTACCGCGATAACCTCGTGGAAAAATTAGGAGCACAGCTTATTGTCGGTTCCGTACAGGAATCCATCGACAAAGGTCGCGTGAAAGAGGAAACCGGATATAATGCCAGTCGTAATAAACTCCAGACCACCACGCTTCTCGATACTATCGAGCAATATAAGTTCGATGCAGCTATCGGTGGAGCGAGAAGGGACGAGGAGAAAGCGAGAGCTAAAGAAAGATTTTTTTCGCACAGAGACGAATTTGGACAGTGGAACCCTAAGAATCAACGTCCTGAATTGTGGAACATATTTAACGGCAACAAGAATATGGGCGAGCACTTCCGTGTGTTCCCTATAAGCAACTGGACCGAAATGGACGTATGGCAATACATTTATCAGGAACAGATCGATATGCCGAGCATATATTTCACGCATGAACGCGACGTGTTCTTCCGTGACGGACAATGGCTCGCTGCCGAAGAGTGTATGAAACTTAAACCAGAGGAAAAAGTCGAAAGAAGAATGGTAAGGTGCCGTACTATCGGTGATATAACCTGTACCGGAGTAACGTTGTCGGAATCGAATTCATTGGAGGATATCATTAATGAGATTGCAGCGACGCGCGTTACCGAAAGAGGTGGACGTGCAGACGACAAACGTTCGGAAACAGCGATGGAAGATAGAAAAAAAGCAGGTTATTTTTAAAAGGGCATACTACGAATTATGACACAGATAAAAACATCAGGATATCTTGATATGGAACTTCTCCGCTTTACTACAGCGGGAAGTGTAGACGATGGAAAAAGTACGCTTATAGGGCGTTTATTATACGACAGTAAATCGATCTTTGAAGATCAGCTCGAGGCTGTTGAAACCGCTTCGAGAAGAAGCGGAAACGAAGAGGTTAATCTTGCGCTTCTAACCGACGGTCTTCGTGCCGAGAGAGAGCAGGGTATAACAATTGACGTGGCTTACAGGTATTTTGCCACTCCGAAACGGAAATTTATAATTGCGGATACTCCGGGACATATACAATACACGCGTAATATGGTTACCGGTGCGTCTACTGCGGACCTTGCCATAATACTTATAGATGCAAGGCACGGGGTGCTTGAGCAAACGATAAGGCACTCTTATATTGCTTCATTACTCGAGATACCTCACGTAGCCGTATGTATAAATAAAATGGACCTTGTGGATTATTCTGAAGAAGTATTCAATGGAATAATAGTGAAATACAAAGAAATGGCCGTAAAACTGGATATTCCGGAAGTAAGGTTTATTCCTATTTCTGCGAAGAACGGAGATAATGTCGTAAACCGTTCGGAGAATATGCCATGGTACACAGGCGAAACGCTTATGGAGATTCTCGAATCCACCCCGATCGACCATAAGATAAATGCTTCTTCTGATGTCCGATTCCCGGTCCAGTACGTGATACGTCCCATATCGGACAAATACCACGATTTCAGGGGGTATTCGGGTCGTATGTCAGGCGGTGTACTCAAAACGGGAACTCCGGTGACCGTGCTTCCGTCAGGGCAGCAGTCAGTCGTATCGGAAATCTCGCAGTGCGATAAAGTAATTGACGAAGCCGTTACACCGGACTCGGTTACAATACAGTTAAAAGATGATATCGATATCAGTAGGGGCGATATTATCGTAGGGACCGACGGAAGACAACCACAGGTTTCTCAGGATGTGACAATGATGGTCTGCTGGTTCAACGAAATACCGCTGTCAGTTAACGGAAGATATCTTATCAAACACATGACCGGGGAAACTTTGGGAATCGTGAAAAAGATAAATTTTAAGGTAAATATAAATACGCTCGAGCAGGAGACGGGAATGGATTCGCTTGTAATGAACGATATTGCTTCTGTAACAATAAAAACAGCAAATCCGCTTGTTTTCGATCCTTATAAAACCAACAGGGTTACGGGCAGCCTGATATTTATAGATCAGGGAACGTTCGAGACGGTAGGTGCGGGAATGATAACTGAATAAAATCATGAAAGAGATCGCAGAAGAACTGAATAACAAATTTGCCGGTAAAGGTGCGTGGGAGATTCTGGAATATTTCCTTAACGAATATGAAGGCAGGATTGCGCTGGCATCCAGTCTTAGTATTGAGGATCAGGTTCTTACCGATATGGTATGCAGGATTAAACCCGGATCGAGGATTTTTACGCTTGATACGGGACGTCTGTTCCCTGAGACGTATAGTCTTATCGACAAGACCAACATGAGGTACGGCATAAAGTTGGAGGTATTCTTTCCTAATTGCTCAAATGTCCAGAATATGGTTAACGAAAACGGCATAAACCTGTTCTACGAGAGCATTGAAAAAAGAAAACAGTGCTGTTACGTAAGAAAGATCGAACCACTAAAGAGGGCGTTTCATGGTCTGGAAGTGTGGATATGCGGACTCCGCAGGGATCAGTCCGTTACGCGTCAGGATATGCAGGTAGTGGAGTGGGACAAAGGCAACGGACTTCTAAAACTTAACCCGCTTATCGACTGGAGCGAAGAACAGACATGGGACTACATTAAAAGTAACAGCGTGCCTTATAATAAACTCCATGATAAGAACTATCCGAGCATAGGCTGCCAGCCATGTACGAGACAGGTTCAGGAAGGAGAGGTCATCCGCTCAGGAAGATGGTGGTGGGAATCTCCTGAACATAAAGAATGCGGGCTACACCGCAGATAATTCGTAGTAATCGCTTAATTGGATAAGGGTCGGACAAGGTTCGGCCCTTATTTTTTTCCGTCGGGAATGTTCTTTTAACGGTATAACTGTCTTTGACACCTTTCCAAGCCATAGAATGGTCTTATTCTTGCATAATACAAGTTAAATATTTAGCGGATGTAAAAAGGTGTTGACCCTGACGTCCGCATGGCGCCTACTTATTTGAAATTGAATAACAATTTTTATTATTTATTAAATTATTGTATTATGAAAACAAAAAACGGAAATTCTTCTGAATCGAGAAGCGAACGTGCAGAAAAAGAACCAAGAGACTCTCAGGGACGTTTCACTTCTGAATCTAACAGCCAAAGCAAAAGAGGTTCTCATTCTTCGTCTTCTTCCTCATCTTCTTCAAGAAAATCTGACGGAAGAGGAAGTAATGCAGAAAACCAACCACGTGATTCACACGGACGTTTCACTTCTAAAAAATAATTTTGGAAGTTAATGAAACCGGCTGATATTGCCTGTTTCAAAAGAACGGCGCCATTGTGCGCCGTTCTTTTATTTAAAACGCTCGATCATAATCAATGGGAATTTTTAGTAATTTAGAGCCAAATAAGAGGCATAAATATACTAAAACCCCAAACCGATAGAATAGAGATCGTAGACGCCCTTCGCGGGTTAGCGATAATGATAATTTTTATTGTTCACTTTCAAGAACATTTCATTGTATTTGATTTCCCCCCCTGCCGACAACCAGCCGAGATGGCTCAATAGTCTTGACCAGATAGTATTCAGGCTTACATTTTCTATGTTTGCAGGCAAGGTCTATTCGATTTTCGCAATTCTGTTCGGTTTTACATTTTATCTTCAATTCCGCAGTCAGGAGGCACAAGGCATGGACTTCGGATACCGATTCTTATGGCGGATGCTGATTCTCGTAGGATTCGGGATACTCAACAGCCTGTTTTTTCCCGGAGGCGACATCCTGATTTTATATGCTATATTAGGAGTAAGTCTGTTCATAGTAAGGAAGTGGAGCAGCAAGTCGATCCTTATCACAGCAATTATTTTGCTTGCGCAGCCTGTCGAATGGATACATTATTGTATAAGTCTGTTTAATCCTGAGTATGCTCTGCCCGATTACCATACGAACGAATTTTATAAAGAGGTACAGGAGGCTGCGATGTACGGCAATCTCGTAAATTATTTTTATACCAACATTACTTCCGGAATTATAGCCACTATCGCGTGGACGATCAGCGTAGGACGATTATTACAGACTGCGGGGTTGTTCATGTTAGGCTATCTGATAGGCAGGAAGGAGTTGTTTGTTCCGACAGAGAAAAATATACGGTTCTGGATATATACGCTAATTGTTTCCGCATTTATGTTCAATCCGTTGCTGGAATTAAAGGAAATAATGACATCTAACGAAGACCATGTAGTAATAGGAACATTAGCAATTGTCTTCGATATGTGGCAGAAACTTGCGTTCACCTTCGTGATTATGTCGTCCTTCATACTGCTCTATCAAAGAAATTTTTTCATGCGCGTGACCAGCAGCCTGCGTTATTTGGGACGAATGACCCTTACCATTTATATTCTACAATCTATAATAGGGACGTTGTTCTTCCTGCCGATATTACTCAATCTGGGGAAGGTGTGCGGTGGAACTGTAAGCCTGCTTATCAGTTTACTGTTTGTGTATCTTCAGATAATGTTCTGTAAATGGTGGTTATCCAGTCATAAACAAGGACCTCTCGAATGGACATGGCACAAACTTACATGGATGAATTTAAGGAAAAATAATAAGCAGTAATAATGGAATCAAAATAGGGCACTTGTCAAATGCCCTATTTTAGATGATCTGCAAATTTATTTTTTAACCCATACGGCTACTTTGCCTCCACGAACTTTGAACTGTGCCTTGCAGTCATCGCCTATAGTCACTTCATCCGGAATGCTTCCTGTGATCTTGTGCCATATCTCACCTTTATGCTGTGTGCCTACGTACATTATTTTATCTCCGTCTTCACCGTTCGATAACAGAAGGGCAAGCCCTGAATTTTCCCTTATATCGTCGCCTTCGCGTGTGAGGCCCACTGTATTGGGATGATCGAAATACATATTTTGTTTGCCGAACGCGTATTTTTGTCGGGCATCCAAGAGTATATCTAAAATAATCCGGTGCGGCGAAGGTTCTCCGCCTATCCCGTAATAGTCTCCATAGAATACGCACGGATATCCTTTTTCCATGAGCAGTATAAGTCCGTAAGCTAAAGGTTTGAACCATAAATCCACTTGTGACTCCAATGAACTTCCCCGCTGAGAATCGTGGTTGTCGACGAATGTTACGGCATTGGCCGGAAATTTAGTGACCAATATCTCTTCCGGGAACGAAGTAAGGTCGAAATCTCTTCCCTTATGGGATGCCGTGTACATTTTGTAATGCAGCGGTACGTCGAAGAGATCCAATTTGCCTTCTGTTAAATTTATATAACTCTCTAACGTGTCGAAATCCCCCTTCCAGTATTCTCCTACGGCATAAAAATTATCTCCTCTGTCGCTTCTTACATCTTTAAGAAAATTAGCAGTAAACTGTTCTTCGATGTGCTTTATAGCATCTAAGCGGAAGCCGTCGAGATTAAGTTCATTGGATACCCAACGACCCCATCTGTTGAGTTCCTTGATTACTTCCGGGTGGTCGTGATCGATATCGTTGCACATTAGGTAATCGTAATTACCGTTCTCGCCATCCACGCCTTTACTCCAGTATTTGCCGTCTCCCATAATTCGATAAATGGCTTTTCTCTGATGTTCCGCATCCCAATCCGTGCCGGAGAAGTGATACCAGTGCCATTTGAAGTCGGAATATTTATTGTCACGGTTAGGGAAATTGTATCCCGTATATGCTTCTATTTCATATTGATCGGTTATATCTCTGAGTCTGTCGTTTGGATATACTTCTTTGACCATAAATTTTTCTGTATATTCTCCGTCTGCCTTATGGTTCAACACCGCATCCAGATAGACGGAAATTTGATATTTGCGGCACTCGGTAATGGCGTCTATCAGTTCCTGCTTGGTTCCATACTTAGTACGTACCGTGTTTTTCTGGTCGAACTCGCCGAGATCGAAAAGATCGTAAGTAGCGTATCCTTCGTCCTGTTGTTCATCGGCTTTGTATGCCGGTGGTATCCATACGGAAGTGATGCCGATATCATGGAGATGTTTGGCTTCTTCTTTTAGTTTTTGCCAGAACTTTCCATCGTTGGGAAGGTTCCATTCGAAGAATTGCATCATTGCACCGTTTTTCATAGTTTTTCAAATTTTAAAATTATTACCGATATCTGTTGCAATTATTAAACCATTGAGATATTGGTTTTTTCGGAAAAAAAGTTTTAATTTTATTGTTCGGATTATAACACTGAATTTTACCTTAAAAAATAGAAGAGGCAAATAAAGATTTAAATAAAACGTGTATATTTGTGGGCAAAACGGGGAATTTTGGAAAAATGGAGCCGTTTTTTCAGGGGGTTAAATCGAAAAAAATGATTTTTTCAAAGGTTCTTCTCCTGTTTCCACGGGACTATGATATGAAATTTAACACAAACAATTAATAAATCTAGAGATGACAAAGCAAAAGAAATTTCTTACCTGTGACGGTAACTATGCTGCTGCGCATATCGCGTATATGTTTAGTGAAGTTGCTGCCATCTATCCTATTACTCCGTCGTCGACAATGGCTGAATATGTGGACGGGTGGGCTGCCGGCGGACGTAAAAATATCTTCGGAGAGACTGTAAAAGTTGTTGAAATGCAGTCTGAAGCCGGAGCTGCCGGTGCCGTACACGGTTCCCTGCAAGCAGGAGCGCTGACAACTACTTTCACCGCTTCACAAGGTTTGCTCCTTATGATCCCGAATATGTATAAGATTGCTGGAGAACTTCTTCCCGGAGTGTTCCATGTTTCGGCAAGGGCGCTGGCTGCATCGGCACTTTCTATTTTCGGAGACCAGCAGGACGTTATGGCTACGCGCCAGACGGGATTCGCAATGCTTGCTTCAGGAGGTGTTCAGGAGGTTATGGATATTGCTGCAGTCGCACATCTTGTCGCTCTTAAGTCGCGTGTTCCATTCCTTCACTTCTTCGACGGATTCCGCACATCTCACGAAATACAAAAGATCGAAGCTATCGATCAGGAAGATATAAAAGGACTTATAGACCAGAAATCCCTTGCTGAATTCAGGGAAAGGGCACTTAATCCTGAGCATCCTGTTACACGGGGAACTGCTCAGAACCCGGATATTTACTTCCAGTCTAGGGAAGCATGTAATAAATTCTACGATGCGGTTCCTGATCTGGTTGAAGAAGCTATGAACGAAATAGCTGCTGTGACAGGCCGTTCATATAAACCGTTCGATTACTATGGTGCAGCAGATGCTGAAAGAGTTATTATAGCAATGGGTTCGGTTACCGACACTATTAAAGAAGTAGTGGACTATCTTAATGCTAAGGGCGAAAAAGTAGGACTTATCTCAGTTCATCTTTACCGTCCGTTCTCTGCGAAACATTTTATGCAGGCTATGCCGGCTTCCGTTAAGAAAGTTTGTGTTCTCGACAGAACCAAAGAACCTGGATGTATAGGAGAACCATTATATCTCGATGTTAAATCAGTGTTCTACGGAAAAGAAAATGCGCCTCTTATAGTAGGAGGTATCTATGGTCTGTCTTCAAAAGATACTACCCCTGCACAGATGCTTGCGGTTTACGATAACCTTAATGCAGCCGAGCCTAAGAACGATTTCACGGTAGGTATCGTAGATGATGTAACATTCAAATCTCTTCCTGTAGGAGAACCTTTAAAACTCGATAAACCGGGAACATTCGAAGGGCTATTCTTTGGACTCGGTGCCGACGGTACCGTAGGTGCGAACAAAAACTCCATCAAGATAATCGGTGACGTAACAGATAAATACTGCCAGGCTTATTTCTCTTATGACTCTAAGAAATCAGGCGGATATACATCTTCACATCTTCGTTTCGGAGATAATCCGATCATGTCTCCGTATCTCGTAACAACTCCGGACTTCGTAGCGTGCCACGTTCCTTCATACGTAGACAAATACGATGTCCTTAAAGGTCTTAAAGAAGGCGGTTCGTTCCTTCTAAACAGCGTACACGATGCTGAGGCTACTAAAGCGAGCCTTCCGGGACACATGAAAAAATATCTTGCTGATAAAAAGATCAATTTCTATATAATCAACGCTACCAAGATCGCTGCCGAGATCGGATTAGGAAACAGAACCAATACGATCATGCAGGCTGCATTCTTTAAGATAGCAAACGTTATCCCTTACGATGTAGCGGTAGAGCAGATGAAAAAAGCGATATACAAATCTTACGGAAACAAAGGAGAGGATATCGTTAATATGAATTACGCTGCTGTCGATAAAGGCGGTCAGGAAGTTATCAAAGTAGAGGTTCCTGCTGAATGGGCTTCAGTGGAAGTCAAAGCACAGGAAGTTGTAAAATCTAACGTTCCTGAATTCGTAGCGAAAGTCGTTGAACCGGTTAATGCCCTGAAAGGTGACGATCTTCCTGTAAGCGTATTCCTCGGAAGAGAAGACGGTACATGGGATAACGGTACATCACAGTACGAAAAACGCGGTATCGCGGTTAACGTTCCGGAATGGATCCCTGAGAATTGTATCCAATGTAACCAGTGTGCTTACGTTTGTCCTCATGCTGTGATCCGTCCGTTCCTTCTTACTGAAGAAGAAGCAGCGAACGCTCCGGAAGGAACTGTTACTAAGCAAGGTATCGGACCTACCAAAGAATATAAATTCCGTATCCAGATCAGTCCGCTCGACTGTACAGGATGTAACAACTGTGTGGACGTTTGCCCTTCTCCGAAAAAAGCTCTTGCTATGCAGCCGCTTGAAACACAACTTTGCGAGCAGGAACGTTACGAGTTTATGCATACTAAAGTCGGTTATAAGGATACTGTCGTTGACAAAACCAAAACTGTTAAGAACAGCCAGTTCGCACAACCTTTGTTCGAGTTCTCAGGAGCTTGTGCAGGTTGTGGTGAAACTCCATATATTAAAACTATTACTCAGTTGTTCGGCGATAGGATGATGGTTGCGAATGCTACGGGATGTACTTCTATTTACAGCGGTTCTGCGCCTTCTACTCCTTACACTACCAATCCTAAAGGACAAGGTCCTGCATGGGGCAACTCGCTGTTCGAAGACAATGCCGAATTCGGATTGGGTATGCACGTGGGTGTTGGAAAACTGCGCGACCGTGTGGAGGAAAAAATGAAGAATGCTATCGCAAACTGCAACTGTTGTTCTGCGGAACTTAAAGCCGGAATGCAGGAGTGGATAGACGGACGTAATAATAGTGCTCTCAGCGCCGCAGCTTCTGAAAAGATAATTCCTATGATGGAAGCGTGCGACTGCGATACCTGTAAAGAACTTCTCTCACTCAAACAGTACTTCGTTAAGAAATCCCAGTGGATAATTGGTGGAGACGGTTGGGCATACGATATAGGTTACGGCGGTCTTGACCACGTACTCGCTTCGGGTGACGACGTGAACATTCTTGTAGTGGATACTGAAGTTTACTCTAATACAGGTGGTCAGTCGTCTAAATCCACCCCTGTGGGTGCGGTTGCGAAATTCGCTTCATCAGGTAAGAGGATCCGTAAAAAAGACCTCGGTGCAATGGCGATGACTTACGGTTACGTATACGTTGCCCAAGTATCGATCGGTGCTAACCAGAACCAGTTCTTCCAGGCTGTTAAAGAGGCGGAAGCTTATCCGGGCCCATCGTTGATTATCGCCTATGCTCCATGTATCAACCACGGTATCAAAGGTGGTATGACAAGAACTCAAACCATAGGCAAAGAGGCGGTTGCAAGCGGATACTGGCACTTGTGGAGATTCAATCCACAGTTGGAAGAACAGGGCAAAAATCCGTTCACTCTCGACTCTAAAGAACCGGATTGGAGCAAGTTCCAGGAATTTATCAACCGTGAGGTTCGTTACACTTCACTTCTGAAATCATTCCCACAGGGAGCTAGAGAATTATTCCAGGCTTCCGAAGAAAACGCGAAATGGAGATATAACGGATACAAACGTTTAGCATCCCAGGATTTTTCTAAAAAAAAAGAATAATTCCATATAATACCTAAAAGCAGGGATTTTCAATACTGAAAATCCCTGCTTTTTTGTTTGTTGGGAATAGTCTGAAAAGACAATAATGAGTACCTTTGAAAGTTAATATATTTGTATATCATACTAAAATATACATGGAAGGAATAAACAGCAGGAGACTTTCCGGACTGAAAAATAACGAAGAAGCGGTGATATTAAGGGTTAACGGTCGCGGAGCATTCCGCAAGCGTATAACCGAAATGGGCTTTGTACGAGGTGAAACGGTTAAGGTGATTAAAAACGCACCATTGATGGATCCTGTGGAATACGAGATATTAGGATACCGTATCGCTCTGCGTAGAAGCGAGGCGGAACTCATCGAGGTAACTACTTCTTCGGATATCGTAAGAAGATCGAAAAACAACATTTCCGACGTTACTTTCGAAAGAGAATCCGTAAACAGATATCTTCACGAGGAAAGCAGGACTATAAATGTTGCACTTGTCGGTAACCCCAACAGTGGAAAAACATCGTTGTTCAATGTTGTCTCAGGGTCTAACGAGAGGGTTGGGAATTACGGCGGTGTAACGGTCGATGCAAAGGCCGCTAAATTCAACCACAAGGAATATAGGATAAATATCGTTGACCTTCCAGGTACTTATTCAATAACCGAATATACTCCCGAGGAATTGTACGTCAGGAACCATATATTGACGGAAGTTCCTGACGTGGTCATAAATGTTGTGGATGTCTCGAATATCGAACGTAACCTATATCTTACGACCCAGCTTATCGATATGAATCTTAAAGTCGTTATCGCGTTGAATATGTACGACCAACTGAAGGAGACAGGTGCAGAGCTCGATTACGGTTCATTGGGAAAGATGGTCGGTATTCCGATGATCCCGACCGTAGCTTCCAAGAACGAAGGTATGAAGGAATTGTTCGATACCGTCGTGGCAGTTTACGAGGATAATGAACCTACCGTAAGACATATTCATATAAATTACGGAACCGATCTGGAAAACAGTATCAGTGCCGTGCAGGCAAAAATATGGGAAAATCCCGGGATCGTTGCGAGATACTCTTCCCGTTACCTTGCGATAAAACTTCTCGAAGGCGACAGTGAAACTGTTAAACTTCTGGCCGATGCGGCTAACCTTCAGGAGATAGAGGCTGTCGTAAACAAAGAGGTCAATAAACTTGAGAAAAACTACGGCGAACGACCGGAAACGATAATTGCCGATGAAAAGTACGGATTCATATCCGGAGCCCTCGAGGAAACATATAAGCCCGCGACTCAGGATAAGAATTTCCGCACGTCTAAGATTGACCGTTATCTCACACATAAATACCTCGGTATTCCGATCTTTCTTTTTATGATGTGGGTAATGTTCCAGGCGACGTTCACGCTTGGAGGTTATCCTATGGAGTGGATAGAGTCCGGTGTGGAATGGCTCGGGGAAGCAGTAAAAAATGCGATGCCCGACGGTTCTTTCAGGGATTTGCTCGTTAACGGTATAATAAGCGGAGTCGGAGGAGTAATAGTATTTCTTCCGAATATACTTATATTATTTCTTTTCATATCCATAATGGAAGATACAGGTTATATGGCCCGTGCCGCGTTCATAATGGATAAACTCATGCACAGGATAGGTCTACATGGTAAATCGTTTATTCCGCTTCTTATGGGCTTCGGATGTAATGTCCCTGCTATAATGGCCACACGTACGTTGGAAAGCCGTAAGGACAGGGTATTGACCATACTGATAATGCCTTTTATGTCATGCAGCGCGAGACTTCCGGTGTATGTGTTGCTTATATCCGCGTTCTTTACGAGGCACCATGGATTGATAATGTTCTCGATATATATATTCGGAATAGTCGTAGCCATTATATCTTCGATCATCATTAAAAAGGTATTTTTCCCGAAGGAAGAGGCTCCTTTCGTAATGGAACTACCTCCGTACAGGATACCTACTACCCGTAATGTTATCCGTCACATGTGGGACAAGGGCGTTCAGGCCCTTAAAAAAATGGGGACGGTTATCCTTGCCGCTTCGATAATTATATGGGCGCTGGGTTACTTCCCGCGAGATGAAAAACTCGAAATAGATTACGATATGTTGCGCACGGAAGTAGTAGCGTCGAATACTCTGTCCGATGAAGAAAAAGACGAGCAGCTCGAAGATATCAATATTGCCGAAGCTGCCGACGAACAGGCAAATTCATACATAGGTAAAATAGGATATTTTGTCGAACCGGTCATCCGACCTTTGGGATTCGACTGGAAGATAGGTGTCAGCCTTGTTACAGGCTTCGCAGCTAAAGAAGTCGTGGTAAGTACCATGGCGGTATTGACAAATTCGGACGAGGAGGACGAATCGGGCTTCATAAGTAATTTGCAAAACCAAACCTATACGACCGGTCCCAAAAAAGGCGAGGAAGTATTCAGTCCTTTTGTGGCCTATACTATGATGGTCTTCATTCTGCTATATTTCCCGTGCATAGCAGTAATTGTCGCCATACGCAGGGAAGCAGGAAGAAAATGGGCATGGTTCACGGTATTCTACACTACCGGACTGGCGTGGTTGTTGTCATTTGCAGTTTACCAGATAGGAAGTTTATTTTAGATGCAGGATACTCTTACATATATTGTTTTAGGTGCAACGGTTGCAATAATAGTTTTTTTTCAGTTTAAACGTATCAAAAAGAGATATAAACCGGGAAACTGCGATAAATCTATTGATTGCGGCGGATGTACTCTAAAAGATTACTGTAAGGAGAAGTCGGATGACTCTACTTCCTCTTGCTGCCGCTAATGGCTTTTATAAGCCTGAGGCATACAGACAAAAGGTAAATAAGTGAAATAAAAATAACTGTCAAAGTAATCCAGTGGAACGTACTTTTATCCGGGATCATGATTGTGAGTAATGCTGTTTCCACTACTATTATCGCAGACAGTAAATAAACTATGTTTTTGATTGCTGGTAACTTATCTTTTATTTCATCCATTTCGTTGATGTTTATGCGGTAAAATTAATGAAAAAAAACATACAATTTTTTTGATTTTAAAAAAACGTATTACTTTTGCATCACCAAAAAATGGTAACGCCGATGTAGCTCAGTTGGCCAGAGCAGCTGATTTGTAATCAGCTGGTCGGGGGTTCGAATCCCTCCATCGGCTCCATAACCACTTGTACTTGGAGATTAACGAACGAGAGCCAGTTAATTACAAGGGTAGATGACAAAAAAGTTCTTTAAAATAAAGGGAGAATACCAGAGTGGCCAAATGGGGCAGACTGTAAATCTGCTGACGCACGTCTTCGGTGGTTCGAATCCATCTTCTCCCACCGATATTTTGCGGAAATAGCTCAGTTGGTAGAGCACAACCTTGCCAAGGTTGGGGTCGCGAGTTCGAGTCTCGTTTTCCGCTCCTGAAGTGCTTGTAAAAGAGTGCATTAGAAAGCAATAATCCTTGTATATCAATGATATATGAGGATTTTTTCATTTTAGGGGTGTAAACTTAGGCAACAAAATGTAAGCTGAAATGTCCTTATCAGTGACCTTTTTGGCCCGGACCTAAAAGGTCACTAATTAGGGGTTATTGCCCTGTATTGCAATTATTTGCATCGTAAGATTTCCGTGCTACAAACGTTTAATAATTAACTAAAGTAACTTTATGGAAATATAAACGTTTAGTGGCGTCTTCTTCTGCAAGAAGACCAAGTAACAAAAAAATAAGGACCCAAATATTTTGCGATAGAAGAAAGCATTCTCGATCCGCGAGCAAGTTCAAAATGTTTTGGAGGTGGTCGCGGAAATAAACTTCCCGACAATGAAATGAAAACGGAACGACTCCCCGTTCACCTGTACGTATCGCTTAGACGGAAAAATGATTAAAATCAACATCAAAACGGATTTATGCATTCCAATTAAATCGGAAAATATATATTAAGGCTATAAGATATATTGTTCGATATTTTAAGAATATTGTGTTATTAATAAAATTATATATATATTTGAATTATTAATATCTCAATATTGTATAATATCTGGGATGAAATGTTGACCTAAAATAACATTTATTATAAGTTTTCTATACAAGTCGATTTGCTAATTGACCAAGCGAAGCTATAGGCGATAATAAAGGTTATTTGTCTTGTCTTGCCTCCCCGATTGACATAAAATTTATATTATTCTTCGACTGCCCGATTTCTATTATCGAGCATGGCATGATTGGTCCCCTAAGAAATAAATTTGCATTAAAATTTCCCCCCTATGTCCGAGAATTACTATTTGGAATCCCAGTCAGATAGTCTGAAAAGATCAGCAAAAGAGGAACTTAATAAAAATTGGTTCGTTTTCTATACAGCGCCTAGGGCTGAAAAAATTGTAGAAAAGGAATTGTTCCTACAAGGTTATGATGTTTTCCTTCCTGTTACCAAAACTTTACGTACATGGAAGAACCGCCAGAAAAAAATAATAGATCAAGTATTGTTCCCCAACTACATTTTTGTCAATACGGAAATATCCGAGTTACGGAAGATTTGCCAGACGCCTAAGGTGGTTACATATATACACTGTGGAGGGGATCCCTCGATGGTTAATTCGAAGTGCATAGAAAGTATAAAGGGAATGTTGAATCTGGGGCAAGATATATTTCTCGGGTCTGGTTTCCTTGAAGGCGAAAATGTGCGGATCATAGAAGGGCCACTTGCCGGTTATGAAGGGATACTAATGAAACAAAAATCCAAAACCAGATTCGGAATCCAATTAAATGAGATTAATCAGACGGTATTTGTGGATATTTCAACCCACTGTATTGAAAAAATTCGTTTGAATCCTTTTTAGACTATTCCGTTTCTTTTTCTTTTTATTGCGTTATGCGAAAACTTGAATATTTGCCGTATCGGATTACTTTTTACCGGAAGTACCATGCCGGATAATTTCATTAACTATTATGCGAGAAAGTTTAGTTGAAATATTGGAAGAAAGAAGCGAACTGACCACTAAGGGAATAACCTTTATTGAAAGTGGCGAAAAAGATGTTTTCGTTTCTTATCAGCAATTGTATTGCCGCTCATTACATGTGCTTTCGGTTTTGCAAAGTCAGGGCTTAAAGTCCAAAGATGAACTTGTATTCCAAATCGGAGACAATGAAGTTTTCGTCTTTGTCTTCTGGGCATGTATATTGGGCGGAATTATTCCAGTTCCACTTACCATTGGACGAAACGAGGATCACCGGCAAAAACTTTTCAACATCTGGAAAGTACTGAATAATCCTTATATTATTATTTCCGTCGAAGACCTGCATAAAATAAAGAAACATGCTGAAGTGAATCAACTCAACCGTCTTTTCGATTCGATGTATGAGAGAAGGGTTGATGTCGAAAATATACAGGGAGCAGGCGGAACCGGTACCGTCTACCGGCCGGAAAGGGAAGAGATCGCTTATATACAATTTTCTTCGGGTTCGACTGGCCTGCCTAAGGGAATTGTTCTAACCCATAAAAATCTTATAACCAATATGGAGGCCATTGCTTTGGCCTCGAATTACACTCAGCACGATTCTATGCTCAGTTGGATGCCTGTTACTCACGATATGGGATTGATAGGTTTTCATCTCTGCCCATTGTACAGTGGAATGAATCACTATCTGATGCCGACGAATTTATTTATACGGCGTCCCGCTCTTTGGCTGGACAAAGCCTCCCAGTATAAAACCACTGTGTTATGTTCACCTAATTTTGGTTGTAAATATTTATTGAAACAATATCGTCCCGGTAATGATTATAGCTGGGACTTATCTGATGTGCGGATCATTTATAATGGGGCTGAACCCATTTTTCCGGAAATTTGCTCTGAATTTTCCCAAACGCTCGAAAGTTATGGACTTATGCGGACAGCGGTGCGTCCGGTCTATGGATTGGCCGAAGCGAGTGTGGCAGTTTCGTTTTCTGAATCATATACTGAGGTTGCTTCGCTTAGTATCGAAAGGAAAAAGCTCCGCATTGGAGAACCCGTGATTTTGCGAGCCCAAGACGAAAATACGGTATCATTTGTAAATGTCGGAAAAACTATCCCATATTGTCGTTTAAAAATAACAGACAACAATAATGATATTTGTAGTGAAGATGTTATAGGTCATGTTCGCATTCAAGGTGATAACGTAACATCAGGTTACTATAACAATCCAGAAGCGACGAAAAAGGTAATATCCGGGGACGGATGGCTCGATACCGGTGATTTGGGATTCATCCATGACCGCTGCCTATATATTACCGGAAGATCGAAAGATATTTTTTTTGTGAACGGGCAAAATTACTATCCTCACGATATAGAAAGAAGTCTGGAGGTTATCGATGACATAGAATTGGGGAAGGTCGTTGTAGCGGGTTGTACAACGAAAAATGCGGAACAGATACTGGTTTTTATACTGCACAAAGGGACGACAGAAAAGTTCATCGAACTTCACGATAAAGTGAAGAAGCACGTTAATCTGATATTCGGGTTTGAACCGGACCACATAATCCCGATAAGGGAAATACCCAAAACCACCAGCGGAAAGATCCAACGTTTTAAATTAATCGAAGAGTATATTTCGGGTTCTTTCGCGGCAACGATCCGGAAAATTAAAGAGTTATCCGCTCTTTCGTCTTTTGATAAAAGGGTGGAACCGGTCGATGAGATTGAACAGCGGCTATATGTAATATGGTCGAATATTTTATCACATGGGAATTTCGGCGTAACTGATAAATTTTTTGAAATAGGGGGTAATTCTTTGAAAGGAGCCCAGGTTATATCGTATATACATAAGGAGTTCGGAGTTGAATTGGACCATACCTTGCTATATGAAAAACAAACCATACGGGAGTTTGCAGCTACCATAGAAGATTTGGAAAAGACGGCTTTTCATTCAATATGCGAAACTACACAATTAGATTCTTATCCTCTTTCGTCAGCTCAGGAACGCCTTTATTATTTGTGGGAAGTTAACAAATCGTCCACAGCTTACAATATTCCCGTGGCTTTTATGATCAGAGGTGAACTGGATACTGTACGGTTGGAAAAATCAATCCGGAATCTCATCGAAAGACATGAAATACTTCGCGCTACTTTTATATTTTCAAACGGAGAGCTACGACAAAAATTCGAAGAAAAATCGGATTTTGCTTTAACGGTAACCCAAATTGATCCCGGAAATCTCGGAAAAGAATTAAAACGAAAAGTCCGCCCTCATGATTTAAATAAAGGCCCTCTTTTCCGGTTTGAACTGCTGTGCGTTTCAGCTGGGGAAAACGTCTTGTTCATGGATTTGCACCATATTATTTCAGACGGAATATCTATGAGTTTGCTGGTGGATGAATTATTTAAAAATTATCATGGGGAACCACTTCCCGAGGCTGAAATACGGTATAGAGATTACATCCAATGGGAACATAAAAATGCAGAGTCCGAGAAGATTCGTATGCAGTCCGAATTTTGGTTGGAGCAATTCAATGATTATGTGCCGGTTTTAAATTTGTCAACTGATTATCCCCGGCCCTCGTTGATGGACCATCGTGGAGGGAAAATAGAATTCCGCATAGATTCCTTATTGACAACCAAATTAAAAAATCTGGCAAAAACAGAGGAAACTTCCCTTTTTATATTGCTTTTAAGTGCTTATCATATCTTTTTATACAAGTATACCGGACAGGAAGATTTGGTCACAGGTGTACCTGTGGCAGGAAGAAATCATTCCCAACTCCGGTTCTTGCAGGAAATGTTCGTGAATAATCTAGCCATTAGAAGCTATGTTGATGCAAATTTTTCATTCTCAGAGTTTACAGCCATTCTTCACCGTACTTGTGTCAAAGCATTGGATAATCAGGATTATCCTTTCGGAAAACTCGTTGAAAGGATCGGACACAAGCGAGATATTAGCCGTAATTCATTGATTGATACGATGTTTATTTTTCAGAACATGGAAATTTCTTCCATGAAAAAGGCAGGGTTGACTTTTCAGCCTTACTTTTTCGATCCGGGAACCAGTAAATACGATCTTTCATTGGAAGTCTTTGTCACAGAAGAGGAAATTAATTTATACTTCGAATATTCGATGGCGTTATTCCAAAGGATTACCATATTAAGAATGGCTGATTATTTTGAAAATTTATTAAAAAATATTGTCGAAATTCCGCATGCTAAAGTGGTAGATTTATCTATTCTTTCCGGGAAGGATTATAATGAGATAGTGGTAAACTACAACAAAACGGAATTGGAATACCCGGGAAAACAGGTCATTCATGAATTAATAGAAGCGCAGGCATTGAAAAACCCCGGTGAAATCGCTGTTGTCCATGGCAACCAGGGAAATAATGGTGCAATGACATACGGGGAGTTGAACGAACGATCGGGTCGGCTGGCCGGTTTATTAAGAAAAAAAGGGGTTGCTCCCGATACGTTGGTGGCGGTGACTTTAGACAGAAAACCGGAATTAATTGTGGCTATTTTGGCAATACTCAAAGCCAGTGGGGCTTTTTTACCGATCGACAAGGATTTACCGAAAGAAAGTATCTGCGGCATTCTAGAAGATAGTAAAGCACGATGGATCATTACTGATTCCAAAAATTTGCACCTCTGGGAGACGGACCAGATCGAAATAGAGTGGATTGATATTGCCGATGACTCTTCACTTCGATACGAGCCCCCAAAAGTTGTCAACATCAACACTCCTGGGAACCTGGCATATGTTATTTATACATCAGGTACTTCGGGAAAGCCCAAAGGAGTCATGGTGGAACACCGTTCGCTGGTAAATTATGCGTCCTTTGCAAACCGTACTTATATTAAAGATGAGAAGGTTTATTTCCCGTTATATACTTCGATTTCGTTCGATTTGACCATTACTTCCATTTTCGCACCATTGATCAGCGGAAATACGATCATAACATATCCGGGTATGGATCGGATACTTTCACTGGAAGAAGTATGGGCCGACAATCGGATCCATATATTAAAGGCTACGCCTTCTCATCTCAGGATACTGAAAGAGTACCGCAATTACGGAGATCCCGAGAAGCCATGCAGCATAAGACGAATTATAGTTGGAGGAGAAGTTTTTCCTACTTCACTAGCAGAAGAAATAAATCGTTTGTTTGGAAATGAGGTCGAAATATATAATGAATACGGACCTACCGAAGCCACGGTGGGCTGCATGATATATCGGTACCATCCTGAAAAAGAGAAAAAGCAAACGGTTCCTATCGGTATTCCGATAGATAACATGAAAATATACCTACTTGATCAATTCCTCAAACCTGTGCCTGTGGGCGGAATTGGTGAGATTTACATTGGTGGGGATGGTTTGGCTAGGGGATATATATTCAATCCGGAACTGACTGAGGAGAAATTTATCGACAATCCGTTCGTTCCCGGCCGGAAAATGTATAAGACGGGAGATATGGTCAAACGGTTGTCATATAAAAATATGGAGTTTATCGGCCGTGTCGATAAACAAATAAAAATAAATGGATACCGTATTGAGACTGAGGGAATAGAGCAGCAGATTCTTACATGCGACGATGTACGGGAAGTTGCGGTAACCTTAAACGATAACGGAACTTTATGCGCTTATGTCGTCACCAATAAATCTGTTTACCCGAAAGAAAGTAGCGATATTTCAAGATCGGAATCCGAGAAATTTTCCGGGAATATAAAATCCCGTTTACAACAGAATCTTCCCAGCTATATGGTTCCACAAGCCATTATTTTTGTCGATTATATTCCCTTAACCAGGAACGGCAAAATTGATTACCGGCTTTTGCCTGTCCCTGTTCTCCAGAAAACGGAGAAAAAGAAGGCAGTAAATGATTTACAGAAGCTAATGGTTACCGTTTGGCAAAATATATTAAAAGAAGAGGTCGGAATCGAAGACAATTTTTTTGAACTCGGAGGTGATTCAATTAAGGCGGTACAAATTACCTCGAGATTATTCGAACATAATATATCAGTGCGGGTCCGAGATATTTTAACCCATCAAACAATTAAGCAGGTTTCCCTTTTTGCCCAGGTCGATAATACTTCAGTCCACTATGAACAGGTACGGATTGAGGGGAGTGTTTTATTATCTCCTATCCAAAAATGGGTTTTCGATCAGAATTTTGAGAATCCTGATTTCTATAACCAGTCAGTGCTTTTAAAATTCAGAAAACCTGTTAACTACGATATTCTGAAAAAAACATTCGAAATGCTCATGACATGGCATGATGGGTTAAGAATGAATTATGATCCGGAACAAGATGTAATGTTTTATAATAATTCTCATGAGCAGGATGAGTTCGATATTGTGGAATATTGGTCCGAAGCAAAGGATACTGAAGATGCCCCTTCCGATCTTAAGGATATATGTTTCAGACTTCGCAATTCATTCGACATAACAAAAACCAAACTATTAAGAGCGGGACTTATACACATGGAAAGTTTCGATCTGCTGTTCATTACCGCACATCATCTCGTTATCGATGGTGTATCGTGGAGGATTTTATTAGATGATTTTTTCAGGATATATACCTCGTTACAAAACGACGCGAAAATAATTTTTCCGGGGAAAACAGCTTCCATGCTCGATATGAAATGGACTGGATTCTCCATAGCGGGAGAGTTTGATCGACAACAGGAATATTGGGAGCAAGAGACTGGAAGTGCGTCATATTTCTCGGATACCGATTCGAAAAGGCAGCTTCCCTTGGTAAAAGATATTAAGAAATATACTTTTCTCTTTAATGAGGATGATACCAGATTCCTTTTGACCGATGCCAATAAACCTTATAATACGAACATAGAAGTTTTGCTGCTTGCAGCTTTACTCCAAACATTGAACCAAATTTCTGGTCGAATCGAATGGAACATAGAAATAGAGAGTCATGGCAGACATTTCGAGGAGATAGATGTGTCGAGGTCGGTGGGTTGGTTTACATCCATTTTCCCCGTGAAATTTAATGTGAATTCTCCCCATACGGGAGAGTTGATCAAATATATAAAAGAAAAAATTCGAAAACTCACTTCACATGGAGCCGGATACGGATACCTGAAATACATCCGTAAATCCATAAGTTCTTCGGCATTTGTGCCGGAAGTTCGATTTAATTACATGGGACAATTCGACCGGGAAACCAATAATGAACTTTTTTCTTACCAACGAATTGATACGGGTCCTGAAAGCAGTTTGGAAAATCATATTACCACAAAAATCGATATTAATGCAATGATAATTGGCGGACAGCTCGGGTTGGAAATCGGTAGCGTCGAAAAAGACGGTTATCTTTTCTCGCAATATTTTCAGAAAAACCTGGAGGATATGATTTCTTATTTGAAAAACGAAGGGCAGATCTATCTCACGCCGAGTGATTTCGATGCCGTTGATTTGACTGATGATGAATTGGAAAGTCTTATTTGCTGACCTTTTTGAATCTCAGGTAAATAAAAACAATAAAATAAAATGAAGCAGAAAGTAGTTATCGTCGGTGCTGGCTTGATGGGAAGCGGAATAGCCTTGGATCTAGCGAGCCACGGATTCTCCGTTATTCTTAAAGATATCAGTGCAACAGCGTTGGTAGAATCGCAAAATAATATTAAAATTTTATTTCGTACGGTCAAATTAATCAAAAGAAACTATACGGTCAGCCATATCGATGAAATACTTGAACGGATAGAGTTTACTTGTGAATTTCGTGAACTGACCGATGTCGATCTGGTTATTGAAAATATTACAGAAGATTGGGATATGAAAAAGGATTTATATGCCGAATTAAATAAAATATTTCCGGAAGATACGGTAATTGCCTCCAATACTAGTTGCATATCCATTACTCGTCTTTCTTCATTGGTCGCAAACCCAGGAAGAATTATCGGAAGCCATTTTATGAATCCGGTTCCCTTGAAAAGTATGGTAGAAATAATTAAAGGGTTCCATACTTCAATATCTACCATGGATAAAATAATCGACTTATTAAAAACGATCCAAAAAGCTCCGGTAATAGTTAATGATTATCCCGGTTTTGTAGCCAACAGACTTTCCCATCTGTTTATGAATGAAGCGGCCTTTCTGATTCAGGATGGAGTAGCGAATCCAATAGAAATTGATACCATTTTTAAAAAGGGATATGGGCATGCTATGGGACCACTTGAAACGGCAGATTTAATTGGGTTGGATACAGTGGTAAATTCTCTCGGTATTTTATATAAAGAGTATCAGGATACAAAGTTCAGATGTTGTCCGCTTCTGAAAAAGATGGTGGCTGCGGGTTTGTTAGGGAAAAAGTCCGGCGAGGGATTCTATAAATATTAACTATGGAAATAAAATCAGATAAGGAAATAAAGTGTATTATCTGGGATTTAGATAATACCATTTGGGACGGGACGCTTTTGGAGTCGGATGCTGTACATTTGAAACCAGGGATCAAAGAAGCGATAGTCGAATTGGATGCCCGGGGGATACTCCATTCCATAGCTAGTAAAAATGAATATGAATGTGCGGTTGCCAAACTTAAAGAGTTTGGTATCTATGATTACTTTCTGTATCCCGAAATTAATTGGAATGCTAAATCTGAATCGGTAAAAAGAATCCGTAGGAACCTGAATATAGGTATGGATAACATCCTTTTTATCGATGATCAACTGTTTGAACGGGAAGAAGTAGCTAACTGTCACGAAACGATCAGTGTGATCGATATTCCTGAGCCAGATATGTTATTAATGCATGACCAGTTACGCCCCTCGTTTATTACAGAGGATTCCCGGAGAAGAAGAACGATGTACCTTGAAGATATCGAGAGGAGAAAGTATGAAGAAAAATATGTTGGTCCAAAAGAAGAATTTCTTGCTTCTCTGAATATGAAATTTTCAATTTCCATAGCCTCGGAAGACGATATTGCCCGGGCCGAGGAATTAACGGTCAGGACAAACCAGTTAAATACTACAGGTCTTACTTACAGTTATAGTGAATTGTCTGAATATATACATTCTGTTAAATACGAATTATTCGTGTGCGAACTGGAAGATAAATACGGAACATACGGGAAAATAGGTTTAGCTTTGATCGAATATGAAAAGGATCATTGGTCTTTGCGTTTGCTTTTGATGTCATGCCGTATTATATCGCGTAATGTCGGTAATATTTTATTAAGCTATATTATGTTTCAGGCAAAATTAGCCGGAAAAAAATTAAGAGCTGATTTTAAGCAAACCGAAAAGAACAAAGTGATGTATATAACTTATAAATTTTCCAATTTTAAAGAAGTTGAGAACGATGGCAACGGGAACATTGTATTTGAAAACGACTTAACCTACATCACTCCCTATCCGAAATTTGTAGAAGTTTTACTGCCTGATACTTCATTCTCTCCTATGGGCTCTGAGACAAAAACATCCGGAACGAATCAATTTTAATAAATAACAAACACAACAAGAAATGCAAGAAATCGAAAATAAGATCAGGGAGTTCATCCAGGAAAATCTCCTTGTATTTGAAGTTGAGACAGAGATTAAAAACACGGATAATATCTTCGAAATGGGATTGGTTAACTCACTTTTTGCCATGAAGCTTTTGACTTATATCGAAAGAGAATTTTGTTTTATTATCGATAATGACGACCTCGACCTGAAAAACTTCAATTGTATTGAAAATATATGTAAATTAATTAAATCAAGGATTGAGGCTTTACAATTATGATGTCCGAGCAAAAAACACACATTATTGAAGAGGCGAAATTATTTGCGGACAGGGGAATACGCCCCTATGCGAATCTTTTTGAGGAAAATGAGGGCATTCCACGGCCTTTAATTGAACAGATGGCCGCGCGAAAATACCTGGCAGCTACGTTTCCTGCTTGCTACGGCGGTTTGGATTTATCTCCATTAGAGTACGGTTTTTTGACGAAAGAAATCGGTATGGTCTGTCCCTCTACCCGCTCTTTGTTAACCGTACATGTTTCGCTGGTGGGAGAGTCAATCCTTAAATGGGGGTCTAACCTTCAGAAGGAACAATGGTTGCCGGTAATGGCAATGGGAGAAAAAATTGGTTCATTCGCACTGACCGAACCGGCAACGGGATCGGATGCCAGAGCGATAAAAACATCTTATATTAAAAAAGATGGTAAATTCATCGTTAACGGCAAAAAAAATGGATCACTTTTTCTGTTATTGCAGACTTTTTTCTTACAGTGGCCCAACGCGATGGAAAAATCAGTACTTTTATCATTGAGCGTAATACTCCGGGAATAACCGTAACTCCCATAAAAGGATTGCTTGCGGGCAGAGGCGCATACATCGGAGAGATCGAATTCGATGAGGTTGTTGTACCTGAGGAGAACATGATCGGTAAAGAAGGTGAAGGGTTCGTGTATGTGGTAAACACGGCATTGGATTCCGGTAGGTACAGCATCGCCTGGGCCGGATTAGCCATCGCACAAGAGTCGCTCAATGCTATGGTGAAATATGCGAGGGAAAGAAGCCAGTTCGGGAAAAAAATATACAATTATCAAGCAATTCAGTCAATTATTGCTGATGCAGTGGTAAGAGTGCATGCAGCCAACGCGCTGTGTGAAAAAGCCGCAAAACTAAGAGACGATAAACACGATGATGCGGTAATCGAGACCATCAATGCCAAATACTTCACTTCAAAAATCGCCATGCAAATCGCTACCGATGCCGTACAGGTTCATGGTGGAAATGGATGCTGCAACGAATATCCGGTAGAACGCATGTTCCGGGAAGCCAAGATTCTCGAAATAATAGAGGGCTCGACACAAATTCAACAAGAAATAATCTCTAGGTTCGGATTACGGAGATATTATAGAATTAACTCAAAATAAATTTTATGATTATAAAAAATTTAGGGAGGTGCTTCGTTGCAGGTGCTGTTTATTGCGAATCCGAAAAGATCTTAAAGTAATTAATGAAATGATTAAGAGAATATGTTTGAGAGTTTTTTGAAATCCACCTTCCGTTACCTGTTCAAACAGAAATGGTACACATTCATCAATATATTGGGTCTGTCAATTGGATTTGTCGCCTTCATTATTATATTTATTTTTATTCAGAAAGAAAAAAGCTATGATAATTTCCATGAGGACGCGGAAAATATATATCGGCTGGAGGAAAAATGGAACTATGGAGCAGAAGAACAACACTCCGCAGCAGCGAATAGCTATTTAGTTCCCGCTGTGGTCGACAATTACCCGGAGGTTGAATCTGGGATTAGGCTTATAAAAGCCATATGGCCGATCATCATGAATTATGGAGAACAAAGATTTCCAGAAGAAAAGTTCTGTTTTGCCGATAGCACTTTTTTTTAATTTTTTTAGTTTTAAATTAATCGAAGGCGACCCAGGTAATGTATTGAAAAGTCCGACGCAGGTAGTGCTGACCCAATCGACCGCAAAGAAGTATTTTGGAAATGAATATGCCGTAGGAAAACATATTCTTTATAATGGGAATGACACCTTCACGGTTTCCGGCATTATAGAGGATATGCCTAAGAATTCACATTTCCATTTCGATCTAATTTTCCCCCTCCAATATATGGCACGTTTTTTTAGTGAACGGGACAAAGAAGACCTGGTTTTCTATTCCTACGTACAGCTCAGTAAAGGTACTGATTATCACTCGTTTGCTAAAAGAGTAAATAACGATATCATTTCAATTTTAGGATTTCAAGATAAGCTTAGCCAGGGAGATAAATACGAAGTGTTTTTTCAGCCTCTGCTGGATATACACTTGAAAGGGAGAGCGGAAAGGGAAATCGAAGTTAACGGTAATGAATTGTTTATTATTATATTACAGATCGTTGCTTTTTTCCTGTTAGCAGTTGCTGGGATTAATTATTCAAACCTTACAACGGCAAAGTCTATCAAGAGGGCAAGAGAAATTGGTTTGCGAAAGGTTATGGGTGCGGATAAAATGTCAATTTTCTTTCAGTTCATGGGGGAATCATACTTTTTGAGTATCGTTTCCTTATTGTTTTCCTTGCTATTATTAATCGTAATAGTACCTTTCTCCAATTCAATTTTTAATATAAATTTGTCGGTGAACCTTCTTGGTAATTACCCATTACTGATTTCTCTTACGGTTGCGGTCATTTTATTTGGATTCCTATCGGGTTTATATCCGGCTTTACTGTTGTCCAATATGAATATATTGAAATCATTGAAAATAAAATCCAATCAATCAATCGGGAAGAAATCGGCTCTTTCTTTCAGGACATTACTCATAATTATTCAATTTACCATTTCTGTATTTTTTATTATAGGTTCTCTTTCCATAAACAGCCAATTGAATTTCATGCAAAATAAGGATATCGGCTTCGATAAGGAAAATATCATGGTAGTTCCGTTGAAAGGGGGAGAAGTTCGCAAAAATAGTACATTGCAGATCATAAAAGAAGAATTGATAAAAACAGGTAAAATTAAAAGCGCTACTGTTACCCATGTAGTCCCGGGAGAGAGATTTCCGTTTCATACTGTAAGATTCCCGAGGTTATTGGGTAACGGTACAATACAGTCGAAAGAATCCGATGGTTCTATATGGATGCGGGTAATGCTGGGTGACGATGAAATGATCGAGACGCTTGGTTTGCAAATGAAAAATGGAATATCGTTCTCCAAAACTCAGGGAGGGAATGAAAATGGATTTATTATTAATGAAGCAGCTGCTAGGTCTCTCGGACTTACCCAAGCCGTAGGTGAAACAGTGGAATATACATATAATTTGAATGAGCCTCTGCGTGGGGAAATTATAGGTGTGGTGAAAGATTTTAATTTTGCTTCGCTTCATTCACCTGTGGAACCTGTTTTACTGTCGGTCAACAATAGGTTTCGTTTTTACTTAATTCTCAAAACGGAACCAATAAATGAGCATCTAATCGTAGCGGATGTTAAAAATATATGGGATAATTTCTATTATGAAGTTCCGTTCGATTACTATTTTCTTAATGACAAATATAAGAGCATTTATACAGCGGAAAATACGATGCAAAAACTGGCTTCGATATTCACATTCGTCGCTATTTTCATAGCGGCAATGGGACTTTGGGGTATGTCTTTCTATATGATGGAACAGCGTAGAAAAGAAATCGGTATTCGTAGGGTCATGGGGTCAACCATTCCCGGTATACTATTGATGGTTTCTAAGGATTTCATCATTCTGGTCCTCGTGGCGAACGTTTTGGCATGGGTACCCATTACTTTCTTTCTTCATAAATGGTTGCAGAATTTTGCTTACCATGAAGGTATAAACTATCTTATTTATGCCGCTACTGTTTTTATTTCCATATTTATCGCTTTGATTACCATAAGCTTTAATGTTCTAAAAACAGCTTTAGCAAACCCTATCGAAGTCATTAAAGAAGAGTAGAATTTTTGCGGTATGTTGGTTAGCATACCTGTTATAGTCGAATCTCCACGGTAAGAAGGCTTGTCTTCTTGTAGATCAGTTAAAATGAAAACTGTATGGGATCTTCCCGTGGTGAATAAAAACTAACAGTTATATTGAGCTTACTTGGACTTCCCTAGTGTAGTTTTCGGGCAAGTCGCTTTCATTACACTTTAGGGTACATTACAAAAATCTTATTACCTCAAAATGCCAATTCATCACTGATCTGAGAAAAGATCGTGGTCCGTGCATTAGAAATTTTTCAACAAAAAAACGATGAATACTAACCGAAAATGGACGGGAATGGAAATAGCAGTTATCGGAATGGCTGCTAAATTCCCGGGTGCAAACAACATAGATGAGTTTTGGCAAAATCTTGTTCACGGAGTAGAATCTATCAGCTTCTTCAGCGATGAAGAATTGCTGGAAAATGGGATATCTGCGGGGATTCTTAATAACAAAAATTACATCAAGGCAAGGGGGATCTTAAAAAATCCGGAATTCTTTGACTATCCATTTTTCGGATACTCCCGGCGTATGGCTGAAATTATGGATACTCAGTCCCGATTGATGCATGAATGCTGTTATTCAGCTCTAAATGATGCGTGTTATATACCGGAAGAATATATCGGATCGATAGGCCTGTTTATCGGAGCCTCATCCAATCTTCAGTGGCAGGCAATGACACTCCTGGAGCAAATGAGCGGGAATGATACGGTTCTGGGTTTCGAATCTACTCAACTGGTTGATAAGGACGAAATAAATCTTCGTATTTCCTATAATTTAAATTTGAGGGGCCCGAGCATCTTCCTTAAAACGGCGTGCTCTACCTCATTAACGGCAGTTCATATAGCCTGACGTTCTTTACTATTGGGTGAATGCGACATGGCCTTGGCAGGTGGTGTATCAATGTCTTCGCCTACCAAAAGAGGTTATCTTTACCAAGATGGATTTGTCAAATCCTCAGACGGTCATTGTCGAACTTTCGACGAAAAAGCCGATGGCTTTGTCGGTGGTGACGGAGTTGGGATCGTTGTATTGAAGCCTTTGCAAAATGCAATAAAAGACAAAGACAATATCCACGCCATAATCAAAGGCGGCGCTATAAACAATGACGGAAACCGGAGGATTGGCTATACAGCCCCCAGTGTCGCAGGGCAAACGGAAGCGTTGAGAATGGCTCATAAAATAAGTCAGATCGACCCTTCCACGATCTCATTTATCGAAACTCATGGTAGTGGGACCGATTTGGGAGATCTTATCGAAGTGGAAACCCTGAAGTCTACGTTTAATGGATCCGGGATTCAGAAATGTGCCATTGGTTCCGTAAAAACTAATATAGGACATCTTGATGCAGCGGCGGGTATTGCGGGATTAATAAAAACAGTTTTGTCATTAAAATACGGCATTATACCCCCTACGGTAAATTTCAATAAAGCTAATCCCCGATTAGGATTGGATGAGAGTCCGTTCTACGTAAATAAGTCTACTGCTGAGTATAACGATGTGGGGATTAGGAGAGCTGGTGTTAATTCTTTAGGAATGGGAGGATCGAATGGCCATGTTGTTTTGGAGGAGCCGGTTAGAACAACGTCTTCGGAAGAGGAATGGAAACAACTGGTTTTCTCAGCACAGACAGAGTCATCGTTAAAAAGATATATCGGTCGTTTTTCCTCCTTCTTGAATGCGAAAGCGGAGAACTCGTTGTACGATACTGAATATTCATTAAAAATAGGTCGTCATGCTTTTGATTATAGATGCTTCATCCTGGAAAAAGATTCGGAATCCATCGTTTCGGCACTTGACACTCCCGATAGCAGAAGAATTTATTATAATCATGTCCAGACAAAGCCTAAACTAATTTTTATGTTTCCCGGACAAGGGGCTCAATATCTGGAAATGGGGAAGTCTTTATACCGAAAATATCCAGTGTTCCAAGACGCTTTCGACAAATGTGCAGACTGGGTACGCAGTTCAGCCAGCTTGGATATCATACCATTTATTTTAAATAATGGTGACGGAGATGAGAAAGATATTTTCGATACGGATATCGCCCAACCGTTGCTTTTTTCTTTTGAATATGCGCTTGCACATCTTCTTTTTCATTGGGGACTCCAGCCCGATGCAATGATTGGATATAGTTTCGGTGAATATGTGGCCGCTTGCTTATCCGGAGTATTTTCATTACGCGATGCTATAAATTTAGTCTGGTTAAGGGGAAATTTAATGAAGAAGGCACCGCAGGGGAGGATGCTGTCGGTGCCATTAACCGAAGATGAATTACGTGAATTCTTGCCGGAAAGCATAAGTATAGCCGTAAATAATATCGATTCCTGCGTCGTCTCAGGGAGCAATGAAAATATCATCGAATTTGAGAAAACACTCAAATCAAAGAGAATAATCTCATTTCCGTTAGACCTGACACATGCTGGTCATTCAGGACTCATGACGGGAATCGTGGATCAATTTAAATCCGCATTCGAAAAAGTATGTTTCCAAAAAGTAAACATTCCTTTTTATTCTGGCACTTTCGGATTGCCTGTCACGGAAAATGAAGTTTGTTGCGCTCAATATTGGTGCGATCATTTATGCAATACTTCCCGCTTCGCGTTGGGGATACAAAACATCGCTAAAAAAGAAAATGTAATATTTGTTGAGGTCGGTCCAGGTCGAACACTTACTTATCTGGTGAACCGATTCATTTCCAAAGACAAAAACCAGCATGCGGTGAACATTGGCAAACAGAGATCGGATAATGATTCGGATGTTCATTTTTTACTCAGAGGCACGGGGTTATTGTGGCTGTACGGTGCGAATGTCCAATGGGCTAAATTTTACGAGAATGTTGAAGGATATAGAATTTCACTACCGTCTTACGATTTCGACCCATATTCGCTTCCTGTGGATAAAATTTTTACCCCGTTTGTTGCCGACAAACAGTTCCAAATGCCTTTTTCTGATTCAGTAAGTGAATTCAGTCCTCAAACAGGCACCACTTTTTTTACCAACCGGAAACAATTCGGCTCCGCTAAATACAGCGCACCTGAAAATAAGACCGAAGAAAAAATTTATAATATATGGAAAACGGTATTCTCAACCAATGACATTGGAATTGAAGATAATTTTTTTGAGCTCGGTGGGGATTCGTTGAAAGCTGTAGCCATTATAGGTAAGGTCCAGAATGAGTTTGACGTAAATTTGTCGATAAAAGAATTTTTCAGGATTCCGACCATAAAACATTTGGCTTTTTGTACACATAACAGCCGGAAAAATTTTTCCGTTAGTGTTACTGCGAATGAGAAACAAGATGAGTATCCCTTATCCAACACGGGGAAAAGGATGTTCGTAATGGACCAATTCGATAAAATGAGCATTAATTACAATGTTCCGGGAGCACAAAAAATTACGGGACTTCTTGATGTAGAGAGACTGAAGAAGAGCATTGAAAAGCTAATTGAGCGGCACGAAGTATTAAGAAGCAGCTACTGTGTTTCGGGTAAAAAATTCTCCAAAAAGGTTAAAGACTATGTGGAAATCGCACTACCGGTAATCCATATAGAACCCCATGAGGTCGATCGTATGATTAAAGAATTCGTAACTCCCTTCAATCTGTCCCAGGCCCCACTTCTGCGTATTTGTCTGTTGAAACTAAGTGATGTCTAGCATATATTACTTACCGATTTCCATCATATTATACTGGATGGTTACGGCGCCAATGTTTTTATCCGTGATTTCGTGGACTTTTATAACGGGAAGTCATTGGTTCCACTCGAACTCCAATATTCTGATTATGCGATTTGGCAGGTGAAAATGATGGATGCGCCATTTATGAAAAAACAGGAAGAATATTGGTTGTCCATGTATAACACCAAGGTTCCTGAATTAAACCTTTATACGGATTATGCCCGCCCTAAAGTGATAAGTACAGAGGGAAAAAGTTTATATACCTATGTTGAGGATGAATTAATAAAGTCGATTGACGAATTATCCCGAACAAGAATGACTACTCGTTTTATGTCAATGTTTGCGGCCTATTACATACTTCTTTATAAGTACACCGATATAAATGACATTGTGGTCGGATCGTCAGCGGAAGGGAGGGCATTAAAAGATATGGAAAATGTAGGAGGTGCTTTTATTGGGACTGTAGCCTTAAGGTCGAGACTAAATCCGGGATTGACTTTTACGGAATATCTTCAGGAAGTTAAAGAAATGATTCTTAATGCATACGATAATTCCGACTACCAGTTGGACTGCCTGCTGGAAAATATAAATTTCCAACATGATCCAAGTAAAAACCCGCTTTTCGATACCATGTTCATTTCGGCGGTCAGCAAAAATAAAGGACAGAAAATAGAATTGGAAGGTTTGCGATTCGAAAAGTATCCGATACATAATCAAGGTTCCAAGGTCGATCTTTTATTCGAACTGATACAGGAAGATAATAGATTGCTGCTTGAAATTCAGTTCGCAGTCAAACTGTATAGAGAAGAAACCGTAATTAAAATCAGGGATAACTATTTCCATATAATCAGACAAGTCTGCGAAAATCCGGAAATTCTTTTGAGAGATCTCAAACTTATAAATTCAGTTGAAAAAAAGCGGCCGCACATACCCGTTTTTGACATATAAAAATTCGTAAAAAAATAGAAATGCTAACAAACCATGACATTCAGGTTCTTTTACGAGAAGAATCTAAAGAAAAATCGTTTTGGGAACAGTTTTCGTCCATTAATGAAACCAAAACATCTCTCCCTAATGATAAGAACATATTGAACCCGGACTTTTCTTATGGAGAGTACGAATATATTTTAAATGAAAAATTGAGTGATTCGTTGTTATGCCTGGGAAAAAATAACCTCTATTCCTTACAGGTAATATTCAATACTGTTATTGCCACCCTTGTCCATAAATATTCCGGACAGAAGGATCTGATGATTTTTAATCCGCTTTATAGAGAGAATCTTGAAGATTCAGGTTTCAACCATTGCTTACCTGTATTTTTTCACGTTGAAACCAGCCATTTTTTTTCAGAATGTCAAGAACACAAAAGATTTCTTAGTTGAGTCATTGAGTCATCAGCATTTCCCTATCATGCAGTACCTTGTTCAACATCCCGGTTTTAAAAGTTCATGTGTTGCCGTATCGGTGAAAGAAATTCACGATAAGATTGAGCCTGAATCCTATGATTGCGGGATTTTGTTTGAATTTTCAGTTTCCGGAAACTTTATATCATGTAGGATAAAATACAATACTTCCCGGTACAGTGATTTCCTAATAAGAAATTTCAGCCGGCATACAGAAAATATTTTTTGTCAGACCGTTGAAAACTATGAAATCCCATTGGATGAAATAAAGCTGCTTACGGAAGCTGAATCGTATGATATTTTATTTAAGAGAAACGACACAAAAAAAGAGATCGATTTTAAAACGGTTGTGGAGTTATTTTATGAGAAAACCCGCGAATTCAAAGACCGTACCGCATTGGTGGATAACCTTAGGAATTATACATATGGAGAGATAAACAGCATTACTAATAGGTTTGCAAGATATCTACAGAGTAAAGGTGTAACGGTAAATACACTTGTACCTGTAATTTTCGATCCTTCAGCTGAAATGATCATAGCCATTTTATCTATTATCAAAGCCGGCGGGGCGTATGTCCCCATATCACCGTCTAACCCGATTGCCAGAACGAGTTATATACTGAAAGACTGTAATTGCCGTTTTCTGGTGACTTCAGGGAAGCAATCCTTAATTCCGGGGGTAACAATAGAGTCATTGGTATTCGACCAAATTGATTTGAGCGGATACGACGACAACGATCTGGCAATAGTAAATAAACCCAACGATGCGATCTATGCTATTTATACCTCGGGCTCGACAGGTACCCCTAAAGGTGTAATTGTTGAACATAAAGGAGTATTCAATACATTGACAACCCTACAGAAACTTTATCCGCTTAATGAAGAAGACTCATATCTGCTCAAAACTAACTATACTTTCGACGTCTCAGTAACTGAGATTTTCGGATGGTTTTTCGGATGCGGTAAATTGGTGGTTTTAAATAAAGGAGATGAAAAGGATCCCAAAAGAATAATCGACTCAATTTTTAATAACAGTATAACCCACATCAATTTCGTACCGTCCATGTTGACGGTTTTTCTCGAAGTAATATCGGAGAAAGATATGGAGAAACTAAAATCGTTGAAATACATTTTCGTGGCAGGGGAAGCTTTTACGCCGACTCTGGTCGAGAAAGTGAAAAGGCTCCATGGAATTAGGATTGAAAACATATACGGTTCCACTGAAGCGACGATATATGCGACCTATTATTCATTGGACGATAATTCTGAAAATGCTCCGATAGGGAAACCGCTGGATAATGTTTTTGTTTACAATCTGTCCAAGGATCTTACTATTTGTCCGGATTACATCGCAGGAGAACTATTTATCGGAGGAAAGAGTATTGCACGGGGATATCTTAACCAGCCCGAATTAACCCACGAAAAGTTTTTGAAAAATCCATTTATAGAAGGTGATAAAATATATAAAACCGGAGATCTCGTTAAATGGGACGATAAACAAAATATTGATTATCTGGGACGGATCGATCAGCAGGTAAAAATTAGGGGCTTCCGAATCGAGCTGGAAGAAATAGAAAAAATACTGGGTGACCACCCAGAGGTAAAAAGATGCTTCGTCATTAAAAAAACAAATGGAAAAAATGAGGATTTTCTATGTGCGTACTACTTGTCGGATGTAGAAACGGATCCAGTTGTACTTATGAAACATATAACGGAAAAATTACCCGAATATATGTGCCCATCTTTTTTTGTTCACATTGACGAAGTTCCAATGACATCGTCCGGTAAACTCGATCGGAAAAAAAATTACCGGAACCCACCATAAAGAAATCACACCAGACATCTATAAAACCCGGAAGCTATCTGGAAAGGAAAGTTGCAAAAGCTTGGGAAGAAATTTTAGGGATAAAGAATGTCGGTTTGAACGACAACTTCTTTCATCTGGGGGGGGGAGATTCTACTAAAGCCATTTTACTGAGTTCGGAATTGGAAGAAATATTCGGGAAAGAAATAGCAGTAGTCGACCTGTTTGAATACGTAACTATAAAATCTTTTCTTGATTTTATGGATAAACCTTCCGACGAAGAGTATTCCGAAGATCAGGTCCGAAGTTTACGGGAGAGCTCGAGAAAAAACAGATTAATACAAAGAAATAGAAGATTAAATTAAAAATATGGAAAAATATACCGGATTGGAGGTAGCGATTATCGGCATGAGCGGTTGCTTCCCAATGGCAGAAAACACCAATGAGTTTTGGGAAAATCTCAAACAAGGGAAAGAATGTATAAGATTTTTTACGGACGAGGAATTGTTGGATTTGGGTACTCCTAAAGAAGCATTTGCGCAACCTAATTTTATAAAGGCGGAAGGTTTCTATGAAAACAGGGATATGTTCGATGCTGAATTTTTCGGATATACTCCGGTTGTAGCGGAATTGATGGATACCCAAATAAGAATTTTTTACGAATGTTGTTATGAAGCGTTGGAACATAGCGGATATAATCCATTTTTTCATAAAGGCAGTATCGGATTGTATGCCGGAGCTTCAAATAATTTCTTCTGGGAAGTAATGACAAATCTTTCGCCAAAAGGAAACGAATTAGGTCTATGTAATGCGGCTCATTTGACAGATAAGGATTTTATTTCTACCAGGATGTCATATAAACTTAATCTGACAGGGCCCAGTGTAACGGTTCAAACGGCCTGTTCGACATCCCTTGCAGCGGTTCATATGGCCTGTCAGTCCCTTTTGAATGGGGAATGTAACATCGCGCTGGCAGGTGGATCTACGATTGTTATGAATGCAAACGGTGCGGGATACATGTACGAACCGGGGACGATACTCTATTCTGACGGCCATTGCAGGACATTCGACGAAAGTTCTGATGGAACAGTGGGAGGTAATGAAGCGGGAGTGGTCGTGCTCAAGTTATTGGAAGACGCCATTAAAGATAATGATAATATACTTGCCGTAATAAAGGGATCGGCTCTGAATAATGACGGTGTCGATAAAGCGAATTATGCCTCACCGAGCAGACAGGGACAATCAAACGTTATTAAACAAGCGCAGCAGGTAGCAGAAGTAGCGCCTGAAACGATAACCTATATCGAAGCCCATGGCACGGGTACCAACATTGGCGATCCCATAGAAGTCGAGGCGCTGAAAAAAGCTTTTAATACGAAGAAAAAGCAATTTTGTGCCATTGGTTCTGTAAAAAGCAATATAGGACATTTAGATAGTGCAGCCGGAGTTTCGTCGTTGATCAAAGTAATACTGGCTATGCAAAACCGGCAAATTCCACCTAGTATAAACTATCATAAGCCAAACCCTAAAATAGATTTCGATAATAGTCCTTTCTTTGTAAATACCGAATTAAGAGATTGACACCAAAATGGAAATCCTCTTCGGGCCGGAGTCAGTTCTTTCGGAGTCGGCGGAACAAATGTTCACGTTATTCTCGAAGAATCACCGGAATCCAATGACCAGACCGGAACAGAGGAAGAAGAACTTATCATTTTTTCCGGGAGAAATTCGAATGTAGTAGATAAATTGTGCAAGAGTTATGGTGAATATCTGTCAACCAATGACTCTAAAAATTTTCCCGATTTTGCATATACTTTACAACTTGGTAGAAATAAATTTTCTCACCGGGGATATTTTGTAAGCTCCGATAAAAACGGGGCTGTAAAATTTTTTGAATCTGGAAATTTCCAGACCAACGTTGTAAGCGGTAACGAAAAAAAGAAAGTTGTTTTTTTATTTACCGGACAAGGAGCGCAGTACCGTAAAATGGGGCAGGGATTATATGAGTCTCAACCGTTTTTTAGAAGAGAGATCGATAAAGTTTTCAAACTTTTCCAAGCTGATTCTGACTGCGACCTGTATAAACTTTTATACGGTGAAGACGGAGATGAAAACCAGGTCGTCGAGACTCAATATGCACAACCGTTGTTATTCGCAGTAGAGTACGCATTGGCTAAATACCTGATTCATTTAGATATTAGGCCGGATGCCATGATAGGACATTCTATAGGAGAGTTGGTTGCAGCTTGTATATCCGGAGTAATGTCATTGGAAGATGCGGTCCGCCTGGTTCAAAAGCGGGGAGATTTAATGCAAGATTGTGGTAAAGGCTTGATGTTGAGTGTTGGACTTTCACAAGATGACTTACTACCATGGCTAAAAGCCGGGATTTCAATAGCCAGTGTAAACAGTTCGGATTTGTGTGTTGTGGCCGGGGAAAGCCATCGGATAATCGAATTGCAAAAAGAACTGGAAGAACATAGTATCATGTGTACCCGGCTTCATACATCGCACGCTTTCCATACCGAACTTATGGATGATGCATCAGAAAAATTCAAAGATTTCGCAGATAAATTCCACTATAGCGATCCACTTATACCAATTTTGTCCAATTTAACCGGAAAATGGTTGAATCCGGGTGAAATTGATGGAGATTACTGGGCGAAACATCTTAGGGAACCCGTTCAGTTTTCACCAGCCGTTTCCGAGTTATTGCAAGATGGAGAACAAACCGTTTTCATCGAAATAGGGCCAGGAAAAACACTTCTGACTTTCATTGAAAATCATTCGGGAAAAAAAAATAAACATCATTTGATACAGATATTAAAGCACCAGAAGGAAGCCGTATCGGACAGGGGTATGTTTCTGTCGGCTATTGGAAAATCATGGATTTATGGTGTTGATATCAGGTGGGAGGCTATTGATAGAACATTTCCAGGAAAGAGGATACCCTTACCAACTTATCCGTTTGACCGAAAAAGATACTGGGTTGATACAAAACTTAATGAACTATGGGCAGTGCAGCCAGCCCAAAGAAGTTGTGGCGCTGCGAACGATACACAACTAATCAAAAAAGTAGATCCTTCCGATTGGTTCTATTTTCCGCGGTGGGAGAGAATTGTTCAAAGGAAAGAAGTTAAATTGAAAGAAGGTAATTACCTTGTATTCAAAGATTCTATCGGAATAGCTGAACAATACACTGAACCAATGAAAACCATTCCTGGCCATCATCTTGTATATGTTACAATAGGGGATACGTTTACTGAAATCGACCGTTATAATTACCGGATAGACCCCAGACAGGAAGACGATTATATAAAACTGTTCGAAAATTTGAAAGAGGAAGGTTTGTTGCCTGATCATATACTACATTTTTTGAGTCTTACCGAACCGACCGATCGGGAAACTCAAATTAAGGATACCGAAAGGATTAAAGATCTCGGATTGTATAGTATGCTCTACATCTGCAAATCCATCGGCCATGTCGGATTATCGGGGAACATTGAATTTAACGTGATCTCCAACGGATTATTTCAGGTCGGGGGAATCGATTATATATACCCTGAAAAAGCTACCATTCTCGGCCCGGTAAAAGTAATACCGCTGGAATATCAGAATATTAAAACCCGGATCGCAGATATTGTTGTAAATACTTCCTGGAAAACGGACATTAGTAATTTGCCGAATATTCTGGGAATGGATACAGATGATTTAATTTTGGCTGTAAGAGGCAAATACACATTCAGACAAACCTATGTGCCTGAAAAGATCGAACGGACGGAAAATCTAAAATTCAGAAACAAAGGGGTATATGTTGTTATCGGGGGACAAGGCGGTATAGGATTTACCATCTCTAAATTTCTCGCCGAACGATACAAGGCTAATGTAGTCATTATAAGCCGGGCCGTTTTTCCTGAAAAAGAAAAGTGGAGTAGTCTCACTGGAAATATACACAACGATTTTTCATTAAAAATCAACGAAATAACGGATTTGGAAAAAAATGGCGCAATGTTTACTTTCAAAAAAGCTGATGTGTCTGATCTGGGAGAGATGGAGAAATCCATTGCAGAAATCTACGGTGAGTTCGGCGAGATTCATGGCATTATCCATTCCGCCGGTGAGGTCGATTATGCGGGAATAATCCAGAAACGGAATAGATCAGATACCGATCGATTATTACAGGCGAAAATGAAGGGAATGCAGGTTATTGAAAAAATATTTTCAGAAAAATCTCTGGACTTTATCGCCATGTTTTCATCTATTGCCAACATAGTTTACGAGTTGAAGTTTGGTCAGGTCGGTTACAATGCTGCCAATGAATTTCTGGATCTTTATTCCTATATGGATTGCCGGCATTATGTTACTTCGATAAATTGGACGGATTGGAGCTATGTGGGAATGACTCACCGCACGTTGGAAGGTAAATATCATCCCATTATCGATCAGGCAGGAATCAAACCGGACGAAGGAACCTTGGTTTTTGACCGGATCATCAATCATGGACTTTCCCAAACTGTGGTCATTAGTTCCGATTTAAAGAACGTCAAACTTTCTTTACAAAAATCTATTGATGATGCCGGAGAAGAAAAAACTCCCGAAAAGAAGAATCGTACCTCATATAAGCGACCGGATTTAACAACGGAATATGTGGCGCCGGCTGATGAGTTGGAGAGAAAATTAATTCAAATATGGGAAGATAGTTTCGGTTTTGAAGGATTGGGGGTAAATGATAATTTTTTTGAACTTGGAGGCGATTCTCTTAAAGGAATGCGGTTTGTTAATCGGTACAAAGAAATGCTCGATGATATTGTTCATGTTTCTGTCGTGTTCGACGCGGTGACAATACGCGAATTAGCAGAATATTTTAAAGTCCATTACCCTCAGGCAATAGCCAGAATACAACAGCAAAATACCGGTTGCAGAGAAAAATTCCGGGAAGAGAAGGAACCGGAAAGCATACGTGAATTCATATCCGGTATAAATGCCTGCAATGAAAACTCCCGGGTCGAGACTCCTGCGGTATTTATTTTAAGTCCGCTCCGGTCAGGATCTACTTTGTTGAGGGTGATGATGGCTGCCTATGATAAGTTGTTTTCTCCACAGGAGATTTCAATAATGCAATATGGCAACCTGTCGGAAATATCGGATGACCTGGCGCAGGTTCAGGCTATTTTGAGAACCATTATGGAATTGAAAAGCTGCACAAAAGAAGAGGCTTACGAATTTTTCGCGGATTTCAGGAACAAGCATATGGATGTTATCGAATTTTTTAATGTGTTGAGCGAACTTGCAGGAAACAGGATTTTCGTACACAAATCTCCCGGGTATGCGCTTAACGAGGAAGTCCTTCAAAAGATTAAAAAACATTTCAAAAATGTGAAGTTTATACACCTTCAAAGAAACCCATATGCTATGATTCGGTCTTTTGAGGAAGCTAAAATTGATTTATTCGTTAATAAGGAATTGATAGCTAAGTATAACCACAACCGTAGGAAATTAGCGGAGCATATCTGGTATGGAGCGCACATAAACATAGATCGATTGAAGGCCGAATCAGATCCGGGTCAGTTCTTAACTGTAAAATTCGAAGATATGGTTGAAAATCCGGAATTGGTATCCCGACAAGTGCGTGAATTTCTGGGAATAGATTTTCAACCGGGAATGTTGGATCCTTACAGCGACAGCAAGAAACTGATGACTGATGGGGTAACAAGTGAAGGAATGATGGTGGGAGATGTAAAATTCCATAACTACCGGGCTATCACTAAAGAAGTGGCATACAAGTGGATTGAGGATTATGATTCGGACTTTTTGAGCGACAAATCATTGGTTTTAGCTAAACAAATGGGCTACGGTTCCATTGCTGAAGGCTCTGGTCATGAAGAGTCTGTTATGGTTTATCGAACATCTCCGCAACAGAGACGTTTGTTTGAACGGTATACTTCAGCGGGACAAGAATTCTTAAAACTGGTGGAACATTTTATCCAGGTATTCATCCTCAAAGGAAAACTGGACAGGAAGCAGGTAGGTGAAGCCGTTCAAAAACTAATTTATCGACATGATGGTTATAGAACCGGTTTCGAATATGAAAATGGCGAAGTGATTCAAAAAGTTTATGCACATGCGGACGCGAAGGTAATATATTGTCAGTCTGAAGACAATGATAAAGCTGTCCGGGAAGCTATTGATGAGCACGTTAAATCATTCGATTTGTCTACTCCACCACTTATGGAAGTGTTGCTCATTCAGGTTCAGCCGGAAAAATATTTTGTTGTTATCAACAGCAATCATATGATAACCGACGGTGCTTCGCAATTAATTATCGTAGACGAAATAGGTAGTTTGCTCCAGGGAAAACCGTTTGAACCGGTAAAGTACCAATATAAGGATTATGTGAATTGGTTTTATGGGGAACAGAACCAAATTAACATGGAAAAGAAAAAGGATTTTTGGGTGTCTCTTTTTGCTGAAAAAGAGATTCCTTGCCTGAATGTTCCGGTTGATTATGAGAGAACGCCGGATAAGGGGAAGTACGGTTTTTCCACATTCGTCCAATTCGACAAAGAGTTTTCAGAACAGTTGAAAGATTTTGCCAGAAAAAATAAAACGTCGTTATATACGCTGTTAATGAATGGATACTTCATTCTTTTAAACAGACTCTCGCAGCAAAAGCAAATAATTGTAGGAACTTCGGTGAGTGGAAGATCGGAAGAATTCAATACAACAATAGGTTATTTCCTCAACCTTATTCCAATTTTTATGACCCTAGAAAACGACATGAAAATTATGGAAATATTGGATAAACTTAGCCAAACAATCATTGGTTCGCTTGATAATAAGGATTACCAGTTCGAGCAGTTGATTGAGGATTTAAAGGTTGAAAATGACCCATTAAGACATCCCGTTTTCAATGCTTTTTTCCATTATATCAACCATGATTACACCAAGAAAGCCTCCACAGACTCGGACTTGATGCTGATCGAATACGGATACGAAGGTAAAGCAGCCAAATTCGAACTCGAATTGGTGGGCCGGGATGAAGGTCAAAACGTGTTGGTTTACTTTATTTACCGTTCCAATCTCTTTGCACGTGAAACCGTTGAAAAATATATAAGTATGTACCAAAGCATTTTACGGCAAATCGTAAACGATGTGGATCTGAAATTAGGTGATGTATCACTGGAAGAAAAACGATAATAATATTCCGGAATCAATAAATAATAGAATGGTAATATTTTCAGCCTCGCCACCACAAAAGCGGCTTTATTATCTTTGGGAACTGGATTCCAAAATACAATGTACAACATGCCCTTAGCCTTTTATATTAAAGGAAGGATAGATATTGGAAGGCTCGAAAGTGCGTTTAATAATATTATTTCACGGCATCCTGTTTTATGTTCTACATTTTTCAAAGAAGGAAACAACATATTTCAACGGATACAACAGGCGGTTGAATTTAAACTGACTTCATATAAGGTGGATGATTTCTTCAACGAAATTTCCTCTATAGAAACTTATTTCCAAGAATTTATTCGGCCGTTCGATTTAAGCAGTGAATGTTTGATCAGAAGTGAAGTGATACAATTTAGGGAAGACGAATATTTATTACTTATCGATATTCATCACATTGTAGCGGACGGAAGATCGATTCAAATCCTCCAGCAGGACCTTGTTCGTTTTTATCATGGGCAGGAAATAGCTACTCTCCATGAAGAATACCGACAATTTATAGCAGACCGATCTAAAAATACCATTGCGGATATCTACTTAAGGCAGAGGGAGTATTGGGAAAGCATGTATGCCAAAAGTATTGTTCCTCTTGAACTTCCGACCGATAAATCCCGGAGGGTAAACTCTGAAAATCCGGCAAAAAACTTAAATCATGAACTGGAAATAACCCTGTCTGAAAATCTTATTGATTTCTCAAGAAAATCCGGTGTTTCCGTATTCATGACTTTGTTGTCCGGTCTATACATTCTTCTTCATAAAATAACGTCTCAGAATGATATTATTATAGGTCTGCCTGTTGATGCACGTGGAAAAAAAACGTACGATCAACTAATGGGTATGTTTGTAAATACACTGCCGTTAAGATATGAAATAAATAGTAGTCAAACTGTCGGATATCTGTTAAGGAAGATCAGGGAATTGGTTTTGAATTCTTTGGATAATCAGGATTACCCCTTGGAAAAAATAGTAGAAAATGTGAAAATCACCCGGGAATTGAACCGGAATGCATTATTTGATGTATTGTTAAATTTCAACAACATATTACCGGCCACAATTCGGTCCGGAGATATCCTCTTCAAACAACTGAACCTTCCAAACCGCCACGCTAAGTTGGATCTTTCCATCAGTATTTCCAGCATTAATGGAAAGAAAGGAATTAACTGTACTTATAACAGTATGTTATTCGACACGGAAACAGTGAAACGGTATCTGTGTTATTACGAAAAAATTCTCACTGATATTTGTCGTAATCCTCAAAAACCAATCGATCAGATTTCTATTATTTCAGAAGAAGAAAAAAACTACCAATTAAATATACTGGGTACCAAACAGGAATATTATGACTTTAAGAAGGATATTGTAAAACTCTTTGAGAAACAAGTGGGATGTAATCCTGGATATCCTGCGGTGAAATTCGCAGATAGTGAATTGGATTACAATAACTTGAATAATAAATCGAACGAACTAGCATGGCTGCTTCACCAAAAGGGCATAAGAACAGGTAAGATCGTACCGGTAATGATAGATCATTCACTGGAACTGGCCATTTCTATTATGGCTGTAATGAAAACCGGAGCCGCTTTTTCACCAATCGATTTGAATTGGCCTGCCGAAAGGATAAATTACATACTGTCACAAACCGAAGATAGTGTATTATTAGTTCGGAATGGATGTGATACACAATGGGTCTCCCCTGGATATACTCGAATAGTTGTCGATTCAGATCAACTGAAAGGTACTAACGAAAAGTTTCCGACACCAGATTTAATTGAGGAGCTGATTTATGTCATTTATACCTCAGGTACCACAGGTAAACCCAAAGGAGTGAGCAATACACACAAAGGCATCTTGAATAGATTGCTGTGGATGAACGACTATTTCGGTGAAAATTCTTCCGGTTCGGTGCTGCAAACAACCCGTTATGTTTTTGATAGTTTTGTATGGCAATTGTTGTGGCCCTTGATAAACGGCGGAAAGTGTATATTGACAAAAAGTGAAGAATTGCTTGATCCTGAAAAAGTGTTTGATATGGTTTACACTGAGAAAATAAAAATAATTGATTTTGTTCCCTCTCTTTTTAAGCCTTTCGTCGACCATGTTTTGGCTAACCCGGAAAGCAAAAGAAAGTTGGAGTCTTTGAACGAGATCATAACGGGGGGGGCGAAGAGGCGCGTAGGACCGATATGAAGCGATTTATGGAAAAATTTCCCGCTATTCGGTTAACCAATCTTTATGGTCCGACGGAAGCCAGCATTGGTTGTGTTTATTACAACTTCCTAGGAAGCGAAGATGAGAGGGTGCCGATCGGAAAACCGGTTTCAAATACACAAATTATTATTCTCGATAACCAATCGAAGCTTGTGCCTCTCGGTTCAACAGGTGAAATTTGTATTTCCGGTACTTGCCTGTCCCGTGGATATCTTGCGAATGAAGAACTAACTGCCAGAAGTTTTGTGGACCACCCTTATATCCCGAATGCTAAAATGTATAAAACAGGAGATCTTGGAAGGTGGAAAACGGATGGCAATATTGAGTTTCTGGGCCGGAAGGACGATCAAATAAAAATTAGGGGACATCGTGTGGAGCTTTCCGAAATAAATTCGGTATTGGAGAAGCTGGAATCCATAAAAGAATCTGTAGTTGTGACCCGAGGAACCGGTAGCGGAGTTATGATTTTAGCCTTTGTGGTGACTGCGGGTTTGACTAGTACTAATAAGATCAGAAATCATTTAAGGGAAAGTTTACCCGATTACATGATACCTTCGCATATTATTAAAGTTAATAATATTTCCACAACAGCCGGAGGTAAACGGGATAAAAGGGCTTTGTTGCAATATTATGAAAATAATGTAAAAAACATGGTATCATCCCGGCCGCCATCGACGCCGGTCGAGATTGAGTTGGCGAAAGCGTGGCGGAATATTTTAAATATCGAAAAAATCGATTTGGATAGTAAATTTTTTGAGATTGGAGGGCACTCCCTGATGCTGATCGAATTGAATAAAACGATTCGAATAAATATGGGTATGGAAATCCCCCTTTCGTATTATTATAGTTATAGTTTGGAGGATATTGCCCGGATTTTAGGGGAATATATCCGAAAAACAGCGGGAAATTAATTGTATCACGGTGGAAATACTTCATATCGACAACAACGGCAAGAAGATATATTGCGTATATCACGAACCGGTTAACAAGGAAGAATCGGTTGGGGTGGTGTTCTGTAATCCATTAGGACAGGAATCGATTCGTTGTCATGGTATCTACAAAAGTTTGTCTGAATCTTTTGTCTCAAGAGGGATTCATGTGATGAGGTTCGATTATTACGGAGCCGGTGATTCACTGGGGGACGAAAACGAACAGACAGTCCACGGGTTTGAGGACGATATAAAAGCTGTTATGGAGAATTTTAAGGAAGGATGTAGCCTGGACCGAATTGTTCTCATTGGAGCACGATTCGGAGATTATCTGGCGTTGAAAGTAGGTTTGGAATGCGGAGCGGATCAAGTTATTTGCTGGTGTCCCGTGACCAATGGGAAAAAGTATTTGAAAGAATTGAAATATAAGTATCGTGAATGGTTGAACGGAAGTTTTGTCAAAGATAAAAAAACACCAGCCGCCGGTATGGAGAGTTTTGGGTTCCATTACTGTGTAGAATTGGTCAGGCAGATAAAAAAAATCTCTGTTTTCTGTGAAATGACAAACTCCGGCACCGGAATATTGCTGCTGGATGAATATTTTCACCCGGCATTTCATCCGGCAAATTGCTCATACAAAAAGATTGTTAACAGAAATTTCTGGGTGAAACAGGGATCTGACCGAGAGACGAAACTCATTCCTGTACAGGAAATCGAATACATTTTGGAATGGATGCAAGTATAAAAGAGACTATTGTATGTTTCGGCGACAATGGTGGGCTTACGGGAATCATCACCCGTCCAGCGAATGAAACTCTATGCAAAGACTTTTGTATTATTTTACTGAATCCCGGTATTATCCATAAAATTGGAGTTAACGGATTGAATGTAAAAATTGCGAGAAAAGCGGGTTGTTCAGGCTACACTTGTTTTCGTTTCGACTTTTCAGGACTTGGAGATAGCGTAAGTAGTAGATTCGTAAATGATCCGGATAAACAAAAATTGATGGAGGTGCGGCTTGCTATGGATATAGTACAGAAAAAAACCGGGATATCGAAATTTATTCTTAAGGGAATATGTTTCGGTTCAGAGATCGCTTTCAAATATGCTTTAGCGGATAATAGGGTTACTGGTCTTATATTGATCGATGGTATTTATCAGGATCGAACGAAGATAGAGCCTGTGTTGAAAGATGCTTACCGAAGTCAGACATTAAGGTATTATAAAAAAAATAAATTCAATTTTGACAGGTGGCTAAAATTAATTACCGGAAAGAGCGAATTGATGCGAAGAATAAAGATGAAGGACGTATTTAGCTTGTTTACGGAAAAATTCCGGACGGTGAAATCCTCCAATAACATTTCATCTCCTGAAAGACCCGATATAACCGACTCGGTAAACCAATGGATGCGTTTATTGGAGAACAGCACGAAGATTCTATTGATCTTTTGCGAAGGAGGGCTTTTTATAGATGTTTTTAATCTGACCGTTGCCAGACCATTGAATTCATTACCCAATAAAAACCAGATCACATTTAATTACATGAAAAATGTCGATCATACCTTTACCCCGATATGGTCGCAACATAAATTAATTTCAACCATAATGGATTGGTTGGATAATGTATCGTTATAAATATGGATATTATATGTTATACTCGGGAAAAAAGAAACGACAGAAATAAACTTAGCCTTAATCCAAATGGAGTTTTATAATCGTAATTATTCGGAACGAGACGTGAAAAGAATCATTCTGTTTATAATTTTTCTGCTGATCGTTACCAGCGGTAGAGCTTCTTCTTCCAAAATACCGGATGAGATAGACAAAGTAGTTATAAAAGCAATGGATCAGGGGATGATTCCCGGTTTATCGCTTGCTCTGATTGACGGCACTTCGGTTGCCTATAAAAATTACGGAGTCAGTCAGAAAGGAGGCAACGTTCGAATCACATCGGAAACTTTATTTGAGATAGGCTCCTGTACAAAAAGTTTTACCGCTCTTGCAGTAATGAAATTGACCATGGAAAAGAAGATTGATCTGGATCAATATGTTTCAACGTACATTCCATGGTTAAGATTCAAATTTAATGGCAATCCTTATGAAGTTACTCTCAGACAATTTCTGCAACATACAAGTGGTCTGGGCAAGGAAACACTGGCTTTAATTCCCGCAAGCACAGATGAGAAGGCTTTGGAGCAACTGGTCCGAAAATTCGAAAATTATGAGTTGAAGTTTCAGCCGGGAGAAAGGTTTGAATATGCGTCGATTAATTACGATATTCTGGGTTTCTTGGTTCAATGCATAAGCGGAGAGAATTTTGGCGATTATTTAAAAAATCAAATCTTTTACCCTCTTCAAATGACTTCTACTCAGTTCGGGATTCCGGGAACTTTTAATATGGCGAAAGGACACAAACCAGGTTTTTTCAAAGCGAAAGAGTTTCTGGCACCGGAATACAGAGGAAACTGGCCTTCCGGATACGTTATTTCAAATACGGAAGATATGGTGAAATTTCTCGGCGCTACGATTGTAACGGGGTGGACTGGAATTGATTCGTTGATAACCTTTACCGGGGATTTCAGTTATACTAATACATTCGAAGACCGGTATGCGTACGGATGGAAAGTTCATGCTAAGAAAGACTTTTTTTTCATACCGGGATGAATCCGGGATACACGGGATATATGGCCCAAAGCAGGGAATTAGGGAAGGCTTTTGTTATTTTGGCTAACTGTAGTTCGGAAGTTACGGTAGAATTGGGAGAAAAAATAATCAGGATGGTCACATCATCGGAGCCGGTTGACTTGAAATTTTCATCTAAATATGAAAGACTTTCCTTATTATTATTGGCTTTATTAATTATATGCGGTTTCCTTTCTATTTGTCTATTCTATCGTATTTATGAAATTTTCAGCGGTACCAGAAAGTTTAAAAAAATAACCGGAATTTCCTGTTTAAAAATTACCTTTATCGTTTTGGCCGGATGTATTTTATTATCGGGTCTGATATTTTTGCCAGGATATTTATTCCAATATCCTGTATCTACTATTTTTATCTGGTATCCATTCACCTTTAAATATGCAGTAGTAGTACTGGTTATTTCATTATTACTTTGTCTTCTAATAGGTGTAGTCGGTATCTTGTGGCAACATAATAACTATTACCTCAGTACGATACCTGGAATTGTTGTGCTAAGTATATTTTCGGGCTTTTCCAACATGGCAATCGTAGTAATAATTACAAAAGTACTTACCACGGATGTAAATGAAAAAAATCACCTTATCGCCTTCGTCATCATTTTTCTTTTATATATCTTCACCCGTAGGTACGTACAGGTCAGACTACTAAGGCTTTCCATGAAAATTATATTAGAATTCAGGGTAAATCTGGTCGAGAAGATTCTCTTAACGACTTATTCAAAATTTGAAAAATTAGAAATGGGAAAAATTTATTCCACATTGAATGATGATATCCGAACGATCGGAGATTCAGCCAATATACTGATTAATATTTTGGTCAGCATAATTACCGTAGTAGGCGTGCTGTTCTATCTGGCTACCCTGGCATTCTGGGTAACCATAATCATGGTCACTCTTATTCTCTTCATCACAGTCATTTATTACTTAATAAGTCGTAATTCAAATGCACTGTTCGAACAAGCGAGAGATACCAGAAGTTCTTATATGGAACAATTGAATGGACTTATAGACGGATTTAAGGAGTTGAGTATGAGCTATATCAAGAAAAATGAATACCGTAAGGAAGTCACTGATACATGTCAGGATTACCGCAATAAAATGGTGAAAGCCAGAACCGGTTTTATCAACGCTTTCATCGTAGGAGAGTCTCTGCTAATTCTGACGTTATTTATGATGATATTTATAGTTCCTCGTTTCTTTCCGGTAATGGACAAATCGGTGGTATCGAGTTTTGTTGTGGTATTAATGTATCTTATCGGTCCGGTTAATACCATTCTACATTCTATTCCAACAATCGTTCAATTACGGGTTTCGTGGAAGCGCGTGAAACTATTTACACAAGAAGTTCCAGCAGACTTGACATTCAATGAAATGGAATCCATATCCCTGCTTTCAAAGCCGTCCGTAACAAAACTGAATCTCAAAAATGTGGCTTTTCGATATGGACATTCAGATCAAGAGGAATCTTCTTTTGTCGTAGGGCCAGTTTCGTTGACGATGAATTCAGGAGAGGCAACATTTATTACCGGAGGAACCGGGAGTGGTAAAACCACGTTGGCAAAATTAATTACAGGACTTTACGAACCGCAACAGGGAATTATCGAAATAGACGATGAACCTATATCTTCAAATGCATTGAGTGAGTTTTTCACTACTGTTTTCAACCCGTTTCACCTATTCCCGACAGTTTACCGTAAACCCGATCAATCAGTCGAAGATCCGGCTGGTTATTTATCTCTATTAAAGTTGGATAAAAAGGTGAAAATGAACGGAAATAAGTTCAGTACTTTGAATTTATCGACAGGCCAAAAAAAGAGGTTGGCTCTTTTACAGTGTTTTTTAGAGGATAAACCCATCTTTCTTTTTGATGAATGGGCGGCCGATCAGGGCCCTGAATACCGTAAAATATTTTATACGGAGATCGTGCCTATGATCAAAGAAAAAGGTAAAATTTTAATATGTATCACCCACGACGATCATTATTTTCATCTGGCCGATAAAATAATTAAATTGAATATGGGACAGGCGGAAATAATGAAGGAGAAAACTTCAGTAACTCATACAAATAGATAATTACCATGACACAAATTGGAAATGTTTCGGAAATAATCTCCGTGAAAAAAACATTGGAAGAATTAAAAAACGACGGTCTTATAGAAAATTGGGAACTACCTTACGAGGAAATTCTGACCCGACTTACGGCAGCGATTTTCTTTTTAAGTCCAACTGATAAAACGAAAATGGAAGAAATATGGAATGTTTTGTCTGGATATGAAATGTTGCATTACAGGCCGAACGAGGAAAAGAGATTATCTCAATTGGAGTGGATGGTCGAATTTAACAAAGGATTCGAATTATAAGCACCGACACTGATGAAATATGTGTGAAACTAAAAGGAATTCCGGAAATACGGATGTCTTAAAACATAGAACTTAGGCAATGAAGAAAAAGATCCAGCTGTTTTGCCTCCCTTATGCCGGCGGCTCTTCTCTTGTATTTAAAGATTGGAAGAATCATTTTAGTCCCCGAATAGAAATTATTCCCATAGAATTTGCCGGTAGAGGGAAACGAATTCATGAAAATGGATATTCCGATATTGATGAGGCCGTAGACGATGTTTTCCGTTTTTTGAAAAATAATGTGACCACGCCACATTATGCTTTATTTGGTCATAGTCTCGGGGCCTTTATAGCGTATTTTGTTTGTCAGAAAATAATCGATACAAAATTTCAGTTGCCGGTTCATGTATTTTTTTCCGGTAAAGGGGCTATTACTGCCGGGAAAGCCAGCGGTAGGAAGGTTCACTTATTGGATAATGAAGATTTCATCGAAGAAATACTCTCCCTTGGGGGTACTCCTCCGGAGTTTTTCGAGCATCCAGAACTTTTGGAGTTATTTCTTCCGGTATTACGAAATGATTTCAGAATCGCTGAATCAGAGGTTGAACACTTGAAAATTCAGCCCTTGGATATCGACATTTCCGCTTTTTTCGGAACAAATGAGGATCTTACAAACATACAGAAAAATAATTGGAAACTGCACACCACTAAAAGTTGTTCCCTACATTATTTCGAAGGTGGGCATTTCTTCATAAACGATCAGATTAAAGCTGTAACTAAGCAAATTGGGAAAGAGTTGAATTCGTTCGATACTTTTTAATAAAGATCTTAACATTTTTTGAACTATTATAATTGTTGTATTCTCAATTCCATTTCATCTTTTTGATGATAGAGTTGTCGGAGGATTAGAATATAAATAGTACGGTTTGTACTAAGGTCCCAGATTAAGATGCTTTCCAATCCAAATGTATCCCCAGTTCTGAATGGTTTGAATAAAACGGTTTCTGACATTGACATCATCGTTCTATATTCTTATTTTCCGGAACCCTTGCCTGAAACACAGTTTCAGCAGTACCTTAACTTTCTATCGGAAGAACAGAAAGAAAAGAATAAATGCTACATCCGGTGGCAGGATCGACATGCTCACTTATTGGGAAAATTGTTGTTGAAGAAAGGATTCGAATGGTGGGGAGAAACTGATTTTAGTTTTTCGGATTTAGTATATAACAGTTACAACCGGCCCTGTGTTTCCGGTTCGATGGACTTTAATATTTCGCATTCGGGAAATTACGTTATATGTGCTGTGGGAAAAAATCTAAGGCTCGGAATCGATATAGAGGAAATAAAAGAAATCGACTTCGATGATTTCACACGTGTTATGTCAGGCGATCAGTGGAGTGATATATTGCACAATAAGGAGCCTCTTCGTTCTTTTTTCAAATATTGGACATGGAAAGAAAGTGTCATAAAGGGGGACGGAAGGGGGCTGGCCATACCTTTGGAAGATATTTATATAGACGGTAATCAGGCTATTTACGAGAGTCGGATTTGGTATTTGCATGAACTGTCCATTGACAGAAGAAAATATATCAGCTGTCTTGCGACGGACAAGCAGAATTTTAGTTTTGAAGTGAGGTGTGTGGATTTTTATCCTATAGAATTATTATAGGAACTTGATCACCGGAAGTTTCGATTTGTACATTGTAGTTCCTAGAGGGAAACTCTCTGGATCATCATCCGTCTTGACTTAAAGTACATGCCACCATATGTGTTAACACTACAAATTTTGGAGTGAATAACCTGCTGAAATGACCTGAATTGATACGGCCTTTCAATCCTAGGAAACAAAAAAAATAATGCCATAGTTAATATGACATCTTAAGTCAATCTTTAATATAATTAAAATGGAAAAGAAAGTCTACTGCACACAATGTATTATGTCCAACAAAAATCCAGGAATCACTATTTCCGAGAATGGTAAATGTAATATTTGCAATAATGAGATCAATCGAGACGCATCAATAAAAATACAATACTCTTTAAAACAATTTAAAATTTATAAAGAGAAAGTAAGTGCAGTTAAGGGTCGGGAAAGATATGATGCCCTCTTGATGCTGAGCGGTGGAAAAGATAGTATATATGTACTGGATAAATTGGTCAATGAAGAAAAGTTGAAAGTTATTTCCTATACCTTAGATCATCCCTATGAAAGTGAAATGCCAAATCAAACATTCAAAAGGTAATCAAAAAAATGGATATAGAGCATATATCACACATGCCTAATATCAGTGAATATAAACAAACCATGATTAAGGCATTCGAAAATAAGGTTGCGATAAATAATCCATTTGAAGCTAGTAAGTTCCCTTGCTTAATATGTGATGATTATATGGTGCTGAACGCGTATTTTATGGCACTCAAATTATACATACCATTTGTATTTTATTGTCTGGACCCTACTCAATTATATATTGTCGATACCGATATTAAGTTTATCATGGAGAAACACAAAAAGCTTTTCAGTCCTGATTATACCCATATTGTAAAAGATATTGAACGGGAAATGTCACGCAGAGATAGTTCGGAATTACCTATTGTAGTTTCCTATTTTGCGAAAAACGTTTCTGAATATTCAAGAGAAGATATTATAGCTTATCTTAAAAGTAAAGGTTTATATGAGAAGTCTCCTATCGAACAGGTATGTTCACTCAGACCTTTATTGGATTATTATTCGTTTAAAAAATACGATCAGTCTTACTCCATGTTTGAGTTTTTAAGACCTAAAGTACTGAATGGAGAGCTGGGACGGGAGGCTGCACTGGAGTACCTTAATGAGTTCAGGATGTTGATTGTAAAAATGGTAGAGGAAGCGGAAATGAAAAATAATCTGGAGAATTCGAAAGAAAAATTTAATGAACTGTTCAGCCGTGTCGGACTGACGTTAGATCAAGCCGAATATCTTACGGAAAAATATTTAGATCTGATCAAATATCATGAAATATTAAACATTAATCCTGAAAACATATAATAGTTGTTAACAGTTATAATCGATTGCCCATGACAAGCGTTAAAATCAAAAAACAAGATATAGAAGATATTTTTCCTTTATTGCCAATGCAGGAAGCTATGCTGGCTGTATATGTAAATGATCACAGTGCTGAGGAAAACTGCGAGCAGATTTTAATAGAGATCACTGGACACATCGATAAAAAGATTTTCGGACAAGCCTGGAAGTTTGTCGTTAATTCAAATCAGATGCTCAGGACTACGTACCGATGGAAGGGGCTGAAAAAAATTGTACAAATTGTTTTAAAAGAACATTCTCCTGAAATTCGATATTTAGAAGTTTCCGGTAAAAATGAAGCAATAATAGCAGATATTTTATATAGAGACCGACAGGATAAATTCGATCTGGAGAAAGTTCCTTTTCGAATAACACTGATAAAAGAAAACCAAAGATATATTCTTGTAATCAGTAACCATCACATTATAATGGATGGTTGGAGTACAAGTCTCGTAATCAATGAGTTTCTGAATGCCTATAATTATATCGCATGTGGTAATATACCGGAGAAAACAGCCAAATTAAGTATTAAGGGTTGGTTTAAAAATTATTCGGTAGAAAAATCCGGCTTTTGGGATAACTACCTAAGGGGTTTAACTTTAGGTTATAAATTATTTCCTAAGGGAATCAATCATGCAAAATCTGGTTATACTACTAAGGCAGTTAGAATCTCGGAATGGAATAATGAAATTGCAAAGGCTTCCCGACAAGCAAAGGTTTCACCCGCAAGTTACTATTACGCGGCTTGGGCATTGTGCCTGCAAAAACATTTTAATTCTTTTGATGTTCTTTTTTATGTGACTCATTCGTTAAGGGAAAAAGAATGGGAAAATACTGTGGGATTATTCATAAATACCCTGCCTATCCGGGTTAAAACAGAAGGCTATTCACCTCTCCAAGAGGTGGTAAAGTTAGTATATAACGATTTGGTAAACCAAATTCCTTACAGGACTGAAATGCCGGAGAGCCAACCACTTTACGGAGATTTCAATTCTCTCTTGGTTTTTAATAATTACCCCGTGAATCTTCATCGAGAGGAAGATACCAATATATATATCCAGAATATCGAATATACTGAAAAGACTAACAATGGCATAACTTTGATCATATCTGATTTAAATGAACCGGAACTTAAAGTTATTTACAAAAATGAGTTGTTCTCCGATCCGGAGATCGATTATCTGCTTAATGAATATCTGGAAATTCTAATTGGTTTGGACGGAACTCAAAAAGAGGAAATTCTGACTCTTGAATACGAGGACATTATTTTACCTCCCGTAATTAAAAATATCATTCCTAAAGATTTATGCTATAAATTAGTAAACAAGTTCGGGTCCGGTAATCAATATTGCCGGAACTATGCGTTGTATATTGAAGATAATAAGTGCTTTCACGATACTGGATTTTCAGTCTATCTCAATCAGATGAATGAGCTTCAGTTGATCGGATATGGAAACCGCATTTATATAGATGGCGTTTTTATCGACCTATAGCATCTTAGAGATGTTCTTAGAAACAAGTATGATTATTTCGAAGAAATTAGAATTTCTTCGGATAATTCAAGAATAAGTTTTACCATATATACTAAAACTGAAAATAATAATACTGAAATTGAGGAATTTTTCCAAAAATTTACCGGAATTGGACATGAACGGGCTAATCTTTTTTTTGAGTATGTTTCTGAGGAAGATGACATAATAAACACCATACGTAGTATATGGGAAGATATTTTCGAACTTCCCCGCTTTTCTATAAATGTCAATGACCGGATAACCTATTATGACCATTCCTCATTGAAACTGGTAATCGGACTGGCCAGAATGAATAATAAATTCGGAAAAAATTTCAACATTGATTTTTTAAGATCTCATTCGACCATACGATTACATGCCGAAGTGATTAAAAGCGGGAAAGACACGGTCGAAGATCGTTTCGTTATAGAAAAATCCTTCATTGACAATATGGAACCAGAAGTTTCCGCTTTGCAAAAGTCCTTTTACCTGATGCATCACAGCCGGACTGACACGACCGCTTACAACGTTCCGCATGTTCTCTCTTTTTCCAACAGTCTCAACCATGAAAAACTGGAAAGAAGCTTAAATACGATTATAGAGAGACATGAAATATTACGAACTACTTTTCATCTGGACAATAACCGCATTTATCAGAATATACACAGCCATAATAGAATCACTTTAGATTATTTTGAGTCTCATAATGAAGGCGAAACCCGGAATTTGGTGGAGAATCTTATACGACCATTCGAGTTAGACAAGCTTTCATTATTCCGAGCAGCCATTATTTTCCAGCGATACATAAACAGGTATTTATTGGTTCTGGATGCACATCATATTATTATAGACGGTTTTTCCTACGATATAATTCTAAAGGAGGTAATTCTTCTGTACAATGATATAAAAATCGGACTTCCAGAATTGCAATATAAGGATTATGTTCAAAGTTTCTTGAATGCAAAACATGGAGATGCCGCCGGATTCTGGGAAAATGAATTGAAGAATTCTTTTGCGGTTTCTAAATTTGGTAAGCACAAAATCTCCAAAGGCGAGCGTTCTGTATTCACTATGGATAGTACCACATATGACAATATTACAGGCTATATTACAGAGAAAAACTACCTCTCCGTTTTTACGTTGTTGACTGCTGCTTACAAATTGTTTTTGAGTGGACTCACAAATGATAAAGATGTACTTTTCGGAGCTACCTTCGCAGGACGGAACATCCCCCGGTCGGACGAAGTAGTTGGGCTGTTTATGAACTCATTACCGGTAAACCTGGTTATGGATGAATTTCTGTCGAATAAGGAATTCTTGGAGTACACCCAGAAAAAATAAATGAAATCCTGTTTCATCAACATTATCCTTATCAGCAAATACTGGAAGAATTAAGGGTGAGTTCCAAGAACGATTCAGGCGATTTTATTGATTTTGGCATTAATGTCCAAGATTTCAGAGGGATTTACAGAAATTTGAATTCATTATTTCATTCTCCGTGTTTTGTCAGCGAGGAATATATTCTCAATCGGGAAGCCAGATTAAATCTGGCTTTCGAAATTGAAATTCTGGACCAACAGATTATATGTAAAATAGATTATTCGCCGGAATTGTACAGCCGTGAAAATGTTGAAGATTTTTTTGCCGGATACGAGAAATTGTTAAATTCATTGTTGTTCCAAGACCATTATGTTTGTAAAGATGTTCTTTCTCAGATAAACAATTACCGTGTATATAAAGATAAAATAATCCAAAATCATTATTCCATAATAAACGGTTTATTCTGTCGTGTGGAAAAATTTAAAGGTGCTCGATATGTTTATTCAAACCACAGTATGGATATTTTTTGGAATCATTTTTATTTTTCAACTCAAAACTACGGAATAAAACCGGTCGGATCTTCAAATCGTAAAAATATCGTATGCTACGATGAACCCGGCGGAATGCATCTTTTTCTATCCGATTATAAAAATTACGTACTTCTAGGGAGTGAAACATGGATGAAAAAAGATTTAGCTTCTGAAATTACCATACCCGATGATCCGGACTTGAAATTTGTAAAGGTAGAAGACGAAAAGGCTTTAAATGATTTTATTCGTTTATATGAACTGATATTCAATATAAGGACCCCTTTTTTTGGTTACCAGATCAGGAAGGATTTCTATGGAAAGTTACCAAAGTTATTTCATTACATCATTTATATTGGAAACCGGCCGGTTTCCATCGGTTCGACATCTGTTATTCAAACATCAGCTTATATTTATAATTTAGGAACAGATAAGTCCTGCCGGCAGAAGGGATACGGTAGATGCTTCGTAGGGAAATTACTGGTGGAATTAAAAACACAAGGAGTTACGGAGGTATATTTACAGGTAGATGATCAAAGTGCTGCAGAGGCCCTTTATCGGAAAAGTGGTTTTAAAGAATTGTTTACCAGATTTTATTATTTAATAGAAGAAGAGACTGAAACGGAAATCTCATGGAACACAACCGCACAGAACTTCTGGAACAGACGTTTTGTCGATGTCGATTTACCTGGGCTCGATATTTACAAAAAACAGATTCATAAAACTCAGGAATTGCAGACCGAAGGAACTGGTTTTGACGTCTTGCCGGAAGAAGAAAAACGAATCTATGCTATCGCGGCCTTTTCTCTTTTAATGATTAATTATTTGAATCAACATAATGTAATTATCGGATGGAAAGAAGCTTCGGTTTTTTCTTTTAACCATGAGGAAATTCTTCCCCTTAAAATAGAATGGGATGGTGCGATGTCCGCCTCCGACTGGTTAGATCGTATAAGAAAAGAAATCTGTGAGGTTAAGGATCATAAGGAATTATCGGATATTGATATAGCTAATTTGGCTTTCCCGACGGATTGTACGGTGAATTATTCTTTTGTTTGAGATTTTTCCGGTAACGCAAATAAATGTGTTTACGATACGACGCTGTTATTGAACGATAATTGTCTTGAGATCAGTTCACTGCATAGTTTTATAAATCATGAATTCGCAGAAAGATGCACGGATATAATCCATGAAATGATCCATAAACCGTCGTTGGAAATTGGAAGTATTGAAATTATTTCCAGAAAAGAATTAGATGCGATAAAAGAAAATATAAATAATACTTTCAAGGATTATTCGTCCGAGAAAACAATTCTTGATTTATTTAAAACGATAGTATATAAAAAGACTGGAAATACGGCCTTAATTTATAAAGATGAAAAGTTAACGTACGGACAACTAGATACATTAAGCAATAAAATAGCTAATTTTCTTCAGGGAGATTTGTACAGACATCAATCATATGTCACTGTAATGATCAATCATTGCTTCGAGTTATTCATATCTTACTTAGGAGTTGTAAAAGTGGGTAAAGCGTTTGTACCTATTGACGTTAAATGGCCTGAAAAAAGAGTGCTGCAGGTTGTGGAGCAGCTTGGTTCCAGGCTTGTACTGACTGTCGACAATAATAGAGAAATGGGAAATAGTTATCAGGGAATCGATTTTTTTGATGTAAAAGACTTATTATCTGGCGAAGGTAATGAAGAATTTTGCTCTTCTCAAATTAAAAAAACGATAAAATATATGCCATATTTACTTCGGGTACCACGGGCATCCCCAAAGCTGCGATTAACACCCATAAAGGTTTGCTGAACAGGCTACTTTGGATGAACGATTTTTTTTGGCAAACAGACTTCACAAAGAGTTTATCGAAGTACGCGCTATATATACGACAGCAGTGTATGGCAGTTTTTCTGGCCTCTGATAAATGGTAATGTATGCGTTATACAGAATCCTGATTATGATCTGGCCGGCAATTCTATTTTTGAATTAATTGAAAAATATAACATCACTATTGTTGATTTTGTTCCTTCGGTATTTTATTATCTTAACCAAAACAGTGTTGAGGCTGACAACATCGTAGATAAACTCAAAACGTTGGATTCGATTATTCTGGGAGGGGCAGCTATAGACCTTCGTTCGACATTGGAATTTAAAAAAAGTTTTCCGCGAATCAGGATATTTAATTTATACGGTCCAACCGAGACTTGCATTGGTGTTACGGCCTATGAAGTCACAGGCAATGAATCCAGGATTCCTTTGGGAAAACCGATTTCGAATACAGAGATATTAATTCTGAACGACAATGGAAAGATATTGCCCCGAGGATTACGTGGCCGTCTCCACATCGGAGGGGTCCCCGTTGGTCTCGGTTATGTTAACGATAGCGAACGGACAGGAAAAACGTTCGTTAGTAATCCATACAATAAGAAGCAAATAATCTACGATACCGGTGACCTTGGAGCCTATGGACACGATAATAACATAGAATTTCATGGGAGGGACGATAACCAGGTTAAAATTAACGGGCATCGCATAGAATTGTCTGAAATAGATAATTGTATAGTTAAGCACCAAAATATAACCCGGGCTTTATCTATCGTTCATAAAATAAATAATTCTCCAAAAATATGTTGCTACCTAATAATAAAAAATAAAATTACGGACGAAGAAATAACAGGCTACTTAAAAGCGATTCTTCCGGAATATATGGTTCCGACTTTCTTTATCCGCGTGGATGAATTTCCGGTTCAGCCTTCAGGTAAAATCAATAATGCTTTACTGCCGCTGCCGACTATAAACCAACACGAGTTAACAATTCCGGAAACGGTTGTTCAGATAAAGTTAGCCCGAATCTGGCAAAAGGTTCTGAAAATTGATTATGAACAAATCTACCAGGAATCTGATTTTTTTGAATCGGGTGGAGATTCCATAAAGGCTGTCATTTTAAATACATATATCCGACAGCAATTTAACGTTAAACTTCACATCGGAGAAATATTCGATCAATCACGTTTTAATGAATTGGCCGGATCCATAGAGAATAAGATCGTAAAGGTTTTGACTAAAATCGATAAAGCTTATCCCCGGCAGTATTATAATTTAACCTCGACTCAAACGCGACTGTATTTTTTGAATCAACTTTATCCGGAATCATCTGTATACAATATTTCAAAGGTTTTTCTTTTGAAAGGAATTGTGGATAAAGATAGGATTGAGTCTGTTTTCGATTTTCTGGTGCAAAGGCACGAAAGCTTCCGTACTTTTTTTATAGATAAAGAAGAAAAGCCGGTACAAGTAATCGATGAAGATGTTACATTTAAGTTGGATTTTCAAAAAAGTACATGGAAGGATGTTGAGAACGTTATCCGGGAATATATTAAACCTTTCGATCTGGCTAAATCTCCTTTATTAAGAGTGGGTATGATCGAATTGTCTGACGATGAATCTATGCTTATTGTCGATACTCATCATATTGTTACCGATGGGGTATCGCAAGATATCTTAGTAAAAGAATTTATTTCGGTATACAACGGTGAAAACCTTCCCGTTTTGCCATTAAATTATAAAGACTATGCCGAGTGGCAAAAAGGAGAAGATTGGGCCGATTCGATTTCGTCGCAAAAAGAATTCTGGATTAATGAATTTTCAGGGAAATATATCCCTTTGGATTTACCTACCGATTTCCGCAGACCCGGGTTTATGAGTTATGAGGGTGGCAGCAGGGAATTTTATATTTCCCCGGAGCAATTTGAAGACCTTAAGAAACTTGCACTCCAGGAAAAATCGACGGTCTTTATGATTTTATTCAGTGTATTTAATATTTTTCTTCATAAAATAAGCCATGCTGAAACTATTACCGTGGGAACCCCTGTCGCCGGACGAAATCATCCGGATATAGATAATATTATTGGGTTATTCGTAAATACGTTGCCTATAACTACCCGTATAAAAAAGAACGAAAAATTCACGGATCTTTTATGTGAAGTCAAGAACAAGGTTGTTAATTGCATTGAGAATCAAAATTATCCATTAGATGAACTGATAGAAGATCTTAAATTGAGCGGAAACACCGGTTACAATCCATTATTCGATGTGGTATTTGTTTATCAAAATTACGAACATACCGAAATGAAGCTGCCTGGATTGGAAGTTATACCCTACCCGTTTTCAGGAAATACTTCAAAATTCGACCTAACATTTACGGTGAAAGAAACATCGGGAGGACTACTTTTACAAATAGAATATTCAAAAGATTTATATACGCCGCAGTCTATAGGATGTTTTGCGAACATATTCAAAAAATTACTGAGTTCGGTGATAGAAAAACCTGAATCCTCGATTTTTGAACTAGAGATTCTTCCAGAGGAGGATAGTATAAAAATACTAAATGAATTCAATGGTTCCGAAACTTCTTACCCTTCGAGTCTATCCATAATCGATCTTTTTGAAGTACAGACAGAGTGTAATGGAAACCGAAAAGCTGTAAGCGATAAAAGAAAATATCTGGATTATACTGAATTAAATCGAAGAGCGAATAAAATAGGTCGTTACCTCATAGAAAACAATTTAAATAAAAGAGATGTAGTCGGGTTGGTCGGCGAAAAAAATATAGATACGGTAGCGGCAATGATCGGCATATTGAAAGCCGGATGTACTTATCTCCCTATTAATCCAGATTTACCGTATGACAGAATTTCTTATATGTTGGAAGATTGTGGTGCGAGAATATTATTAACTCATGGAGGTGTGAAGAAATTAAATTTTCAGGTTAAGCAATGTGATTTAAATGAAATGAATTTAATCGATTTTCCTGAGAATAATCCAACAGTTGAAATTTCACCCGATGACGGGGCATATATCATATATACTTCCGGAACCACAGGAAAACCTAAAGGAGCCTTAGTGTCACATGGAAATGTGGTACGACTGCTTTTCAATGATAAATTCCAGTTTGATTTTGACGAAAATGACAAATGGAGTTTATTCCATTCTTTTGGGTTTGATTTTTCAGTATGGGAAATGTATGGGGCATTGTTGAGGGGAGGAGAAGCTGTTGTTATTTCGAAAGAAGATTCGCAGGATATGAGTCGTTTCGCCCGCACTCTGAAGGAAAATGGAATTACGGTGTTGAACCAGACACCTTCTGCCTTTTATAAATTGAGCGAAGAGGTCCAGGATACAGGAATGGATTTGTCTTTTCTTAAATATTTGATCTTTGGTGGTGAAGAATTAAGATTTGATAAAATTGCATATTGGAAATCAAGATTTCCACGCACACGAATGATCAATATGTACGGAATTACGGAAACTACCGTTCATGTCACCTATAAAGAAATTGAGAACGAGGACTTACAGGCAAATCTCAGTAACGTTGGAAGAGCAATACCAACCACGACGTTATACATCTTCGATGAGAATATGCGAATACAACCTTTCGGAATACCCGGTGAAATATATGTAGGAGGGAAGGAAGTATGCAAAGGATATATAAAAAGAGACAAATTAAATAAAGAAAAATTTTTACCGAACCCATATCGCCCTGTAGAAATTCTCTATAAATCGGGGGATAATGGGAAAATGTTACCTAGCGGGGAGGTAATTTATCTTGGGAGAAAAGACAAACAAGTTCAAATTAGGGGTTTCAGAATTGAAAAAGGAGAAATAGAGTCAGTAGTACGTAAATTGGAAGGGATCAGGGATGTTCATATTTCAGATAAAAAACTAAAGGATGACCAGTTATATCTCATCGCTTATATAAAAAGTGATATGGAAATTCAGCAGCAAGAGATAAAGAATATGTTGAAAAAATCACTTCCTGATTATATGATCCCTTCTTATATTATTCGGCTTGATCAATTTCCACTCACGGTGAACGGTAAATTGGATGAAAATAAACTTCCTCTTCCTTCGATTAACGACGTTCCACGAAAAATTAATGTGGTAAAACCGGTGAGCAAAACTGAAATATTGCTGTACGAAATATGGGAAGATATTTTACCTGTTTCAGAATTTGGAATAACGGAGAACTTTTTTGACTTGGGGGGGGGAATTCATTGTTGTTGCTGACTATGAATAAACGCATTAACAATAAGTTTGATATCCATGTTTCTCTGGTTAGTCTGTTTAAATATACCACTATCTCTTCGATTGCAAATAATTTAATAGACTATAAAACAGGCGGATCGGAAATTAATTTGGAAGAGGTAAATGATATGGTCAAATCGACAATGGAGATTTTTAATAAAATAAATAATAACCTGGAATAGTCTGGAACCGGAACCATTAATATATAATTTTTTAAAGATTAACTAACTGAATGAAAGATATAATTTAAGTGTTTGAGTTTTCGTGTCCGGAGATTCGGAGCGGTAAACAATGCGAGATTCTTGTTTCCGGATCTGGAGTAATAAAAAAAGCAACCTTATGGTTGCTTTTTTTATTGGAAATTGCGGTACCGGTACACCAGAGCTAATGTCCACAGGTTTTTCTTATATCTATTACTCAAGTTTTTTATTATTTTATCCCTGTATTTATAGGAGAGAGTCCTGTTTGCTGCTTAGATAGTTGCTGAAAAAGAATGGCTCGGGAAATTCAGGTCGTCCGTAATTTGTTAAATACCATATACTTATAATTGACAGAAACTTTTATACTTTGGCATACGCCAATTAGAAATGCGTCTATTCTCAAGGAAAACTCATACATCGATTATATTCCGTTAGCCGTGAAGTAACAATGAAGCTGCTGTTGAGTGTTATTCTACCCTCTGTACATTTCGATTAACTGCGGAATAGAGACGCTGAAAATATTCTACTTGTTCTCATGGTAGTTGGTTTTTAAATACAAAAAAAGCATAAAAGTTTGACTTTAAAGGCAAAATAAGTCCTTTAGAAAAGAAATTGCGTCTTATGGGTATTTGTAACCGCTGTAGGTTTTACCAATTTTAAATTGAAATCGGAAGGTTAAATTAAAACTGACAACTATGTTAAAAACATGATTTTATATATCGGTTGTTTTAGCATTTACTGTTATATACGGATGCTTTAACACAGAAAATAGCAATTCACGAGATACCGAAATTACGGTGAAAACGATATCTGTGGAATATGTCCGGGAAAATGTGAGCAATGAATATATCTGTATAGCAGAAGAAATGATGTCTTCAGCTATCAGTTTCCCGGTAAACGGTGCTATTGAAAAAGTATATGTGAACGAGGGGCAGAAGGTAAGTAAAGGAACGCTTCTGGCCGAGTTAAATACCCACAGTTTATCCAATGCTTATGCAGCAGCGAAGGCCCAGCTAGACCAGGCAGAGGATGCGATGGAAAGGCTGCAGATGCTCTATGACAATGAGAGTCTTGCGGAGATAAAGTATATCGAGATAAAAACCGATCTGGAGAAGGCGCGCTCGATAGAGGCCATTGCTAAAAAAAATCTGGATGACAGTCGCTTAACAGCTCCGTTCAGCGGTATAATAGGTAAGAAAGCAGCTGAAGCAGGTGAAAATGTTTTGCCGAACCAGACTGTATTTACGCTATTGAAGATTGACCAGATCAATGTAAGGATACCGGTGCCTGAAAAAGAGATCAATTGGATACATTCTTCACAAACAGTTACGCTATTTGTTTCCGCTTTGGGTGATGAAATATTCGATGGAACCGTTATCGAGAAGGGCGTGGTCGCCGACAGGATTTCCCATACTTATGATATAGTGATTAAGGTCAATGAGCCTGAACAGAAAATACTTCCCGGTATGGTTGTCAAGGTGCTGATTAACGATAACTCGAAAGAGATTATTTCAGTTCCTGTCAACTGTCTTCAGGTAGCTGCCAACGGTAGTAAATATGTATGGAAAGTTATCGACTCAAGGGCGTACAGACAGACTGTCCGTGTAGGTGAATTTGCAACAGGCGGTGTGGAAATAATTTCCGGATTAAACATAGGGGAATCCATAATTACCGAAAACTACCACAACCTGCACCAGGGAATGAAAATTAAAATAGAATAATCGCTATGAAGAAAAATAATGGCTTTATCGAGTCTGCTATGAGAAATCATGGCGTAACTCTCTTTATTATACTTCTCCTTATTATAGTAGGTATTTGGGGACTTATCAAAATGCCGAAACAGGAGTTTCCGTTTTTTACTATAAGACAAGGGGTTATCGTGGGATTATATCCCGGAGCAACTTCGTCGCAAGTTGAGGAACAGCTGGCAAAACCTCTCGAACAGTTTCTGTTCACATACAAAGAGGTAAAGAAAAGCAAGACATATACGATGTCCCGAAACGGCGTAGTATATGCTATGGTGGAACTTGAGGACGATGTGAACAACAAGGATGAAGTGTGGTCCAAGATAAAACATGGACTTACGAATTTTAAAAACCAGCTGCCGACAGGAGTTCTTGCCGTGATAGCTAATGACGATTTCGGAGATACGTCCGCTCTTATGATATCCCTGCAATCCGACAGCCGTTCTTACCGTGAGTTGGAGAATTATCTTGAAACACTCGAAGGAAAACTCCGCAGGATCGAATCGGTATCGAATCTCAGGCGATTCGGGATACAGAAGGAACAGATAAGCGTTTATCTCGACAGAAATCTTCTCTCTGCTTACGGTATAGATTATAAAACTTTGGGAACCAACCTGTTTGCACAGGGATTCACTACGATAACCGGTACTATCGAAACGGAGACGCAGAATCTGCCCGTTTACATCGCTCCTGTATTTGATTCTGAGAAAGAAGTAGGGGAGTATACAGCGACCCCTATGGAAAAATAGTAAGACTTAAAGATGTAAGCACTATTGTCCGCGAATACGATAAACCGGATAAATATATTCTGCATAACGGTAAAAAATCGATCATACTCTCGCTCGAGATGCGTGAAGGGTACAATATAGTGGAATATGGAAGGGATGTAGAGCAGATTTTGCAGTGCTTCATAGCCACGCTTCCGGAAGATGTATCCGTTGAACGAATAGTGGACCAGCCTAAGGTAGTGTATGGTTCGGTGACATCGTTTCTGAGGAACCTTGTCATTGCGATAATTATCGTGATAATCGTGATGGTGGTGCTGTTTCCCCTGCGTTCCGCTCTGGTTTCAGCTACTACGATACCTATAACTATTTTTATATCGATAGGAGTTATGTTCCTTGCCGGTATACCGCTGAATACGGTTACACTTGCTGCTCTCATAGTGGTACTGGGAATGGTCGTCGATAACTCCATCGTAGTTATCGATGGGTATCAGGAATATCTGGATAAAGGAATTTCACGCTGGCATGCAGCGATCCTCAGCGCTAAAAACTATGCCGGTTCCATCTTTCTCGCTACGTTGTCTATCTGTATTATATTTTTTCCCCTTCTGCTCATCCTTACCGGAATGTGGTATGATTTCGTAAGGGACTTCCCGTGGGCGTTCACGATATGCCTTATGGTATCCTTCATTATGGCTATGATATATGTTCCTTTTATGGAGTATATAGCTATTAAAAGAAGTAAGCCGTCCGGAGATGGGAAAAAGAAAAAAAAGGATAGTTGATTATGTACAGGGCGGTTATAATTTTATTCTTGATCGGACGTTCAGATTTCCATACCTTACGATAGCATTGGTGCTTGGCATTCTCGCTATTTCAGTATTCTATTTCTTTCAACTCGATATCCGTATGTTCTCGAACGCCGACCGAGACCAGTTTGCCGTCGAGATATATCTTCCGCAGGGAAGTTCGTTGGAGAGGACGGAAGAAATCGCAGACAGCATGTATAATATACTTATCGGGGATGAGCGTATAAATTCCATTACGGCGTTCATAGGAACTTATTCTCCGCGCTTCCAGGCAGCTTACGCACCTAATGTTTCTGCAGGGAAAAATTATGCACAGTTTATAGTGAATACTGCATCCAATGAGGCTACTATATCGATACTTGATGATTATACGACAAAATACCAGTACCATTTCCCAAATGCCTTCGTACGGTTCAAGCAGATGGATTACCGGCAGTCCGAAGTTCCGGTTGAGGTACGGTTGTACGGAAACGATATCAATGAACTTACCGCGTATGCGGATTCGGTAATGACGATTCTCAGCAAAGAGGTAAAAGATCTGGTATGGATCCACACAAACTACGAAGAATTTGTCCCGTCGGTAGAAATACGGATTAATACGGTCGAAGCCTCGAGGCTGGGAATAACGAGGGGAATGGCTTCTGCGGAGATCGCATCGGTATTCAGCGATGTGTCCGTAGGGGATTTATGGGAAGAGGATTATTCCATTCCTGTGGTATTAAAAACGGATAAAGGATCGGATTACGACCGTCTCGATAATATAGGCGATCATTATATAGGTACCCTGATCCCCGGGGTATCCGTTCCCATAAGGCAGTTTGAGGGAATAGAGCCTGTCTGGAACCATGGAAAAATCGTAAGAAGGAACGGTGTGCGTTCGATAAGTATAATGGCCGATGTAAGACGCGGGAGCAGCGAATCGGAGACGTTTACTGAAGTGAGAAATATTGTAGACAACCGGATCGCCCCAATACTGCCTCCGACAGTGGGCTATGAGTACGGAGGTATATATGAAACCGACCAGGAAGTTATACCGCTTATCATTCAGGTTATCCTTTCAGGTGTATTCCTGATCTTCCTGTCATTGATCTACAGTTATAAGAAAGTGAGTGTCTCGTTAGCCGCATTATTAGCTTTGTTCCTATGCCTCCCCGGAACGGTATGGGGATTATGGCTCACTCGAACACAATTCGGGATTACCTGTATTCTCGGAATAATCAGCCTTATGGGTATAATCATAAGAAATGCCATAATGATCTTCGATCATGCCGAGAATCTCCGCAAGAACCATCGGTACAGTGCCCGTCAGGCAGCATATGAAGCAGGTAAAAGGCGTATGGTTCCGATCTTCCTTACGTCCGCGACCACAGCCATAGGGATACTTCCGATGATATTCAGCAAATCGATGCTTTGGACTCCTATGGGAATTGTGATTTTTTCAGGAACATTCGTATCCATGATACTTGTAGTTACGGTTCTGCCTGTAACTTGCTGGAAGATATTTGATAAAGCTAAAATACAAAAGTGATGAAAATTAGATTTGTGATAACTATATTGCATATCGGTTTTATTTCTATCAGTCTCAGGGCCGGTGAATATACCTTAACCGATTGCGAACAGCTGGCTGTCGATAACAATTATGAAATTAAAAACAGCCGGCTCGAAATGGATGATGCCATTCAATCCCGTAAAGAAGCATTTACCAATTATTTCCCGACTGTCGAAGGTGTTGGAACATATTTTAATTCGGACAAAAAACTGCTAAAAACTAATTTAGGCCTTCCCGGTCTCCTGCCGCAGCCTATACCGTTCTCGTTGGTGAAATCTGGGACTATGGGAGGTGTCATGGCGTTCCAACCGATTTTTGTCGGAGGACGGATTGTTAACAGTAACAGACTGGCCAAAGTGGGTGAAGATGTATCGAAACTGCAGTTACAGCTTACGGAAGACGAAGTGGTTTACCAGACGAATGTATATTTCTGGCAGATCGTTAATCTTACCGAGAAGCTGGAGACCATATCGGTCATTGAAAATATGCTTCAGAATCTCAAAAAAGATGTCGATATGGCGGTTCAGGCAGGCGTTAAGACCCGAAATGAACTTCTGCGTGTCGAACTAAAGATCCATGAGACCGAGAGTAACCGGTTAACTGTGGGAAATAGCCTTGAGGTAAGTAAAATGTTGCTTGCTCAATTTATAGGTGTGGATACAGAGAACTTTAATATAGACTACACATTCGATGGGGAACTTTTTCATCCGCAGAATTTATTCCGGGATCCGGATGATGCCGTTATGAACCGCTATGAAACGAAATTGCTTGAAGAAAGTGTTAATGCAGCAAGGTTGAAAACAAAATTTTATTCCGGTGAACGCCTACCCTCCGTTTGTATCGGAGGAGGCTATATTCATAACGGGTTGATGAACAAGCCGGTTAATGCAGGTGTCATTTATGCTTCGGTTTCAGTTCCTGTTTCAGGATGGTGGAGCGGTGCTCATGCGCGTAAACGTGGTAAAATTTCGGAGTTGAAAGCTGAAAATGAGATGGTCAATTCAATCGAACTTATGACAGTGGAAATCAATAATGTATGGAACGAGGTCGTAGAGTCTTATGAACAAATACTTATTGCTGAGAAATCGATCCTATCGTCTCAGGAAAATCTAAGGATAGTGAATAATTCATACAACGCGGTAACCGTTCCATTGTCTGAACTGCTGGATGCACAGGTTTTATACCAGCAAAGCAGGAACCAATACAGTAATGCTTTTAGCGAGTATAAAATGCGAATTTTGAAATATATTCAAATAACCAAGGAAAATTAAAACAGTACAAATATTTTCAAAAAAATATTTTTAAATTTTTTCAAGTAATATCGGAGAAATACATTTAAATGGCAGGTTATCCTCGCTGTAATTGTTTTTATGTTAATAAAAAATTGATATATTGCAGTGTGAGAAATTTAAAATTTTAATTGTGAGAAAATTTTATCTGCTGTTTATTGCAATTATTTTATTCGGATGTACGAAGGAGGATCCGGATGATATTGAAGATCGTTTTGAGATTATCCCTTCTTATCAGGATCGGTTGTTGACGGAACTTAATGTTTTTTTAGAGAATTTCTATCCCGGAACTAAAAGTTCGGATCTTGGCATAAAGGATTTTTATACGCTGACTTCACAGAAAACAAAAACAGACTACCGTGAAAATATACCGGACACCATAATGCATATAATTAATTTCCGCGACGGATATGCCGTAATGGGCCATAATCTTCCGTCCAATATGCTTGCTTTTGTGGAGAAGGGAGATCTCGATATTTCCTTTTTTGAAAATGTGGATATCGATAAATATCTTGTGAGATCGGAAGCTAACGATATCATTTTTTCTGATGAAGAGGAATATATCCGTGATATGACCGATGCGGAAACCATGAATTTCATTTCTGAAATGTTGCTTATATCGTCTGTGAAATTCCAACACTTGCAATCTCAAGAAGTATTGGAAAGTAAATCTGATTTTGTTTTTAATGTTGGACTATTGTTGAATATAAAGTGGCCCCAAACCTCTCCTTTTAACACGTGGATATCATTTGTTAGGCTACACTGTTGTCGCCGGATGTTCTAATATAGCTGTAGGCCAAATGTGCGCATATCATAAATTTCCTAATTATTTTCCTGAAACTGGTTTACCGATTTCGGAATCCGAATGGAATCTTATCAGAACAGTTGAAAGCTATAATAATGGTGTGTATAACGCAGGCTCAAATAACGCGAAGAACTTGGTTTGTTTGGTGATTAGCGATCTGGGTAAAGGAAATAAATCATCGTGGGGAATAAAGCAAACAAGTACCAGCCGGGCCAATGTCTGCCGTTACTTGTTAAGATTAGGGTATTCTAATGTCTCGACTTTTAATTATAGTCACGGAGGTATTTCAACTATGTTGGCGAGTGGCTATCCTGTATTGGTAAGAGGGGATAAAATTGTGAGCAGCAATGACGATATGGATGGAGAATTGGCAGACCATATGTGGGTAATAGACGGATATGGTTCAGTCGCTTCATTGACAGGTTCGTCACGTATAAGTTTGGTGCACTGTAATTTCGGATGGGGAGGAATAGCTGATGGCTGGTATACTTCCGGTATATTCGAGTTATATGGTTCGAGATGGATGCATGACCAGAATGTCGGAGATAATATTGGAGTTCAGAATGATTATTATCAATACAATTTAAAATATATATTCTATGTATTACCATAAATTAAAATACCTTATCCCTGTGATTATGCTGTTCTGTTCCTGTAGTTCCGGTGACGATAATCAAGGAGGTGAAGAACTGGTGCTTCTGGAGTCGTTCGTAACATATTATTATGAACTCGAATCCGTAAAATTATCTTCCGAGAACAATTATATCCGGATTTATGAGAGTCTCTCCGGAGAATATTACTGCTACGATGAAAGAAACAACCGGTCGCCCGAGAATTATTTGAAATACAAGGAACTGAGAAACCATTATAATGACACCGGTTATCATGCCGAGATCAATCTTATGGTGAATCCCATTCCCAATCGTTTTCTTGCTGATATTTTTGAAAGCGTGGAAATTGTCAGCGATACTGATTTCGATACGGATCATCCCGCAGGAACTTCTTTAGCTGATATAAGTTTATTCTATACACTTACTCCATTTTATTTTATTGAGAATGGCTACAGATATTTCGATTGGGACAATTATTCGGAAAGCAGGGAAGTATTGTATCATTTCCCGAGGACGGGAAATAATTACGGTAGTTATTTAGTCGAGGGCATAAATACACTTTATCCGGTTAAAGCCTTGGCAAGCGAATTAACGGTAGAAGATCTTTCATTGCTGGGGCGTGGTAAAGCAGGTGTGGCCAATCCGACCAATGACGATCCCATCGCAATTATCGATTTTGTGAAACTGCCGGAACAGAAAGGTACGCATATATTTACCGTTACTTTAAAAAATACGGACGGAAAAGAATTTTCAGGTAAAGTATCGATGCTATTCGATTAATTCCATTGATCTGAGGTTAGTTAAAACCATAAAAACCACCCTGCTTGATTTAAGCAGGGTGGTTTAAGTATTTTATCTTACTGGAAACAACCTAATGTAGTTCCGGTATAATCTTCTCCGATCACATCTCCTACTCCGATCAACCGAGTTGTTTTAGGTCTCAGGAAGTTTATTACAGGCAGACTTCCATCAGCCTGGCGCGGACGCGTAAGTTCGTTTTCATCCAGACTAATAAAATCTGCATCAGAGAGAGACATCGCTGTGGGCAGGAATGAATTCATACCTATCTCGCACCTGTCGTGGTTTACGTTGATTATATCAAGTCCTGAAGTACGCGGACTGTAAGACAGGTTGTTTTTAATTATGTGTCCATAACCGCCGTCCGGATCGTCCTGTGCAGGTAATTCAGGTGATAAACGGTTCAGCATGTTAAAGTTGGATGGATTCCGGTATCCGGTATTGTTATAGAAATTAATTCCACCGAGATGATGGTTGGCATAGAATCCCTGATTTTTGTTGTAATAGGCAAGACATCCTCTTACGGTGTGTCGCGGTACGTTATTAAAATCAATATCTACAGCGCTCTCCATTCCGTATCCGCCAGATTTAAACCCGGAACCGTCCCCCGCACTGGTCGTGGAATTAGGTTTGTATCCATTGTAGAATGCCCAGCAGTTTTCAATCGTAACAGGCGCGAATGCATTTATAAGGTCGAATCCGTCATCGCTGTTCCACCATGCACGGCAGCCACGGAAAACATTACCTGTGTGGCCCGAGTTAGGAACATGAGCACCGAATCCGTCGACGTTTCCGCCTGAACCGTTCTCGGAAACAGGGTCGTAGTTATTGTAAGCATCGCAGTTAAGTACGAGATTGTTCATTCCCCTGGTTAGATAAAAACCTATTGCCATACCGTCGTGCATAGAAAGATTTTCGTATATATTATTATTTCCTCCATCGTTACGGAAGCATTCCGATTGAGTATGGTCAGTTATGGTTACTTGAGTGCTAACTACTTCAAAGTTTTTGAAATGATGGTAATGTTTTGATACGTAGAATACGGCAACTCTTTGGTTTGCTGGTTTTACCTGTGAAAGGTCAAATACCGGACGTTCGTCCCTGAATCCCCAGACGCATATACGTTTGCTCGAGGTTCCTGATTTCTCTGAAAAATCGAAAACACAAGCATATAAACCGCTGTTGGATGAACCCATTATCTGATCCTCCGTAATGACGTAGGTTCCCTCCCGTATAAAGATGGTATCTCCCGGTTCCATAGCCTGATAAGCCCTCGGCAGGGTCGCGAAGGGACGTCTGAATGTTCCTGGATTGGAGTCGTCTCCGTCTGTCGCTATGAAATAAGCATTCTCGTAAATTATCTCTGTACCCCATAAAGCATACAGTGTAATATCTTCCGTAACCACGTCGGAATCAAAATCCCACGGATTTTCACATTCCGCTTCTTTGAACCATCCGTCGAAGTAGAAATCGTCTTTTTCAGGATCTTGCGGTTTGGTAACTTTCTGTCCTTCGATAACGGTAACATCGCTTATCTCGCTACCGCCCTGAGTGTCAAAAGTAACTGTATAAGTTGCCGAAGCCACCCAATATGCATAAAGTGTAAGATCCGAATTTACCACATCATTGTCGAAATCCCATGCGTTTTCGCAAGCTGCTTCTTTATACCATCCGCTGAAAATATATCCGTCTTTGGTTGGAGCATTCGGCTCGGCGATCTTCTGACCTTCAGCGACAATTCTGGGACTTATGGTACTACCTCCTTGGGTGTTGAAAGTTACTGTATAAGAAACTACGTCCTCAGCAATCCAATAAGCGTGGAGTGTAAGATTCGACATTACTACATCCGTATCGAAATCCCATTCGTTAGCATAGGTTCCCTCCTTGAACCATCCGCTAAAAATATATCCGTATCTGACAGGATCCGTAGGTTTGGAAACTTTCTGGCCTTCGGAAAGTGTTTGTGCTTCCACTTCCGTACCACCATGGGAATTAAACGTGACCGAATAGATCGGCACTTCCGTCTCCTTGTCGGAGTCGCTGCACCCCACAGTGCCAAGCAGTACCCCAAGTATTGCCAATAAAAAAGTAAAAAATCGTTTCATAATAGTTAGTTTATAAGTTTTAATAATGTTTTATTAAGAGAAGTGTCAAATAAGGGAACTAAACTCTTTGAATGTTATCGAATTCTATATATTCGAACGTTAAATATTAGTTTTTTAATCTGAGACAAATATAATAAAAATATGGAGTATTAAAAAATACGGATTTATTTTTGTCTATCTTAGTTTAAATTGTTACAAAGAGTTGTTTAAAGTGATACTCCAGGTAATTTTTTTACATTAGGGAGTTCTGATATCTCTCCAATATTTTAGATGGGTTTGGCAAGCATTACGGTTTACAGTGCCTTCGATATCGTCCGGTCACAAAGGTTCACTGCGCCTGTTATTTTAATCACGGATATTCCTTATATTTCGTCCATTGCTTTTCTAAAGAGGTAAAGGGTTGGAATGACCCGACTCTTTTTATTGCCAAGATTTAGTATTTTTGGCACTTACGAACAAAATAAAAACAGAATAATGAGTAAAGCATTAGTAGTAATTGATATTCAAAACGATATAACAAAGAATTACAAAGAGATAATCGACAATATAAATAAATCAATAGATTGGGCTGTTGAAAATGATATTCATGTCGTTTATATCAGGCATGAAAACCTGTCAGCCGGCACGAGAACATTTAAACCTAATACTCGTGGTGCTGAATTAGCACCGGACCTGAAAATAGTTTCTCAAAATATTTTTATCAAGTCCAAAGGGAACGCCTTAACCAGCGGTGAATTCACAGGTTTCATTAATAAAAAAGGCATAGATGAATTCTACATAACAGGTGCAGATGCTATCGCCTGTATCAAATCGACATGCTTCAATATGCGCAAAGCAGAATATATTGTTAATGTTCTTTCGGATTGCATTACAAGCTATGATAAAAGAAAAATCGAAGACATGCTATACTATTATAAAAGTAAAGGCTGTCAATTAATGAGCCTCAATGACCTTTAATGATATTGAGGATAATATCTAATACGGTATATATGTATTTTTATTACTACATTTACTCTAAAAGATGCACATTGATAAGAATAGCACGGGATAGATCGACCAAATGTTGATGTCCACGTATGGCGTGTTCAATCAATCAAAAATTTAGATTAATACGGGATGCTTTTAAGTAATAGGTGAATTACCCATAAATCGTATTCCACGGCGAGTCAAGGTATTCATCGTCCATCCACGGTTTAACTATTTCAATGAATTTGCGCACACCGCCGTCTTTCACAAAACGTTTCCATATTTTATTCCCATCGGGTACGTTTTCGCGTTCATAATTTCGAGTGAGAAGATCCTTCAGGTATGCTTCAATAGCCTTATCAATTTTTTTAAACCGTTCTTTTTCGTAGTTGATCTCTACCACGTATTTTTTTCCTTCTCTTTTTAATTCGAGACAGGTAGCCGTTACCATATTTAAATATTTATCGGAATACTGAAAACCGATACATTGAAAATCACTATAGGTTCGTCTTAATGTCATTTTTATGTCTCCATCAAGAACAGAGAATTGAACCTCTTCCGCAAATGTTTCCCGTCCCACTGAATTAGGGTTGTCGGCAAATATCTGGATATTAAAAGCTAATAGGAGAATTGTGAACAGTAGTGTCTTTATTTTCATTGTTTAGTGTTTAATAAATTTTATAAAACGCTTTACGTTTTCAATGAGTCTGTTTAAACAAGCATCGCGTTCGATAAAGGGTCGATTCTGAATTAAGAATGGATTACCCATTAATCAATCATGAATTTTGCATAAATATACATAAAGTATTGTATGTATTATTCATCAATGTCGAATAATAAATTTACCACAGCAATTTGACAGTAGTTTTTACCAACTATTCTCCGGAGGTCGAAAAGCTCTTCCAGTGGTCCGTCCGTTGGTAGATGACGGTGATAACTGATCCTGATAACGAACCGTACAGACCAACTTCTTGCTGAAGCAGGGTAGTGTTTGAACAAAAGAACGATCGGGAAATAAGTCCGAAAACCGTTTGTGGACTGGGAGAAGGTTAAGATAATATTAACCCAAGTAAATCTATATAAAAAGCAGGCTTACGCCTGCTTATTTTTATGACCGAATTATTTTATGTCGATAAGTTTTGTCGTTTCCGGCTCAACCTTCGCCTGTTTTTTAGGAATCTCAATGTTAAGAATTCCATTATCTACCTTCGCCTCTATCCGTTCTATATCCGCATTCTCCGGAAGGATCATACTTTGGCGGAATGACGAAAAAGAGAACTCACGTCGGAGATACCTGCCGTTGTTGTGTTTTTCATTGGCTTCGTTTTTTTTCTCTGTGATAACCACAAGCTGATTACCTTCCTTCAATTCAATCCGGCAGTCTTCTTTGGTTAATCCGGGAGCCGCTACTTCCATTTTGTAGGCCTTGTCATTCTCAATAATATTGACGGCAGGTGCGGTTGAATTCGGTCTTTCAAGCCATTCATTTCCGAAAAAATCGTTAAAAATACTCGGAATTGAAAGCCAGTTTGCTCTTCTTACTGGTAACATAACTTTATCCTCCTTTATTTTTAAGTTTGACATTTTCGTTTGCGGTAAATAACCGCTTGTATCCTTAGAAATACAAACAAAATGCCATCTGTAATTTTACTTAAAAGACTGACAACTTGACATTATTTTCAGTTTATGGTGTCACAAAATGACAATTTTTCAGATTAAGGCTCTCGCGACACGTTACGGTCATAAATCCTTCGTGTGGAGAATGATCTCCATATAATGGACGAACGGCAGTGTGGTCGCGAGTTCTGACTAGTAATTATCGGATAACTGCATGGAATAATCCATTATGTTCGGTTATTACCGCCGATCCGGAAATTCAATTCGCCTCATTGGGGCTACTCCCATTCTGGTTACGTCCTATCCGATGAAACCATACTAATGGTTCCTATTGTATGCGCTTTGTCAGAAATGAAGAACGGAGTAGAAGCTGAATATTAGGAAGTATGGAAGATGGAAATTGTTTTACGGGAAATAAACTTATTAAATAATCTATGTGGATCTACGCACGGACCTACTTTAACATTAACAAAAATGCAACTCACTTAATTATAGTGAATTGCATTTTCTTTTTAATCATCTCGTGGTCCCTCAGGGGCTCGAACCCTGGACCCCAACATTAAGAGTGTCGTGCTCTACCAGCTGAGCTAAAGGACCGACATAATAAGGTTTAGAGTTGCAAATGTATCAATCTTTAGCATAAAAACAAATTATTTTTCGTTCTCTTGCATGGATTTGCTGATACCCATTTCCAATCCACGTAGCTCTGCCAACCCGCGAAGTCTTCCTATACAGGAATATCCGGGATTTGTTTTTTTATGTAGGTCATCTATCATCTGGTGGCCGTGATCGGGCCTCATAGGAATAGATACGTTCCTTTTCTGCTGAAGTTTAAGTAGGGATTTCATTACGCCGTACATATCGACATCTCCTTCGAGATGATTATCTTCAAAGAAGTTTCCTTCTTCATCGCGTTTAGTACTTCGGAAGTGGACGAAATTGACTCTCTCTCCGAACTCGTCCATCATATTTGCAAGTTGGTTGTCCGATCTTACTCCTAATGATCCTGTACACAGACAAAGTCCGTTCGAACAGTTCGGTACAGCGTTGATAATCTTACGGAAGTCATTAGCGGTACTCATAATACGGGGCAGGCCCAATATTGAATAAGGAGGATCGTCAGGGTGGATTACAAGTGATATTTCTTCTTCGTCAGCAACCGGAGCTATTTCTTTAAGAAATAAAATGAGGTTATCACGTAATTTATCTTCATCTATTCCTTTGTATTTGTCCAGTGCCTGCTGAAATTGTTCTACCGTAAAACTTTCTTCCAATCCCGGTAATCCGGCAATGATATTACGGGTAAGTTTCTCTTTCTCCGCATCACTCATATTTTGGAAACGAATTTTCGCTTTCTCAATCTCTTCAGGAAGATAACTGTCTTCTGCACCTGGTCTTTTAAGAATAAAAAGATCGAACGCTACAAACGCTGCTTTTTCAAAACGCAGGGCTTTGGAGCCGTCAGGCATTTCGTATTCCAGATCAGTACGGGTCCAGTCGAGTACGGGCATAAAATTATAGGTTACGATTTTAATTCCGCAGGCAGATAGATTCCTTAACGATTGTTTGTAGTTTTCAATATGCTGTTCGTAATTACCCGTACGCGTTTTAATTTCTTCATGAACAGGTACGCTTTCTACTACGCTCCAAATCAAGCCTTTGTCGGATATAATCTTTTTTCGTTTTTCAATTTCTTCTACACTCCATACTTCACCGTTAGGAATATGGTGTAAAGCGGTGACAATATCTGTGGCTCCCGCTTGTAAAATATCGGAAAGAGAGACCAGATCATCAGGACCGTACCATCTCCATGACTGCTTACATAAATACATAGCTTCTTTTTTATTACTTTTTGCAAATATTGTAAAAATAGATCAAATAGCAAAAATTAATTTTCTATTTGCTGCTGAATGAAACGGGCAAAACATATCTTACTTTTACCGGTCTACCGTTATTCGCTCCGGGCTTCCATTTAGGAGAGATTCCTAGAACTCTGAGAACCTCTTCTTCGAGTTGTTCATTGTTGCTTTCAATTACCTCAATTTCATTAAGATTACCTTTGGTATCGATCTCAAATGCTACCACTACATTACCGTACTGATATTTATTTCTGACCATCGTTCTGTGTAAATTTATATTTTTCGATACCCAGTTCCTGAATTTTATGAAATCGCTGCTCTTTTTGAATTCCGGCATTACTTCCGCATATGTATATGCACCTCCGTTAGCTTTGGCAAGCGAATCGAAAACGTGTAGTGAAAAATTCACAGGTATTACCATGGACGTTCTGACCGGTGAGTTATCAATCATTCCCGGTATCCATTCAGAGGAAAGGATCGCTTCACTAACTTCTTTACTTATAGTTTCATGAGGAGACGATGCAATTTTAACATCCCTGACTTTCCCATCTTTCTCGACGATGAAATTAGCAGTTACACTTCCTTGTGCTTTATTTATAATAGCTTCGTACGGATAGTCCACATTGCTTGATATCCATGTAGAGAAACTGGCGGAACTGTTATCCGGATTTTTAAATTCAGGTTTGGTTTGCGGATCGGTATACAATTTATCGTCTGCATTGATGGTATTTTCCGCAAAACTGTTTCCGCTCAAAAATAGCGACAAAACTAACAAAGGGTAAAAAAGAGCTTTCATATATAAATTTTTAAATTTGAATTTGCAGTAGGTATTTGGCCGTCTGATCTTTAGTGTTTTCCCATTTCCACTTGGGAGATTTTTTTATCAACTTTCTTAATTTCTCCGAAAGTTCCTTATTATTTTCGTTTATTACAACAATATTGTCCGGTTTTCCATTTTTTCCGATTTCAAATTCGAGAGTCAGGTTTCCAGATTTAGGGTAAGCGTCGTCTTCTATAAATTTTGTTGTCAGCCACTCTTCAAATGAATTATAATTTTTCTGGATGAACACAAGTTCTTTACTTAAATTATTTATTTGCTATAAACTGAACTCTGAAAATTTAAACGAATTCGAACGTAATTTTATTCATTTGGACCGCATTTTAATATTCGGATTGTAAAATAAAAATGGTACTGTGTAATGGAAATTCACAGGCTTACCGTTTTTATATGCAGGTTCCCATTTAGGACTCGCGGCAAGACTATTGACTATTTCATCTGCAAGTATTTTTTCAGTGTATTCCAATATTTTCACATCGGTCAATTCTCCATCCGTGTTTATTGTAAAACTCGCCAATACACCTCCGGGTATTCCCCTGTTATACATCTCCCATGGGTATTTCGCATGACCCACGATCCATGTCATAAAACTCTCGATATTCCCGTTCATAAACTTGGGAAGAACATCTGGTCCTTCGCTACTGTCTGAATAAGTTTTCATTGGCAGCAGACACAATAAAGATAATAAAATCCGGTAAATTTTCATAATATAGGGTTTAAAAATTATATGAGTCAGTTAGTTAAGGCTTGCGATTAATCGATATATTTAATTTCAAGCCTGTACCTTACTGGTGACTCTATGTCGTTTTTATCGTCCCATTTCCACTTGGGGCATTTTGATAATATCTTTCTGATTATTTTTGAAAACCCGGGATCATTATCTTCGATAAACTCTATATTTTGTAACCTCCCTTTCTTATCTATTTCGAATTCACAAATAGCAAAACAGACTCTGTATACAGTATCACTCGCAAAAGAATACTCGGCGGATATCCATTTCTCAAAAGAATCGACATGCTTATGTTTAAATGAAGGTTGTTTTTGCGTCTGAGTGAGAAGCTTTAAATCTACTTGTGAAAATTTATTTAATCCGGATAAAAATCTATACATTTTGGGATCTTTTCTCCCTGCGTAATGATTGAACATGACAGGTATCGACATAGAAACATTCACTGCCTTACCGTGCTCATATCCCGGTTCCCATAAGGGAGAGAGCTCTAAAACTTTTACAACTGTGTTGGCGAATTTTACTTCGGTATATTCTTTTATTTGAATATCGGTTAATTCTCCTTTCGTGTTTATAACAAAATTTACCCTTGCAGCTACGTATTCATTACCGGTATATCCGTCCAAACAGTAATTGTCCCAGTTACTAAAATGATACAGATCTTTTCCCAGGAAAGTAGGATGTATTTTTCCTGTTTTTTTTTATTCCCGTATCTTCTGAAAAGCCGGAATTTAAAGTGCTTCCAATTAATATTAAAAAAATAAATAATACACGAAAGGAGAATTTCATAAATTAAAAATTACAGACAGAAAGCGTCGAAACCGCCATCCACTACTGTCAAGGTTCCGGATACGAATTTCGAAGCGTCGCTGGCAAGCCATTGCAGCGTTCCTACGAGTTCTTCAGGTGCCCCGAATCTTTTGAACGGTGTGTGTTCGATGATTAATCTGGCACGGTCTGTATAACTTCCGTCAGGGTTAGTTAATAATGTTCTATTCTGCTCCGTAAGGAAAAATCCCGGAGCTATTGCGTTTACACGGATTCCGTCTCCATATTTAAGAGCCATTTCACCGCACATGTATTTTGTAAAGTTAGTAATCGCAGCCTTCGCGGTTCCGTATCCGGCTACGCGCGTAAGCGGCCTTATAGCAGATTCGGATGAAATATTGATTATCGAACCTGTTTTCTGCAGTGTCATTGCTTTAGCGAATACCATGGTAGGTATGATCGATCCGAAAAGATTCAGGTCGACTACGGTACGGAAATCATCTAAGTTGAGATCGAAAATAGTTTTGTCAGGAGGGATTGTCGCTCCAGGCATGTTTCCTCCGGCACAGTTTATAAGCACGTCTATCCTGCCGTATTTTTCCATGATCTGTTCGTAATTTTTTTCAAGGATCTCCCTGTCCATTACATACGATTGAAGAAATATTGCTTCCCCTCCTGATTTGCGTATTTTTTCGGCAAGATTTTCGCCGGCTTCATTTTTCCTTGCAAGAAGGACTACTTTAGCTCCCTGTTCCCCAAAGTGCTCTGACATGGCAGTTCCGAGGACTCCGGTTGCACCTGTAATAATTACGACTTTGTCCTTTACGCAAAATAGATTTTTCATGTTAAAATTATCTTTAATTTCGAAATTAGTGAAAATACGTTAATAATTTTCAAAAGTATTGATTTTTTTATAAAATTATATCACTATGTATTGCGGATATAATAAAATAAATATTGGAACAATAAATTATTGAATATTTATGGACTCCGGAAGGCAGAAAATAGCGGTGCAAAGGAAAATACTTATATCCTCTGCGATTATAATGATCGGATACATATTCTTCCATTAGGTTTGGTTGCAGGTGTGCTGTTATTGTATTTTCCGGAATAGGATGGATAGACAGTGCGATCGCGCTTGTATTCGGATCAATAATTATAATCACCGGATTGTCCATACTCAGGAAGAGGATTTCTAATCTTATGGATGGTTCGGATCGCAGGACGCGCGAGACGGTTCTTAATACGATTGAAAAAAGAGACCACACTGACTGGATAGATCTCTATAATATGCCTTGCCCATTGCGGAATACGGTAGCGTCTTCCATATCGACTGCGACATAACCTTACCTTATTATTTCAGGAAACTCGAATTTATAGCCGTAATAAAACTTACGTTTTCGAATCTGGCACATAACGACGAGTAAATTTGTTTGTTTTTAAAAAAATTTATTAATTTTGAAAAAATCATTACAGACCTGAACGATGTACCGTAAAATTCTTTTGATAAATCTATTTGCACTCATTGGATTATTGTCCGCGAGTGCTGTCGAAATGCCTTATGTGCATGATCCTGTAGTCGCAGAGTATAACGGAGTGTACTATCTCTTCTGTACGGGACGTGGTATAACTGTTATGTCCTCTACGGATCTAAAGGATTGGAAGAGGGAGAGACCGGTATTCGACGAACCTCCCGTGTGGGCTATGGAAGCTGTTCCCGGGTTCAGGGGACATATATGGGCGCCGGATATAATTTATAAAAATGGTCTTTATTATTTATATTATTCCGTTTCTTCTTTTGGAAAAAATACTTCTTGTATAGGTGTTGCCGTTAATAAAACACTGTATCCTTCATCTCCCGACTTCAGATGGAATGATATGGGCAAGGTTTTACAATCTGTACCCAATAGGGATATGTGGAACGCTATCGATCCTAATATAATTATTGATCGAAATGGAGAGGCATGGATGAACTTCGGTTCTTTCTGGGAGGGCATCAAACTGGTTAAGCTCGATAATGAAATGGTTTCTCTGGCTCAACCGGAAGAATGGTATTTGCTCTCACGAAGACCGCGCGAACCGGAGGAAGCTGACGATAATCCCGGCAGCGGAGCGGTGGAAGCTCCATTTATATTTGAACGTGGAGATTATTATTATCTTTTCGTATCTTTCGATTATTGCTGTAGGGGAGAGGACAGCGACTATAAAGTGGTTGTGGGAAGATCTAAAGATGTGACCGGGCCTTATTATGATCGTGATGGGGTAGATATGCTTGAAGGAGGAGCGGAAGTAGTTATATCCGGAAATAAACGTTTCCCGGGAGTAGGGCATAATTCCGTATATACATTCGACGGTAAGGATTATATGTTTTTCCATGCATACGATATGGAAGAGAACGGACGGTCTCGTTTATTGGTGAGAGAGCTCAGATGGGATAATGACGGATGGCCGACCGCAGAATTGTAGTAACTAACTAACACCAAATATTCATGAACAAATTTAAAATTTTATCTCTATGTGCCGCAGTATGTGTTCTTTGCGGAGAAGGAAAGGCTTCAGCACAAGATAAGACGACTATAAACGTCGACGCTTCTCAGGTAGGGGCCCCAATTCAGTCTACGATGTACGGTGTCTTTTTCGAAGATATCAATTTCGGAGCGGATGGAGGTCTTTATGCCGAACTCATTAAAAACAGGTCTTTCGAATTTAAAAATCATCTCGTAGGATGGCTTCCGTTCGGAGATGTCGAGATACGTAAAGATAAACCTGCTTTCGATCAGAATCCGCATTATGCGCGTCTGACTTTCAAAACCCGTAATCTTACAAGCTCGGGACTTGAGAATGAAGGTTTCCGTGGAATCGGTTTTAAACAGGGTGAGAAATATAAGTTCTCGATGTATGCGCGCAATCAGGAGAAAGAGCCTGTGAAAGTTAAAATCGAACTTATCAGCAGTGATAATGTAGTAGCCAGTGCTGAATTAGTCGTTGAAAGTAATAAATGGACGAAATTATCCGCGGATCTGGTTCCGAGACGTACCGATAAAAAAGGTAAGATACGCATCACAATGGCAGGACGCGGTGTTATAGATCTGGATCATATATCGCTGTTCCCTGAAAATACATGGAAGGGAAGAGAAGGCGGACTAAGAGCCGATCTTGTACAGGCGCTTTACGACCTTAACCCAGGGTTGTTCCGTTTCCCCGGCGGATGTATCGTGGAGGGAACGACGCTCGATACCCGTTACGAATGGAAAAAATCCGTGGGACCGGTAGAGAATCGTCCTACGAACATCAACCGTTGGAACTATACTTTCAATCAGATCAGGGCTTACGATTACTTCCAGTCTCTCGGTCTCGGTTTTTATGAATACTTCCTCTTATCGGAAGATCTCGGAGCTGAGCCGCTGCCGGTTCTTAGCTGCGGTCTTGCTTGCCAGTATGAAAATTCGAATGATCCTCATGATAAGGAATACTGTCCGGTAGAACACTTACAGCCTTTTATAGATGACGCACTGGATCTTATAGAATTCGCTAACGGAGCTGTTACGACTAAATGGGGTAAGTTGCGTGCTGAAATGGGACATCCCGAACCGTTCAATATGAAATATATCGGTATAGGTAACGAACAGTGGGGAGAACTTTATCCTGAAAGACTCGAGAAATTCATCGTCGCTATCAAGGCTAAATATCCTGATATGCAGATCGTGGGAAGTTCAGGTCCGAGTGCTGCCGGCGAAAGATTCGATTACGGTTGGGAGCAAATGAACCGTCTTAATGTGGATCTTGTAGACGAACATTACTATGAACCGCCTACATTCTTCTACAACGGTGCGACACGTTACGATAACTACGACAGAAACGGACCTAAAGTATTTGCCGGAGAGTATGCTGCTCACCATTCTTCGAAAACCAACAACTTCGATACTGCATTATCGGAAGCTGCATTCATGACAGGACTCGAAAGAAATGCGGACGTGGTATATATGGCTACTTATGCTCCTTTGTTTGCTCATCTTGATGCATGGCAGTGGAGGCCCGACCTTATCTGGTTCGATAATTTCGAAGTTGTGCTGACGCCTAATTATTATGTTCAGCAGTTGTACGGCCAGAATCCGGGAACGAACGTGGTACCCCTTACAGTAGACGGAAGTCCGCTTACCGGACAGAATAACCTTTACGGAAGTGCCGTAATAGATAAGAATACGAATGAACTTATAATAAAAGTAGTGAACAGCAGCAACCAGGACAGGAATACTACTATAAAACTGGATTCATCTGTGAAAGGTGAAAATGCACAGGTCACTACTTTGCGTGCAGCTGATCTTTCGATGGAAAATTCGCTTGAAAATCCGAAAAATGTGGTACCTGTAAATTCTACTGCTAAAATCAGCAACGGCGAACTTAATTTCAATGTGAGATCGCAGTCGTTCAGCGTTATAAAAATTAAAATGTAATTAATTATTTAAGGTTAAAAAGAGAGGTTTAATGCCTCTCTTTTTTGTTTTTACGGGGGTTATGTTTTTTATCTACTCATTCATGTATTTCGTCTATTTTATTCGTTGGCCACAATTTATTGGAATACTTTTGGCAATATAATTATGAAAATATTTTAAGTGATGAAAAAAATACTTCTGTTAAGTTTATTATTTGTTTTTACATTTCATTTCATTTACGCACAGGAAGCGAGGCGGGGAGTGGCCACCGGAACCGTGCTCGATGCGGATGACGGAAGTCCATTAATCGGAGCTGTCGTTGTAATCGACAGTACGAGGCAGACTTCTACCGACGTCAGGGGTGAATTCAGTTTAAACAGTATCCGGATGGATAAAGACGTGGAGCTGGAAGTATCTTTTATCGGATACGAAACTTTGTTCCGTAACATCAGGGTAGATACATTAACGAATCTGGGTAACATACAACTTCGGAAAAGTACGATCCTTATCGATGCTGCTGAAGTTACGGCAGAAGCTCCGATGATGGTGCAGAAAGGAGACACTCTCCAATTCAATGCAGGGCAATTCAAAACAAATCCGGATGCGGACGGAAGCGATCTTGTAAATAAAATGCCGGGAATGGAAGTCTCGGACGGAAGTGTTAAGGCACAAGGTGAAACAGTGACACGGGTTTATGTCGATGGAAAACTTACTTTCGGAGATGAGCCGATGACAGCATTACAAACGCTGCCTGCCGATCTTATCGAAAGTATCCAGATGTTCGACGAACTCAGCGATGAATCCAAATTCCTCGGTATAAACGATGGAAGGACCAACCGTGCCCTTAACGTAGTTACCAAAACAGGTAATGTTAAAACCGCTGTTACGGCACGTATAGAAGCCGGTTATGGTGCCGAACTGGAGAAAAATATGAACGGCAACTATCAGAGTAGGTATACTGTGAACGGTGAGACGAATATCTTTACAGAAAAGAACAGGTGGACCATAGGTTTCAATACCAATAATGTTAACTCTTCCGGTGGACGAGGCGGTTACAGAGGCTTCGGCGGCGGTGGCGGCGGTAATACGACCGCTCACATGGCAAATGTAAATTATTCGCGCGACTGGGGCGAAAAGGTGAAGCTAAATGCAAGTTATACCCTTAACCACAGAAAACAGGAGTCCATAAGCAGCACTCTACAGAATTATTTCCCTACGGACCAATTCGATGAAAGGATTATCTCGGACTCCTCACGGAATGACAGGAATTCCTATACACATAACGGTAACGTAAGACTGGAATACACGATGAACGAGAATAACCGTTTTATGTTTATGCCTAATGTCTCATTCACCACCACGGATTCATGGAGCCAGACGCACACCATTACGAATACGGTTTCTAACGGAGAATATCTTTATAATGAAACACATACCACGAATGATTCGGACAACAAGAATTATAATGTAGGGGGTAATCTTATGTGGTTGAGAAGACTTGGAAATAACGGACGTTCGATATCGACGAGCTTCTCGGGACGTATCAATGAAAACGATGCGAACAGGTTCCAGCTGGATACGACGGAAATAAGTACCAATCCGATGAATAAATACATCGACTCATGGAATCGCAGCAGGCAGATAGGTGTGCGCCTGAACTATTCAGAACCGTTAAGTACATCTTCCCGTTTAAATGTAAATTATAACATACGATACGAAAAAAGCAAGGCGTATAAAATGGTTTATGACTGGCTCACCGGAGAGGAGGTAATAGACGAACAGGTATCGAATATCTATACGCGTAACTACACCACAAATAACGCCGGAATAGGGTATACTTATAATAAAGACGATCTTACGGTTAATGCCAATCTGAACTACGAGCATTCTAAACTTAACAGAGATCAGGAGTTTCCGGACGTTCCGATGAACTATCGCCCGAGTTATACGTTCGACAATGTACTTCCCACTGTTAACGTAAGGTATTCGGCAGGGAGGAGTAAAAATCTGGGATTTACGTATAATACCCGTGTAAGTCTGCCGTCCGTGGAACAATTACAGGGCGTTGTGGATGATTCTAATCCGTTGCAGCTTACCGCAGGTAATCCCGAACTTAAAGAGAGTTATACCCATAACGTACGTTTGATGTACAGGACCTCTAACCCGGAGAAATCGAGTACGTTCTATATTAACCTGAACGCTAATGCAGTACAGAATAATATTTCGACTAAGACCGAGTTCTTTAGTGAAGATACGGATCTTGGTAATCGGTACGGATATTATGAAGCTCCTGCCGGATCACAGTTGAGAACTCCTGTCAATCTTAACGGTTATTATACCCTTAATTCAAGTATAGGTTATGGTTTCCCGTTTACATCGTTGAAGACTAACATCGACCTGGGAGGTGGATATACCTTCACAAGATCCCCGTCTTATACAGGCGATGTGCTTAACCATTCGAATGCCAACTCCATGAATTTCAGACTTAAGCTTGCCAGCAATATATCAGAGAACATTGATTTCACTATTTCATCCGATTCCCAATACAGTTATGCAACGAACAGTGCAAAAGCTAACACCAAATATTTCACACAGACCGTGGCTGGTACCGTAAGCATAATTTTTCTCGGAGGATTTACATTTAATTCCGATATTTCTTACAGGTATAACCACAGTATGTCCACGACAGGATTTACACAGAGATATACTCTGTGGAACGCAGGTATAGGCCGGAAGTTCCTTAAACGAAATAATGCTGAAATTCGTCTTACGCTCTATGACATTCTTAAGCAAAACACCAGTTTGTCCCACTCTATGAACGACAACTACATTTCTGACTCATGGACGAATACGATAGGACGCTATGCGATGCTTACGTTTAGCTACAGATTTAACAGTCTCAGCCAACAACAGCAGGACAGAACTAATAGGAACAGGTTCCGTGAAGGAGGAGGTCCTGAGCGCGGAGAAAGAGTTCCTGGTGGTCCTGGCGGTAGCGGAAGGATGCCTTCGGGTGGAGGTTTTGGCGGAGGAATGCCTGGTGGTGGCTTCGGAGGAATGTAAAATAAATTTGTTATATTTATGATATAATTTCAGCCAATGAAGAACCATAAATATCCGATCCATACTCTGACATGGATCGCCGTTATAGCAATAAATTACTTTGTATTGAAAAGTTCCGGATATACCGGCTACGGGTTCCGACTGTTTGTGACCACTTTATTATGGCTGGTATTCTTCTATGTAAATTATTCACTGCTTATACCTAAACTGCTGTTGCGGAAAAAAGTAGTTATATATGTTCTGTCTTCGATAATATTTTTCACAGGCACTTATTTTCTTTCCAAGTATACGGATATTCAGCTGATTAAAAGAGAACTGAAGAAGCAATACGTAAGTCTGGAGAGTTTTGACGATGTGAAGGAATCCTGGGAAATTAAAACGGAAGAATACCGCCGGAGCAGGGATAGGGAGCGTAAAGAACATACGGGTTCTTCCAGAATTCCCGGTGTAGGAAGCGGTAGAAGGCAGTTGGGCTCCGGAAACCGTATGGAACATGTTCCGCCCCCGTACGATGAAGAAAGGGAGCGCACGGGATTTACCGACAGGGAAGCTGAATACGATAGGGCGCTACGCGACTATGAAAGGTCGTACAGGCGTTATAACTGGTTCGTAAAAACCAATTATAATCCGTTGGAAGGTTATAATTTATCTTATTTTTTCATCCTTATATTTTTTTATCTCGCGGGACTTGCTTTATCCTTTATGGATAAATATAGTAAGGAAACAAAAAGAAGAACGGAACTCGAGAATGAAAAGGTGGCTGCAGAGCTGGCTTATCTTAAACAACAAATAAATCCTCACTTCCTTTTCAATACGCTTAATGCGATATATTCTTATACTATTTCAGTGTCTGACGAAGCATCTGACGCGGTTTTGAAACTATCCGCAATACTAAGGTACATGCTCTATGAAACCGATAAAAAAAAGGTTCCCCTTTCAGATGAGATTTCCATCTTATATGATTATATAGAGCTTCAAAAGCTGCGTATAACAGATAAAACCGATATGAGATTTGAAATCACAGGAGATCCGTCCGAGCATCTGATCGAACCGATGTTACTGATACCGATTATCGAGAATGCATTTAAATACGGTGTGGACAGCCTGAAAGATTCTTTTATCCATATACGGCTGGCAATTGAGAAAAAAAGGATAGAATTCGAGGTTACCAACAGGATCATTAAACGTAACAATGAACCTGAAGGAAATTCCGGAATAGGCATCAAAAATATAAAAAGAAGACTCAAACTGATATACGGTAATAATTATTCACTGGTTACAGAGGAAAAAAACGGAATATTTAACGTAGCTTTACAACTAAATACTGAAAATCGCTTGACAGATGAAATGTATAGCAGTCGATGACGAACCTCTTGCTCTCTCGATAATAGAAGGGTTTTGTAATAAAGTTAATTTTCTCGATCTTATCGGCAAATGCTCTAATGCGATAGAAGCTACAGAGATACTCAGAACGCATGATGTGGATCTCCTGTTTCTGGATATCAATATGCCGCACCTGACCGGGGTCGACTTCGTGAAAATAACCAAGGAACTTCCTATGGTCATTTTTACGACTGCGTATGCGGATTACGCACTTACCGGATATGATCTCAATGCAGTGGATTATCTTCTCAAACCGTTCTCTTTCGACCGTTTTTTAAAAGCGGTTTCAAAGGCTTACGAACTTTACCAACTCAAAAATTCTTCGAAAAAAAATCAGGAAACAATTCCTGATGTCTCCAGCGATTACATGATGATACGTGTCGAATATTCTACAGTAAGGGTAAATATATCGGACATTCTTTTTATAGAGGGACTGAAAGATTACGTTAAGATTTCTACGGTAAACAAAAATTACGTTACTAAAAGCTCCCTTAAAAACGTCGAGGAAAAACTTCCGTCCGATATTTTTGTCCGTATACATAAATCGTTTATCGTGAATCTCGATAAAGTCGACGCCTTCGAGAATAACCATTTAATAATAGGAAAAAATCAAATACCGTTAGGTAGTAATTACCGCGATATTTTTATGGAATTTCTCGATAAGAATAGGTTGTAAATGAATTTCTCTTTTCACGAGATTTTCCATACTACAATATTTTTATAAAAAATCAAATACTTAAACAATTTATTAGCTGTAGAATCAAAATGTGGTAGGTTTTCACGCAGATAATCTTTATTTACTTGCAAATCGTCCCGATAGTTCTAATTATAAATTGATTAACAATATTTTCCGATATAGGTTATTTATAAGGATTTTATTACTTTTGCCGAAATAAAAATCATTTTATATGTTAAATGGCAAATCCGTATTAATAACGGGAGGGACCGGTTCTTTCGGGAAAAAGATCGTTGAAACGATTTTTAATACCTATCCCGGTGTAAAACTAGTCGTGATTTATTCGCGGGATGAACTGAAACAGTTCGAAATGGCTCAATATTATCCTGCAAATAAATTTCCTGCAGTCAGATTTTTCATAGGTGATGTAAGAGACAGGGAGAGATTGATACGTGCATGCGAAGGAATAGATATCATCATTCATGCCGCTGCGCTGAAGCAGGTTCCGGCAGCTGAATATAATCCGGATGAATGTATTAAAACCAATGTGAACGGAGCACAGAATGTTATAGATGCTTCACTGGCAACAGGAGTAAAGATCGTAATAGCGCTTTCAACTGATAAGGCAGCTGCACCGATTAATCTGTATGGTGCTACAAAACTTGTATCCGACAAATTGTTCGTAGCGGCAAATAATATTAAAGGCCATCGTGACCTTAGATTTTCAATAGTGAGATACGGTAATGTCATGGGATCGAGAGGATCGGTAATTCCATTTTTCTTGGAAAAAGCCAAAACCGGCATAATTCCGATTACCCATAAGGACATGACCCGGTTTAATATTTCTTTGGAAGAAGGAGTTGAAATGGTATTATGGGCTATTGAAAATGCCATCGGAGGAGAAATTTTCGTTCCTAAAATACCGTCATACATGATTGAAACAGTGGCAAAAGCAATTGCACCTGATGCCTGTCTGGAGTATGTAGGTATACGCCCCGGGGAAAAACTTCACGAAGAAATGATTACGGAAAGCGATTCGTATAACACGATCGAATTTGATAAGTATTACGCAATACTTCCGACCGATGCCGATAAACAAAAATTTATAAAAAAATTTGGGGCCTGGGATGTTGAAGAAGGATTTAAATATAATTCAGGAACAAATTCGCAGTGGGAAACTGTAGATTCAATGCGTGAAAAAATAAAAAAATACGTAGATACGGACTTTAAGCCAATTTTATGAAACCGATACCTTACGGTAAGCATACTATAACAGAAGAAGATATAGACTCCGTCGTAGAAGTTCTACGATCCGATTTTCTTACCCAGGGCCCTAAAATCCCTGAGTTTGAGAATTCTTTTGCAGAGTTTTGTGGGGCTCGATATGCAGCAGCAGTTAGTAACGGCACGGCCGCATTGCATTTATGTGCTCTTGCGTTGGATGTAAAGCCCGGGGATGTTGTAGTGACTACTCCGATAACTTTTGTTGCAAGCGCCAACGGATTCCGGTATTGCGGTGCTGAAATAAAATTCTGTGACATCGATCCTGTGACAAAACTGATGGATCTGGATAAACTGGAAGAGATTCTGTCTGAAGACCAAACCGGTAGGATAAAAGGAGTTGTCGTAGTCGATTTTGCAGGTTATCCTGTTAATACGGAAAAATTAAGGTCCATAGCTGACCGGTATGGATTGTGGATCGTAGAGGATGCATGTCATGCCCCCGGAGCTTATTTTATAGATAGCAAGGGCGAAAAAATTAAATGTGGGAATGGTAAATATGCAGATCTTACCGTGTTCTCTTTTCATCCTGTTAAACATATAGCAGCAGGTGAGGGCGGTATGATAACGACTAATAATGCTGGTCTGTACGAAAAAATAACGCGACTTCGAACTCATGGTATAACAAAAAATAATGAATTGTTGTCGAAGAACGATGGCGGCTGGTATTATGAGATGGTAGATCTCGGATATAATTACAGAATAACCGATATTCAGGCTGCGTTAGGGCTATCGCAGTTGGGCAGGATAAAAGCTAATCTCGATCGCCGGAATGCCGTAGCACAGATTTATAACGATGGGTTCAAAGAAAATGAAAATATCACTATAGGTAATATTTCTAAGGATATTTTTCATGCTTATCATTTGTATATTATCGAAGTAAAAGAACGCAAAGAACTTTACGATTATTTACATGCAAATGGTGTCTTGGCGCAGATACATTATATTCCCGCTCATTTGATGCCCTATTATCGTAGGTTAGGGTGGTCAGAAGGAGACTTTCCAAATGCGGAAAGATATTATCAGCAGTGCCTTAGTTTACCCATGTTTCCGAGTTTGACAGAAGAGGAACTTAAGTACGTGATTAAAAAAGTATTGAAATTCTATTAAAGTGGCTTTTATTATTTGAAATAATTGCTTATTTTTACGAATAAACTATAAGATTTAAATTTTTTATTGCTCCACATATGGAAAACGAAAGAAAAGAAGATAAAGAGATCGATTTACTGGATTTATCTAAAAAGATTTGGGAAAAGAGACGATTCGTTATAAAAATTGTTTTGATAGCTTTGGTCGTCGGAGTTGTAATAATTTTAAGTAAACCAGGGGAATATACCAGTTATGTAAAAATGGCCCATGAAGGCGGTGGAGTTTCTTCTGGTGTATCGGATCTTATTTCGTTGACAGGACTATCTAAAAATAACAACACGGAAGGTGTTAATTTTTCAGTTTATCCGGATATAATTTCAAGCACTCCTTTTGTGGTAGAGATGAGTCGTATTCCTGTAAAGGGCAGGAAAATGGATCAGTACATTACTCTTTACGACTATGTTGAAAATGATTTGAAGGAAGCATGGTGGACAAAAATAATGGCCTGGCCTGGGAAAATAATAGGAGGGATAATTTCTATTTTTAAGGGTGCAGAAGAAGAGGATCACACCGAACTCAACCCTTACAGTCTGACAAAAAAACAAAGTGGTATCTTAAAGGGCATAGGATCTCGTATAAATGTTTCTCTCGATAGTAAAACCGGTTTGATCACTGCATCCGCCCAAATGCAGGATCCCCAAATTGCAGCACAGGTAGTCGATTCCTTAACTGTGAAACTTGAGAATTATGTTGTACAATATAAAACAAATAAAGCAGTTAAAGATTTGCAGTTTACAACAGAACTATATGAGGATTCTAAAGCTAAGTATTTAAATTCGCATACTGAATACGCTATGTTTATTGACGGCAACCAACATCTTACACGTGTAGTTTCCAAAATTGAAGAATATATATTAGCTCAAGAAAAGGATATTTCATTAGGTCTTTACCGTAGCATAGCACAACAGCTGGATTTGGCTAAAATAAAAGTACAGGAACAAACTCCTGTGGTCACTATAATTGAACCGGCGAGTGTTCCTGTAAATAAATCAGGTATGAGTAAGATTGTAATGCTGGGTTTGTTTGGTTTTTTGGGATTGACGATAGCTATAGGAGTGATTTTAATAAAAGAAATGATTAAGCAGCCTGCTAATTCTGTTGATTAATTAAATATACGATCAATCCGGTACAGGCATCTTCCAGAATATCAAGTACATTGTTAAATCCGTTGATACCGCCATAATAGGGGTCAGGTACATGGGTCGCATCGGTATTACTGCAAAAATCTGTCATTCGGCGGATTTTTTTCATTGAATCCACATCCGGAGCTATTTCTTGGAGGTCATAATAATTGTTATCGTCCATGGCGAGGATAATATCGAATTCATTAAAATCATCAGATTGGATTTTTCGAGAACGGCTTGATAGATTATAACCTCTTTCTTCGGCAGTTTTTCTCATACGGCTATCGGCTTTTTCTCCAGCATGTCCGCCATAAGTCCCTGCGGAGTCAGTTACGAAAGAATTTTTTACTCCGCGCTCTTCAATAATTTTATTCATTATTCCTTCTGCAGCCGGAGAGCGGCAAATGTTTCCGAGGCAGACGAAGAGGATTTTATATTTTTTTGTCGTGTTCATTATGGAAATTATTTAAGTTTATGTTATTTGATTATATAAAAATATATTAACGCTTATGTGTGAATTAAAACTTTAGATTTATTTTGTAAATATCTGATTATATTGCTTTTAACTTTAGTGTATTTATATTTGCGAGGTGGGTGCGGAGTGTGTATTTACTTCGATAATAAACATCTTGGAGTTACTTTTACACGGATAACAAGAAAATAATACCTTAGTAAACTGGTTTTTGAAGTGCTGCTTTATATTGAATCGGTAATTCATTGAGAATATGTAGATTAACTGTTTTTATGTCTTACACATAGTCTTTCTCTCTTTTTGGATTTTTGGGGAACCACCCTTTTTGAACTCGCTTCTTTTGATCGAAAAGTTCCTTAATAGTCCATAGTGACGAAAATGCAAATACTCCTGCTATTGCCGATATAATTATGTTTGCGGATATTATTGAAATGGCTAAACCTGTTAATGCTATAATTAAAAAAATCCACCAACATCTGGTTCCCCAGTAATACTCAGCCTTAATAACGATAGAATGAAAAAGTCCTATTATTAAAAACGCTGATACACCGATAATTATGCCGAAGTAATTAAAGTTTGAAATTAATTCCATTTCTCTTAATTGTTTTTTACAAAAATAAGAAATTTAGTTGTCTTAACGTTTATGAATTAGATAAAGTAATGACTATATTTGCATTTTGATTATTAAACTATGGATATACAGACAGTAAAACAGAGATTCGGAATAATCGGCAGCAATGCAGAGATGAATCGTGCGCTTGAAGTCGCCCTCCGTGTCGCTGCTACTGATCTTTCAGTGCTGATTACGGGTGAAAGTGGTGTCGGTAAAGAATTTTTTCCACAAATTATCCATGCGTACAGTCCCCGTAAACACGGAAATTATATAGCTGTAAATTGCGGTGCTATTCCGGAAGGCACTATTGATTCCGAACTTTTCGGACACGAAAAAGGTGCATTCACCGGAGCGACTGAAAACCGTAAGGGTTATTTCGAAGTTGCAGACGGAGGTACTATATTCCTTGATGAAGTTGCGGAGCTACCGCTTACCACGCAGGTAAGGCTTCTGAGGATATTGCAGACCGGAGAGTTTATGAAAGTCGGATCATCCAAGATCCAAAAGACCAATGTCCGAGTAGTAGCGGCTACTAATATTAATCTTAATCAGGCTATTTCCGAAAGTAAATTCAGGGAGGATCTTTATTACAGATTAAATACAGTTCCGATAGTGGTACCTCCGTTGAGGGAACGCAAGAAAGATATAAATATTTTGTTCCGGAAATTTGCATCGGATATAGCGCATCAGTACCGGATGCCTTCTATCAGCTTAAATGACGAAGCGAAGAAATTGCTTGAGAATTATTCGTGGAAAGGGAATATACGACAATTAAAGAATGTTGCGGAACAAATATCGGCAATCGAAGAAACGCGAGACATTACTGCTGAAGTGTTAAAAAAATATCTGCCGGATTACGATATGCCCCATCTACCGATGATCGTAAAGGAAAATAATTCCCATAGTGAAACGGACCGGGATTTACTATACAAGATACTTTTCGACATGAAAGGCGACATTAATGATCTTAAGAAAATGGTGTTGGAACTTTCATCCAGAAATGATGCGGCTTCTTTTAACAGTAACAGCGATATTCCGCATTTTACATCATCCTCAGGATTATCCCTTCCTGCTGCGTCAACTCCTTATTTGGTTTCGGAGAATAATTATCACGATGAATTTGCTGATTCCGAAGTGGTGGACGATATACCGCCGGAGGAAATGACTAAAGAGAAAATGCTGAGAGATCAGATATTGCGCGCTCTTCGCAAACACGGAGGCAAAAGAAAAGAGGCCGCAAAAGATTTATTTATATCGGAAAGAACATTATATAGAAAAATAAAAGAATTGGGAATTGATGAATATTAGGAAAATATTGCTTTTAGTGATCGGAGGTTTATTTATTATCACGGGTTGTAAGGTGTCATATTCGTTAAGCGGTGCTTCAATTTCACCGGATGTCAAAACTGTAAGTGTAGCATACTTTCCGAATAGTGCAACAATGGTTTCCCCGATCCTTAGTTCGACATTTACGGATGAACTACAGTCTAAATTTGCCCGGCAGACAAAACTTATTCAGGTGAGAGAGGAGGGGGACCTTGCATTCGAGGGTGAGATAATCGGTTATACTTCCACTCCGACAGCGGTGACAGCGGAAGAATATGCTACTAAAAACAGGCTTACCATTACAGTCAGGGTGCGTTTCGCTAACCGAATTGAGCCGGAATACAGTTTTGAGCGAAATTTTTCCGCTTACGAAGAATATGACAGTAACAGGATGCTGTCCGATGCGGAATCGGAACTAATCCCTGCAATTGTAGAACAGCTGGTAGACGATATTTTTAATGCGGCGGTTTCGAATTGGTAATAACAATGAAATTTAATGAAATTATAGAAAAGGAAAATCTCACGGAACAAGATGTACTATATCTTGAGTATTTAACGGAAAGATTTCCTTACTTCACAGCGGCTAAGAATCTGTTGCTGGTATATTACAGGAATAACGGACAAACGGATAGATTTATCCGTTTACGAGATTCTATGGGACTGCGGTACAGCTTAATGGGTTTACCTGATTATGAGTCGGGAAAGTATGATTTTTCGCAATTAACTGCTCCGGATACGATGGATGTAATTTCAGAATTTTTAACCCGGGAGAATCTGCGCATAGTACCGGATGAAAAACTTCCCGCATCGGAACATGAAATGTCCAGGCGCTCTTCCCGTGATTCGGACGATGACATGGTAAGCGAGCAATTGGCATTAATATATAGACAACAGGGATTGATAGAAAAGTCCATTGAAATTTATAACAAATTAAATTTGAAATATCCGGAAAAAAGTATTTACTTTGCCGAGATTATTGAAGAATTGAAAAAAGAAAAATTAAAATAACTAACGTAAAAACCGACCGAAATGCATATTTTTTGTATTGTTCTCATTATAATCGCAAGTTTTCTGATAATATTGTCCGTGTTGGCTCAAAACCCCAAAGGAGGGATGGCTGCTAATTTCGGAGTATCGAATCAGGTAATGGGTGTTCGCCAAACTTCTGATTTTCTTGAAAAATTTACATGGGGTCTTGCGATCGCTATCGTAGTTCTCAGTCTTGTGGCTACTATGACGATGCCCTCGGAAAATATATCTTCCAGTAAATCCGAACTTGAAAGAAGCATCGAGCAGACGATAGATCCGGATCAGACTTTCTCTCCTTTCCAGATACCTGTGGACGCTGAAGAATTAATCCCGGCACAGGAAGGTGAACCTGCAGAAGAATAGAAATTAATTTCTCATTATAATGGAGTATGGTATTATAATTACCATACTCTTTTTTTATTTTTGCTTAAACCGTTTAAAACAGTCATATGAAAAAACTGACGTTCTTTTTATTAACAGTATCTTTTTTATATACTGCAAGCGCTGCGGAGCGACAATTCGGCAGAAATTTTCCTGATAAAATAAATGTTCCGGTATCCGGTACAAATTATGCGGAAGGGCTAATCAAGGAAAAACTTAACCGTGGGCTCGTTGCCATACATCAGGGTAACGGAGATGTGTCCATCGCATGGCGGATATTTAGAGAAGATCCGACGAGCATCGCGTTTGATATTTATAAATCAGTCAATGGAGCGGTACCTGTAAAGATCAACAAAGGTCCATTGATAACTTCCACGTATTTTGTTGAGCGCGGAGTTGATACTTCTGTAGATAACAAGTATTTTCTGCATTTATCGGGAAGCGATGTACAAATAGGAACATACGAGCTTACGGCTGATCGTGCCAAAGTTCCGTATATTTCCATTCCTATAGAACCTCTGGATTTTGATACGCTTAATCTTTATCATCCTAACGATATATCCGTAGGGGATCTTGACGGAAATGGTGAACTGGAGATCGTAGTGAAGCGCATAGGTGCGAATTATGCTTGTTCGCAGGCAGGATTATGCCCGGGAGGCGTCATTCTTGAAGCATATAAACTCGATGGAACGAGGCTGTGGCAGATCGATCTTGGTCCTAATATAAGGTCTGGAGCACAGTATCTTCAATTCCTTGTCTATGATTTCGACGGAGACGGACGTGCTGAAGTTGCGATGAAGACGTCGGAAGGAACCATTTTTGGAGACGGACAGATTATTGGAGACACTGACGGCGACGGAATAACCGATTACAGAATTATGGATCCGACTTTGAGAACATACGGAAAAATACTAAGCGGTCCGGAATTTTTCTCGGTAGTCGATGGGGAAACCGGAGCAGAACTTGCTCGTGGCCCGTGGATCGAACGTGGAAAATCGGAAGATTGGGGTGATAATTACGGCAACCGTGTAGATCGCCAGCTTGGAGCAGTCGGATATTTCGATGGTAAGAATCCCGGGATCTTCTGGGGGCGCGGGTATAACGGTAGATCTGTTATGCACGCTTGGAACTTTGTCGATGGTAAACTTGAACAGCTTTGGACGCTGGATACCAATAACGAACCTTATCACGATTATGCTAATCAGGGTAACCATAACATAAGTATAGGGGATGTCGACGGAGACGGAAAAGATGAAATAATGTATGGAGCATGTGCTATAGACCATGACGGTTCGCCTCTTGATTCAACTAAATTGGGACACGGCGATGCCATGCATATGACGAATATAGATCCTTCACGGCCAGGTCTGGAAGTTTGGCAGGGGCATGAATACGGCCCGAACGGTTCTTCTCTTCGGGATGCCCGTACAGGTGAACTTCTTGTTCATATTTCTCATGCTGACGATGTGGGGCGCGCTATGTCTTCGGATATAGATCCGCGTTATCCGGGTAATGAAATATGGTCGTCGCGATCAGGCGGACTGCTCTCGTCGAAAGGGGAACTGATATATGAAAGAACTCCTTCGATCAATATGGCGGTTTGGTGGGACGGCGATCTTACACGTGAACTTCTCGATGGCGTAAGGATAGAAAAATGGCACGGTTTCGGTACGACGACTATTTTTGACGGTCGGGAACTGGGAATTGCATCGAACAATGGAACTAAAGCTAATCCATGCCTTATAGCCGATATATTTGGAGACTGGAGAGAAGAGGTTATATGGCGTAATGCTGATAATAGTGAAATAAGGATCTATATGACGCCTCATCCGACAGCTTACCGTTTCCCTACATTCATGCAGGATGTTATATATAGGCTGACTGTCGCTCAGCAGAATGTGGGATATAACCAACCGACTCATTACGGTAATTATTTTGGAACCGATTATGATCCTGTTATGACGGAACGATTTGCTGAAATGGACGATGTTAACTGGAAAGTGAAGTTCCATGACGACGGCAAATCGAGGTGGGAAAAGAAATGGTTCCTTGACGGAGATAAAGCGACTGTGGTAAATACCGAAGAAGGCATCGAGTTTCATGCCGGTCCGGATTTAGCTTCAGATGCGGATCATTCGGTACTTTGGACGAAGGATAGTTTCGACGGAGATATAAAGATTGAATATGAATTTACAAGGTTGGATGATCTCGACCGTTTTGTAAATATAATTTATATACAGGCGGAAGGCAGCGGAGAACCCGGATATGACCGTGATATTTATAAATGGAGGGATAAACGCGCAGTTCCTGCCATGAGTAAGTATTTCAACCACATGAATACCCTGCATATAAGTTATGCCGCTTATGAAAATGATCCGGATGTACGTAATACCGATTATATCCGGGGAAGACGTTATATGCCGGATAATAAAAAAGGATTGCGTGATACCGAACTCACTCCGGAATATTTGTTCCCGTTATTGTTCAAACCTATGGAAACCTATCGCATGACGTTTATCAAAAGAGGTACGGAGATAATAATGAAAGTCAGCGGAGACGGAAACGACAGATATTTCTATTTCAGTGCGGAAGATTATCCTCCTATTGAGTCCGGACGCGTCGGATTACGACAGATGAGCGGACGGAAATCGGTCTATTCGAATGTAAAAATATCGACGTATAACAAATAGAAATGTAATATAAATATTAGGCGATCCGTACTTTTTGCAGGTGCGGATCGTTGTTTTAAATATGCCTCAAAGGAAGATAATACATATAGATATGGATGCCTTCTATGCGTCCATAGAACAAAGGGATGATGTGTCCCTTAGAGGTAAACCTGTTGCCGTTGGATATTCAGGAGACAGGGGCGTAGTAGCTGCCGCAAGCTACGAGGCACGTAAGTTTGGCATACGTTCCGCCATGCCGTCGGTTACAGCCAAAAAGAAATGTACTTCGCTTATATTCGTTCCTGCCCGATTCGATGTGTATAGGGCTGTTTCCGCCCAGATAATGGATGTTTTCAGGGAATATACGGATATAGTCGAGCCTTTATCGCTCGATGAGGCATTCCTTGACGTTACGGACAATAAAAAGAATAATCCATCAGCTACATTGATAGCCAGGGAAATTAAATTGAAGATAAAGGAACGTACTGGGTTGACTGCTTCCGCCGGAGTATCTGTAAATAAATTCCTTGCAAAGGTAGCCTCCGACATGGGTAAACCGGACGGTCTGTTCGTTATCAAACCGGAGGATGTAGATGTGTTCGTGAGGAATCTTAGAATAGAGGATTTTTACGGGGTGGGGCGGGTTACTGCTGTCAAAATGCATGAACTCGGGATTGCTACGGGAAGCGATCTCCGGAATATTTCCGAAGAAGGACTTACGCGGCACTTCGGTAAAGCAGGCCATAGTTATTATAATTTCGCACGCGGCATAGATAACCGAGAAGTTTGCCCGGACAGGATACGAAAATCTGTTGGGAAAGAGAATACCTTCCTAAAGGATCTGGTTGACCGTGAAGAAATAATGAGTGAACTGGACGTTGTGGCAGGAGTAGTGTGGGACAGGGTGTCCACTAAAAATTTTCGCGGGCGCACGGTGACGCTTAAAATAAAATATTCCGATTTCGATATTATGACTCGCAGTCTGACGTTCCCGGATTTTATAAGAGACTACCATGTATTTTACGATACTTCGGTGAATCTCATGAACAGCGTTAATCTGAACGGAAGAAAAATAAGGCTTATAGGGTTGACAGTTAGTAATGTCGAACTTCCTAAAAAGCTGGATGCCCGACAACTACGATTCGATTTTTAAGAATTACTTCTATTTTTCTTTTACACACCTTACGTTCATTCCGTAACTTTGACGTGTTCTTCCCGAAAAAGTCTGTGTTCCTGCCAATGCTGTATTCATATTAATGAAAATCCCTCCGAGGTTATACAGTGTATTTGCATCTCTTGTAGAATTAGCGTGCCATATCCGTATAAAATAATCTATCTGCGTAAATGCTCCGGTAGTTCCGCCTGTTCCGCTATCCATCATTCCGTTGGCCGGGAAATAAACTACTGATCCGTCTGGATAAGACAGATTTAAGCCGTTAGTTGTGATCGATAAATATTGTTTTATGTCCTGCGTGCCTATAGCCCAAGGTGAATAATTAGTAACATAGGGTACCCTCCACCCTCGGGGGCACGGATCGTAAATCCCTTTTTTTCCGGAAATAGTATACCATAGATATTGGTAATTCTGCATGATATCACCCGAATACCACTCCATAGTTCCGTAATTACTGTATTGCCCTACGCTGTAAAATGTATAGGGATGTTTTACCGAATTCGCCATGTTTGGTGAAGCTGGCTGATCGTCGTATATTACATATAGCCGCTGTCCGTTTTTATCGTAAAGTGGCATATGGTCGTAGGTATTGCTCGAACTTAAAGATGCGGGACGAGGGAACGGGTCCTTCCTGCCATGCTGGTAATACATCCCGAAGCTTTGCAGATCTCCCGGGGTTTTGGAGAGAGCGCCGAGATTCCGGTCCATTATAGTGTTATCTTCCATTCCGTTATTGCGAAACAGGTTCTCCGTTTCCGGATCGTAATTTGTAACCCATATATGCCAGCTCCAGCGCAAGGTTCCGCCGATGTATACGCCGACAAGTGCGTTGCCTTCGCCCTTACTTCCTTCTGTGTATACCGTGATTAGGGATTGCCTGTCTTTGCCTTCTACTTCGATTCTTTTTATGAGTCCCGGAATTTCCTCCCATATTACTTCGGAGGTGACTTTGCCGGAGAGGTCAACGTTTTTCGGATCTAACGGTACTTGTGTAGCCCATACCGTATACGCTTTGAGTACGGGAATCTCCTGATACATTCCCGGTTTTACTATATAGCAGTTGGGGCTGGTCAGGGATTCTTCCGGATAACTATCGATATATTCCGGAATCTCGATCCAGTCCGACAATTCATATTCGACGGATATAGTATCCCTGTCCACCCGTACATTGATATTATAACGCGTGCCGCTTTCGAAAATGTAATTAGCAACAATTTGTGCAGTACGGTATTTTTTATAATTTATATTCGGTATTTGAAGTGAAAAATACCTGTTGCTCTCAGGTGTCGGAGGAGTAGGAAGGACCATAGCTTCCGCATAAGAACTGTTGTGGTGCAGCGGAGCGATATCCCTTATCGATCCCGATTCATAAGTGAATGATCCGTTATCCATAAACATTCCTCCTTCGGTGTACATTCCGTGCACGGTAACTTTAATATCCTCGAGTTCTTCGATAGAAACATCCCCTGCCGGCAGGAAATTAAAAACCAGATGCGACATCATATGTTCGAACTTAAGCGGAACCACAGGATCGAGCAGGTTCATTCCTGTAACATTATTACTATACACTAAATCCAATGCAGGTATATTCGACTGATCGTTTATATTTATCGGATACAAATATCTGTTACCGATGATCTGTATATTTTCGGATTCTGTAAACGGATGATAGGCGACGAAATCCACAAGAGATGTATCCGACGGGAAATAAACTGTTTCTGTTATAATGTACGGCACAAACTCTCCATCGCCGTCTTCTGTGATATATTTCCTGTTAAAGGCATTATTGGAAATGTTTTCATATGCAAGGACAGTCCCGTTATCGATCATAAAAATTCCCATCATATCGCCGTTGTGCCATGTGTTATCCGAAGCGCGCGACGCGGCTTCTCCTTGTTCCCCGTAAGTTGCGAATTGTACGGCGATCTTACTGATTACTTTAATATCGGGATCTTTGGTACAGGAAGCGAACAAGAAAACCGAGAAACAAATTATGGTTAAATTTTTCATTTACCTGAGGTTTTATTCGTTAGCAAGGTCGCGTACACATCTTACGGGAAGTCCGTATGCTCGGGGATGGAATGCCCTTGAAATATTACCGCCAAATGAGAACCAGCCCGCGCCCGGTGCACCGTTCTGTTCGACGGACGTTGCATCTGCGGTTGCCGACCAGTAATATCCGGCGGGGCCAGTGTTGTAAAAATCACCGGTCATGCTAAAATGCCGTACACCTGCCGCGGGCCAGTAATCGACCCCGTCCCTTAAAATGCCGTATGACGTACTTTGAGTATTAGATGTGTTGAAATCTTCCCATGGACTTCGGTTACCCCTGTAAGGCGGAACCTTCCATCCCCTCGGACGCGGATCGAAAACTGTTTTCGATCCGTCGACATTCTCCCATAAGTATGCATTTTGTAGCGCTTTGTCGTTGGTATACCAATCGTTTGTACTGCTGTTGTATTCAGGCTCGTTCGTCGAGTAAGTGTAATAAAACGTAGTGGGATTATTTATGCTGTTTGCCAGGTTGTATTGATTTGAAACACGGGCAAAAAGAGTCGAGTTGTAGTCTCCATACACTGTAGTATGATTTTGCGTTGTTCCGCTGATTGTCGCAGGACCCGGGAATGGATATTTTCTTCCCCATTGGTAAAATAATCCATAAGATGAGATATTGCCCGGAGTTTTGCTCATGGCTCCGAGATTGCGATCCATAAAAATGTATTCCGCACTTCCGTTATTATAAATATAGTGTGATAGTTTAGGGTCGTAATTTGTAACCCATATATGCCAGCTCCATCTTAACTGTCCGTCTATAAATGCCCCTATCACTGCATTGCCCTCCCTTCCGCTTCCGGAAACAGTGGCGACCGCTGTTGTCTGGGAGCCTAAGGTGCTGAATGTGATCAGATTCTCCGTGTCTGACCATAGGACTTTAAGCGTAATTTCGTCGGTTAAATTCGGGTTAGTGGCATAAAGTTCCGGATTTTCGAGCCATATGGTATATGCTCGTGCCAAAGGTATGGTCACAGACCCGTTCGGACGTACGATGTAACAATTGGCCATCTCGTCGTCGATCTTATATAAGGTCGTATTGAAATTATAAGCATAGCCTCCTTCGAATGTGCGTGTTTCAGGGTTGGATATATAATATAGGTCGTTGTCCTCCTCGACTACTATTAATGGAGTATTCGCGATAGAAGTTTGTTCAGGGACGTAAATTCTGTAGATACCGTCGTAACTTTTGATCATGGGAAGATTTGAATAGGCATTTGATGGGACAAGCTCATTCGCTTGATTCGGGGCTGAAAGGTTAAGAGGGCCATAATAAAGGGCATTTAGCAGGGTAACCGTTATATTTTCATACAGCATATCATCCGGTATGGTAGCTTGTATAAGGGCGAGTTTGTGCTTGAAATTGAAAACAACTTGTTTATTATTCTTCGATTTATTTATACTACGCGATGTTAATATCTCATGACTTTTTGACTTGGCATTGTAATAAAGGACCTGGGCTGCGGTAGTCACTGTTGCATTATATGGGTAATATGCGTAAAAATCGACCGGAGTACCGTCGCTCGGAAAAATATATGGGCTGTGGGTGGTTGTCCAACTGTCGGTGGAGGAGTTATACGTATATTTTACGTTATACATAATATAGTTACCTGCAGCTGCAGTCGTAGGGTAAACCTGAATTCCAGGGGCAGACGGAGAGCGTTGTACAGCGAAAACCCCTATTGCGTCCCCGTCGTCAAAATGGGATTTTAAATTAGACTCGGGAGTAAACTTAGATTCTGCAAGTTCTTCGATTTCGACATAAATGATTATGTTTTCAGAGTCACCAACTATCTCAAGATCCGATCTATCCGTGCATGAAACGCAGATGAAAATGCAAATTAACCATATATAATACTTCTTGAATGACATAATAGCGTTGTGATCTTGTCGCATAAGTAAACGATGATAATACAAATGTATTATATAACGTAATAAATTATCCTGAAGTTGCGGAAATAGAAACGAATCGATAGTGTAATATATAAAAATGTTTTGGATATGATAACTGATTTGATATGTAAAAAATTATCCGCAGTGTTAAATAATATTACCGTAAAGAGAATAAATGGGTATGTAAATTGCATTTAAGGACATAGAGGTTAATGAATATGGTCGGATTGACGCATCGACATTACTATCTATTAATTTATAAATTATACAATTATGTTTTATCACGTTAAAGAATTACAGTTCAATGCGCGTGTACCCCAGCCGGATCCGCGTTTTGCTCGTCTTCTTCTGGAACAATTCGGAGGAGGTAACGGAGAATTGAAAGCGGCTATGCAGTATTTCGTACAGGCATTCGCCTGCAAGCAAGCATATCCTGACAAATATGATATGCTCATGAATATAGCTTCTGAAGAATTCAGTCATCTGGAGATTGTAGGAGCAACAATTACTATGTTGCTGGCAGGTGTTAACGGAGAAATGAAAGATGCCGCTGAATCATCATGGATCAGTGATATAATGAATGGCAGTGCAGCAAAGGAAAATATTATTAACGAGGCATTGTACAATCCACAGTTTTGTGTATTGACCGCAGGTGGACCAACAGTTACGGATAGTAACGGTATACCATGGAGCGGAGCATATGTAAATGCTAACGGAGATCTTACTGTAGACCTCAGATCGAATATTGCTGCAGAATCAAGGGCGAAGATTGTTTACGAATACCTGCTTAAATTCACGGACGACCCTTATGTAAAAGAAACATTAAAGTTTTTAATGACAAGGGAGATCACCCACTATCAACAATTCGAGGCGGCATTGGAAACAATTAAGCCTAATTTCCCTCCAGGGGTTCGTCAGGAAGATCCGAGGTATGGAAATAAATATTTCAACATGTCACAAGGAGAAGATTTTGCAGGTCCGTGGAATGAGGGTAAAAGCACTCAGACTAAGGAACAGTGGAATAGGATCGACAATCCGCAGGAATATGTAGAACAAACCAACGGATTGCTAGATGTCGAAGTAGATGAGGGTATAGATGCTGAAAAAATGGAAGAATTGACCCAGCAGCTCAGTAAAGAAAGAAGCTGTGAAATAAGTTCCTCAATGCCTCAGTCCGATCTGCAATGGAGCGATTATGGGAAGGATCAACCCCAACAACACAAGTCGAGAAAGAAAAAAGTTATGGCATAAATATAAATACCGGTCCATACGGACCGGTATTATTAATCTAAATTATGGATCTGTATTCCGGTTCACCATATTGGATAGTTAAAAATCCTTTATATCAGTATTTTAATCCATTGCGTGCCAATCACCGTACAGAGGTGGCAGTTATAGGAGGAGGGATTCCCGGCGCATTGGTCGCGAATGAATTATGTCGTGCGGGTATAGGTTGTACGGTTATCGATAAAAGGAGTATTGCGACAGGGAGTTCATGTGCCAGTACGGCACTTTTACAGTACGAGATAGATACTCCATTAGTCGATCTGATAGAAAAAGTGGGAGAGGATAATGCCGTAAAGGCTTACCATTCATGTCTGGATTCTATTACGGATATTGAAAATGTTTTCAAACAGATTTCATATGATCCCTCTTTCCTTAGAGTCCCGAGTTTATATCTTGGCAGTAATGAAAATGGCTATTCCCTTATTCAGAAAGAATACGCGGTGCGTAAAAAATACGGTCTCCCGGTGGAATTTCTCAATAGTGGTGAAGTGAAAAATTTAAACCCGGGAACCTTATCTCTATATAAGAACCGACGGCAGCCGGATAATTGTCGGAGGAGAAGATGAACAGTTTAATGATTCGCTCAGACGAAGATTTCTCCTGCGGAAAAAAAGTCAGATACTGGAGAAAAAATTCCGCCGGATGTTTCCCATATTCCGTTTACTGCTGAATTTGTATGGAGCGGAACTTTCAGTTCAACAAAAGACGGATTGACTTATATAGGTGCCCAATATGACACGAAGATTTTGTTTGCCCTGGGATATGGAGGTAATGGGATAACTTTCAGTATGATAGCTTCCCAAATACTTGCAAATAAAATCCGGAATATCCGTGATGACAGGGAAACTGTTTTCGGATTCGGAAGGCACGGAAAAAATAAATAGAAAAAAATATGAAAGAAAAAAAAATACTTATTAATCCTCTCGATATGTATTATACGGGAGGTTTTGAAGCGCAGTCCCAAAAACCACCGGGGATACAGGGACGTATGAATCCTGTTCCGGATTCCGGAGAAGAAAGTTATATCGGACACGGTAGGCTTGAGGGCAGAAAGGCGTTGATCACTGGAGGAGATTCCGGTATAGGACGCGCTGTAGCGATTGCTTACTGCCGCGAGGAAGCGGATATAGCGATCAATTATCTTCCGGATGAACAGCCGGATGCCGAATCATTGGCTGAGCTTCTTAAAAAAGAAGGACGTAAGGTCGTTCTGCTTCCTGGTGATGTCAGCGACGAGAATGTTTGTAATGAAATAGTTAAAAAAGCACATCAGGAACTCGGCGGATTGGATATAATGGCGCTTAACGCGGGGATGCAGATAGCATTGGAAGATATTTCCAATCTAAGTACGCACCAATTGAGAAAAGTTTTTGAAACGAATGTGTTCTCAATGTACTGGATCGTTAAGGCTGCCCTGCCGTTGATGCCGGCAGGTTCCAGCATTATTACCACTTCTTCTATCCAGGCATTCCAACCGAGTAAAGATCTTGTGGATTATGCTGCGACTAAAAGTGCGATAGTAGCATTTACCAGGGCTCTTGCAAAACAGGTTGCGGATAAAGGAATAAGAGTTAATTCTGTTGCTCCCGGACCTGTATGGACCGCTTTGGAAGTCTCCGGCGGTCAATTCCCTGATAAATTGCCGGAATTCGGACAGCACGTTCCTCTTAAAAGAGCAGGGCAGCCGGCCGAACTGGCAGGGGTCTATGTATTTCTTGCCTCCAATGAGTCGAGCTTCGTTACAGCCGAAGTGTATGGCGTGACCGGAGGAGACCATACTTCATAGTTAAACATTTATTTATGGGAAGCGCCGGATTATCCGGCGCTTTTTGCTTTATCTCAAAACGGTACTTTTATTGCTTTCTTAGGTAGAAAATAAAGTTTATGACCCTTGTACAACTTTTCAAAAAGATAAGCAGTTATATAAAACCCTATAAATGGCTGCTGGTTTTGGCTCTTATATTAACCTTTATAGGATCCCTTGCAGCTCAGGTAAATGCCTGGGTATTGAGGTATACGGTCGATAAGGTAAATGATCTTACGGTAAGTGAAAGAGCTTTTAACGAGGGATTATCCATACTGGGAACGATCTCGGCAATACTTATCGGAAAAGAAATTATAAATTCTTTCATTCAGTTCGGACAGAAATACTATGGAGAGAGACTCCGAATTCTTGTAGCAAGGGATCTTGCACAGGATATTATAGACAGAATCTTAACTTATAGGTTGGCATTTTTTAGTTCAGGCGGTAATAAATCAGGAAAACTACAGACCCGTATAGACCGGGGAATAGAGAGTCTTACCCGGTTGATACAGAATTTTTTCATAGATATACTTCCCCTGTTTGCAAATTCCGCAGTAGCGCTTATAGTAATGTTCAATGCGAATTTTTATGTAGGTCTCGTAGGGTCGAGTATAATACCTATTTATTTCTATGTCAGTTGGTTGCAGGCGAAAAAACTACGCGGCGCACGTAGAAAAATAAAAGATCTGAGGGAAAACAAGAGTCAGGGGATAATAACTATTCTGGACTCCATTACGGTCATAAAATTTTTTATTCGTGAGGATATGGAAGGAGCCCGGCAGTTGGCACTGCAAAACAGCCTCACAGAAACACAGCTTAAAACGAGGAGAATAAGTTTTCTTTTCGATGGAATAAAAAGTTTTATAGAGCAGATAGGGGTGGTTATAATTATAATCCTCACGGTATTTTTTGTTTTGAGAGGGGAAATGACAATAGGTGCCATAATGTTTCATATTTTACTTTTTAATAATGTTTCTGCACCGATTCGACAGCTTCACAGGATTTATGATGAGATGAACGATGCTCTTATTTATTCTGAAAGTTTCTTTCAAATCATGGAAGCTGGGCATCAGGTGGAATCCTCGGGAAGTTATAAGCCGAATAAAATATCCGGTAAATTTGAAATAAAGGATATGAATTTTACTTATCCGGATAACGATCTTCGCACTCTCGAAGATATAAATATGGTGATAGAACCCAATAAGATTACTGCACTGGTAGGATTGTCCGGGGCCGGAAAAAGTACTTTGATAAATCTTCTGGATAAATTTTATCTTCCGGACTCAGGAGAAATCACATTGGACGGTAGATCACTGGACGATTATGATACGGCTTATTTGCGTGATAATATAGGTCTTGTATTACAGAAGAATCATATTTTCAATGGTACAATACTTGAAAATATTCGTTATGGTAATCCGGATGCCTCCATGGAAGAAGTGATAGAGGCATCGGTGAAGGCTTATCTTCATGGACAGATTGAGAAAATGCCTGATGGCTACGATACTCCCGCAACCTCTCTATCAGGCGGTCAACAGCAAAAAATTGCTATTGCAAGAATGTTTAGTAAGAATCCTCCTATAATTTTTCTCGATGAACCTACCGCAAGTCTCGATGCCATATCTACACAACAGATCAAGGAGGGATTGGATGCAATAAAAAAAGATCGTACTGTGATAATTATTTCACACAGTATATCTCAGATAGTAGATTCCGATGTTATTTATGTCATGAAAGATGGCAGGGTCGTGGAATCTGGCACACATGATGAATTGTATGTAAAGGAGGTCACTTACAGGGAGATATTCGATTCTATGGCAAAAAGTATGAATTTGGATAAAATATCCGGATATGTTTAAAAGAAGGGCCGCCGGGAGTGCATTCATTAACCCTCAAATATGAAAAAATATATTTCCCGACGACCCCGGAAGTGTAACTTCCCGTTTTAAAGTCAAATTACATTTGCCAGAGCCTCGGGGCGAAATTATATTATGCCCATCAATAAAAGCATGAAACTCCAGCCTGCGTATCAAGGCCTGCAACAGCCCGAGTAGGACAGGCGGAGTTCATGCCGAATGATGAGACATGAACTCTTCCACCTTGCCTATAAACCTACTCACAGTACAAATGTTGCAGTTTTGACACTTAATAGGTTTCAGTGAAGTTGACCGGATTTCCGGTACTTCATCACAAAGATAATCCAAATAAATGAATTTACAAAAAAATATTTATTAATATTTTTTTTAAGAATCATAAGCAAAATGAAAGAATTAGGTGTGTTTTCGCTATTGTAAAACTTGGTTTAGTTTCTAATTTCTTCTACAGTGTTGTGAAGATCCTTTCTCATATCTTGTCTTTGTTCGAAATTATCTTCCCTTCTTTCCTGTCTTTGCTCGAAATTCTCCTTCCGTTCCTGTTGATTTTCTTTGAAATCTTCGATTTTCTCCTTGCGTTCTTCTGAGGTATTGGAAGTATTCTGAAGTCTGTTTTCGAAATTACGCTCCCTGTCTTCCTGTCTGTCTTTAAATCTTTCTTCTTTGTTTTCTTGTCTTTGCTCGAAGTTTTCTTTACGTTCCTGTTGGTTTTCTTTAAAATCCACCTGTCTTTCTGCGGTAGTTTCTGCACTTACGTTTACTGCTGCCAGTAATCCGAAAAGAAACATAGCAGATACAATAGTCTTTTTCATAATAATAAGTATTAGCTGTGATTATAATTTATGCTATTTTTTTAGCATAAATGCAAAACACAGACCAAATGGATGTGAAAATTAAGGTGAAATTGAATATCCGGTTGTTATCGGGAAGAAATTAAATTAATAGAGATAAATCTCCCGAAGTCTCTCGATATCAGTATCCAGAATATCCGTTATAAAATAATTCAGGGATCCGTATTCCTGCTCTATTTTATCGAATGCCGCATCGAGATATGGCCCTCGTACTTCGAATACTGGTTTCAATACGGGGAATTGTTCTATATACGCAGCATATTTTACACTTACATATTTGTTCGAAAGAAGATAGTCTTCCGTTACGGTTTCCCTGTCGACTCCAAGAGCGGAAAGTAATAAGGCAGAGGCGATTCCTGTACGGACTTTACCGGCGGTACAATGATAAAGCAGGGGAAGATTTCCTTCGTTTTTCAAAAGATTGAAAAATTCCCGGAACTGCTTTACGCAATCATTGTCGGTTACCATGAGTTTATACATATCCGTCATAGCCGTTTCGAGATTATCCTGGGTTATATCCCCTCTCATTATTATATCCTGGAGATTTCCCGGGCTTATCGAAAGTTCATATCTCTCTTGTACCGAGACAGGCATTTTATCCGGAGCAGAGTTAATTTCCGAAGCTGCGCGAAAATCAACGATCGTTTTTATCGGAATACTTGCAAGATATTCCAAATCTTCTTCGGTTAAACCCTTGAGTTCGTCGGAACGAATGACTTTCCCTCATTTTACGTATTTACCATCCTTTGTCCTGTATCCGCCCATATCCCTGAAATTATATCCGCATGTCAATGGAAGGTGTCTCTCCGCGATAATGGAAGTCCCTTTGCCGGTTTCGAAAAGAAAGTAGCTGCGGATGGAATCCGGAACATCTATGCTGTATGTACCGGAACCGTTTCCGGATAATACCGCTTCATTGAAATCGATGCTGTTTATATTCTTTCCGGCATATAGTTTCCATTCGCTTCCGGTATTTACCTCCGAAATGGCCTGTCGGGTTTCATTATCCCTATAAACGGTTGCGTCATGGCTCATATCTTCACCGCTGTATGTTGCTTTTTTCATTTCTTGAGGATTGTTCTTGCAAGATACGAAGAATGCCGAAATTGCAAAAAGAATATAGTAAAATTTCATAACCCATTTTTTACGGTTAGTACAAATTAAATGCCCTGACCGGATAACTAATGTTAAATTTATCGATAATTTTGTATCGAACCAAATTTTATAAAATGCCCAGACTTCTATTTTACTTGTCGCTATGTTCGGTATTGTTATCATCATGTACTGTTTCAAGGGATCTGCCGAGGGAGTTCTCGGCACAGTCTTATGAATTTAACGGACCCGTCAAAACTGACAATCAGCGAGAATATATAATTCTTAATCCTGATTTTTATGAAAGAACTAAAATCGACTCTTTTGAGTGGAATTTCGATACTTTGGGTATGATCCGGACCATGAAAGGAGAGGATGAGAAGGAATTTCGTTATGAGCATTCGGGAAATAAAACTTTTATGATGGATTCGGAAAGTGACCAGATTCTGGTTGAATTCGAAGTTTTCGATGGAAATGAAAAAAACAGGGTAATAAAAAATAGTACCAATATAGATGGAAATGTATATGTAGTTTATTCTCATTTTTTTTATAAAAATGGATATATGGTCGGTTCTGAATATATTGCACCTAATGACGCGACCGTCTCTATTAATATGAAAAGAAAAAAAGTACTTGTAACAAAATATTCCATTTCTACGGAAGGAATGGAATTTACTTCCTATTATGACTATAAAAAATTCGACTCATATGGTAACTGGATCTCCAGAGTATCTACTATTAATTCCTATGATGAGATTTCGTACAGGCTCGAAGAGCGGGAATTCGAATATTATTAAATTTCCGTATTTTTATAAGGGCATATAATTTGAAACAGTGGAACTAAAATGTTTGGTTCCATGGCTCGCGAACTCACTTTCAGAATTAAAAAAAAGAATTTAAAGTATCTCCCGTACGTGTAGACCGTAAGAAACTCTACGGCTGGACTGAAGTCGTCGCGCAGGATGCAAACGGCGATCCATGCCGTATTGCCGGGACTGATGATTCGGGTACTGTTATTATTCCCAAAGGAGGCACCGGGCTGGGGATTGTTTCCGAAGATGGCGAATGGGTGGACAGGGACGAACTCGTTGCAGTCGATGAGAACGGCGATCCCGCGAAGCTGCATGGTTCGAGTTTCGCATCGGTAATCGACCTGACTAAAAAAATTTCTGCAAATGAATTTCTCGATTATAGTATCAATGTATTTTATCAGCTTACCGATTCCGATAAGAATTTTGTAGAAACAATAGGCCGGGATATTTATTTTTTGAATACTGTTACTTCGATGGATGCGAAGGCTATCCTGCTTTTATTATGATTTCAAATGATGGTTCGACAGTTTTTATGCTTGTCGGAGTAAAAAATGTTTTTGAAATGCTTAGCCTCGAGCAGCCCGGATGGATCGACGAAGACGATGAGGGTATAGTTGAAATTGACGAAGACATTGATTTTTCATTATTATGAGACCAATACACATATCAGATTCCAGAAGACGTGATGCGGAAGTGGTTTTTCATGTAAATTACCTGAAGAAAAGCGTAAAAATGGTTTTGCCGAATGGGAGGACGAAAGAAAATATTAAGTTTATCAAGTCCACGATAGACATTGAACGGTCGTTGAAACATTATGACGATCTGCGACTTTTAGCGGACGATATAATGGCAGGAGATCCGGAGATCGATATGGAGATGATAGGTAAAATGCTGAACCATACACACAAATTATACGTCGACAAAAACGATGATATCGCATACCGTGTCAATCTCTTTCAGCGTGTAATCAATCCCGACGGTACGGAAAAAGAAAGGCGGGATATCAATAAAGTTCCTTCGAATGTAAATTCGGAAATTCCCCTTAAATGGACAGGTAAGAGGTTTAAAAAAGACGAAGCTATCCGGAAATTCATATTTACGAGAAAATACCAGATAAGGCATATTAACGGTGTTACTTACGATTTTTTGTATAATATGGCTAAAGAACTTCATGATACCGACTCCCTTATGCTGGTGGGAGGAGGAAAAAAAGGAACCGATCCTATAATGCTCTCCCGCGGTGGTGCGGCATATAGAGGGTTTCTGGAGGGCAGGGTCGATGGCGATAGATATTGTCTCATTCTTCATCTTTCGAATGTTGAAATGAAACCGCTGAGCTTCGGAAAAGGTTAATCTTACCTCATATTTACATTTTATTAGTTTATTTCCCTGATCGAATATATTAAAAATAATTTATGTTTTTATTACGACCTTTTTTTTATTTTTCTGTTTTGAAGATGATTTTTCCTGTATTTCTTTTTCCGGATACTTATCGGATGATACCATGTACCAGCCTTTTTTTATATTCGTTTCCAATAGTTTTTCCATAAGTTCGAATATCTGTCTGCGGCTGTCGGAAATTCTTACTTCCCTCTGGAGCGGCTCTTTTCTGTCGGTGCTGAAATTTGTTATATGCAGTACGTAAGCAGGATAATCGATGCGGTTGTCCTTGTTGGTCTTCCATATCATATATTTCTGAACCATTGTTTTAGTGCCGGATGTTTTTTTATATACTTCACGTATTAATAGTTTGCTTTTGGGTGATTCCGTATTTTCCGGTTTCTTTGGGACGGTTTCGGTTTCCCTGTTCCATAAATCTTCTACCTGTGATATTCTTACATCGTCCGCGTCCGCCTTCTTGTCATCCCGTACTCTTTCGAAAACAGGAGCAAGAAATTTAAATCCGTCAACATACGAATGAAGTTTAAATTCACCGTTCTCTATGTATAATACGGCGTTTTGTTTTGGACCGGACACGGTGTCGAAAAGAAGATCGTTAACCGAGACTTCGATAACCATTTCAGGCTCGACCATTCGGAATGCGACGTAATTGGTGTCTGTTTCTATAAAGTCGGATTTCAGCGTTTTTTTATGAATTTTTTATACATATCTTTTCTTAAGGTCTCGTAGAGGCCGCTGCCGACCCGTCCGATGATCTGATATTTGCCATTCTCCGGTATCATGGCGGTAAGCAGTGAACGTGCTTGGCCTGCCTCTATTCCAGTTCCTTCAGAGAAGCCCACTACGACGACATCTATGTTATGCCGTGGTTTAATTTTATAGGTTACAGGGAGCTCGGTTCGTACGACTAATCCCTCGGAACCTTCTTCGTCTACCCATTTGCGAAACAAAAAACTGACTTTTTCACCCGAATTTACAATTTCCATATCCACCACGGAACATAAAATACCGTTCCCGAATATCGATAACAGCCGGTCATGGATATCTTTATAAGAGGTATAGTTAAAGTTTTTATGATCTACTTCGAGAATGTCGAAAACAGCCAGCTTCAATGAGGAAATTTTATTTTTATCCGCGAGTGCTGAAATGAGATCGTTGACCCGGGTTTTTCTTTCCGTATCATGAACGTATATCTCTGCCGGTATAATTGCCTGCTGGATTCCTGCCTCAGAGATTAATTTACCTGCTTCTTCAATGCACGGTATTCCTTCCCTTACCCTTCCGGATCTGTTTACGGTGACGGTGGTGCCTCTGTCATAAAATATTATCGCATATTCACCGTCATATTTGCGTGTGACAAAAAATTTACCGCTCGACAGTCTGGATTCGATCTGTGTCTGGTTTATTGAGATAAAATTTTTAAGAAAATTCTTTTTATAAGCCAGTGCTTTATCGAGCGATTCCGGATCGATGGAATCACTCTTTCCCTCTTCATAGCCGTGTATTTTCTTTAATTTATTTCGGGACAGTTCCATATGCGGTAATATTTACCGCATATGGAACAAAATATATGCCTCCGATTAAATTTCACTCTTTTTAAACTCCAGAGGAGTCATGCCGGAATATTGCTTGAAGAACCGTCCGAAAAAAGAAGGATTGGAAAAATTCATTTCTTCGGATATCTGCAGTACCGTCATATCCGTTGTTTTAAGCAGGCTTTTGGAATGAAGTATAACCAGCTCGTTGATCCATTCCTGTACGGAATGTCCGGTAGTTTTCTTAATTATTGTAGATAAATATTTAGGAGTGAAACACAATTTCTCTGCATAGAACTTAACGCTACGCTCGGTTTTGAAATTTGTAACGAGCAGTTTGAAAAAATCCTCAGCAATTTTTTCCTGACGGCTCGATATATGATTCAATGAATTGGGTCTGTTTATTCTGAACAGGCATGAAACCTCCAGAATAAATGCCCTTATAAGTGCCGATACAGCCTCTGTACTGTAAGGAGCTCTTAGTTTTTTATATCTTTTTAAGATAAGGTGATGAAATTCCATTAGTTCATCGATCTGTTCCTTGGAAAACGTAGCAATAGGGTATTTACTAAAATGGAACGCATTCACCAGGTTAAACGAGTGGACCATATTCGACATGAAGTCGTTGCCCAGAAAAAGCGCAGCTATACTGAAATCGTCGCTTTGCCACACTTTTTTTACTATATGATAGGGTAAAATGACCATAACCTGATTCTCTGTCAGAGTAATTTCGCGGTAATTTATTTTCAGTTTTCCACTTCCTTTTAAACATATTAAAAAAATTATTCCGTCGAAAACTATATTTTTGCTGAAATTTATTCTTTCAGGTACTTTAATTTTCTTCGTGATAATGAAGTTGTTAACAGAGATAGTGTCAGTATTCGTGTAAAAATTGTCAGATTTTGATACAATTCTCATCTTCTTTTAATATTTGTTTGTACTAATTTATCTAAAAAAGAAAAATCGGACATTTAAGTTCTCATTTATGTTGCCTTTTTATGATACTTATAATTGATATTTGCACTATCAAATGTAAAGGAAAATATTTAAAACCACTAACACTAAATTTAGATTGTTATGAAAAAGTTGATTCTAGGTGCATTTTTATTGTGTGGAATCGTTCTTGGCGCACAGGCACAGGAAAAAGGAAGTTTTTGGATAGGAGGTAACGGTGTTCTTTCCGGTCAAAAAACAACAGGTCAGGAAAGCCTTATAAACTTTAAGATTCTTCCTGAAGTGGGATATCAGTTCCACGAAGATTGGGGAGTAGCTATGCAGTTGGGTTATATTCACGAACAATCTCGCGCAACAGCTACACAGCGTTCATATTCTAACGGTTTCCAGGTATCTCCTTATGTAAGATGGACTTATCTTAAAGCTGGATTTGCAAACCTTTTCCTTGACGGAGGTATTACTTATGAGTACATGAAAGAAACAAAAGCAAAAGACGCTACTAACGTTTTTGCAGTTGGTATCCGTCCTGGAGCTGCTTTCAATGTTTCGGAAAGCGTTTCTTTAATTGCTAAGGTTGGTTTCTTCGGATACGAACTTAGTAAAACAGGTGATTTCAAAAATCAATGGGGTGGAGCAGACCTTAATCTGGAAAACATTCAGTTAGGTGTTGTTTACAACTTCTAAGAAATAGGTTTAACAAATAAAACAGAGCCGTGAAAATCCACGGCTCTGTTTTTATTTTATTAGTTTTAGATAACGGATCAATATCTATTTATTGCGAGCAGGTGAATTTGTAGTTAAAAACGATTTATTAATTTTGATAAGAAGTAAAACGACCTTTATATTTGTAGGGTTAAGTGTTATAAACGATTTTAAATATCTTATATAGTTGACTGGAATATTCTGATTCATTAGGGACTTTGTGCAATTGCATAACAACCGAAATAAATAAAGTGGGCGGTAAAAATTACGGCAGAAATTTTGTTCATTCCGTGTAAATGCTGTATTGTAGAAGACAAAAATAAAAGCTATATTTGTTGTCATATAGTCTTTGCGGTATAACCGCAAAATGGATTTTTTCCACAACATGTCCTATTTGCCAGGAGAAGTAAGGAGCTTTAGGTAACGAATAGGATTATGGACAGTGGAGGAGTACCATGCTCGTAGTATTGTCTTTAGATAATAAACGGCATGGGCTCCGTTCTGTCTATTCGAGGTATTCCTTACACCTTCTTGGCACAGGATCGGAGTCCCATGCCTCTCTCATAAGGTGAAAGCATTGAAACTTTTAGAACTCTGTCCTTTAAAATGGTATGGGACGGAGTTTCTTTTTCCGGCCTGACCGGAAGATATTATTTTAGTATCTTCTGTAAATAGTACTTTGAATATACAAGCGAAGCTGCGGGGAAAGATTACTTCATAGTTTTTTATTGAGGGTTACATTTATTTTGAAGAATTCCCGCAGCTTTGTTGTATAAATAAATTTAATTGTAACAAAATTTAACTATCGGCGTTATATGATTAGCAATAACATCAAAGGCCTATTTTCAACAGACCGCCGGAATTTATTATGGAGCAATTGACATACCGTTTATACGGTTTTTCCGGCGGTTTTTATAAGATACATCCAACCCTTAATTTTTATATTATTTCTTTCTTATCCCCGTGAAAACGGGGTTTTTACTATTTACTGGTGAATTTATTTCTATTTTGTACATTTCAGAAAGAGTAATACCGGATAGCGGGTACGTCGAAAAATTCCTGAAGATACTTTGAGTGAACATTTATCAGAACCTGCCCATATAATTATAAACGGTTATGTCAGTTTCATATCTGTACCCGTCGAATCCGCTGAATGATATGGATTTATATATGAGTGTAAAAACTCAGGGGTTCTGTAAATGGAATATATGAAAATCAGTGATATATATCCTGTGGTAAGAAGAAAAATCTGCATTCTATATCCATAAAATGCAGCTTTTAGGTATCTTTTAAATCCGTACTATGAAATACATAGGGGCTTACCGACTGGCAGCATATTACGGCCGAAAAATCCGCTGAGGTATTTTGCAGCCAGTACATAAAATGTAACTATTGAGATTGCCAGTTCTACGTAGGCTGCAGCATAATGCCATATATGTGCAGTGCAGAATGTACTCAATGATAAAAAGAGAAACAAAAGAACTATTAAAGACATAAGCACGAACATGGCTTTATTCATTTTGATCGTAGAAATGGTCAATACAAGCGATAAGATTCCGTAACCTGCAAATACGAATCCTAATTGGTTCGAATCTACCGATCCAGCAAGATTTTCACCGAATACTCCTGCATTGGTCATCCAACCCCATGCCATACCTATCCAAAACATTCCGTAAGCTCCGAATGCCGTAGCGCCGAAAAGGTTGTTGTGCTTAAAGTCGAACATCGAAGCGATCAGCTGGGTAAAACCGCCTAAAAACAATGCCCAGGGCACGAGTAAGCCCGCGCCTTCGGTAATTCCGAGTTTTTGGGATGAAGCTACCAGGGTTACTATTGCCAGCCCGAACAGACCTAATGTAGTGGGATCCGCCACTTCTACTTTTACTTTGTTAGTTTCCATTTATTTAATTTAAGTATTATAGCTTGTAAAAGCGGCTGCAAAATTAGTAATATGTTTTTAAATCTTCTGCCTTATTGTTTCATAAATTGTAAAAAGTTGATAGGTAAAAGCAAGCGGGATGGCTCATAAATTTTTCAGAGTTAATCCTGGTTAATGAATATTAAATATGCCGTACCCTCTTTTTTATGCTACGGCATTGCTGTCCGGAAATTGTCCGCAGGCGCGCGAGTAACGAATATGGTAAAATAAAAAAACGGTGTTTATTTATTTCATTTTCACATTAATTATTTGTTTAACTTTGATTTCCGGATTATATATTATCATCCGCGCAAATCGTAAATCGTTCAAATGAAAATAAGGACTGTAGTATCAGTATTTCTAACCATATACCTTCTTACTTTTTGTGAGGATGGTTTTACTTTTGATAATTACCGGTTCGAACAATTTTCCACTCCGGAAGGACTTCCCAATAATATGGTTCATAATATTTATCAGGATCAGGATGGATATATCTGGATTGCCACTTATTATGGACTTTTCAGATATGATGGTTACGAAGTTAAAACCATAAAATCGAATCTTTATACTCCGGGAATGCTTATCAATAATAATGTTATGTGTGTAAGGGAGGACAAACAATCCCGTTTATGGATAGGTACGCACGACGGGCTTTGCATTATGGATAAAAAAGACGGAGAAATACGTAAGATTAAAGTGGATGGGGTTACTCGTCAGCGTATTAACGACATATATATAACTGAGGATGAGCAAATATATTTGGGATATATACGCGGATTAGCCGTTTATGATATTATTAACGACTCTGTTTATTTTTTTAACCGTATGGACAGTACCGGGGATGTTCCCGAAAATATAAATATTCAATGCATAATCGATTATGAAGGAGATATTTTAATAGGGACATGGAGGGACGGAATTTTCCGATATAGTCCGGATGATAATAATTTTACCCAATATAACTCTACTGAACTGAATTCGATTCTTTCGATGTATAAAGACGGTTCAGGTAAATTATGGATAGGTACAAGCGGTATGGGACTGTATGAAGTATCTTTTACCGTGGATAAAACCGATATTTTATTTAATTCCTATCGTCATGAAAATAATAACAACCGTTCGTTATCATCGGATTATATTTATTCCATAAGTGAGGATACTGCAACAAACACATTGTGGCTCGGTTCCCGCAAAGGTGTCAGTATAATGAATTTTAACCAACCGGGAACATTCGTTAATTATAATAAATCCGAAGCAGAAAATTATCTTCCTGTCGATGAGGTCAACAGTGTATTCAGGGATAAGAACGGTATAATGTGGATAGGTACCAAAGGTTCCGGGGTTTTATATTCCAATAGCGGTTCCGGATATTTTAATATTCCTCATAATGCAGCAGGAACGGGGATGGGTACGGATTATATCTCTACTCTGTATGTGGAAAAAAGCGGTACGATATGGGCTGGATTCGGATATGGAGCGGCATATTTAAAAGATGAAAAATATCAGAATATAATAACTTCGGGAAGGCCTTACCATATATCTTATAGTAATACTACCGACGAGATTTTAATAACTATTCAAGACGAAGGCATCATCGCGTGCAGGAATGGAGAAATTGTAGGCTACTATAATGCATCCAACAGTGCTTTCATTCCTAATAACCTTATATTCACTATTTATGAAGATACCAAAGGCAACTGGTGGCTCGGAACATATAACGGACTGGGTATAAGGTATAATGACGGACGCTTCTATTCTTTAAACAGAATGGAAGAATCCGAAGATATTCTGAAAAAAGAAATAACTGCTATTATTGAAACAACGGATGGGAAATTATGGCTGGCTACAAATAATAATGGTATTGCCTGTATCACCGGAGATACAGGGCAGCCGGAAACATTCGGTTGTAAACATTATAATTTAGAGAATGGATTTCTTCCAGTGAATACTCCACTATGTTTTTTACAGGACCGGGATGGCCGTTTATGGGCAGGAACGGAAGGTAGCGGATTGTGCCTGTAGGATCCGGCAGAAGACAGGTTCGTTTCTGTACATTTGAAGTACAATCTTCCGGGAGATATGGTAGGGAGTATCGAGCAGGACGAAGAAGGTATACTTTGGCTCGGCACAAATAATGGATTGGTAAGATTGGAATTATCCGGAAACGATCGATGGAAGGTGCGGGCTTTTACTGTTCGGGACGGGCTGCCGGATAACTTTTTCAATATTAAAGCCTCTTATTTCCGGAATGGCACGATGTATTTCGGAACAAGCCGGGGATCGGTCGTTTTAGATCCGGATATTAAATATCAGCGTGCCGCAGAATTAGATCTGTCCATAACCGATATATTGATCGATGGGAGGCCGCTTGCTGATTTGCCGAACGAAGAACGCAGAAAAATCACTCCTTACACAGCAGAATATACTGAAAAACTGGTTCTTCCGGCGAAATACCATAATTTTACCATAAAGTTCGCCTCCCTTACTTACATTAACCCGGAACAGAATCAATATGCATATCGTTTGGTCGGACATGATAATGATTGGGTTTATTCGGACTCGGGAAGCCGGAGCGCATATTATTCGAAATTAAAACCGGGCAATTACGTTTTTGAAGTCCGTGCTACGAATGAAAACGGAGAGTGGGGAGAAATCAGGGAATTACCAATAGTTGTTATGCCGCCTTTATGGGCCACATGGTGGGCATACCTGATATATGCGGTTTTAACAGTTGCTACCGGTGCAATGATAATATACGAATTACAGCGCCGTATAACTCTAAGGAACAGGCTCTATTTACAGGAACTTGAAACAAGTAAAGTTCAGGAACTCAATCATGTGAAATTGCAGTTCTTTACAAATATCACACACGAACTTTTAACCCCGCTTACCATAATATCCGCATCTTCAGATGAACTAAAAGCACAAACATCAGGTGTGGAGGGAATTTTGGATACTATGGATATCAATGTAAAGCGGTTGATACGTCTGTTGCAGCAGATATTGGAATTTCGCAAGGCCGAAAGCGGAAATCTGAAATTACGCGTAGCTAAAGGAAATATCGCCGCATTCGTACGTAACTTGGCTACAGGTTTCGAACCCTTGATTCGAAAACAACAGCTTCATCTTTCGGTAGTATGCGACGATAGCATGGAAGGATATTTCGACAGTGATAAACTTGATAAAATAATGTTCAACCTCCTTTCTAATGCGGCAAAATACAGTTACAAAGGCGGATACATACAAGTAAATGTCAATAGTGTCCCGGGTAAAAGATCTGTCAGGATCTCAGTGAAAGACAATGGTGCTGGTATTCCTGAAGAACGGAGAAAGTCTCTTTTTAACAGATTCTATGAAGGAGATTATAGACAATACAATACCATAGGAACAGGTATTGGCCTGTCCCTGACACGCGATCTGGTTGTGCTGCATCGTGGGACCATACATCTTAATACCGAATTTAAAGAAGGAACGGAATTTATTATCGAAATTCCGATAACATCCGATGATTATTCGGGGGAGGAAATAACAATGGTGGCGGTCGCGGAATTCCGGGATAAAATCGTGGACAGGGATGCTTATGAATCTTCTGATGAATACGATTCAATGGAAGTTGATGCATCTGCTCCAGCAATACTCATCGTTGAGGATAATGAAGAGTTACTTTCTGTTATGGAGCGTCTGCTGCGCAGGGAATACCGGGTATTACAGGCATTAAACGGCAACGAAGCCCTTGAAATAATTGGGAGTGAAGAGGTGGATCTCGTTGTATCGGATGTTATGATGCCTGAAATGGATGGTATGGAACTAACCCGCCGGATTAAAACGAATAATGAAATATGCCATATTCCTGTTATATTGCTTACCGCTAAAAATACGGATGAGGATCGCGATGAAGGTTACACGGCAGGTGCCGACGCTTATCTTGCCAAACCCTTCAATCTTTCAGCTCTTCACGCACGTATAAAAAATCTGTTGAAAATCAGGGAGCGTACGGCCAATGATTTCAAAAAGCAATTTGCTTTCGAAATAAAAGGACTCAATTATACCGATATGGACGAGAAGTTCCTTTCTGATGCCATTGCTTGCGTGGAGCGGCATCTTGACGATACGGAATTTGATATTACCCGTTTAGTTCAGGAAATGGGAACGAGCCGGAGTACACTTCATAAAAAACTTAAAACTCTGACCGGATTGAATTCAACCGGATTTATTCGGAATATACGTTTGAAAACAGCATCTAAAATAATGGATGAAAATAAAAACGTCCGCATATCGGAACTGGCATATATGGTGGGATTTAATGATCCGAAATATTTCTCTATCTGCTTTAAGAAAGAATTCGGAATGCTGCCTACGGAATATGCGGAAAAATTCACGGATGAATTGAAATAACTGCACAAAAACATTTCTCTACCTTTTGGAAACATTTGTCCACCGCAGGGAAATATCCGTATTGTACTTTTACTGTGTTGAATAATAAATTAATTTAAAATATATCAGCACAATGAACTTACTCTCTATCTTATTATTTATTAGTTTGTTATGTACTTTATATGAATGTAAAGGGAATAAATTTGTATGGTTCGACGGTAAAAATCCGGTAAGTTATTCTTCTTTCCCGGAATCGGTGAACCCTGTTGCTGAAGTCGCTTTGGATTCAAACCGGAACGGAAATTTTATGTTATTCCTTTGGAAGCCGCATATTAGTGACACAAAAATTATAAACCATAATAATATTTGAAATATGAAAAATAGGATCAGGTATTTTTTTCTTACGGCAGCAGCATTCCTAAGTGCGACTATGCTCAATGCTCAGAATACGGAAATTTTATATCTTTCAGGTACAGGGCTGGGAGATACCCGGACATGGGATTTTTATTGTTCAGGAGGAATGAAGAGCGGTAAATGGAGTAAAATAGAAGTGCCTTCGCAATGGGAGCTTCAGGAATTCGGAAATTATACCTATGGAAGGTATTATCTTGTCGAAGGAGCTGAACCGAGCAACGAGACAGGAACTTATAAACATAAATTTAAAGTTCCTGCACATTGGAAAAATATGCAGGTGAGCATCGTTTTCGAAGGAGTCATGACGGATGCGGAAGTGACTGTTAATGGGAAAAAGGCTGGTGATATCCATCAGGGAGGGTTTTCCCGTTTCAGTTATGATATTACCGATAAGATAGATTTTGGTAAAAATAACCAGTTGGAGGTAAAAGTATGGAAGCACTCCCTTAATACTTCGGTAAATAATGCAGAACGAAGGGCTGACTGGTGGTTGTTTGGAGGTATATACCGTCCGGTTTATATCACGGCCGTGCCAAAGACCCATATAGAGAGGATAGCAGTAGATGCAAAGCATGACGGAAGTCTTATGACCAGAATGTTCCTTAAAAATATTCCGGAAGGATATTCGGTTGCATTTAATCTTACAGGATTAATGGACGGACGGAATGTTGGTAGAAAAATAGTCAAGATCGGAACTGAAAACGTACAGGACCTAATTACGAAATGGGATGGAATAAATGCATGGGATAACGAGAATCCGAATTTATATGTTCTTAAACTGGAGCTTCTTGATGGTAACGGGAATATTATTCATATACACGAGGAACGCATCGGTTTCCGTACGATAGAATTTAAGCCGAAAGATGGTATTTACGTTAACGGTACAAAAGTATTGATGAAAGGGATCAACCGCCATACGTTCCATCCGGATGGAGGCCGTACCACTAATCGGGAAATCAGTCTCCAGGATGCATTGCTGATTAAGGAAATGAATATGAATTCCGTACGTTCCCATTATCCTCCGGATAAACATTTTCTGGATATATGCGATTCTTTAGGGATTTTTCATCTCGATGAACTTGCCGGATGGCATGGTAAATATGATGATACGACTGGAATGAAGATACTGCCGGAAATGATTGCGCGAGATGTGAATCATCCTTCTATATTCATGTGGAGCAATGGCAATGAAGGTGGATGGAACACCAAACTCGACCCGCTGTTTGCCGTGTACGATCCTCAGCAACGCCACGTAATACACCCGTGGGCGGATTTCAACGGATTGGACACGCATCATTATCCTGCTTACCAGACGGGTACTTATAAGCTTGCAAACGGTTGGAATGTTTTCATGCCTACGGAGTTCCTTCACGGACTGTACGATAGGGGGCACGGAGCAGGGTTAGAAGATTATTGGGCTAATTGGAGGACGAACCCTATGTTTGCCGGAGGTTTCCTGTGGACCTACATCGATGAAGCGGTTAAAAGAACCGATAAGGGAGGAATACTGGATTCTGACGGTCCGAATGGTCCCGACGGGATCGTAGGACCTTACAGGGAAAAAGAAGGAAGTTTTTTCACTGTCCGTGAAGTTTGGTCGCCGATCCAGGTAAGTAAAATTCTGGTCACAACTTCATTTAGTGGAGATTTTTATGTGACTAACGATTATTTTTTCACTAATCTTTCCGAATGTACCATGAGATATAGGGTATACTCGTTTCCTTCCCCTTTAATAGGTGGTGATGACAGGCTGATTGCTGATGGCATGGTAATCCTCCCTGCCGTAGATCCGGGAGAAACAGGCAAGGCGCATTTCGATTTACCGCGCAATTTCTTTAGTGGCGACATACTTGAACTGGAGGCTTATGATAAATATGGAAATTCGGTATGTACATGGACATATCCTGTCAAATTCGCAAGCGAATATTTTGCCGAACAACATCAGCCTAGCACTGAAGGAGCAGCGACCGTTGTAAAAGATAACGGGAAAATAATTCTTTCAGCCAATGGCGTAGAGGTAAAATTCAATGATAATAATGGATATATCGAAACAGTCAGGTATAAGGAGAATATAATTCCGTTGGATAATGGACCGGTTCCGGTTGGAATGAAGGTAAATTTCAAAGAAAGCTATTCCCGTACGGATGGTAAAAATGCACTGTATGTGGTAAAATATACAGGGGCTATCGATTCTATAGTGTGGCGTATGACTCCGGATGGATTGTTGGGCATGGATGCAGTAATGCTCAACCGCGAAAGAGGAGGAGGTTTTGACGGTAGTTTTTTCGATAACAGAATATATAATTTTGGTCTTACATTCTCCTTCCCAGAAGAAAAAGTCAAAGGAATGCGTTGGTTCGGACGTGGACCATACCGTGTATGGAAGAACCGTATAAGAGGAACAAATTATGGAATCTGGGATAAAAAATATAACAATACGGTTACAGGCGAGAACTTTGAAAACATGGAATATCCCGAATTTAAGGGTTATCATGCCAATATATACTGGGCTACATTAAAAGCGGATAATGCTGCTTTTACCGTATATTCGGAGAGTGACGGATTGTTCCTGAGGTTATTCACCCCTGAGGAACCTGTTCAAAGGCGTAATGGGGAGAACTCAATGCACGCATTTCCGGAAGGGGACATATCTTTCCTTTACGATATTCCTGCCATGCGTTCTTTTAAACCGATATCGGAACATGGTCCGAGAAGCCAGCCAAGTAGTATACGTATAAAACCTGGTGATGATGGCATCAGAATGAAATTGTGGTTTGATTTTAAATGAGAAATAAGTTATGAGAGTGAGTTTGAAAAAATTATCGGTATTCTCCGTATTTAAATTTTTAATCTTTGTTTTTCCGGTAAATGCACAGAATCCAGATCCATGGTCTGAAATGGATCGAATAATAAACAATATTACACGACCCGTTTTCAACGAGCGGGAATTTAACATCACCGCTTATGGAGCTATCGGCGATGGAGAGACAAATTGTAGCATGTTTATAAAAAAAGCGATAGAAGAATGCAGCCTTGCCGGTGGAGGAAGAGTGATTGTACCTGCAGGTAAATATTTTACAGGACCGGTCTATTTGAAAAGCAATGTGAATCTTCATCTGGAAGAAGGAGCTAATTTGTTATTCTCTACAAATCCGGATGATTACCTGCCTATGGTGCCTACACGCTGGGAGAGCGTCGAGCTTATGAATTATTCTCCGCTTATATATGCGTATAAAGAAGAAAATATAGCTGTAACCGGTAAGGGAACCATGGATGGACAGGGTTCCCGAAATAACTGGTGGCCCTGGAAGGGACGAAAAGCATACGGATGGAAGGAAGATACACCTAATCAAACCGATAGTACCAACAGTCCGGCATTGTTTGCTATGGCAGAAGAAGATGTGCCGATGGAAAAAAGATTATTCGGTGACGGACATTATCTGCGCCCGCAGTTTATCCAACCTTATCATTGCAATAATGTCCTTATAGAAGGAGTAACTATTATTAATTCGCCTATGTGGGTGATCCATCCAGTATTGTGCAATAATGTTTCGATAATCGGTGTTATTGTGGAATCAGACGGTCCAAATACGGACGGTTGTGATCCGGAATCGTGTAAAAACGTATTGATAAAAGACTGTATTTTCAATACCGGAGATGATTGCATAGCTCTTAAATCCGGACGCGACCGTGACGGAAGAAATATCGGGGTTCCTTGTGAGAATGTGGTAATACAAAATTGTACAACAAGGAACGGACATGCCGGTATAGCTGTCGGAAGCGAAATATCCGGAGGGGCAAAAAATATTTTTGTGGAGAACTGTACCATAATTAATCCCATGTGGGCCATACGTGTGAAGACCAGTTCTATGAGGGGAGGTGTCATAGAAGACATTTACATAAGGAATGTCGAGGTGGAAAAAGTAAGAAATGAAGCTATATTTCTTACGATGCTGTATGAGGATAAGGGTGAATACATGCCGACTATAAGAAATATTTACATTACCGGTTTGACCGTAAGGAATGGAGGTAAAGGCGGTATGGTTATAGAGGGATATCCGGAATCCCCGATTAGGCCCATTTATTTCAAAAATGTGAATATAGATAAAGCGGATAAATCTATAAATATATCAAATGGAGAGAATATTAAGTTTATTGATACATATATAAATGGACAGAAGATAAATTAGGAAGTATTTGTTCGATAATTTCCCCATTCACTACATATTTTTTATGTGGCGAATGGGGAATTTTTGTTTTATTCTGAACTTTATTAATTATCTTCTCAGGTTGAAAGTCGATAATATTTTTTTCCAGAATAAATAGTGATAAGAAACTCATATTCCTCATCTTTTTCAAATATATCTTTGCAGTTAAAATGAAGATTCGTTTTACCGTATGGCTGAAGAACAGGGACATTTCCGGATACTAATTCCGTAAGTTTACCGTCTTTTTTATATTCGATCTTTACGGAAGACCTTTTCGACTCCACCTGTCCGAAATTCTGAATTTCCATGCTGACAGACCATCCTTCTTCCGATTCTGTAAAAACGGGTGCGCGTGCAGATAAGATAGGTTCGATATAATCTATATACGGCAGGCGGGCATAGCCGTAGAGCATTTTTCCGTTAATATACCGTCCTATCATTTTAGGAGCAAATTCTTCTTCCGTGATTCCGCTTCCTTTGGCGTCGAATATTACTATTAGGTCATCACCGTCATGTTCTGTTTTAACCGCCGTGCATCCACGTCCGAAATTCACTTCTTCCGAAGCACCGAACCTCAGGGAACTGATATCTATATCCGTGTGGGGATTGATACCTTCTTCTGCATGAATTTTAACGCGGATAGATTTGGTTCTCGAATTTATAGGCTTGTCGTCCGGAATCGAAAGCAATAATCCGGGATTCAAAGGTATTCCGATATTCTTCGAACTATGGTTGTCAAACGGTTTGTCCAGCGGTTTCAGAGTGTCGATAACTGCAAAATTAGCCTGGATAGCACGTCCGTATTCATCCTGGTATATTTTGATGCGTTCGAATTTGAACCAATCCTCGACAAGACCGTTCTCGTGAACCGCAATGCCGGGAGTGTAGGCTTCGCCCGGATCTACGACCCAATTTATTCCGTCTTTGGAGCGTAGATAAAACGCTATACGTCCGAGCCAGTCGTTAACGATCATATGATACTGTATATGGTCGCGCCATATTACAGTATCCTCGAATTGCCCTTGAACAGGCGGATAAACGCGTTTATCTGTTATCTGGTTATATTCGCTTAAACCATCCTCGCTGATCCAGATACCACCGCCGCGGCAGACCATCACGTAAGAACCATCTTCACGCTGTGCGAATGAAAGATTGGATAATCCTTCGATGATCCGTCTATCACGGGGATTGAAATAGAATGTGCCGTAATCCCAGCGCCCGTTAATGTCGTCGGTGACATACCGTCCGTCTATAACGTATAATACATATCTGCCGTCCTTCAGCTGATAAACCTCTGGATTGTGTCCTTTGCCGATCATATTGCGCAGTTTGAACGGACCTGTCAGGTTGTCGCTCACGGCGTTGAACACCATGGAGTTAGGCCATTCGGCATGTCCTTTAGGAGACGATTCCAACCAACCGCACACGAATAAATGATATTTGCCGTCTTCGCCTTTCTTTATATTTCCACCCCAGTAGGACCAGATTCTGTCTTCGATACCGTTATCGACGTAGCGTGGAACCACGCCGTCTACTCCCCATGTGTCCGACGAAAGAACGTTGCCTTTCATCGGTAGGAAGCGGTCGATGAATCGTGCTCCTTCCACAAGATTGTCCCATTCTTTCGGACGCACGCGTTCGGTTATCTGGGCATTACTCAAAATGGGGACGGAAAAAAGAATTCCTGTAAGTATCAGTTTAGTTATGTGTTTATTCATGTTTTAATTTATTTATTATTCATAAAGGTAAAATATTCTGTCCATTAGCTTCCATTTTTCGGAAGAAGAAGCTCCTGATTCCGTTTGCTGAAATACCGACATGTATTCTTCCCATTCTGCATGTCGGGGAAGGTCTGCTAATTTTTCAAATGCTGTATCCCACTCGAAATCCAGAGATGTCTCTACTACCATAAACAGCGTGGTTCCTAACAGGTAGATCTCCATCTCCAGTATGCCGACGGAACGGATGCCGTCCCTTATCTCCGGCCAGTGATGAATCTCGCTGCGACGTTTTACATATTCTTCTATCAGTTCAGGTTCGTTTTTAAGTTCCAGGGTCTGACAATAGCGTTTTGTGGGAATCGGGTATTTTTTTGCGGATATACCTGTAATTTCATAATCATATCAATTTTTTACTATATAACCTTTATATCCGTAATATGCACAGAAAATAAAGCATATCAGGGGTACAATATATGCCAGCTGGTATAAATTTTCGTTCATATCCATCAAGTGTCCTGTAAGCGGTGGGAGGAATACGTTTCCCACGATTGCCATTACAAGGAATGCGGAACCGCTTTTAGTCTTATTACCTAGGTTTTTAAGGGCCAGCGAAAATTGGGTAGGGTACATGATCGACATAAAGAATGATACCCCAAGCATAGCATATAATCCCACCATGCCCCCGAATATCATTATGACCCCGCAAAGGGTTATATTAACAATAGCGTAAACTACCAGCATATTCTGGGGTTTGAACTTTACCATTAGTAACGTTCCGATCCATCTTCCGAGCAGGAATGCAAGCATATAAAATCCGAAGTAAGTGGTTGCGGTACCTTCGGTAAGTCCTACGTATTTACAGCAGTATATTAGGAACATGGCGTTGATCGCTGTCTGTCCCCCGTTATAAAAAAATTGTGCAATAACGCCCCAGCGAAGATGAGAACGTTTGAGAACGCTGAAATCGATCAGTTTTTCTCCTTTCGCAGCGCCTTCTTCATGCCCGCCTTCGTTTATTTTAGGCAGTCGCGAAAAAACGAATATAACGGCGATAACAATGAGTACGACTGCGAGTACCAGATATGGAATTTTCATCGCATTTGTTTCGAATTGCACGAAGCCTTCCCAGCCTCCCGGATAATCCGAAGGGATCGTATTACGTGTATAATCCTGTCCGCTTAACACAAGTTTGCTAAGGAACATAGCGGCAATGAAAGCTCCCAGTCCGTTGAAAGATTGTGCGAGATTGAGCCTGCGCGGAGCAGTGGCCGAATCACCCAAAACGGTGACATATGGGTTTGCCGCTGTTTCAAGAAAGCACATTCCGGTAGCTATTACAAAGAAAATAGCCAGATATGCCCAGTATTCCTGTATTACTGCTGCCGGAAAAAATAAGAGTCCACCGAATGCGGCGATCAGTAGACCTACGATGATACCTGCCTTGTAGCTGTACCGCTTCATGAACATAGCGATCGGGATGGGAAAGATAAAATAAGCTATCCAGTAAGATGCTTCTGTGAGTGATGCCTGAAACGCACTCAGTTCGAAAGTCTTCATAAGTTGCCGGATCATTGTCGGCAGAAGGTTGCTGCTGATAGCCCAGATAAAGAACAGGCTGAATATCAATGTAAGTGCGAACGTATATTCTTTATTTCTCATGTTATCAGTTAGTTTAGTCAGTACTGGTTTATTCCGACATATTTTTAATGTATGGTAATTCGGTGAGGTTATTAAATCCGTAGAATTTTTCTGCATTCACACCTAAAAATAAATATTTTTCTTCAGCCGTAAGCAATGGCGACTTCACTATAAAATCGTAAGACATCCTGTAAGTTATGGCAACTATCGTACGCGGGTAGTCCGAGCCCCGCATAAGTTTATTGATTCCTACGAGTTCTGCTGCTTCTCTTATGGCTTTTACCGCGCTTGGGAAAGGGTAGAATTCATCATTGAAGAGACATGTTATACCGCCCGATTCTATCATTACATTCTCATTGCGAGCAAGTTTTATCTGTTCTTGCCAGTTCTTGCGTGTCACCATTCCGAAGTGGCCAATGGCAATTTTCAATGCAGGAAATTCTGCGATTATTTCCTGCATCTCTGCAATTTGTTCTGTGCCGTCCGCAAGGTCTATCGACAGAATTACATTGTTCTTTTCCATGAGTTCAAACACCTGCATCATTTCATTCGTTGTCAGCCATATCCTTTTAGTTGCCATAATTAATCGCTGGGCAGGTATTTTAATGGCTCTGAAGCCCTGTTCTATCAATTTTCCCGCATGCCTGTAATATCCGGAATGTCGGGCATCTATCAGTCCGCAGCAAAGGAAACGATCCGGATATTTTTGCTGAACATACGAAAGATAATCGTTCTGCATTCCGTCGATATATTCCTGTGTTATAACCGCCGCTGAAACCTGTGCATAATCCATATTGGATAGTAAAATTTCCGCGGTGTTCTGCCCATTCGTTATAAAAGGCGGAAGCATCTGCCGCAACTCTCCAATGAACTCGGATATGCCGTTTGCGAGAGTTCTTATTTTCTTGCCATCTACTTCCGCTTCCTGACGTAGCCAAAGATGGGAATGGGCATCTATTATAGGAAACGGTATCATGAAAATTCTATTAGGATACTAGATACTTCACCAGGATTGGCCACCCATTTTTCCAGAGCCTCCTGAGATTCTTCCGGTGGATAAATTGCCGTTATCAATTCCTCGACAGGGCATGTGCCTCGTTTCATATATTCGATAACCGCTTTGAAATCGCATGGCATTGCATTACGGGAACCGCGAACGTCCACTTCCTTCTTTACGAAATACTGAGTATCGAACGGAATTTTTTCCTTCGCATATCCTATGTAAACTACGCGTCCGGTAAATGCCGCTTCCGAAATTGAGGCAAGATAGGTCTCCGAACGTCCGACCGCTTCTATAATTACATCTGCTCCGTTCTTATCTGTTATTTCCCAGATATGTTCGTGCAGGTTCTCTTGTGATGAATTAACAGTGTATTGAGCGCCGAGTCGTTTAGCCAGTTCGAGTTTTCTATCGTCGACATCCACGGCGATGACCCTTGCTCCTCTCAGGACAGTGCGGACTATGGCGCCTAATCCGATCATACCGCAGCCTATGACCATGACCGTATTCATGTCAGTCACTTCCGCACGGTTAACGGCATGAAATCCTACGCTCATGGGTTCGACCAGTGCAAAATCACGAGTGGATATATCATTATCGGCAATCACCTTCTGCCACGGGACGAGGATATATTCCGACATTGCTCCGTCACGCTGTACCCCGAACGTTTGATTGAACTCACATGAGTTATGACGTCCGTTGCGGCAGGCCGGACAATTACCGCAATTCGTATAAGGATTTACAGTGGCATTCATTCCCGGTTTTAAATCCGACGGAACGTCTTCTCCTACGGATTCGATAACGGCCCCGATTTCGTGTCCGGGAATAATAGGGAGCCTTACCAACGGATTAAGGCCACGGAATGTGTTCAGGTCGGAACCGCAGAATCCGACATATCTGATTTTCAGCAGAATGTGCGCCGGCTTCAGTTCCGGTTTGGAAGTTTCGATTACACGGATTCTTCCCGGTTCCGTTATTTGTATTGTTTTCATTTTTCCGTATATTAACTGTTTACCCAGGTGTCGCGGTATCCGGGTTCGAAAATCTTCTGTATCTCTTTTATCAGTTCCCGGTTTATTGGAGACTCTGCATATCGTATGGTTTTTAAAACGTTTTCAGGATTTGTCGTACTGAAAAGAGTGGTAGCTATCCTTGGGTTCGAGACAGAAAAAGCAACAGCAAGCTGTTCTATCGGGATACCTTTGGATTTACATACTTCTACAGCCTTCCGTGCAAGGCGTTTAAGTGCCTCAGGTGCAGGGTGCCAGTCCGGAACCCCGCGTTCCGTAAGCAGCCCCATTGAATATGGCGAAGCATTGATGATGCCTATATTTTTCGACTCGAAATAATCCATATAATCGCTAAGAGCATCGTCATTCAACGTATAATGACAGAAGGACAGAATACTTTCCACTGTTCCCGTAGGGACGTGATCTACGACGTATTTAAAATGACGCAGGTTCAGGTTGGTTATCCCTACGTGTTTTACAACTCCTTCATTACGAAGGTCTACTAAAGTTGGAAGTGTCTCGTTGCATATTTGTTCGAGGTCCGCAAACTCTATGTCATGGATGTTTATCAAATCCACATAGTCCACATTCAGCCGCTCTATACTCTCGTAAACACTTTCTTTAGCTTTTTTACGGGAATAATCCCAATAATTTACTCCGTCTTTGCCGTAACGTCCGACCTTTGTAGAAATATAATAACGGCTGCGGTCGATGTTCTTCAACGCTTTGCCTAATACGGTTTCGGCTTTAAGATGTCCGTAGTAAGGAGAGACATCTATAAAATTTATTCCATTCTCTACTGCTGTGTGAACAGCTTTTATCCCATTCTCTTCTTTTAGAGAACGAAATACCCCTCCTAACGAAGATGCTCCGAAACTAAGGTTGGACACTTTCATTCCTGTTTTACCGATTTCCCTATATTCCATTTTAATATTTTTTGCTTATTACAAAGCTACCCCTTGTATACGTTAAATTTTTTATCTTAATCGACCAAAAATTTCACTTTATCGATTTTCTGTGTATCTTTATAAACAAAACCCATTGCAAATGAATAAAAATGAGTTAAAGAGAAATTTCATTTTATTAAATGTGGGGTATGCTTACCACGATGCGGACTGGAACTGGAAAAATATACATAGTCCCTTCGCGAGGATTCATTATGTAAAAAGCGGTACGGCGAAAATTTTAAGAGAAGACGGTATCGTATTCGAACTTAAAAAGGGTCATTTGTATCTGACTCCTTCTTATGTAAAACACAGGTATGAATGTGACGATATACTGGAATTATATTATTTGCACATATACGAAGAAATAGGGAAAAATCTCAGTATTTTTGATGTAATAAGTTTTCCAGGGGAAATCGAGGGCGGCCCGCTTGATATACATCTGATACAACGACTGATAAAAATTAATCCTGAAAGGGAATTACAGTATTTCGATCCGAGTTCTTATGATAATTCCACTCATCTTGCCTATAACGTGGCTATTCAGCAAAAAAGTCCGTTAGCTTTTGAATTGGAAACGGAAGGAATCATCAAACAATTATTTTCCCGATTTCTTGCCCATGCTGTATATAAGAACGAGAAGATGGACATGCGTATATTGAAAAGTCTGGATTACATCCACGGCAACATCGATCATGCTATAGATATAGAGTGTCTGGCGGAGAGAAGTTGTCTTACCAAAGATCACTTTATCCGGCTTTTCAAAAAAGAAATGAACTGCACTCCCGGTAAATATATAAACATAAAGAAGATCGAAACCGCTCAGTTGAGATTGCTTATATGCGAATCGAGTATAAAGGATATAGCATATGGATTGGGATTCGACAACATATCATATTTCAACCGACTCTTTACCAAAATAACAGGAGAAAGTCCGGGCAGGTATAAAAATAGATACAGGGCGCATTAGAGAAATGATCTTCTCATCAGTAACCCTGATTAATTTTATAATAATATTTAAATCTCTACTTTGTAAACTATAATTCCATGCATTTCTTTTTCCGGCATATCTATTTCAAGACCTTCTGCAGTTTGGATGAATCCGATTTTATTTTCATAACCTAATAATGAAACATTTTTTATTTCGCCGAGATTTATACGGTTAAACGATTTTATAAGATTTTTACCTTTTTTGCCACGTATCATAAAAACGTAAAACGTATCCGATCCTTTTTGAGTAAAACGAACATTGCACTCCGATTTATTCTCCTCTATTCCAGGTCCTTCGCCATATACCATCCATGCTCTTGTGCCATAAACGGCCTCACCGTTTACCTTTAGCCATTGTCCGACTTCACGTAATACTTTTTGCTGGTCTTCCGGTATTGTGCCGTCTGCTTTGGGTGAGATATTGAGGCATAAGTTACCATTTCTCGAGATATTCTCAACTAGTTTACGTATTACGGATTCAGAACTCTGAAGTTGTAATCCTTCTATATATCCGAATTTATTACCGATAGGTTCATCCACCTGCCAATAGTAGGTTGTCATCTCTTTGGGAGCGCGCCCCTGACGTTCGTAATCCTTAATGGTTCCGTACAGGTAAGCATCGTGTTTAGTACTCAAAGATACATCTTTTTTATCCCATTCTTCTGCCCTGTTATAATAATAGGCTGCAAGACGGAGTTTGAGTGGGTCGAGCGAGCGGCTGTTTATACCATTGTCGAACCAGAGCATATCAGGCTGGTATTTATCGATAATCTCCTGACATCGTGCGAGCCATTCTTCCAGGAATCCTTCATCCTGAGGAGCCTCTTTGCCTTCCAAAACCTCTTCCGCATTTGGTCCCATTGCAGAGGCCTTGGTCGGATCCGGTTTTTGAGGCGGTCCGTAGAAGTCAGCATATTCAGGATCGTATAGATCGTGCTCCTTTGCAGCTGTGGGGTGCATAAAATCCCAGTGCTCCATGCGATGGTTGGATACCCCGAACTTCAGCCCTTCCGCACGAACTGCCTCCGCAAGGTCTCCTATAAGATCGCGTTTAGGACCCATGTCACGTGCGTTCCAGCGAGTCAGTTCGCTGCCGTACAGCGCGAATCCGTCATGATGTTCCGCAGTCGGAATAACATACGCCGCTCCTGCTTCTTTGAATAACGCCGCCCATTCCGCAGGATCGAATTTTTCCGCGGTGAATAACGGAATAAAATCCTTATATCCAAAATCCTTCGGATCGCCCCAGTTCTCGATGTGATGCTTCAACAGTCCTCCGTACATGTGTCTCGGATACCATTCGCTACCTGCGGCAGGAACCGAATAAACGCCCCAGTGTATAAATATCCCGAATTTGCCGTCGATGAACCATTGCGGGGTTTCATAGTTGACGCGGATGGATTCCCACGAATCAGTGTATGGTCCGGGTGGAATATCCGCCGCACGTCCGCCCGGAAGATCGATCGACGCCCTTGGAGGCGGATCCTGTTGTGCGAACACCGTTAAACTACCTGCGACAAGTAATAATACCAATAGTTTTTTCATAATTTTATTTTTTAGTTATTCTCATTTCGTCTTTCATATTTTTTAAATTATTCCGTCGATAACAAAACCTATAGTTTTACCGGTATTTTCCACGTCAGGGAGTGTTATGACCAGTTTATCCTCGTTTTGTACCCATTTTATAGGTTTGTCCGTCCCGAGCATAGATATTCCAGTTATTTTTTTGCCATTAAGCTGCTGCGAACCATATCCCAATGCAGAGATTTCTACCGTTTTGTCTGTAGGGAATCCGAGAACGAACGTATAAAGTTTATCATCTTTAGTTGTGAAGCGCACATCCCTGTAAGATAATGAAGCCTGCGCGCGCTCCCTTGCACCGAACGAACCTTCGCCGGAAGTATTTGCAGAGCCTTCTCCGAAGATCACCCAAGGACGCGTCCCGTAGATTCCTTCTCCATGAACGGCCATCCATTCGCCCATTTCTTCGAGGAACGCGATCTCCTTATCGTCGATACTTCCATCTCCCTTCACAGGAATACTCAATAGAAGATTACCGTTCTTACTTACGATATCCACAAGTGTTTTTGAAATAAGTTCCACTGATTTATATCTGTCTCTGTCATATGTAGACTGGTTATAATGCCAGCTTCCTATACAAGAACAAGTCTGCCAGGGATACTCAGAAACATTACTGATGCTTCCGCGCTCACAGTCCAGCGTAATTCCTGCCTGCTCCGCATCTGTAAGTTCTTTAGCAGTTATTACCACCTGGTTTTTACCATTATTGCGATTAGTACTCTTATTATAGTAGTGGGCAGCGATTTCGAGTCCGTAATGTTCCAACGGAAGCCCTTCGTCATCGAAATAAATAAGATCCGGTTCGTATTTATCTATGAGTTCTTTAGTTCGCAGGAACCAGTTAGACGCAAATTCAGGATTGTTCTCCGGGATTTTCTCCGTCCACACACGGTCGTTCTCTTCATGCCATTTATTCATGGAATCCAGCGAAGTAATTCCGTCCGGCATTACCATTGTAGGTTCAGTGTAGAATAACTTAGGATCGTAACCCTCCCACCATTTGCCTTTGCCATCCTCCTTGCGAAGATTATATGCATCGTATCTTATTCCTGCCATATCGCCTTCTGCATCGTATCCGTAGGCAGGTTGAAACCAGTGCCACGCGTGGGCTGCATGATTGCTCACTCCGAATTTTAAACCTTGCTTACGTGCGGCATCAGCCCATTCGCCTACGATATCTCGATTAGGGCCGAGATTGACCGAGTTCCACTCGTGGTATTTAGAGTCGTAGTTGTCGAAATTATCATGATGATTGGCCATAGCGACAAAATATTTCGCTCCGGCTTTGACATACAGCTCCATTAATGCTTCCGGATCCCATTTTTCAGCCTTCCACATAGGTATAAAATCTATAAAACCGAATTCGGACGGATGCCCGTAATTGGCCAGATGATGGCGGTAAGCTCCTTCCCCTTGAAGATACATATTACGTGCATACCAATCCCCGGCTTCCGGTACGCATTGTATTCCCCAATGTGCCCATATACCGAATTTCGCATCCCTGAACCATTCGGGGAACTCATTGTTTTCTATAAGCGATTCCCATGTAGGTTCAAATATTCCCTGCTCAATGGCAAATTCGTCTTTTACAGTTTCTTTACATGCTGCCAGTCCTATTAAAGCTACCGCTATTATCAGTTTCTTTACTGCTGTTTTCATAACTATTTATTTTGGAGATTTGATTATTTCTTGCGACATATCCACCATCCTTATTTAACGGGATCTCTTTAATTCAGTTTTTTTATCTGGGTAAAAGTATTATGCTTCCACGCATCAGTTCTTCCGTTTATATCGCGAAATTCTTCTATCATGTATTTTACCGTTCGGAAGAAAATCGGTTTTTATCGTGATTTGTGTTTCGCTTCCGTTATTATCCTTATGTACCATTCACTTCCTTTTTTGCGGGCAAAGGCGGCAATTTCGCCGATTTTGCTGACAGGTAAAACGATAGTTTCATCCCATTCTGCCGGCATTTTTTTATAAATTCCAATGCGTCACTTTCAAGTTATGATACAGGATCTCCGGCAAGACACATAAACGGAGAAGTGAAGAAGATTACTGCCATTGCCAGTTCGTGCGTCCATGTGGAACCTTTGAGCTTATCAGGACGAAAATAGGTAGGCGTGTAGTCTTCAGGTCCGTGAACAACCCTTGTAAAAGGCAGTGCTGCATCGTGAAGAGCTGGCATTTTACCCATTTCCCATCCGCGAATTTTTTCACGATTCATCTCATGCTGCCACGTTCTATCGCGTCCAGTCGGTTTATTTGCTCCGTGGAAGTTTATCATAATCTCGTATTCTGCGCCTTCACGCATTATATCATCGTACCGCTGTACCCATTCGGGTTCGACGGCTCCCATGAAATCAACCTTAAGATCTACGAGTCCTACTGATTTGGCATTATTGAAATATTCGTCACGCTGGCTATTAGTTCTCACGTCGCGCGCGTGCACCCATGCCCATATACTTTTACCGGGTTTTATCCAAACGGCTCCGATTATTCCCGGTTCCGGCGAAGGCAGAATAATTTGTCGTTTCTGAAATTCGACAGAGTAAACCAGGTTTCCGGAACTGTTAACTCCGATATTACATTCCAATGATCCGTCCGGGGATTTTATGCGAATATTCTGTGCATTGGCAGCACTTGAAACCCATAGTAATAATGTCAGAACCAATAACTTCTTCATAGGTATTATTTTTTCCTGTATTCAAAGTAATCTATATCGATCAGACCTTCTTCATTTTTTTCATTGAACGTAAACAATCCGATGCGGGTTCCCCTGTAATTACCCCATGTGAACCGGTACTCTTTACCGAAATCTTGAAATTTTTTTCCATCCATACTGTAATAAAAACGGCATATACCGTCCAGCCCCCATACTGACCGCAACCAGATCTCATTCTCTGTATCTATTTTATTCGATTCAATATTTTCGTTTTCATTAAAAATAATGAATGTTTCCGCGTATTTTTTCTTAATTCCGATATACGCATAAGTTGCAGCATAATGACAAAGTCCGGCAATCTGTCCGTCCTTCATTCCTGTTATATCCATTTTAATCGTAACTTCATTGTATTTTGTTCTATATACACGTTGAGTAAGGATATTAGGAACTTTTTTCAGATTATTTTTCTGTAATGGCTTCATTGCTTTAAGACGCAGCCATCCCGATCTTTCGGACAGGGACCACATTTCATTGTTGGGATAATAATTCCATTCCCAGTTAGTATCGAGATTTTTATTTGTGAAATCGTCGCAGAAAAATTCGTCTTTTTCAAACGAACCTTCTATCGGCATATTCCCGAACCAGACCATATGTCCCCATCCGTTACTGTCTGGTTCCCCGATAACAGGCCATTCATCGATCCATGTTACAGGCAATAGACTCACAGCCCGTCCTTCCCAGTCTCCTTTGCCGTGGTGCGTTAAAAAATACCATATACCGTCTGGGCCTTCGATTATTCCGCCCTGATTGGGCTGATTCGATTCGATGTTAGGTGCCATGATCTACTTTTCTGTGCTCCATGGTCCGTTTATATCCCTCGACCGTTTAGCAACCACAAACCTGCTCCCGCCGCCTGTACGGCTATAGATCAGATAATACCAGTCGTTTACTTTTATAAGTTTGCTGGCTTCCCTGCTGCCTCCTTTATTTACGAGTATAGCACTGCTTCTGTCTATCGAACTGCAATCCGGATCCATTTTAAAAATATATGTTTCGTAAAGCCTGTCGCGAAACAGTGTTCCTATAAAATAAGCATCGCCGTTATCGTCCCATATTGCGGAGCAGTCGTCCCAGCCTGATTCCGGAAGAATATTGGTTAACGGCGACCATGGACCGGTTGGTTCGTCCGCCCAGGTGGTGAAAAAACCTTCATCCGGGGTTCCGAACAGCACATAGAATCTTCTGTCATGGTAGCGTATGGAACCTGCCCATATTCCACGACCATATCTGTCCATTCGATCCCAGTTCATTTCAGGACTTATCTGTCTGATGTCTGTTACCGCGTGTCCGATTATTGACCAATCGACAAGGTTCTTGGAATGAAGGATTACCATTCCCGGAGAATATTGAAATGTCGAGGATATAGCATAATAATCATCTCTTACACGTATACAGTCTATATCGCTGAAGTCCGCAGGAAGAACAGGATTAAAATATGTCTTATCCGGCTGCGAACCCCAATTTTCCCATTTGCCCCATATGGAACCCGATGCAAGCATGCAAATGTAATTAACTACAAGTATAATAAGCAGTATCTTTTTCATTGTTATCTATTAAACTTGAAAGTGATTTTATTTTCATGAAGAATAACAACAGTAAGTATATCATGTTTTAATACAAAATTATCTGTTGAGTCCGATATATATTTATCTTAATCGATAAAAAGTTGTACTTTATCGATTTATTATAGGTTTTTATATTAAAAAATCGTTATAAACCATTAATGATAATAGTTATACATACAAGACCGTTCTAAGTTAAGAAAATTTAAGAAATCTATTATTTGTAGGGTTAGGCTGGAGCCAGAAAATTTTCGATCATGGACACGGAAAACGGACATTTGCTCTCACTACTACTGCAGGAATGCAATTCGAACCATGGGCCGATAAAGAGCGATAATGAGGGAGAATACTTGGCAGAGTAACTCCGGCCTGTGCCTGTAAAATATCAAGAAATTTATTAACCGCTGCTATATCGATATCAACTGGACAATGCTGATTACCATCCTAAGTCTTTCTTTAAATGATTATCTTTGTACAAATACGATGCATCCAGAAAAATATGGTGGTTAATGGGTTGTACTTTTGCATTTTGCGTCTTTGATAATATTGCGGCAATATATAAGTATGGTTCAGTGTGGACCGCACATTAGCGGATAAAGAAGTATAACCAATAAAAATAATCTTTTGTCAAATTGGAAATATGGAACCATTTAAAAATATGTACAACGAGCAGTTTTTAGAGAGATTTACTAAGGACCTGAAACTTGTTATACCTGATTTTGATGCCCACGGATTTATATCTCGGGTAATGGACGATAATTGGGAAAACCGAGAACTTAAACAACGCTGCGCACATATTACCACGATCCTGAGAAAGTTTTTACCAGCCGATTACAAAGAGGCTATCGCTAAAATACTCGAGCTACTGGACCATATCGAAAGCATACATCCTCGCTTTTCGGAAATAGACGACAAGAAATTCGGTTTAACTTTGGAGTACGGGATGATTCTGGATAATTATGTAGAACAATACGGGTTGGACGATTACGAAACCTCTGTCGCAGCAATAGAAAAGATTACTCAGTTTACAAGCTGCGAGTTTGTAGCCCATTCATTTATCAGAAAATATCCGGACAAAATGATGAAGCAAATGCTGTTTTGGTCTACGCACGAACATTGGGGTGTGAGACGGCTTGCATCCGAAGGCTGCCGTCCGCGTTTGCCTTGGGCGATGGCGTTGCCGGATTTGAAAAAAGATACTTCGCCGATCATCCCGATTCTGGAAAATCTTAAAAACGATCCGTCGAGATTCGTACGGTTGAGTGTAGCCAATAATCTGAACGATATTGCGAAAGATAATCCCGAAACAGTGATCGATATTGTGAAAAGATGGCAGGGAGAATCGGAAGAAGTAGATTGGATCATCAAACACGGCTGTCGTACACTTTTAAAACAAGGTAATCCGGAAGTGATGCAGTTGTTTGGTTTGGGTGCTGTTAAAAATGTCAGTATCAAAGATTTTCAGATTTCAACTCCCGAAGTTAATGTTGGAGATTCGTTAGTGTTTAGTTTTAACCTATTGAATAATAATAACCAAAAAACTAAAATACGACTTGAATACTCAATTTACTACCGAAAAGCGAATGGAGCGTTGACAAAGAAAGTTCATAAGATAAGCGAAAAATATTATGCTTGTAATTCAACTACACCAATAACCCGGAAACACTCTTTTAAAGTAGTTACCACAAGAAAATTTCATTCCGGTCTTCACCAGGTTGCTATTATAATCAACGGAAAAGAATTTGAGAAGCATGATTTCGAACTGATTGAGTGATATACCTGAACAACCGTAAACAAAGATGTAATAAGGGCCTTTATTCCTTGCCTGATCATTTTTTTGCAACCGCTAACTGTTCATTCGAAGCGGTAAAGTTATTAGCTTTGGCAACAGATTTATGAAATGAGATATAACGGAAGCCAGCGTTCCGTAATAATAAATCGATGCCTGTAACAGAGTGTCCTTTTTCATTTAATAATTCAGCATAAAAGTCCGGGTCCGCAGACCAAGTCTAATAATTCAGATTTATCCGGGATGTGCGAGTCGATAAAATTTACCGTGCTGGTAATGTAATATAAACACCTTGAAGCCACATCTGATTCCGTGTTAAGGTGCTCCGTGAGCATCTGCTTACGGATGTGTGGATCGAGCCAGATATTATGCTCGGATTTTTCGTATAATTCCGGTCTTGATGATTTGATATTTTTTAATAGCATAGGGGATCTCCAAAGTTAAATTCTATATAATAACATCAGAGGGTGTAATGGAAATTACAATCTCAAACGCATAGCGGTGTATGGGATATTTTCGAATCCGAGTTTCTCATACAATCCTGTGCCTTCTTCTGTGGCATACAGATCGATAAATGATAATCTTCTTTTCCGTCCTTCTTCTATCATGGCAGATATCAGAGCTTTACCGTATCCTTTTTTCCTGTGTTCGGGATAGGTAGGATATTCAGTAACGTTCCTGTCATCCCCTCTATTGCGAATCCGTTGGCAGGCATTTCGTTAATTACCATAAAACCGACGGATGCAATTGTATCCGCTTCTTTTACGGCAAGACAAACAAAATCGTTCAACGGAATATGTTTCTCAAAATATGACCGAAGATTTGCGATCAAGGTTTCAAGATTTTCCTGCGGCATATGGGAATCGTTGGCGAAATAATCCAGTCGCGATTTTATTAATAGTTCGATATCGGTTATTTTTTCAATATTCATTATAGCTGTTGTTATATTGCAAAAGTAATAAAATGTATTTATCGAAGATTATCTCTGCACATTCCTTCGAATAAAACCTATATCTTTATACCATATACAGAATAAGTTCATATCTGCCGGATATGAGATACGCATTATAATAGAGTGTAAAGTATGGATACAAAAATTAAAAATTACGACAATTTTTTCTTCCCTGCGGAGAACTATGAGGAGAGTGTAAAATTTTACTCGGATGTATTGGGATTGGAAAAGAAATTCGAGTTCAAAAAACAAGGTATGGTCGCTTTTAAGGTTGGCGATGAGGAACCCGCCATTATTTTGAAAGACATAACAAAAATGCCGGATGCGCAGCCTGCCATATGGATCGAGGTAGAAGACGCAAAAGTTCTTTATGATAAACTGAAAATGAAAGGTGTTAAATTCGTTTCCGAGCCGTTTCGTATTCGTACAGGTTGGGCTGTCGAGTTTACTGATCCTTCGGGAAACAGATTGGGATTTACTGATTATAAAAATCAATAAACATGAAGTTCAAGGATCTATCCATTACGTTCCACACCGATAAAACCGAAGAGTGTGTCGATTTTTACAGAAAATATTTTCAGACGAAGGTAGCCTTCGATGATGGGGAATGGTATGTTGTTATCCGCCTTGAAACTGAAACGGATACACTGCCGATATATCTGTCGTTCCAGGGAGATGGCAAGTATTACGACAGGGAGAAATTTACGGGTGGTATTACTTGTTGTCACCAAATGCAGCAATCAGGGGTTTCTTTTTGTGAAGATATTACCGATCACGAATGGGGAGATCGTGCGTTCAGCATAAAAGATCCGATTGGTAATATACTCTATATTTATTCCGACCGGGAACTCCATGAAAAATATAAATATGCGGTAAAAGAATAGATATTGTATATCTGGTATACGATAAGTCTGTCGAAAAATCAATAACTTTAAACATTAAAAGAAACCATCATGAAGTACATCGACATGGAAAACTGGAGCAGAAAGGAACATTTCTCTTTCTTCTATAAAATGGATTACCCGCAATATAATATATGTATGGATCTGGATGTGACAGATTTTCTTGCTTTTACGAAAAAGCGGGAGCTGTCGTTTTATTATTCCATGATTTATGCCGTAACCCGTATTGCGAATGATGTTAAAAATTTTAAATACCGGATTCGGGATGGAAAAGTTGTATTGCACGACACTATTCATCCTTCCTTCACGGGAATTGATGACAGAGTTTCCGATGATCTGTTTAAAATGGTTACCGTGGATTATATCGATTCGGTTACTGCATTTGTGCAGGAAGCTCAAAAAGAAAGCGAAGATCAGAAATACTATTTTGACCCTCAAAAACTAATCGGGAGGGACGACTTGATTTACATAACATGTATTCCATGGATATCGTTTACACACCTGTCGCACACCATTTCATTAAACAGGGACGATGCCGTACCCCGGATATCTTGGGGTAAATATTATAAGCGTGGCGATAAAGTATTATTACCCTTTTCAGTTCAGGTTCATCACGCGTTGGCAGACGGTATCCATGTAGGGCGGTATGTCGAAAAGTTGCAGGATTACCTGAATAATGTTTAGTTGTGATATTAATAGCGAACAAATTGCGGAGAAGATAGGGCACCCAATCTGGGACGCATTACGGTATGCCGAATCAATGGAGTCCGGATCGTGAATTATTGGCTGTTTAACAATCCGCATAACGATAATCATGGTATGTCGTTCTACGGGTAAAGAAAAAAGAAATTCAATTGCAAATATTGCGGGCACGAGAGGGCTAAACACCAGTTGTGCGGTTCTTGGGAGGAAAGAAATACCCGATAAAATGTTGGATGGTTTTCCATCTCTCTGGAATCGAGAAACTGAAACTAAGGCATTTTGTCATCCGTTTGTAAATATAAATACCGTGATTGCCCGCTATCAGTGTAAGAACTTATTTACACTCTCATTGACCCGTATTTTGAAATTCGATGACCATATTCGTTCGTGGTTCCACTACATATTCCACACCTATCTCGATCTGGTTGCCGCTTATGATATCGATGCCTTTGCGATAACCTCTGGTTCGCTCCACGAAACGCTCCCAATCGATCGCTACCGGTTTTTCGGAGGCATTTATGAATATCATAACGGAATTATCGGCAGTGTAACGGAAATAACAGTATGTAGCACCGTCAGGAAGAAAATGCATGGTATTACCGTAATGGACTGCTTCGCTATTCCTGCGCCAATTAAAGAGTTTACGGGCATGTTCATATATATCCCTTTCCTCAGGACTTAGACCTTTACCCGCGAAAAAATCTTTTTTATCGTCATTCCAGCCTCCAGGAAAATCTATCCGGTGTCCCGAGTCGCCGGCCGCCAGATTGTTCGAACGAAACCCGAATTCGGTTCCGTAATAAATCTGTGGGATTCCCCGCATGGTTGCCAGCATAGTGAATCCGGCTTTTATTTTGCCGATGTTGCCTTCGACATTATCGTCGAACCGCGGAATATCATGATTGTCGAGGAATATCATAAGACTGCGCGGGTCGGTGTAGAGGAAATCGTGGGCTACGGCTTCGTAGATTAGATTCATGCCGGCGTCCCATTCGGAACGGGGATCTTTGAGTCCCGCGTTAATGGCTTCCTGTAACGGGAAGTCCATTATACTGGGTAGGTTCGAGCAGTATCCGTCAGGGTTAACTTTCTTTCCGTCCCAATAGGAAACTATTGCTGGTGAGGAGTGCCAGCATTCCGCTACGATGTTTATATTCGGGTACTCTTCCTTTAGGGCCTTCGTCCATTTAGCCGCTGCATACTTATCGTTGTATGGGAAGGTGTCGACCCGCAGTCCGTCGAGACCAGCCCATTCCATCCACCATACGTAGACCTGTATGAAATACTGCAACACGAAGGGATACTCTAAACCGATATCGGGCATATTCTTGTCGAACCATCCGTCGATGGTCCTTTTCATATCTTCGGAAGATAAGTTAGGATCTATTATAGATACCAGACGGTATGTCGAGGTTATATCTTTCTGGCGGATATGCACCCAATTCTTGAACGGCAGGTCTTTCATCCACCAATGGGCCATGCCGCAATGGTTTAGTACAACATCCATAATTACCTTCAGCCCTTTTTTATGGGCCTTTTCCACAAGTTGGCGATAAAGCTCATTGTTTCCGTAGCGAGGATCGGTCTGGTAATAATCTGCGCATGCGTAACCGTGATAAGAAGCCTTATGTTCGTTGTCAAGTTGGAACGGAGTAATCCATAAGGTGGTAACGCCTAACTGTTCCAGATAGTTAAGATGGTCTATTATGCCTTGCAGGTTACCTCCGTGACGTCCCAGTGCATCCGTGCGGTCTTCCGCCTCAGCGATATCCGTCGGAACTTCTTGGTTGTTTGCCCCGCGCGCGAATCTGTCTGGCATTATAAGGTATATTACGTCGGATGAATCATAACTTTTTCGGAGGGCGGATTTTTCGCTTCGCTCCAATATTTCATATTTGAAACTTATGGATCGTCCATCTTTTTTAAGAATAAACTCATATAGTCCAGCTTCGGCGGCGGGTGATATTTCGATATCGGCAAAAAGATAATTGGGGCTGTCGGCGGGATAGATTTCTCCTATAGTCACATTAGAATTTACGGACTCTAAAGCGTATGAGCCTACATTTTCGCCATAGATCATCAGTTGCAGCGGAGTAACCATTCCCGTCCACCAACATGGCGGTTCAATACGTTCGATATTTAGTTCGTAGTTTGGTATTTCCTTCATAGCCGTCACGATATTAATGTCCGCTTAATCCGCCTGTTACTCCATAAACCTCTCCGGTTACGTAGGTGGCCTCGTTGGAGGCAAGGAAGACGTAAACTCCCGATAGTTCTACGGGTTGGGCGGGCCTTTTGAACGGCGTATCGAGCCCGTGGCTGGATATCCACTCGTCGGGGTTGCCTCCCGATATTTCAAGCGGCGTCCATACTGGGCCGGGACATACGGAATTCACACGGATACCTTTGTCGATAAGTTGTTTCGACAGACCTATACTGAAGGCTACTACAGCCGATTTCGACGCAGCGTAATCCAGCAGCATCTTGTTCGGAGTATAGTATTCCGCGGAGGCTGTAAATATTATCGACGCTCCTTCTGGAAGTAACGGAACAGCGGCCCGAGACATGAACATGGGTGCGAACACATTTACTTCGAAGGTATGGTGTATCTGTTCGGCGGTGATATCGGCGATATCCAATTGAGCGGTTTGTACCGCGGCGTTGAGAACGAGAATATCGAGTCCACCGAGTTTTTCCGACGCTTCATTCACGGCTTTTTCACACTCCTGTTCATGGCGGAGGTCACCGGGAAGCAGAACTGCTTCTGTTCCTTCTTTTGCTAGAAGAGAGGCCAACGATCGTGCGTCCTGCTCTTCCTGCGGAAGGTATGTTATTGCTACAGAAGCTCCCTCGCGCGCGTAGGCTATGGTGACGGCTCGACCTATACCCGAATCGCCTCCGGTGATAAGCGCACGTCGTCCTTTAAGCCGTCCGCATCCTACATAGCTCTGCTCGCCGCAATCAGGAACCGGAACCATTTTCGATTCGATTCCCGGCGGTTGCTGCTTTTGCATCGGGAACTTTTTATAATGGTATAAGGTTTGGGGATTGCTAAGTTTTGTATTGCGTTCCATATACTATAAATTTAAAATATCAAGATATGGATCTGAAAAACAAAAATAATACCATGAGGATCATCTGTATAGTTAACTTATTCAGTGCTATTGTAATAGCAGAGATTTCTTAATTTTCGATTATTTATATTCTATAAAGGCTGTGTTGCAGTGGTACATTAAAAATTAGGAAGTTGTGAACCGCTACCGAACACATGGAATATCTTTTGCTCCTAAAAGAAAAAAACGGAAAGTTATAGAAAAAAGCAGCATCGTTCACACCGTATTTCGGTATTTATCTGAAAACGGGCGAATTCGGGTCAATGAGTTAAAAAGATAAAAATTTAACTGTAAACCGATGATCCTAATCCTGAAAAGAAATGTCAAGGCGATTCCCCAAAAATAAAAAATTCATAGATATAAATGGGGTTGCAAGTCCCCATACAAAAGCTATTCTGTAATTATCAATGTCTTGTGT